>JBEKZW010000001.1:0-118767 GCA_049509475.1 Sedimentisphaerales bacterium
GGTCGTCTGATTGCTCAAAAAACCGGTCCGTGCGACTTGCATGTCTTAGCCACGCCGCCAGCGTTCGTTCTGAGCCAGGATCAAACCCTTCAGTTTGATTCATCGATCCGCCGGCGATTTAGTCGCCGGACGGTGGTCGTCTTGTTAATTCCATCCCCTAAGGGATGAAAGGCTCAACACTCACAATATGTAATTGGCACAACATTGAAAGTGTCGATTCCTCCGAACCACATTGGATTCGGAAGCAAAATCGCACTTTCGCTGCTGTTTGGCTCAACTGTTCACTTGTAAAAGAACAAAATCGTGTCTTGTAAAGACACCAATGGCCAAGCAACATCGTTGTTAGCTTGACCATCGAGACTACCAATTCTACTACAATTACGGCCACCGTCAAGGAAAGAATCAAGAAATTTTAAAAAATATTTTCAGGGACCTTTCTACCCCTAAAACGCTGTTTTTCTACTCCTCAAATGCTCGACTGTTCAACTTTCTCGCATAGCGCCGGGGATCCAATTTTATCATCTCAACTTTCTACTATCAACTGTTCTCCTTTCTCGCGTAGCGCTACCAGCTATACGCTGTCCGCTACGCAGGATATTATTGACGAATATCACCCCTTCCGCTATTGTGCGGTTGGGAAATTAAGGCATTTTAAGGAAATAACATGGCAGAGGATACTTTTGATAAATATCTTAGCGAGATAAATAAAGCATATCTAAAAGGTAATGCTACAGAACATACACATCGGCCTGCATTAAAGGTACTTATTGAGACGTTAGGGAAAAACATAACTGCAACGAATGAGCCTAGGCAAATAGCATGCGGGGCGCCGGATATCCTCGTATCAAGCAGAAAAGGAAACTTGGATCTGAGAATAGGTTATATCGAGTGCAAAGATATCGGGGTTGATCTTAAAAAAGAAGAAAAGAGCGAGCAGATTAAAAAACGCTATCTGCCGAGTTTGCATAATTTTATTCTTACGGACTACATAGAGTTTCGTTGGTACACAAATGGAGAACTGCGGGAGACAGCGACACTTGCGAGAGAAGGTAAAGGCGGGGCTTTTGAGGCGACGGAAAAAGGAAAGCAGGAGATTGCGGAATTACTGAGAACATTTTTGGAGCATGAGCCGGAGAAAATAACCAGTGCGAAAGAATTAGCGATTCGCATGGGACATATGGCTCAACTTTTGCGGGACGTGACAGTAAAGACCTTTGAGCAGGAAGAAGAAAAAGGTGCACTGCATAACCAATTAGAAGCTTTTCGAGAGGTACTGATACATGATTTGAAGAAAGAGCAGTTTGCGGATATGTATGCACAGACGATTTGCTATGGGTTATTCACGGCTGCATGTTGCATTGAAGATATTACTATATTTGGTGAAGACAAATATGCGCGTTTTCATGGGATGAAAGGCAAGCCGGGGGAATTCACGAGAAAGGACGCAGCATATTTACTGCCAAAGACGAATCCATTTTTGCGTAAGTTATTTGGGCACATTGCAGGGCCGGATTTGGATGACCGGATAGCTTGGCTGGTGGACGATGTAGTTTCGCTTTTGCGCGAATGTCGGATGGAAGTAATTCTGAGGGATTTTGCAAGGAAGAAGGACAGACGAGATCCAGTTGTGCATTTCTACGAAACGTTTCTTGCAGAATATGACCCGAAACTTCGCAAAAGTCGAGGAGTGTATTATACCCCTGACCCGGTGGTTTCGTATATTGTGCGTAGCGTTGATTGGATATTGAAGGGAAAATTCGGCCTGAAGCGAGGGATAGCTGATGAATCAAAGATAAAAACGGGCGAAAAGGAATGTCATCGGGTTTTGATACTAGATCCTGCGGTGGGGACAGGAACATTTTTATTTGAAGCTATTGACTTAATACACAGCAAATTCGAGCAACAGAAAGGAATGTGGTCTGGTTATGTGCGTGACCATTTGTTGCCTCGATTATTTGGATTCGAACTCCAAATGGCACCATATGCGATTTGCCATATGAAGCTAGGATTGGAACTTGCTGAGACAGGATATGATTTTGGTAGTGATGAACGTGTAGGAGTGTATCTGACAAACACACTGGAAGAGGCGGAAAAAACTTCGAAGGCACTTTTTGCCCAGTGGTTAAGTGAAGAAGCAATCGCTGCAAGTGAAGTAAAGAGAGATTTGCCAATAATGGTGGTTGTGGGGAATCCGCCTTATGCTGGAATATCTGCAAATCGTGGAGAATGGATTACGAAATTGGTAGAAGAATATAAAAAAATAGATGGTAAGGATTTAGGGGAGAAAAAAATATGGATTAAGAATGACTATGTTAAGTTCATACGTTTTGGGCAGCGGCGTATAGAGCAGACAGGACAGGGTATTTTAGCGTTCATTACAGATCATAGCTATTTGGATAGTCCGACATTCCGTGGGATGCGTTACCACCTGTTGAATTGTTTCGACGAAATATACATCCTGAATTTACATGGGAATAGCAAACGAAGGGAGATAACCCCTCATGGAGAAAAAGATGAGAATGTTTTTGATATTACGCAGGGGACAGCGATAAATATATTTGTGAAGAAACAAGAGAAGGGTAAGAAAGCGCGAGTATTTTATGGAGATATTTGGGGCAAGAGGGAAGATAAATACGATAAGCTTATGAATATAGATTTAACCGATTACGACAAAGAAATTGATCCAAGCGCTCCTTTCTATCAGTTTATTCCGGTGAATGAAGAGGATCAGGAAGAGTACAAGAGTGGAGAGAAAGTGAGCGATATTTTCGCTATTGGGTCGAACGGAGTCCAAACCTCTAGGGACGGGCTTGTTGTAGATTTTGAGCGGGAGTTACTTAAAGAGCGAATTGAGGATTTTATCTCATTGTCCAAAAGTGAAGATGAAGTGCGAGAGAAGTATTTTGGTCGAAAAAATTCGGATAAATATGCACCAGGTGACACAAGGGGATGGATTCTCGGAGAGGCAAGAATAAAACTAAGGAATGATGCTGAATGGAAAGACAGGATTTCCAAGTACGCATATCGACCGTTTGACGAACGTTTTGTTCTGTATTCCAGTATAATGGTCGATTGGCCTCGAGCAGAAATTATGTCACATTTGGCAAAAACCAACCGTGCGCTTTGTGTGGGGCGAGCAGGACTCGTTGCGAGCGGTGGATGGGACATTGTTTTTTGCGTAGGGGCGATTTGTGATCATAATCTTTTTTATCGCGGAAGCAGTATGAATTTCCCGTTATATTTATATCCGGGGACAGTAAATCAGAAAGTTTGGGACTTAGCTGACTGGGCTATTAGTAAAGAGGACCGGATCCCAAATATAAAACGTAAGTTTGTTGAGGAGTTGGGTAGGCGAGTAGGAATGACGTTTGTCTGTGAAGGGAATGGTGATTTGGAAGGAACATTTGGTCCAGAGGATGTGTTTGATTACATCTATGGCGTATTTCATTCGCCGGAATATCGGATCCGTTATGCGGAGTTTTTGAAGATAGATTTTCCGCGTGTGCCATGGCCGAAGAATAGGGAGATATTTCGGAAGGTACGTGAAGTTGGTGGACAGTTGGTCAGACTACACTCGATGAAAGCGGATATTTTAGAGGAAGCTGACCAAATGGTTTTGTTTGATGTGGAAGGAAATGGGGTTATTGAAGAGGGATACCCTAAATATATAGCGAACTCAGATAAGCCGGAGCAAGGAAAGATTTATATCAATAAGGACCAATTCTTTGAAGGTGTTCGGCCAGATGTGTGGGAGTTTCTTATAGGAGGTTATCAGGTTTGCGAAAAGTGGCTTAAAGATAGGCGGGGAAGAAAACTCTCGTATGACGACATTAGGCATTATCAGAAAACAGTGGTTGCTTTGGGTGAAACTATACGGCTTATGGGCGATAAGTGCTTATTTGAGATGTTTGAGGGCAGAGATTAATAATTGGAGAATCAAATCGACCAGATGGTTTACGAATTATACGGCCTGCCGACGCCGAACTCCGAACCACTAACGACTAACCACTATCGACTAACGACGACACCAAGCGAAGCGCAGGAGCCCGCCTCGGCAACTAAATCCGCGTCTTTTGTCAGCCGAAAATCTGTGCCTTTTTGTGGCTAAAGTTTTCTGTGGTGAGGTGATAAAAACCGCATTAAAAGGAAAAAAACTGGGCTGTTTTTCGAAAAATTTCAAAAAATCGGGCTTTTTTTAAACACTTTTTTCGCGTTTTTTCGCGTTTTTCGCGTAAAAATGCGTATTCGCAGATTTAATTGCGTGAGCTTTTGACGGCAGTTCCAAGTCGAGTGAATTTAATAGATTCTTCGATTGCGCTCGCAATGGCAAACCCCTTGCGGTGCAAGGGGCTAAATGATTAGGATAAGGAAAAATATGGATAGCGGATTGAAAATGATTCCGGGGGTGGGTAGAATCGAGGCGTGGAAACAGAAAAAGGCGGGATAAAAGAACAGATACCCCGCGTGTTAAAATTATCTGACAGGGTAAAGGAGAGAATAATGAAAAACGGTCGGCAATTCGTAACGGCGATTTTGGCGGTTATTATGCTGGCGGGGATTGCGCAAGCCAAGCCATGGGCGGATGAGTGGGCACAAAGGTATCTGAGCGAAGATGAAAAAGCCCAGGACACAAGAACGGACCTCGCGGTCACGGCGACAGTGGCGGCTGTGAGCGAATATATATGGCGAGGGTTCGATATGCTCAACGACCATGGGGCAATACAGCCGAGCGTAAACGTGGACTGGTATGGCACAGGAATTAGCACGACGGTTTGGTATTCAACAGCGCTGAAGGAGCACATGAGTGATACGCAGGAGATGCGCTACATAGTGGGATACACGGATTGTCTGTGGGGGGACACTCTGCACGCTACAAAATATACGGTCAACTGGATTTACTATGACTTCGTGAGTATGCCGTCGACGGAACGTGACGCGGAGGAAATTGGGGCGCAGCTCTCGTGGCCACGCGTGTTGATGTTCGGGGACAGCCGATTTGTGCCGAGTTATTACGTGGGCAAGCTTTGGCCGGCGAAGAGCACCATAGCAAACAAAGACCAGGAAGGCTGGATACATATTTTCGGATTAGACTATGAGTTTTGGGTGTTCGGGATAGGAGTTGAAAAACAGGTGGCCTTTCTTTCGGCAGAAGCGGTCTATAACGATGGTATGCTGGTTGCGGACCACAAATGGTCTGATGTTGTTTTCGGGGCAGGGACGAATTGGAGGGATGGGGCGATGACGGTCAGACCTGAGGTTAAGTATCAAGTCTCGCTCGATGATAAGGTCAATAGAGAAAACGAACTTTGGGGTGAGATAAGCATCTCGTTCAAATTCTAATTTTTTGCGACAAGGTGCGGCGCGGGATGACCGTGCAGGATTGTTCTGAGAGTCGGCAGGAGGTAATCGTTGACGACGACATCCCAGCTCATATGCTGGGCGATTCGGCGGCCATTTTCAATCATCGAGGCGATTTCGGCATCGGATTTCGGCAGGAGCGTGAGAATCTCGTCGGCGACTTTTCTGCTTTCGGCGATTTCTATCTGGTCGCGGACAGCCCTGTCAATCGTGAGAAGGTCTTTAATTTGCGGGAATTGGCCATCGATGGAGGTGTAATCGGCGATGATGACGTTTCGTGTGCCGTTTCTGGTAGATGCGTTTACGCTGGCGACAGCGTCACAGACAAAACCGGCGCAGCCGGAGATGTTGCTGAAAACGCAGAGACCGCCGAAGGTGAGGGGTTCGACGGGCGAGATGCCGAACGGTTCGTAGATGCTCTGGGCGAATTCGACGTCGGTGCCCCTGTGGATGTCGATGGTGTCCATATTGTCGGGCATTTTGGCGCCGCAGAGTTTTCTATTGAAGCCGAACTGGTTGATGAAGACGATTTTGACGTTTTTGGTTTTCGCGTTGAATTCCTGGATGGCGGTATAGAAGGCCGCCTCGCCGCCTGAGAGGTCGGGCCAGCCCTCGCGGTGCGCGACGGGCCAGTTGTAGCGAGCTTCCATTTCGAAAACATCACAGCTTCGTCTCTGGGAGACCTCGGTGGAGAGGAGGAACATAACGGCGGTTTTGCCGGCCCTTGTGAAGGCCTCATCGAGGTGTTCGAGGACGCGGAGGTCGCGCCAGAGTCCCTTGCTTCGGACGAGTCGTGTAACGTGGGTGAAGACGAAATCGGGGTGAATCCCAAGGAGGTTGAAACAATATTGCTGGAGCTTGTGTTTGGAGGCGAGTTTTTCCTCGACGGTTGTTTTGTAGGCGTGTATGCCGTTGTAAACGACGGAGATATTTTCTGATTCGAATCCTGGCGCGAGGAACCTCAATTCATCGGCGACGAGTCCGCCGACGGCGAGAATGGCGTCGCAGTGTTTGGAGGCGTCAACGAGTGGATATTTGAAGTAGAGGTCCTGGTTGCCGAAGACGTCGTTGACGTAGAGTTTTTGCTGGTGGGCTTTTTTGATGACGTTGTAAAACATTGTGTCGTGGCCCGGGTGGTCCTCGACGATTTTGCGCATGGGGGCGACTTCGTGGGCGTAGAAGACGGTTTTATAATTGCAGGTCTGGTCGAGCATAGCGGCCAGGGCAGTGGGCATACCCATATACTCGTGGGCGACGATGACGGTTTTGTCGGTGGCGGCGCCGATGGCTTTGAGGACGGCCAGCGCGGCGGGGGCGAGGCGGACGTACTGTTCGAATTCCCAGAGGTTTTCGTAGAGGTCGCTGCGGATTTCGAATTCCTCAAAAAGTTTGCCTTTGAATTCGTTGATTATGTCTGTGTCGGCGTGGCGGACATCGAGGAGGACGACTTCCGGAGAGGATTTGATGCCTGTCTGGGAATCGACGAAGGTTCGTCTGCCGTAGATGATGCCAATGCCGTAGAGGGTTTCGATTTTGGAAAAGGCGGTGGCGTAGCCGGTGTTGACGAGTCCGTCGATGGAGGAATAGAGGACTTCGCCGTCGTGGCCGAGGCGGTCGAGGACGGAGCCGTCGGTTGTGAAGAGCGGGCCGATGACGATGGAGCGGCCAATGGCATCGAGGTATGACTGGCAGGTGAAGAAACCTTCCAGAACGGCACCGATGCCGCCCATTTTGGCTGCTGCTTCGTGTGTGATATGAACAAGGACTGGCTTAACCCCCATACGAGTTCCTTTCCAAAGATGCTATTCAGAGCAGGGTCGGACAATCTCGCCCTCCGGATAAAGTATAAAAAACGGACCGGACGGGGACAAACGAGGCGATTCAATATTCCTGTCCCAATAGATACTACGACCTGTTGATGACAAGGGTTTTATTGGACTGTGCGGATGTGAGAATTAAGTGGGTTTCGTCATCGGATACGGCTGCGGAGACTCTTTATGAGACCTGACAGGACCTGCTGCGGGATGTCAGCGAGCTCGGGTTCCGGTATTTCGCTAAGGGCGATTTTTTCGAGAAGGCGGATTGCGTTTTGTCCGTTTGGCAGGATGGCTCCGGCGGTTTGTTCGGCGAGGTCAAGCTCACCATCGGCCATTTGGCGCAGGTAGCTGATAATGAAGGTAGTAAGTTCGGCATCGCTGAAGTCGCCGGGTTTTGGGGCGGGGGAGTGGTTTTTGGGGATGGCGCCTTCTTCGGGGACGTCTTTTTCTTTAAGAATTTCCTCTCTTAGGTAGTCGACTTCGGCAAGCATTTTCTTGCGTCTGCGTTCCTCTGCGGTGTCGATGGGGGCGAGTCGCAGCTCGTCGTCCGGCGGGTTGTTGGCGGGGACATAGACCTTATTGTGACAGGCGGGGCATTTGCCCCATTTGCCGCCGGCGGTATCGGGGGCCTCTATTTTTTTGCCGCAATGTTCGCAGTGAAAAGATATTCCCATTTTGTTACCTCTTAGCAGGGTTTATTTTTTTGTCCTTACTGTATTCTGCCGCCACATCGGTTGTTATGCCACCCCGAGGGGTGAATCTGGAAGTTACCTTCATCCATCTGGGTTTACACGCAGAGATTAAATCATCGAGGATTTCGTTTGTCAACGCTTCATAAAAAATGCCCTTGTTGCGGTAGCTTTGCATATAGAGCTTCAGGGCTTTGAGTTCAATGCAGGTTTTATCGGGGCAATACTCGACAGTTATTTCGCCGAAGTCGGGCTGGGCGGTTTTTGGGCAGACGCTGGTAAATTCGGGGCAGCGGATGGTAATACAATAATTGCGCTTTGGGGAGGGGTTGTCGAACAGTTCCAGTCGGGGCTTTTCGCTCATTTTTTTGATTCTCGCAAAAGCTTTTTAATTAGTATAATATAATAACACTCCCAATTCAATAAGGAGCTTAAAGTGGCAGAAGATAAAGCGGTAGTGCTGTTAAGCGGCGGTTTGGATTCAGCGACAACACTGGCGATAGCAAAGCAATCGGGCTTTTCATTATATGCGCTTACGTTCCGGTATGGTCAGCGTCATCAGTGCGAGATTGAGGGGGCCAGAAAGGTAGCGAGGTCGATAGGTGTGGCTGAGCATAAGATTATCTCGATTGATATGGGCGGCATCGGGGGGTCTGCGTTGACGGACCTGACGATGGAGGTGCCCAAAGACCGGGAGGGTCTCGGTCAGCCGGGTGATGAGATACCGCTGACATACGTTCCGGCCCGCAATACGATATTTTTGAGCTACGCGCTGGCGTGGGCGGAAGTGCTTGGGGCGTTCGATATTTTCCTCGGGGTAAACGCGACGGACTTCAGCGGGTATCCTGACTGCCGGCATGAGTACATAAAAGCGTTCGAGAAAATGGCTAATCTTGCTACGGCGGCGGGGACACAGAAGAAGGGGAGCTTCACGATTCACACGCCGATTATAAATATGACAAAAGGGCAAACTATACTGTCAGGAATGAAACTTGGCGTGGATTACTCACTGACACACAGCTGCTATGACCCGGACAGGCAAGGCAGGAGCTGCGGCAGGTGCGATTCGTGCAGAATCCGGCTAAAAGGTTTTCACGACGCGGGCCTCGAAGACCCGATCGATTATGTTCGCGGAGTAGTGGGCACGAAAAAAGTTTAGCACAAGGCGGTGCGGCGTCTGAAATGGTAGTAAACGAAATTTTTCATTCACTTCAGGGAGAGGGGACATTAGCGGGAACGCCAAGCGTATTTATTCGTCTGGCGGGCTGCCCACTCCGCTGCAAATGGTGCGACACACAATATGCCTGGGAAGCAAGTGAGGGCGAAGAACTCCCCATACCGGAAATAGTCAACAGGGTGGTGCATTGGCCGAGCCGATACGTGGTGATAACAGGCGGGGAGCCGATGGTGAATCCGGAATTGCCTGACCTTGCCAGGGCATTGAAAGAACGGAACAAACATATCACGATTGAGACAGCGGGCATCAACTTCATCGCGGGGCTTGTATGCGACCTGATGAGCATAAGCCCGAAGCTGTCCAATTCGATGCAAGCCGGCGAAAATCCTGCTTTGCAATACCTTTCCTCACTAAAGCAGTTAATCAGACGCTATCCGTATCAACTTAAATTCGTTGTTGATTCCGCTGATGATTTGCCGGAGATTCAGGAGACGCTGAAACGAATCGGTGGTGTCTCGGCTGAGAAGGTGATGCTTATGCCGCAGGCAAAAACGAGGGATGAGCTAATAGCCAAATCGCCTATGGTCGCAAAGATGTGCGAAGAAACGGGCTATTGTTTCTGCCAGCGGCTGCATATTCTGCTATACGATGGCGCAAAGGGAAAGTAGAAATTGCGGATTTCAGATTTCGGATTTACCATTCTATTTGACTTTTAGCCGCTAATCGTCAATAATTAGCAGATAGCTCGCCCGGGTGGCGGAACTGGCAGACGCGCCAGCTTGAGGGGCTGGTGGGCTTCGGCTCATGCAGGTTCGATTCCTGTCCCGGGCAATCAGATTGATAATCGATTATTGATAATTGATTCCCCGTTCGCAATTCCAAGGCGGCCCCTGTTTCGCTTTTTCCCTCTTTTGTGCTATTACGGGATAATCAGTTTGACGCCGGGGGTGAGACGGTTGGGGTCGGGGAGATTATCATGATTGGCGGCGAGGATTTTACGCCATTGACGGGCGGAGCCATAATATTTGGCGGAGATAGAAGAAAGAGTATCGCCTTTCTGGACGATGTGGATTCTTTGTTGTTCCGCGTTCTGCGTCCTGCGTTCTGCGTTCGTTGTTGATTGTTCATTGTTCGTTATCTGGGCGTCGCTCGTGACTCGTGGTTCGTCGCTCGCAATTTCAGTATCGGCCGGCTTGGGCGAAGAAACAGGCGTGGAAATATCGGCTGGGGTTGTGGGAGAGGGATTTATATGCGAGGCGGCCTGAAGTGCGCGGGCCCGGGCGCTGAGGTTTGGGAGGGTGGCAAGCCAGATGACGGCGGCTGCCGCGAGGGTTACGCCGATTGCCAGACCGATTTTAAAGTCCTTTTGCATATCACCGGCACAGAAAATAAACGGGAGGAAAAGGGCGTTAATCCCTTCTCCTCCCGGCAGTTACAACAATCAGTTCTGCTGTTGTTTAGGGGCGGGTTTGTTGACCGCCGCTCGTGCCCTTATTAACAATATCGGCGCTGAAATCGCGATTGATGAATATGTTCCTTCGATGACGCCGAAGAGCATTGCGAAGTTGAAGCCCCGCAGTCCTTTACCGCCAAAGATATACATAATGAATACCACCATGAAGACGGTTGTGCTGGTCAGGATGGTTCTGGACAGGGTGGCATTGATACTGTCGTTGATAAGCTGGGGAGTCAGGATTCCTTTTTTGCGGTTTTCACGGATACGGTCGTAAATGATAATTGTATCGTTAATTGAATAACCAAGCAGGGTAAGGATGGCGCCGACCATAGTCATATCAATCTTGAAATCTGCGATAAGCAGTTTTTGTCCTATTACCGTGGTGGAGATAAATGCGCAGCACATCAATGCGCCCATCGTAGCGGTGGTGTCGTGCGCCAGGGTAACGATGCCGCCCAGGCCGTATCGCACGTCACCAAATCGAAACCCCAGGTAAATCAGCATACCAATCAAGGACAAAACCGCGGCAACCAAGGCAGCGGTCTTGGCCTCTCTTCCGATGGAGGGACTTATCTGCGTTACATGCGGCAGCGAAGAGGCAATCTGCATCGCGTCGGTTACTTTTGCTTTTTCGCCATCGACAAACTGGGTCCAGATGTCGGAATCCTGCTGGCCGGAGGCGAGTTCGGGTTCAGCGGTAAGATAAACGAAGGACTTGACCGGCAGATTGGGGTCCATTGTTTTAAGGTTCGAGTCGAGGACCCGGTAAGGATACCAGGTCGCGCCTCTCATCTCGGGTTTGTATTTCAACTCTTCGAATCTCTGACTGATTTCAGAGGCTGGGGCGCCGGTTTCAAGCTCGCACCTGATGGCGGTGCCGCCGATGAAATCGGTGAGTTCGGGAGAAGATTCGAGCATTGATTCGGTTATTTTTTCCGCGGAGGCAATCGTTGGCTTTAGATTTTTACGGATTTCGAGCTGGTCTCCGAAGGCGGCGAGAATGACGTTTGAAACTATTTCATCAAACTGCGGGTCGGAGATATTGGCGCCGGGGAAGGCCGATTGGAGTACATCGACGACCGTGTTTTTATTTAACTGGCTTGTGCTGACGGCAAACGCCTGGCCCGACTTTTCGGGAGTGACAACGAGATGCGGCAAATCGGCCTGCCGGGCTGATTCGACTTTTCTTATGGCGGCAGCGACCGATTCGGCGGTCCACTGGCCCGTTGAGAAGGTGACGACCGCCTTTGTTTTGTTTGTTTCTGTTGTGGTAATTTCGTACTGGTTGCCTGTGTTGCCGACGCTGTAAACCGTGGCGGCGGCAAGGGCCTGGTTATTAAGCTCTTCGCCTTTTTTATGAATTCTGTCTTCGACCTGCTGCCTGTCGAGATGCACGCCTTTGACGAGGTTAATCTGGACGCTGGTTCCGCCTGTGAATTCGATATCATATTTGCTGTTTTTGGAATCGTCATGTGTGAAGAAGAGAAAAACGCCGCCGATAGTTAAAAAGCCGGAAATGACGAGGAAGACAGGCAGGGCCTTCATCCAGTTGATCTTGGGGACATACTTAAAGAGGTGCAGAAAAACGAGATGGTCCTTGAGAATTTTCTTTTTGAGGAGCCAGTCGAAGGTCATTCGAGTTACGAAGAAGGCGGTGAACAGATTCGATGCCAAACCCAGTATCAGCGTAATCGCGAAGCCCTTTATTTCCTCTGATGCTACCCAGTAAAGGATTAAGGCCGTCATAATCGTAGTCACGTGAGAGTCGAAAATCGCTCTAAACGCCCTTTCGTAGCCGAGTTTGATGGCTATCCCCAGCGACGCTCCTTTGTTCTGTTCCTCGCGAATTCTTTCAAAAATCAGTATATTGGTGTCGACGGCCATACCGATGGTGAGGATGACGCCCGCGATACCGGGGAGAGTAAAGGTTGCGCTGATGCCTGCCATAATAGCGAGCAGGAATAGAATATTAAGCAGAAGCGCCATATCGGCTAAGGCGCCGCCAATGGTATAGTAAACAAGCATAAACAGGACGACGCACGCAAGGCCTACTATTCCGGATTTCAATCCTTTTTCGAGGTTGTCCGCGCCAACTGACGGGCCGATGGTTTTGACGGAGACAGGCTGTTCGATGAGCCGGGCGGGCAGTGAGCCGGCGTTGAGCTTGCTGACCATATCTTCGACCTCGGTCTGCTTGAAAGTGCCTGTAATCTGGCAGCGGGTGAAAATTCTGTTCATTATATTAGGCGCGGAAATGGCCATACCATCGAGGACGATACAGAGGGGCCTGTCGATATTTTTGCCTGTTATATCAGAGAAGAGTTTTCCGCCGCGGTCATCAAGCTGGAAATCGATGGCGCGTTTGCCCTGCTGGTCCTGACCGGGCGAGGCCTTTACGAGCTTCCAGTCCTTCTGGCCTGTGTGGAGCATAATCTCGTCTTTAACTTTTCTGTTGCTGGCGAGGACATAGAACTTGTTTCCGAACTGGGCGGTGATGACCGGCCGGTTTGCTCTATCAGCGGCGTGCCATTCGGCGGGCTTTTCGATTTCGAGCCAGACATACTGGTCATCGAGGGGATACCTGGGTCCTTTTGTTTTGAGTGTTTCGACGTAGGACTTCATCTGTGCGGCATCAACTTCCGGGTGACCCTGCGTCGGGAGAATTCTGAATTCGAGAATGCCTGCGCCTTTGAGCATTCGCTGGAGGTCGCTGGGGTCGTCGAGCCGGCCTCTGAAGGGGAAATAGGCGTTGTAGGCGGTCGTGACTTTGATGATTTTGTCAGCCAGCTCGGGGAATTCTGTTTTGAGCGCCTCAATCGCCTTATTGGCCTTGGCGGAGCCCGGCGTTCCGGCCTCGAGCGCGGCGGTTACCTGCTCATTGGACAAGTTCAGCTTGTGGAGGGTCCGTGTCGCCTGGGCAAAGCGGGCATTTGCGCCCTTTTCGGGTTCGGTCAGGCGGTCTGCCACATCGGCCCATTTAGCATATATCTCTGTATAGCGGGTAAGCAGGTCAAGATTGCCTTCGGAGCCGAGGAACTTAAGAATGGCTTCTTTGCGTTTATCGGGGTCGAGTTTAGCCCAATCGACGACCTGAAGCTTGACATCATCGAGTTTAAGCCCTGTGAGCTTTATTAAGCCTTCGGGGGTGGCCATCTGGTTTGCGAAGTCGTCTCTTTGCTGCTGGAGCGCTTTTCTCTCATCATAGATTTTTGCGAAGTCTTCGAGGATGCGAGCTCTTTCATTGGAATCGCGAGCGAATCTTTCGAAGTCCTTTGCCCGCTGGTCCTGTGGTTTTACGACGGAGCGCATTATAGAGGCCTGGGTGACATTGTTGGCCAGAAGGGCGCTCAGGGCCGTTTCGTATTGCGTTCTTTTATCCCTGGCCTCGGCGCTGGCGAGAGGCATCTGTATTTCAAACCTTGTGCTGCCCTGCGGTCTCCAGACGAGGTTTTGTATGTTGGCGGGGTCGATACGCCGTCTGAGAACGGTAATGACTCTTTCAGAGAGGCCTCTTTTTTCTTCCGGGCCGAGGCCTCTGGCATCAACTTCGTAAATCAAGCTTGTTCCGCCGCCGAGGTCAATGCCCGGTTTGAGGGTTTTGCTCGGCGGATATAGCGTCCAGGCCGCCAAGATGACCAAAGCAACAACCAACACAATTTTCCACGTGAGATTCTTATCCATATCAAATCCTTGTTATATCCGGCCTTTATTTTCCTTCGTTCGAGAGGTTCTTTCCGATGGCAGAAGCCATAACCCTGATTTTGGTATTGTTAGACTCATCGACTTTGAGCACAATCTCGTCGTCTTTGACATCGACGACGATGCCGATAATTCCGCCGACGGTCCTGACTTTGTCGTTCTTTTTAATGGACTGAATCATCTGCTGCTGCTGTCTCTGTCGTTTTCGTGGTTCGCGGAAGAGGATAAAGTACATAATCACGAAAATTCCGCCGATGAAAAGCAGCTGCATATAGTTTGACGGCTGGGAACTCACAGGGGCGACGGTGCGTGCGGTGTTTGAGTCGGCAACCGTCATAGTCCCGGTTGTGGTCTGGTTTTGGCCCACAGGCTCCGCCGGCACCTCCGACTGAGCCGCCTGTGCTATTATCCACAAATTTTCCATATTCACGTTCCTTTCCGGCCGCGGCCCGGCATGGCAAACCCGGCGGGTACAGCCCACTCTGCCCAGGCTGCGGCAAATATTTGCTTTCGCCGAGACGAGATAAAGAATTCTATTACTTAACAGGTAAACGAAAGATATTAAAGTATTTGCGGGCAATAATCAATATCGAAGATTGGGCGCGGATGAAATGAATTTGCCAATGGGTTTTGGGGGTACGAGGGGGGTGGGCGAAAGGTTTTGACAGATTTGGTTATCACGATATAATTTGAGGGTTTGCAGCGTATTTTGACGATGTATCGTAGGTAAGGTTTGTTTTTTGAGCGTTTTAGACGGGGTAAACAGGGTGTCCGAAAGAGTGGGCGTTCGATTATCGGTTCTGTTAGCGATGGCGTGTATCGTACTGCAACTGGCAGGGGGCTGCACAGGCCGGCGGCAGGCGGTGGAGTTATACGTTGACGCGGTGTCGTTAAAGGAGCTTAACGAGAACGATAAGGCCATCATGAAACTCGACCAGTCGACGAAAGCCGACAAGAAGTTTTCGCTGGCGTATTCGCTGCTGGGGGAGATTTACGAGCAGACGGGGGATTATCAGAAGAGCGCGGCATCATACGACGCGGCAGCCCGGCTTAACCCGTGGTCGTTCAGGGATTATTTCAGTTTGGGACGCGTATATCAGACGATGAAGGAGTTTGCACTGGCGGTCAAGGCGTATCGCAGGGCGTGTGAGCTGAAGCCCGGCCATTTTGAGGCGAACCTGAATGCCGCGAAGTGTCTTTACGAGATAAAAGATTACAACCAGGCGATTGCTTATGGGAAAAGGGCGGAGCGGATAGACCCGAATATCGGCGAGATTCACCAGGTTTTGGGCAACATATACGACTCGCAGAAGGATTACGAGCAGTCGGTGCGGTCATACAAGCGTGCGCTGGAGATGGACAGCAACAACACGGGGGCGATGATGTCGCTTGCGGTGGCGTATCTGCGGACGAAACGCGTAGAGCCGGCGAAGGAATTGTTTGTGACGGTAACTCAGTTGCAGCCGGAGAACAGTTCGGCGTATCAGTATTTAGGTTACTGTTATTTGCAATTGAACGACGTAAACCAGGCCGTTAATAATTACAGGCAGGCCATTAAGGTAAACAATATGGACTGGGAGGCGTACCGGGGGCTTGGCGTCGCGTATATGACAAAGGCGCTCGCGGAAGGAGACGCGGGTCTGAAGGCGCAGGCGGTGGAATTGTGGCGACAGTCATTGAGCATCAAACCCGACCAGCCGAGGAGCGACCGGCTTATCAAACTAATAGAGAAATACTCGAAGTAATGAACGGGGAACAGAAAACCAGCTTTCCGTCATCCGTCTTTCGCCATTTAATCTTCTGGTCAATCTTCGCAGGGGGTCTGGGGTTTGATTTGTGGACGAAAAGCGCGATATTCGCCTGGCTTGAAAATGTGGAGGGGCAGGGAGTCTCAATCATAGACGGTTTTCTGCGGCTGCAATTAGCGGTGAATACGGGGGCGGCGTTCGGGATAGCTGAGGGGCATCGGGTAATGCTTGTGTCGGTATCGGCGGCTGCGCTGGCGGTGATTCTGGCGATATTTATATTCGCGCGGGAAGAGCGCAAAATTGTTGTCGTTGCGCTGGCGTTATTCGCGGCAGGGGTATCGGGCAATCTTTACGACCGGACGTTCAATGGGGGGTCAGTACGAGATTTTATCGACGTTATGTATTGGCCGGGGAGGCATTGGCCCGCGTTTAACGTGGCGGATTCGATGTTGTGCAGTGCAGTGGGGCTATTGATTCTATCGAGCCTGTTTAGCCCGAAATCTTGTCAAACACCTGTTCAGCCACAAAAATAGGCGCGCCTGAAGCGGCGCCGAGGGCGATTGCATCGGAGGGTCTGGAGTCAACTTCGACGGTTTTTCCGTTCAAACTGAGGACTATTCTTGCGTAGAAGGTGTGGTTGCGGATGTCGTTGATGATTATTCTTTCGACGCGTGCGCCGAGGGAGCCGATAATGCTGTCGAGCAGGTCGTGGGTCATCGGTCGAGGGGGCTGGATGCCTTTGAGCCGGCGGTCGATGGCGAAAATTTCGACGATGCCGATGACGATGGGGAAACTTCGCTGGCCGTAGCGCTCCTTGAGGACGATTATCTGCTGGTCGGTTGATTCGTTTATTATTATTTTTGAAAGTTCGACTTCGATTTCCATCCCGCCCCCCTTTAATCGTTCAATTCGGCCAGGTGTTTTTCGATGGCCTTTAACTGTTCGGTATATTCGGCTAATTTTTCTTTTGTCTGGGCGACAACTTCGGGTTTTGCCCTCGCTATGAAGTTTTCGTTGGCAAGTTTCGCTTCGACGCTTTTTTTCGCGCCTTCGATTTGCTCTTTCTGTTTGGTCAGGCGTTTGCGCTCGGCCTCGACATCAATCGCGTCGTGGACGTAAATCTGCATCTGGCTGGCGATAGCGGCGGCGGCGTTTTTGGGTTTGCCGGCGGAATCGGATGCGCTGAATTCCTTAAGGTTGGCGAGCTGGCAGAGAAGACCCGCGTCAGCGTTCAGAATTCCTGACAGGTCCTGCGGCGCATTGACGGATACGACGAGTTTTGAGGAGGGTGGGATGTTGCATCTGCTTCGTATGTCGCGGACGCAGCGGACAACGGTCTGGATGTTGTCGATTTGCCGCTCAATCTGCTCATTTATTAAAGCGTCGATTCGCTTTGGCCAGTCGGCTGCGACCAATGCTTTAGCGGCGTTTAATTCCGCGATTTCTTTGAGGCCGCGAGTCGGCGCGAGTTCGTTTAGTTTCTGGAAGATGCCCTCGGTGATGAACGGCACGAAGGGGTGCAAAAGTCGCAGCGTCTGGTCGAGGACAAAGGCGAGGACGTTCTGGGCAATGGGTTTTTGAACAGAATCCGCCATACGCGGTTTTGCCCATTCGAGATACCAGTCGCAGAAATCGTTCCAGAAGAATTTATAAATCGCGTTCAAGGGTTCGTTGTATTTGAAGGCGTCGAGTCCCGAGGTAACTTCGGCGATTGTTCGCGCGAGGCGAGAGAGAATCCATTTATCGGTTATCGCTAATTTATTTTTATCGAAGCCGACAGGGTCAGTTCCTTCGAGGTTCATCATCGCGAAGCGGGAGGCGTTCCAGAGCTTGTTGCAGAAATTTCTGCCGACGTCTAATTTCGGCGAGGTGTTTTCGACCCTGCCGTCGGGAAGCGTCATTTGCGCGACGGGCATACGGATATCCTGCGTGTCGGTGGTCATACTGGCAAGGGTGAAACGCATCGCGTCTGCGCCGTGGCTATTGATTGCGACGAGGGGGTCGATGCCGTTGCCTAAACTCTTACTCATTTTCCGGCCTTCGCCATCCTGAATCATTGCGTGGATATACACGTCTTTGAACGGTATATCACCGCAGCAATACTGGCCCATCATCACCATACGCGAGACCCAGAGCGTGATGATTTCGCGGGCGGTGCAGAGAACGTCGCCTGGATAGAAGGTTTTCAATACCGGTGATTCATCGGGCCAGCCCAGGGTACTGAAAGGCCACAACGCCGAAGAAAACCATGTATCAAGAACATCGGGATCTCTTTCAAAATCCCAACGCTCTATGATTTCTATTACTTCTTTGTCATCAGGATTAGCTACACATATAAACCAAGTTGGGTATTCTTCTTTTGTCTCTCGATGTCCGAAACCAAAGCGTGGACGACCCCAATCTGCAGCTCGACCTTCTTCTCTCCAAGCGTCTAATTGTTTTATGAACCTTTCTAGCTCTTCTTCAGGCCCGGCTAAAACTTTAGCACGCCATACAGGTATTTGATGTCCCCACCAGAGTTGTCTGGAGATAGGCCAATCGCGGAGGTTTTCGAGCCAAGCCTGATATGTTTTGGCGTAGCGCTCTGGAATGAATTTCAATCGGCCATCCAACAATGGCTTCAAAGCAAGACCTGCCAGAGAATTGACAGGAATGTCGGTGCCCTCAATTAGTGTCGCGGGCATCTTGCCCGCGTATGTCGAGCGCGTCTCGCCCTCAGTCATTTGACGCGCGGGCGGGGCGCCCGCGACACGCTCAATGGGTTTCTTAACCGCGATATACCACTGGTCCGAGAGATACGGCTCGATGGGGACGTGGCTTCGGTAGCTGTGGCCTACTTCGTGGGCGTATGGCCTGATTTCTTCGAGAAGGCCTTCCTCGCGGAACCACTCAACGATTGCCTCGCGTGCCTCGAAACGGTCCATACCGATGAGGTTTTCGGCGTCGGGATTTTTGATTTGCTCCCAGTCGGTCCAGCCGAATTTATCGCTTATTGAGCCATCGGGCGCCATTACGTTGATTACTTCGAGCTTATGTCTTTGGCCAATCGCCCAGTCATCGGGGTCGTGTGCGGGAGTGACTTTCAGGAAGCCGGTTGAGAATTTGGCTTTTTCGTCTTCGCTGTTGGGATTGGGCAAAACGACGTGCTCATCGGCGATAATGGGGATGATTCTGCCTACGATTGGCAGGCGGACTGATTTACCCACGAGGGCTTTTGCCCGCGGGTCATTGGGATTCATCGCCACGGCTGTATCGCCCAGCATAGTTTCGGGGCGGGTAGTCGCGACTGTTACATGTGTAATCGTTACCGTGTCGCGGGCATCTTGCCCGCGTTCTTCTTTCATTCCGGACCACTGCCAATTTTGCAACCCTGCCTTTTCAGGATTAGCCAAAACATAATTGACCTGATTGCTAAAGTCATCTTCATTGCGGATCAAATGATCGTAATACTCATTCATCCACACGGAACCTTCGCGGCCAAGCCGTTTATTAATTTCTTTAGCACTAAATGATTTCCAGGAATGGACTATTTCGGCTAATTTATAACCAGGACGAGGCTTGATGACTGCATGAACATGATTCGGCATTATGGCCCACGCGATAAGGTCATAGCGTTCAAGATCGAAATGTTTCAGGGCATTATCCATAATTTCAGCAATGCCTGCTTTTTTCAACAGGCATTCACCATGCCCGGCATCGAGGAATGATTCGATTTTTTCCGATTGAAGCCGTTGCGACTCGATTTGCTCGCTTTGTGTGAGAGGGCGTCCCTGTTGTTGAGCGCGTTCAATAATATCCCGTTTTTGAAAGCGCCACTTGTCGGAAACTTCTCCTGGAACGGAATCGGCCAATCGGAAGACGACAGCGTATATGGCCCCTTCCATAGACCAGTGGGGAAGGTATCGACCCTGGCGTTTGTCGATTGTTGATTCGTTGTCATATTGCGAGGACGAAATGCTGTCGTTATCCGCGGGCGGGACGCCCGCGACACATTTAACCGGCTCGACCAGCGGGTAACGCATATACCAGAAATTTCCCTGGATTGTCTCGTGCTCGACCTCGTCGTCGGCCAATACGGTTTGCGTAGCAGGGTCCCAATTGACGAGACGTTTGCCCCTGTATATTAAGCCATCTTTGAAGAGATTGAAGAACGTGGCCCTGACGGCTTTGGCACAGGTTTCATCCATTGTGAACCGCGTCCGCTGCCAGTCGCAGGAGCAGCCCATCGCCTTTAACTGCTCGATAATCCTCGCCTCGTATTCATCCTTCCAAGCCTGGACGCGGGCGACAAATTCGTCGCGTTTGAAATCGGTGCGTTTTTTGCCTTCTTCGGCGAGGATTCTTTTTTCCACGACGGTCTGGGTGGCGATGCCTGCGTGGTCTGTGCCGGGCATCCATAGGGTGTTCAAGCCGAGCATCCTGTGATAGCGGATGAGGATATCCTGAAGGGTGTTATTGAGGGCGTGGCCCAGGTGCAGGGCGGCGGTAACATTGGGCGGGGGTATGACGATGGTGTAAGGTTTTCTTTTTGCACCATCCGGCTCGGCGTGGAAATAATTACCCGCGGCCCAGATTTTGTCCGCCTGCTGCTCGATGTTCTTCGGTTCGTAAACTTTGCTCAATTCTTCAGCCATATAACGCCTAAAAGATGCCCTGAAATAAAAAATTCCGGCAGGCGATTACCTGCCGGAATCTAATCTTAATCAAACAACCGCGTAATGTAAAGCAAAGCGGTTAGTCGAGGTTCATTGTCATAAGGAATTCCGCGTTGGTTTTGCACTTTTGCAGGCGGCCCTTGAGCAGCTCTATGGCTTCGACGTGGTTCATTTCGCTGAGCACTCTTCGCAGCCGATAAGTAAGGGCAAGCTCTTTGGGGGCGAGCAGGAGCTCTTCTCTTCTGGTTCCGCTTCTGCTGATGTCGATTGCGGGATAGACGCGGCGGTCAACAAGCTTTCTGTCCAAGTGCAGCTCCATATTGCCTGTGGCCTTGAATTCCTCGAATATGACTTCGTCCATCTTGGAGCCGGTGTCGATGAGGGCGGTGGCGAAAATGGTCAGTGAGCCGCCTTCCTCAACTTTTCGGGCCGCGCCGAAGAATTTTTTGGGCATCTGCATAGCGCTGGCGTCAACGCCGCCGGTGAGGATTTTGCCTGAGTGGGGCATTTCGGAGTTGTATGCGCGAGCCAGTCGCGTAATCGAATCCAGAAGGATGACCACATCGTGGCCGTATTCGACCATTCGTTTTGCTTTTTCGATAACGACTTCTGCGACCTGGCAATGGCGGGCAGCCGGCTCATCGAAGGTCGAGCTTATTACCTCGACGTCGGGAGCGGTTTTGCGTTCCATTTCAGTAACTTCTTCCGGTCGCTCATCAATCAGAAGCACAATCAGTTTGATTTGCGGGTTATTGGTTGATATGGCGTTGGCCATTTTCTGGAGCAGGACGGTTTTGCCTGTCCTTGGCGGGGCGACGATAAGTCCTCGCTGGCCTTTGCCGACGGGAGTCACCAGGTCGATTATGCGCATATTCAGCTCTTCCGAGGTAGTCTCCAGTATTATTCGTTCCAGCGGATGCAGGGGCGTGAGGTCGCTGAAGACGGTTTTTTCGGCGAGGCGGTCGGGGTCTTCGAAGTTTATGGCCTCGACGCGAAGGAGAGCGAAGTATTTTTCGGAATCTTTTGGCGGGCGAATCTGGCCCGAGACGATGTTGCCGGTTCGCAGGCCGAAGCGCCGAATCTGGGAAGGCGAGACGTAAATATCGTCGGGGCTTGAGAGGTAATTGTAGTCGGGGTTTCGCAGGAAGCCGTAGCCGTCGGGGAGGACTTCGAGGACGCCCTCGCCATACATCAGACCGTTCTGACGGATGCGTTCCTTGAGGATTCTGAAGATAAGCTCCTGCTTTTTGAGGGCGGTATATTCGGTGATGCCGTCCTTCTTGGCCATTTCGTGGAGTTCGGAGACGCTGAGCTTCTGAAGGTCTGTAAGGTAAAGCTGTCCCTTTTTGACCCGTTCGTATTTTTCGTGGGTGGATTCCCCTTCGATTTTTTGCGCTCCGTTGGTCTCGTCGGCAACCTCAACCGCGGCCTGCGGTCCGTTATCGACCACGGCCTGCGCCTGAGGTTGTGCCTGTTCGGACTGCTCGGATTGTTCGGGCTGTTCGATGATTTGCGCCTCGTCCTGACCCCGTTTTTTCCTTCTTCCTCTCGGATTACCCTTAACCATATTAACTCCTACTTTTCTTCCAAAAACTAAGTTACAAGTGATGTTATCCCGCTTTGACCATTCGGGTTCGTTAACTCGAAAGTTCACAATTCCAATCTTTGTTGTTTTGCGCCCTGCGGCATATTTTGTCCGGGGAAGCGTTTGGGTTTTAACAGTTTTTGACCACGATGCCGATACACAGCTGATTTTTCAGACCCCAGCACAAAACCTGTACCTCGCTGAGCCTGGCTGAATTGATATTAAGGCGTTATGTCAGTATCCCCAAACCGGGCACGCTTATCCAAAATACCTCGCTAAGCCGCACTTACCCTTTATCCACAATGGTTGAGAAAATACAAGCGATTTGTTTGGACAAGCCCGATAAGTCGGAATTGTTATCGACGATATTATCGGCGATAGCTTTCTTTTTGTCCAGAGAAATCTGAAGATTTTCACGAATTTTTAGCTGGTCGGCCTCAAAAACACCCTTATTTTTGGCCCTTTCAAGGCGTATCGGGGGTGAGCAATCGACAAAAATGAGGTGGTCGCAGCGTTTTTCCCAGTCAACTTCAACTAAAAGGGGTATATCGAGAACGATAGCCTTGACGGCGGGCTGGGGGCCGTACTGTGCTATCAACTGTTCGACGCGAACCATAATGAGAGGGTGTAGAATGCCCGTGAGGATGGCCAGCTTTTTGGGGTCGCCGAAGACCCTGTTTGCCAGGGCAGACCGGTCGATTTTGCCATTTTCATCGAGGATTTCTTTGCCGAATACGCGGACGATTTTTTTTAAAACGTCTTTTTCTTCGAGGAGCTGATGAGATATGGAGTCTGCATCGATAACGGCACACCCGAGCTTTGCCAGCTCGGCAGCTACTGTGCTCTTGCCGGAATACATTCCGCCCAAGATGCCAATCAAAGGTTTTTTTGCGAGAGTGTTCACAGAAACCATAATCTATAATTTGTCCGTGGAATAGTCAAGCGATTTTGAAAGAAGAAAATTTTTTTCAAAAAAAAATTCCTTGTTGCGTAGAAGTCGTTATAGTATAGTTACTTGCGGCGTTTAGTTTGTTTGCCGCGACAACGGTTAAACGGGATTTGCAGAGGCAGGAAATGGGACCCGAGTGGTCAACAAGGCGGGTTAGGGTCAGGCGGTAGTTTTTCGGTGACAAGGGATTTAATTTGCCACATGCTGTTCGTTGAAGCGAGGTAACATATGACAACGGTTACAAAAAAAGAACTTATCGATCGTATAGCAAAAGACACACAGGCAAAGCGGGTGACAGTCAAGCGCATCATTCAGACATTTCTCGACACGATGACCGCGGAGCTGATGAAGGGCAACCGGCTTGAGTTTCGCGACTTCGGGGTATTCGAGACGAGGACCCGCGCATCGCGCGTCGCGCAGAATCCCAAGACGCTGCAGCGAGTGGATGTGCCGGCGAAGCGGACGGTTAAATTCAAGATGGGCCGACTGATGAAGGAGCGCATGGTCTCCGGAACCCGCGAATCGGCGGGGACAAAATAAGACAAGATGTGGCACGGCCATCTTGGCCGTGTTTTACTCACGGGCTGGAAGCCCGTGCTACAATAAGCTGTTGAATCGGGGCGGTATATGTCAGAGGGAACGGTGAAGTGGTTTAACACAAGGAAGGGTTACGGCTTTATCGCGGCAGCGGACGGTAAAGACGTTTTCGTGCACTACTCGAGCATAAGCAGCGAGGGGTACAAGACGCTTGAGGAGGGTGACCCGGTCAGTTTCGACATCGTGCAGGGCGAGAAGGGACCGAGGGCGGAGAATGTGGTTCCGCTTTCGCCCAAGGCCAAGGAAAATAAGGACGATAAGCCGGAGAAGCCCTGAGAACCCTTCTACGCCGGGCTACGAAGGGCAAGGGACAACAAAAAAGCCTTCCGACTGCAACTAATTTCACGTCATAACTTCACTGGTTTTTTCTTGCAACTTCCCATAATATCTGCTATTTCAGTATTTAGACGGTGATTGAAAAGACAATGCACTAAAGGCGTTTTTCGACTATGTTAGCCACAGGAGTTGAATCCGGTCTTGACTGTAACGTGCTTGTTTTGAACAAGCACTATATGGCGATTCGCATCATCGGCGCCAGACGGGCGTTTTCCATGCTTTGTCGTCAACTGGCGGAAGTCGTTTCCTGCGAGGAAGGCACGTACGCCAATTACGATTTCCAGAGCTGGTGCGAGGTCAGCGAGCTGAAGCGGAATTTTGAGCCGGATAACTATGACTGGGTTTCGACGGTCAATCTATATGTCGCGGTGCCCCGGATAATTCGGCTGTTGTTTTACGACCGCCTGCCCAGAAGCGAGGTAAAATTCAACCGCAGGAACATCTTCGCCCGCGACAAAAACCGCTGCCAGTATTGCGGCAGGAAACAACCCACCAGCGAGCTTTCACTTGACCACGTCGTTCCGCGTAGCGCGGGAGGCAAGGCCACCTGGACAAATATCGTCTGTGCGTGCACTAACTGCAACGTGAAGAAAGGGGGCAGGACGCCCCAGCAGGCGGGATTGACGCTGATTCAAAAGCCCGCCAAACCAAAACACAACCCGCTGATTCACATTCACTTAGGCCATCAGCGTTACAGCAGTTGGAAACAATTCTTAGACAGCGCCTACTGGTCGGTTGAGTTGAAATAAGCTGCCTCTACCGATTCGTCTTTCTCTGATTCTTGACAGAGTTTCCTATTTATTGGACAATAGACGTATGCTCTTTTCGGGAGAAGAAACTATGCCTAATAAGTTAGTGGTGATTTTTTCGTTTGTCTTTTTGGCAATCGCGCCGGTCTATGCCGCTTCGCCCGAGCAGCCCAATTTAGTCCCCTTAGACCAAAACTCGCTCCAGATACTAATCGACAATGCAAACAAGGGTGATGCCAATGCCCAATTCAATTTGGGGGAGTGTTACGACAAAGGCAAAGGTGTCCCACAGGATTGCAATGAGGCGGTTAAATGGTATAAAAAAGCTGCCGATCAGGGGCATATGGAGGCAGACTATAATCTTGGCAATGCCTACGGCAACCTTGGCCGCTGGCAGGAGGCGATTGAATCTTTTAAGCAGGCAATCAGAATCAAGCCGGATTATGCCGAGGCACACTATAGTCTTGGCGTTGCCTACGGCGAACTTGGCCGCTATCAGGATGAGATAGAATCCTATAAGCAGGCCATCAGAATCAAGCCGGATTTAGCGGAGGCACATTCTAATCTTGGCATTGCTTACAGTAAACTTGGTCGCTATCGGGAGGAGATAGAATCCTATAAGCAGGCCATTAGAATCAAGCCGGATTTAGCGGAGGCGCACTTTAATCTTGGTGTTGCCTACGGCGAACTTGGCCGCTATCAGTATGCGATAGAATCCTATAAGCAGGCCATTAGAATCAAGCCGGATAATGCCGAGGCACACTATAATCTTGGCGTTGCCTACGGCAAACTTGGCCGCTATCAGGATGAGATAGAATCCTATAAGCAGGTAATCAGAATCAAGCCGGATGATGCCGAGGCACACTATAATCTTGGCAATGCCTACGACAATCTTGGCCGCTATCAGGACGCGATAGAATCTTTTAAGCAGGCCATTAAAAGCAAGCCGGGTTTAGCGGAGGCGCATTTTAATCTTGGCATTGCTTACAGTAAACTTGGTCGCTATCAGGATGAGATAGAATCCTATAAGCGGGCCATTAAAATCAAGCCGGATTATGCAAAGGCACACTATCTTCTTGGCATTGCCTATTTACTGGTTGGCGACAAGGTTTCAGCCCTCGAAGAATACAACATCTTAAAAACCCTGGATGCTGAACAGGCAAAGAAATTATTTAACTTGATTTATCAGTAGGCAACTCCGAACGAATTACGCTCTTGCTTCTCGGTCTTGGTGTGGCAATTGTGGGAAAAAGGCGGAATAATGATGGAAGAAAAAATATTTAAGCTTATTGGCGAAATAGTGGCTTACGGTGGAGGGGCCGTTGCCATTGCATATATAGTCTTTACCTTCTTAGGAAAAAAAACTGTAGAAGTTTGGTTTGATAAAAGGCTCAAAAAATTTGAGTATGAGCTGAACTCTTTGTTAAATAGGGTTACTAAAATCCATGAGAAAGAGTTTGAGGTTTTGCCTCAAGCATGGATAAAATTAGACAGTCTCTTAGATTTAATTTGCCAGTTTTTACGGGAAACTCACTATATTCCGGAACTCAATCAGAAGTCTCCTTCGGATTTAGAAAAATTCCTATCGGAACATGACCTTACTAAAGATGCAAAACAACGTATATGCGGTGCGGTAGATAAGAAAAGCCAATATTTCGACGAAAGGTCAAAAAAAGTTGCTGACGCCTGTTTAGATTTCCAAGACTATATCACTAAAAACGCAATATTTCTAAGTTCAGATATAAAAAGTAAATTTAAAGAAGCTGAAATTACTATAAGGACTGTTTGGGCAATAAGAATAAACTCTCAAGGATGCCGAGAAGATATAACGAAAGCATGTAACATTGTTACCAAGAAGATACCACCAATAATGGAAGAAATTGAGGAATTGGTACAAAAACGATTACATTTCTATGAAGCATGATAATGGTCTGTGGCAGAACATCCTGCGGGAATAACCGGGGACAGGTAACATTTGTTATTTAATTTTTTACTCGCCACTACAGGCAGGCGAGGTCGAGGTTTTTGGCGGCGGCGGTGTCGTCGGGTCTGCAAACGGGGGTCGTCGAAGGCGAGGCCTTGATTTTTTCGGGGTCTTTTTTGGCGACTTCGGCGATATCTATCATCGCCTCGATAAATGAGTCCATCGTTTCTTTGCTCTCGGTTTCGGTCGGCTCAATCATAATCGCATCGTGGACGGTCGTGGGAAAATAGACGGTTGGCGGATGAAAGCCGCGGTCAATAAGCGCCTTGGCAACATCGAGGGCGTGAACGCCTGAATCGAGCATGCTCTTTGAGGGCGTCAGCACACATTCGTGCATACAAATTGCTTTTACCCCTCGATTTCCCTCAGGGCAGGCCGCCTGTTCAAAATGCTTCTGCAATTTCACTCTTATATAATTGGCATTGAGGACGGCGTTTTCAGCGACGCGGACGAGGCCTGCTTTGCCGAGCATAAGGATATAAACATACGCCTTGAGGATTACAGCGAAGTTGCCGTAGAAGGGGGCGATGTAGCCGATGGATTTGGGGCGGTCGTATTCGAGGGCGTAGGTGCCGTCGTCGCGTTTGGTGACAATTGAGACGGGGAGGTAATCGACGAGTTTTTTTGTAACGCCTACGGGGCCTGCGCCGGGACCGCCGCCGCCGTGAGGGGTGGCGAAGGTTTTGTGAAGATTGATGTGGACGATGTCGAAGCCGAAGTCGCCGGGGCGGGCTTTGCCGACGATGGCGTTGAGGTTTGCACCGTCGTAATAGGCGAGGCCATCGACGCTGTGAATGAGGTCGCATATTTGTTTGATGTTGGGGTCGAATAGTCCAAGGGTATTGGGGCAGGTGAGCATAAGGCCCGCGACTTCATCGTTGAGGAGTTTTTTAAGGGCGGTGACATCCATCACGCCTTTGTCGGTGCTGGGGACAGAGACAACCTTGTACCCTGCGATGGCTGCGCTTGCGGGGTTAGTGCCGTGGGCGCTGTCGGGGATGAGGACGGTTGTTTTTTTATTGCCTTTGTCGCGATGATAGGCGGCCATAATCATTATGCCTGTCAGTTCGCCGTGAGCGCCTGCCATCGGCTGCATCGTGAAACCCGCCATACCCGTTATTTCGCGCAGGAGCATATCCATTTCATAAAGGACGGCGAGTGCCCCCTGCGTAAGCATACCGCCCCCGCGCAACTGGGGGAGCAGCGGGTGCAGATGCGCAAATCCCGGATATGCGGCGATGCGTTCCGTGACCTTAGGGTTGTATTTCATAGTGCAGGAGCCGAGGGGATAAAAATTGGTATCGACGCCGAAGTTGCGGCGAGATAGTTCAGTGAAGTGTCTCACCACGTCAAGTTCGCTAAGCTCGGGGAGCTGGGCGGGTTTATTGCGGAGGAATTCATTTTTGATATTTACGGTGGTGGAGACGTCGCTTCGCGTTATTGTAACGCCGCGTCTGTCGGGCACGCTTTTATCGAATATCAGTTTCATTTATTAATCTCCGGCGGGGCAAGCCCCGCCCTACTTAAAAGACACGGCCAAGATGGCCGTGCTACAAAACGCTCTCCAGCGCTTCAGCGAACATACCTATCTGCTGTTTGGTTCGCTTTTCGGTTACGCATACGAGGATGCAGTTTTTCATATCGGGATAATACCTGCTCAACGGGAAGCCGGCGGCGAAACCCTTTTCGATTAGTTTACCTATCACATCCGCGGCGTCTTTGGGCAGGTCGAGCACAAATTCGTTGAAGAACCATCTTGCCTTGAAATGGGATTTTACGCCGGGTATGGCGGTGAGGCGGCTATAAGCATAACTGGCTTTGTCTGCGCAAAGCTGGGCGGTTTGGCGCAGGCCCTCTTTGCCTAATAATGAGAGATACACCAGCGCGGTCATCGCGCACAAGGCCTCGTTGGAGCATATATTGGAAGTCGCTTTTTCTCTGCGAATGTGCTGTTCTCTTGCCTGGAGGGTCATAACGAAGCAGTCGTTGCCGTTGCGGTCTTTGGTCCGGCCGATAATTCTGCCCGGCATTTTGCGGACGTGTGCCATTCGCGTCGCCATAAAGCCGAGGTAAGGCCCGCCGAAAGACATTGGCATACCCAGGGACTGTCCTTCGCCTGTTACGATATCTGCGCCCATTGAGCCGGGGGTTTTGAGGATTCCGAGCGATATGGGGTAGCAGGAGACAACCAAGAGCGCTCCTTTTTTGTGTGCGGCCTCGGCGATGTCACTGAAGTCATCGACGCAGCCGAAGAAGTTGGGGTTCTGCAAAATCACAGCGGCGGTATCGTTATCGAGTTTGGCCAATATCTGTTCGCGGTCGACAAGGCCCGTCGCACAGTGCGTCTGGACGTGTTCTATTTTGAGGTTCTTCGTGTATGACTCAATCATAACGCGGTAAATGGGATTGACGCTGTCGTCGATGATTACCTTGTTTCTGCCCGTGATGCGGAGGGACATCATCATCGCCTCGTACATTGCGGTGCCGCCGTCGTAGATTGATGCGTTGGCGACTTCCATATCGGTCAATCGGCAAATCGTCGATTGGTATTCGTATATCGCCTGCAATGTCCCCTGCGAGACCTCGGGCTGATAAGGCGTGTAGGCCGTGTAAAATTCGCTGCGGGATATAATCGAATACACGGCGGATGGTATGAAGTGGTCATAAAAGCCGCCGCCCAGGAAAAGCGTAAGGTCTATCGAATTTTTGCCCGCCAGGTCGGCGAGAACATTACGGACTTCCTGCTCTGGCAATCCATCCGGCAGATTCAGCGGGCTGCACAAAAGGTTTTTTGGTATGTCCGAGAAAAGCTTATCCATCGTAAGGCCCATTTCGGAGAGCATCTGCTTTTGCTGCTCGGCGGTATTAGCAATAAACGGCATATCTTAAAGTCCTTTCAGATATTCCTCATACTGCGCGGCGTCCATAAGGTTTTTCGTCGTTGCCTTGTCGGTTATCTGGATTTTGCAAATCCAGCCGGCGCCGTAACAGTCGTCATTTACTATTTCCGGCTTGGTCTGGAGCGATTTATTGACCTCGGTAACTTTGCCTGTTACGGGCGAATAAACATCGCTGGCAGCTTTGGAGCTTTCGACGACGGCAAGCTCGCCTTTCTGTTTGATTTCTTTGCCGACGTCGGGCAGTTCGACAAAAGTAAGCTCGCCGAGCTGGTCCTGGGCGTGGTCGGTTATGCCGATAATCGCAACGTCGCCTTCGATTTTTGCCCACTCGTGGTCCTTTGTGTAAAGCAGTCCCTTCACAACCATAACTTTGTCTCCACTGTTAAAATTTTTCAAATCGGCTAACCACTTTGCCAGTGATGTCCCCGGTTATCCGTTCGCCTTTTTCCACGGCCTGTTTTCTGCCCTTATTTATCTGGCTTTCGCTGCGAGCCAGATAATAAACATCAACCGAATTGCCCTCGGTTGCCATATCCTTATTCATATATACAATCGCAATCTGTCTTGAGCCGGCGGTTGCGGAGCTTAGGACCCAGCCGACGCAAAGGCCTTCACATATTACAGCATCGTTCTGGCGGACGGGGCGAACGCCTTTTTCGCCGGAAAGCTCAAGGCGAGCGACCTTCATTTTATAGGTTTTCGAGATTTTATCCATCGCCGATTTGCCGATGAAGAACTCTTTGTCGAGCTTTACCGCCCAGCCGTAACCTGCCTCGAACGGCGAAATGTTGTATGGCCCGTCAAGCTCGTGGCCATAAAGGGGCAGGCCCGCCTCGACCCGCAAGCTGTCACGTGAACCGAGGCCGCAGGGTAAAGCTCCTGCGTTGAGCAAGATTTGCCACAATTCTGCTGCTTTCTGCGGATGAACAAAAAGTTCAAAACATACCTTTGCGCCGGTGTAGCCGGTGCAGGAAATGATGCAATCGATATTCGCCAGTTTTGCCTGGCAGAGGGTGAAGCTTTTGAGATTTTTGAGCTGCTGAGCGACCGAGACATCGGCGAGTTTACAAAGGACATCGGGCGACGTCGGGCCCTGAACAGCGATATCGACCCTGCAATCGGAGCCGGTTTTCGTATCACGCATATCACGGACGGGGGCGGCCATAATTTTTCTGTCGGGTTTTGCCAAGTCGATTATTACTTTACCCGCGTTCAAGGCGGCGAGATACGCTTTGGCCTTCGGCTCATTGGAGGCGTTTACTACGACCATAAATTTTTCTTTTTCGCGGCGGTAGATAATTATGTCATCAAGGACGTTGCCTGCGGCATCGAGGAGGTAGCTGTATTGTGCCGAGCCGACCTGCAAAGCTCGGACGTTGTTGGTAGTAGCCGCGTCGAGAAAACTCTCGGCATTTGAGCCTGCGACCTCTAATGCGCCCATATGAGTGCAGTCAAATACGCCCGCACGCTGACGAACTGCGGAATGTTCTTCGGCTATCGAAGAATACCAAAGGGGCATCAGATAGCCGGCGAACTCGGCGATATGGGATTTATCGGTGAGTTTTAAGTGTTCGTTGTATAGAACACTTCCAACCGGCGAATTTACCACCGGCCCGCCCTTTGGCGAGGTCTCGCCTCCGGCGGACTCGAAGACAAATGTTCCTGCTGCCTGTTTTTTTGCCAATTTCGGCCTCCTTGCACAAAACTTACGCAACAATATGAAAATCCGGCGCAAAGTCAAGTGCCGGGCAGGCAATTTATATTAGCGGATGGACCGGCGAGTGATTATTATATTGGCAATGAAACAACGATTGAAAGGATATTAGAATGAACGCTAAGACAGGATATTTGCCGGTCGCGGTTCTGGCGGCGGCGTTAGTTATATTTGGCGGGTGCGAACAGCAATTAGGCACCAAATCCGTGTCCGGCCCCGTAGGCAATAACGGGAAAATAGCGGTTATTCTCGATACCGACATCTGCGACGACATAGACGACACGTGGGCGCTGGCATTGCTGCTCCAGTCGCCTGAATTCGACGTCAAGCTGATTACCACGGCGGTTGGCGACACAACGGCCAGGACAAAGGTCGTAGCGAAGATGCTTCAGACGGCAGGCAGAACGGATATACCTATCGGGACGGGGGTGGCCATAGGGGATATGAAAACCGGGCACAGGCAGGACGGATGGGTAAAGGATTTTGATTTATCGAAGTATCCCGGGAAGATTTACCCTGACGGCGTGCAGGCGATGATAGATACGATAATGAATTCCCCTGAGCCGATAACGCTAATCGCGATAGGTCCTTTGCCGAACGTTGCGGCTGCGCTGGAACGTGAGCCGAATATAGCGAAGAAGGCCCGGTTTGTGGGGATGCAGGGAAGTATCCGCAGGGGCTACGGCGAGAAGTCGAAGCCGGAAAAGGAATATGACGTTGTTTCGTTTGTAAAGGCGGCACAGACGGTCTTCACTGCCGACTGGGATATGACTATTACACCATTAGATACCTGCGGGCTGGTAACACTGCGAGGAGATAAGTACAGGAAAGTGCTGGACTGCAACAGCCCAATAACGAAAATGATAATTGAAAATTACTATGTGTGGACAAAAAGCGGCAATATGAACGAGGGGCAGGTGGGCAGCAAGAGTTCGACGCTGTTTGATACCGTGGCGATTTACCTCGCGACGAGTCACGATTTAATAAAAATGGAAAAACTCGGCATTTGCGTTACTGACGAGGGGTACACAGATATAGACGGCAAGGCGAAGACAATAAACTGCGCGATGAAGTGGAAAAATCTCGGAGCATTTGAAGATTTCCTCGTCGAACGGCTGACAAGCCCCGTCGGGCTGGCGGATGCAAACAGCAATTAATTGGAACCCTCGGGCCAAATATCGTCAGGCAATATAAGAAATAACCGACACGATTTTTCAGCGGTCAAAGAGCGAAGGGGTATCGTCTTCGGCGGAAGGGGAGGGGTAAATGACGAGTAAATCCGGCGTGATGACGGCGCCGGCACTGAGTTTGTGCGGCTGGAGACGGCCGGAATCCATAATGTGCTCGACGAGAACGCCCTTAGCAACGAGGTGATCAGAAATAAGCCGGCGGTGGCACTTCCAGAAGAGTTTTTCGGCGCACATAATGGCGGAGGTTTTTTCGGAGGCGATAGACAAAAGTTTTTCAACCGCCAGAGAAAACGGCCCTGTTTGCATGTAATCGGCATAGTGGCGAAAGGCCGGGTGCGTGAGACCGGGATTGAGAGAACCAGCGAGATTGGGACCTGACCTTCGCCCGCCGAGGTCTTCGAGCCAGACGTATTCAAAGCCTGAGGCTGGCAGGGATTGTTCGAGAGACTGGCGATTGAAATGCGGGAACCTGCGCGAGCCGGGGAAACGCCTGATATCGACGATGACTTCGATTTTGAAATCACGGAGCAGGGACAGAAATTCATCGAACGGCCTGGTGGAATGGCCTATGGTGAATAGTTTAATTTTAGACGCGCTTTCTTCGAGCATAGTGTTTTATTATACGCATATAACTGTGATATTTTCAGCAGAATAGGCATTTTATCTTAACGATTTAGGCAATTTCCTTATTTTTCTTCCATAGCGAAACGTTTTATACTGCATGAAGGCGCTGGGATTATAGTTCAATTTTTTGAAAAAAACTTAGAAAATCTTGAACATAGGGTGGGGGGGTATGGTAGTAATACTACCGAAAGAATAGGACAAGTATGAAACAGTCGACAACACATGAAGAACAATTGCAGTTTTTGAAGAAAATCGAAGGCCAGGTCGCCGGAATCCAGCGAATGATTAAAGAAAAGAGGTACTGCGTCGATATCCTGATGCAGATACGCTCCTGTATCGGCGCACTGCACAGGGTCGAAGGGGAGGTATTTAAAAAGCATCTCGACGGCTGTGTCGCCGGTGCGCTGAGGGGCAAATCCGATACGGAAAAACAGAAAAAAATAGATGAAGTCATCGAATTGCTGGATAAATTCAGGAGGTAAGAATTTTCTTGTGTGACGGGTTTAAACCCGTATAAGATAAAGCTCTCGGATGAATAAACTAAGCGAGAACTTGTTTCGAGGAAATATGCGATGAGAACGGGCATATTAACAATGTCTCTGGCGACCGCCGTCATTATCCTATTGCCGTATGCTTGCGCTTTTGGCGAACCTAATGAAACAAACAGCTTTCTGACGCTGAAAGATTATCTGGGATATGCCGAGTCGCACAACGCGGGATTAAAGAGCAGCTATCAGCAATGGATGGCGACAACGGAAGGGGCTGTTCAGGCAAAGTCGCTTCCCGACCCGCAGGTTACATACGAATACTGGACGAAACAATCGGACCTGCAGATGAAGCAGACGGTAGGCGTGATGCAGACGTTCCCGTGGTTTGGCAAGATTGACGCGAGAACTCAGGCGGCAACAAAGGAAATATCGGCAGCACAACAAAAATACCAGACGGCGCGCTTAGCGTTGTTCAAAGAAATAAAGGAGGGTTTTTACGAATTTGCCTATCTTGCCGGGGCGATTGATATAGCTAAAGAGAACCTTGAGCTAATGAGGCATTTCGGGGAAGTCGCACAAACGAAGCATATGACGGCTGAAGCGAGTCATCCTGACGTGATTCGTGCGCAGGTGGAGATAGCGAAACTGGAGGATGTTTTGCGGGGGTTGAACCAGCTGCGGGAGCCAACAGTAAGCCGGCTTAGGACGGCACTGACCCTGCCGGCGGATGCGAATCTGCCTTGGCCAAAGGTTGATGAATTCAACGCGGTTGAGCTGGATTATGAGCAATTAACGAACATATTAAGGCAGAAGAATCCGGAGCTGGCGAGCTTGAATTATGAGGCAATGGCCGCGGGGAGCAAAATTACACTTGCGGAAAAGAATTTTTATCCGGATATAGGTGTGGGGGTGAATTGGGAAGATATGGACAGTCGCGGCGGCAGAGACGGCGTCGCTATGGTATTTCAGGTGAATTTGCCTTTGTGGCGTGACAGCTACCGCGCCGGAGAAAGACAGGCACAAGCACAAAAGGCGAGCATCGAGCAGCAAAAGATTGAAACAGAAAACGTTCTTTTGACAAAAGCGTCACAGGCATATTATGAATACAGGGACAGTATCCGGAAGATAAGATTGTACCGTGACACGCTGATACCAAAGGGCAGGGAGCTGCTGCGGTCGTCGGAGGCGGCGTATCGAGAAGGGACAATAGATTTTTTGAGCCTGATTGACGCACAGCGGACTCTTCTGGATTATCATTTGTCTTTACAGCGGGCGATTGCAGATAATCGGCAGAAATTAGCAGATTTAGAAATGCTGGCGGGAACGGAACTGAATTAATAATGAAGGGGTCATAAAATGAACGTTACAAAAATAATTGTATCAACTATGATTTTGGCATTGGCTGTTGGTTTTGCGGGCTGCAAAAAGAAAGAAAGCCCGGCTACACCAGCCAAAGAGATGCCGATGGAAGGTATGCAGAAGCAGGCGGCAATGACGGCAGCAGAGTCAAATAATACAGCGACAACGGCAATGGGTTCAATTGAACAGACGACTTGCCCTGTATCGGGGGACAAAATCGACAAGAACGTCTTTGTGGAATACAAGGGCAAGAAGGTTTATTTCTGCTGCTCAAGCTGCAAGGCAATATTCGATAAGAACCCGGAGAAATACGTGGCGAAGCTGCCGCAGTTCGCGAAATAAACCGAAATTATCGCAAAAGGAACCAGAACAATGAAAAGACGTGCGATTATCATCGGCGTGATTATTGTGGCGGCGATTGTCGGGGTTTTTATACCCGGCCGATACAATAACACACAACGCAAAGGAACCATTTCGGAAACAGCGAAGGATTTGTATTATTGCCCGATGCATCCGAATTTCACTTCGGACAAGCCCGGCGAATGCGGAATTTGCGGGATGTCATTAGTGAAAAGGGAAGTGAATCGCCCGGAATCTCCGAAACAGGCCGCGGAAAGAAAAATACTGTATTATCGCAACCCGATGAACCCGGCAGTAACTTCGCCTGTCCCGATGAAAGACCAGATGGGAATGGATTATGTGCCGGTATATGAAGAAGAAACTGCCCAGGCACAGACGTCCGGCGTTTACATAAGCCCTGAAAAGCAGCAGTTAATCGGCGTAAAAAAAGGCAGAGTGGAAAAGAGGAAACTGACAGGCGAAATCCTGACAGTCGGAAGGGTTGCGTACGACCCGGCGTTGTTTACCGCGCAGCAGGAATATCTGCAGACGTTCAAAAGCAGCCGGACGATACACAAGGACGAAGGTTATATAGATGAGCAGTCGGGAGCCCTTATAAAATCAATGAAACAAAAGCTGCTGGCTATGGGAATGAGCGAGGGTGAAATAACCGGGCTGGAAAAAGGCGGTCAGCCGCAGCAGAATCTGTATCTGCCCACCAGTGAAGACAAAAACGTCTGGGTATATGTAACGATTTACGAATACGAGGCGGAGCTGGTCAAAACGGGGACACCCATTGAGGTCCGGGCGATAGCGTATCCCGGCGAGGTTTTCGAGGGGCAGGTTGTCTCGGTTACTCCCATACTCGAAGCGGCGACCCGGACACTGAAAGTCAGGGCGCTGGTGGATAATACCGAAAACAAGCTCAAGCTTGAGATGTTTGTCAACGTGGTGATAAAGTACGACCTCGGAGAAAAACTTGCCGTGCCTGAAGAAGCGGTTATGCACGCGGGAATACGAAATATAGTTTTTGTCGTAAAGTCGGAAGGCCATTTTGAGCCGAGAGCTGTAACACTTGGCTCAAAAGCACAAGGATATTACGAGGTGTTAAAAGGATTGACGGAAAATGAGGAGGTCGTGACATCGGGCAACTTCCTGATAGATTCGGAGAGCAAACTGAACGCAGGTTTCAACAAAGCAGCGGAACCAAACAAGTGAAGGCATCGGGGCGACGATGATTGGCAGAATAATAGAATTTTCCGCTAAAAATAAGTTTATCGTCATCTTCTTTGCGATCGCGGCGATAGTCGGGGCGGTATATTGCATAAGGATTATGCCGTTAGATGCGATTCCGGATTTGTCGGACACGCAGGTAATAATCTACTCTAAATGGGACAGAAGCCCGGACATTATCGAGCAGCAGGTAACGTATCCGATTGTTACGGCGATGCTCGGCGCGCCGAACGTGCGGGCGATACGGGGCTTTTCGGATTTCGGATTTTCATACGTCTATATAATTTTCAAGGACGGGACGGACATATACTGGGCGAGAAGCCGGGTGGTGGAATACCTGAGCAAAATTACCGCCAAACTCCCTCAGGGCGTGTCGGTTGAAATCGGGCCGGACGCGACGGGGCTGGGGTGGGTTTATCAATACGCCCTGGTCGATAAAACCGGCAACAACAGTTTGGCGGATTTACGAAGTTTTCAGGATTGGAATTTGCGATACTCGCTGCAAACCGTGCCCGGAGTCGCGGATGTCGCGGCGGTGGGCGGTTTTCAAAAGCAATACCAGGTCAACGTCAACCCCAATGCGCTGCTGTCATACAATATCCCTATTACGAAAGTCGTCGAGGCGATAAGGCAAAGCAACAACGACGTGGGCGGCCGGCTGATAGAGATGTCAGGCACGGAATATATGATTCGGGCGAAAGGGTATGTAAAATCACCCGCGGACTTGGAGAACACGGTTATAGGAACAAATGAGCGCGGGACGCCTATCTTAGTGAAAAATGTCGCGGATGTTGTAATCGGGCCTGATATACGACGCGGGGTAGCGGATTTGGATGGCCAGGGGGACACGGTAGGCGGAATCGTGATAATGAGGCAGGGGGAAAACGCGCTCAACGTAATCAATCGCGTCAAGGCCAAAATCGAGGATATAAAGCCGTCGCTGCCTAAAGGCGTCGAGATAGTTACGACATACGACCGCTCAGACCTGATTAAACGGGCAATCGACACGCTGAAACATCAGCTCATCGAGGAAATGATTATCGTAAGTTTGGTGATACTGATATTTTTATGGCACTTCCCGTCGGCAATCATACCGATAGTTACGATACCCATCGCGGTTCTGTTGTCGTTTATCCCGATGTATGGCATCAAGCTGACATCCAATATTATGTCGCTATCTGGTATCGCGATATCAATAGGAGTGCTGGTTGATGGCGCGATTGTGGAGGTTGAGAACGCTTACAAAAAACTGCAACTGTGGGAGGCGGGCGGGCGCAAAGGTGATTTTCATATTATCCGGCTGAACGCCTTAAAAGAGGTCGGGCCATCGGTATTCTTTTCGCTGTTAGTCATAGCGGTCGCGTTTTTGCCGATATTCACGCTGGTTGACCAGGAGGGGCGCCTCTTCAAGCCGCTGGCATACAGCAAAAACCTCGCGATGGCAATCGCGGCAATTCTGGCGATAACTCTCGACCCGGCGATACGGATGCTTTTCACGCGGATGGATTACAAACATTTTAAGCCGGCGTGGCTCTCGAAATTATACAACGCGATTACCGTAGGCAAATACTATCCCGAAGAGCAGCACCCGGTGAGCAGGAGATTATTCGCGATATATGAGCCGGCGTGCAATTTTGTTCTTGAGCATCGCAAGTTCACCATCATTATTACAATTGTCCTGATGGCCATAACCGTGCCCGTTTATTTCCAGCTTGGGTCGGAGTTTATGCCGCCATTGAATGAGGGGACGATTCTGTATATGCCGACGACGCTGCCTGGGATATCGGTTACGGAGGCGGCGAACCTTTTGCAGATACAGGACAAGATTTTTATGTCGTTTCCCGAAGTTGAACGGGTGTTCGGCAAGGCGGGGCGAGCAAATACACCGACGGACCCTGCGCCATTCTCGATGATGGAGACGACAGTTATTTTGAAGGATAAGCGGTATTGGCGGCCCGGGCTGACGTGGGAAAAACTGATTGAGGAAATGAACACTAAAATGCAGATACCTGGCGTCTCCAATGGGTGGACAATGCCGGTAAAAGCAAGGACTGATATGCTTAGCACCGGCATTAAAACCGATATAGGAATCAAAATTTATGGCGCGGACCTCAGCGTCATTGAGCAAATCGGGACTCAGCTTGAAACGATAATTAAACCTTTAAAAGGAACGCGAAGCGTAATCGCCGAGCGGGCAGCAGCCGGTTATTTTGTTGATTTCGACCTTAAGCGGGAACAGTTGGCGCGATACGGATTGACGATACAGGACGCCGAGGAGATTATCACAAGCGCAATCGGCGGAGAAAATGTTACGACAGCAATTGAAGGGACTGAACGATACAGCATAAATGTGCGATACGCGCGAGACTACCGCGACGATTTGGAGAAGTTACAGCGGGTGCTTGTGCCTACCCAATCGGGTGCACAGATACCGCTTGGGGAGCTTGCGGAAATAAGTGTTTCACTTGGGCCATCGATGATACGCGACGAGAATGGTATGCGGGTCGGTTACGTTTACGTTAATATCACAGGCATAGATATCGGCAGCTACGTCACACAGGCAAAAAAGGTGGTTGCTGAGCAGTTGCAACTACCCGCTGGTTACGCCCTGCAATGGAGCGGGCAATTCGAGAATATGCTGCGGGTACGAGAACGGCTGAAAGTCGTCGTGCCGTTTACGCTTTTAATCATATTTATCCTGCTTTACATAAACACAAAGAACATCGTCAAGACCGGTATCGTAATGCTCGCGGTGCCTTTTTCGCTGATTGGCGCGGTATGGTTCCTTTATATACTGGGCTATAACGTATCGATAGCGGTATGGGTGGGAATGATAGCGCTGATGGGGCTTGACGCGGAGACGGGTGTCTTTATGCTGCTGTTTTTGGATTTGTCTTACAATGATATGGTGACGCAGGGCAGGATGAAGACATTCGCGGATTTGAAAGAGGCGATTATTCACGGAGCGGTCAAAAGGATTCGGCCAAAGATGATGACGGTAATGGCGATGTTTATGGGCCTCATACCGATTATGTGGTCGATGGGGACAGGCGCGGATATGATGAAACGAATAGCCGCCCCGATGATTGGCGGGATTCTTACCAGCTTCATACTCGAATTACTGGTTTATCCGCCCCTCTACGCGATGTGGAAACAGCGTGAACTGCAAAAGACGACACAATGAAAAATCGGTTCAATCTGAATATGCACGATTATATTCATCAGGCGGAGGGGAAACTGTTTTTCAACCGGGAAATGTTCGGCACAATCGCGCCGAGATATGATTTTATTACGCGTGCCCTTTCTTTCGGCCAGGACATGTCGTGGAAAAATAGATTAGTTAATGATTTGCCTGACAACAAGAACGCTCATTGTCTCGATATCGCGTGCGGAACGGGAGATATAACATTTCGCTTAGCGGCCAAATACCCCGCGGGTCATATCGTCGGGCTGGATGTAACCAAACCAATGATTGATTACGCGCGAGAGCGAAACACATTCAGCAATATTACTTTTACCCTTCAGGATATGTGCCGGACGAATTTTGCAGATGAGAGTTTCGATATCGTTACGGGCGGCTACGCTTTGCGCAACGCACCGAATCTCGAAGGGGCGCTTATTGAAATCCGCAGGGTTATGAAGCCGGGGGCTAGCGCAGCTTTTCTGGATTTCTCGAAACCGCCGAATCAATTTCTGCAGAAAACAAAAGGAATGCTTCTGAAATTCTGGGGCGGCTTCTGGGGAATCCTCCTGCTTCGTAACCCCCAGCTTTATACCTACATCGCCGAAAGTTTAAAACAGTATCCCGACAGGAATGCCCTCAAGCAATTTCTTTTGAAACTTGGCTTCACAAATATCCGCTCCCGCAAACACTTCCTCGGCTTCGCCGAAACCATCACTTTCCAAAAACCATAATTGCCATCCTGAAAGTTGTGGAGTTCAACATTGTATTGATACTGAATTTTGCGGTAATATTAAGTATTATACTTTTCTAGGAGAGCTGTATGAAATATGTAGTCGCTGCGGTAGGCGGTTTAATAATTTTCATAGGCACAGGGCTTATTTTAGGCCTTATACTGGCAATGATTTGTCCGGCATCATGGTCTCAAACCTATATCAACCTCGGATTGCTCTCCGCTAACATTCCATCGCTAATAGCATTTGCTATTGCCTGTCTTGCCGCAACCCACTCTTTCAGAGCTTCTCTTCGCTTAAAAACCGGGAAAAATAAATCGGCGTGAGCAACATGAATATGACTGATAATACAAAAAGGATTATTTTAATTGTTGTTTGGGCGGCTATTGTTTTATCCATTATGCTATCTCTTGTGGAGGCGAGATTCGAAGAGCCAAAGGCGACATTGAGTACCAATTCAATAAAATCTTTATGGTGGGCTGGGAAAATTATATTTTTCATTTCAAGGCCTCTTATGGTTTCTTCGGCGGCACTACTTTTTTATGCAGACCATCTTCGCAGCAAAGTTGATACGATTGAACTCGCCGCCAGAATGCGAATTGTTGTTTCAATTGCGTGGTGGGTCATCATCGCCTTGTTAGTATTGCTGGGAGTGGAATTTTTAATAACTTTATATAACGGTTCACACAGGATTGTCTTTGCTGCGATTCAATTCCTGTTTTTAAGTTTATGTCTTGGATTTTTACTGCTGGATTCATGGACCATGTTAAGCTACTTTCGCACACACACCCTGCACAATGTGGTTGTTGCCTGCCTTCTCGAACAGCACGATAAATTTGTCAAAGCCAACAAATACGACAAGGCATATTCAACGTTGCTTAAGGCATGTGAAACCGATCCGGAAGGAGTTTGGTTATGGTGTAAATTGGCTTTCTTCTGTGAGCGAACCAGAAAAAATTCAGCTGAAGCAGACAAGTATATAGCCAAGGCGGAAGAATTAGTAACAACCAAAACACCCAATATTAGCGGTAAGGCCTGCTATCTCGATTACCTTGGATTAATAAATTATGTGAGGGGAGAATGCGATAAAGGTTTGGAGTATGTTAAGCAGGCAATTGATATCGAGCCAAAACCTTTCCGGATTAAGACATACGAAGATCTGCTTGCGGAATTTAAGGCCCAAAAACAGGGCACTTAAACGTTTCGGCTTCGCGGAAACCATCTTCTTCCCAAAACCACGCTAATTGATTATTGATAATGGATGATTGATTATTTGGCTGACGCCGGCGAATGGCTATGCCGATGCCAAAACCAGCGTGACTGTTAATTATCAATAATCATTCATCAATAATAAATGCTGAATCCCAGTCCTTCCAGACGGGTTCGAGGCCCTGAGATTTGAGCATAGCGGCGATTTGGGCAGGGGAGCGGGAATCATCGATATCGAATTGGCCTACTGAATCGGTGTGAGAGGCATAGCCGCCGGGGTTGGTCTTGCTGCCTGCACTCATCCGGGTAATGCCGAGTTTAACAAGCTGGTCGCGAAGATGGGCCGGCTCGCGTGTTGAAATAGTCATTCCCGCATCGGCGAAGCACAGGCGAAGGGCGAGGAGCATCTGGACGAGATTTTTATCCGAGAGAAGAGAAAATTGCTTTTGGTCAACATCTTTTGCGGGTCGCAACCGCGGGAAGGAAAATGACACTCGCGATTTCCAATACTTTTTCATCAGGTAATGGGCGTGCTCGGCGAGAGCAAGGGTTTCGAGGCGCCAGTCGTTTAGCCCCAAAAGAGCGCCAAGGCCTATCTCTCTCATTCCCGCCTGGCCGAAACTATCGGGTGCGCTCAATCGATAATCGTAGTCGGCCTTTGGGCCTGCGGGGTGATATTTGCGATATGTTTCGCGGTCGTAGGTCTCCTGATAAAGTGTTACACCTTCGATGCCAGCCGCGAACAATTTTGAATATTCCTCTGTGCTCATCTGGTAAATCTCAACAGCGAGCGAGCTGAATTTGGGGCGAAGTTTGGACGCGAGTTCAGCAAGGTAATCAACGGTGATAAAGGTTTTGTCTTCACTGCTGACCAAGAGCAAATCCCTGAATCCCTCTTTTGCGATTATGTCTGCTTCGGCGAGCGCCTGCTCGATTGTGAGGCGGATTCGGGAAAATTGATGATTTGTGCTGAAGCCGCAGTAAAGGCAGCCATTGACGCAGTAATTCGAAACGTAAAGCGGGGCGTATAATCGGACGGTTTTGCCGAATCGCTGGAGCGTGAGTTGATGGGCGATTTGCGCCATTTGTTCGATATAATTTTCCGCGGCCGGCGAAATCAGCATAAGCAGCCGGTCAAGAACATAATATCCCGGCTTGCGAGATAACGCCCATTTCACTTCGTCTTCCGTAATTTCACCGAGACGCTTAGTCCAAATATCTCTGCCTGAGCCGTCGAGTCCCCTGTCGGCAAGAATAGTTTTTATATCGAGATGTTGTGCTGTAGTGGTCATATTATTCATTTCGCAAAAACCCGGTGAGCGGGCTTGAGGCGTTTGCTTTTTTTGATTCGGCTGCGGCGCCGGAAAGATAAGCGGTCCGTCCTGCTATAACTGCGAGCTTAAACGCCTCTGCCATTTTGGCCGGCTCGACTGCAGTCGCGATTGCGGTATTTACCAAAACCGCGTCCGCTCCCATTTCCATCGCCTCGGCGGCGTGTGAGGGCAAACCAAGACCGGCATCGACAACGACGGGGACATTGGCCTGCTCGATTATTATTTCAATCGCCGAGCGCGTTTTTAATCCCTGGTTCGAGCCGATGGGACTGGCTAAAGGCATAACGGTTGCCGTGCCGACATCCTGAAGTTTTTTGCTCAATATCGGGTCAGCGTTGATATATGGCAAAACGACGAAGCCCTCTTTGACGAGAATCTCAGCGGCCTTTAATGTTTCAATCGGGTCTGGTAAGAGATAATACGGGTCGGGCGTTACTTCGAGCTTGACCCAGTTGATGCCTGTGGCGGCACGAGCGAGGCGGGATAAGCGAATCGCCTCATCGGCGGTGCGTGCGCCCGATGTGTTGGGTAACAGCAGATATTTTTCGCGGTCGATTGCGGAGAGCAAACAATCGTCTTTGTTTGTGATATCGACCCTGCGAAGAGCGACGGTAACAATTTCGGCGCCGGCGGCCTCTATTGCCTGCGCCATTGCCTTGCTGGAGGAGAATTTTCCCGTGCCTATGAGCAGGCGCGAGGTAAATTGTTTTCCAGCGATAACGAGCGAATCCATATTTAACCTCCGGGAACAAATCTAACCAGCTCGATATTCTGGCCGGTTCGCAGCGGCGTAGTCGAGAAGTTTTTGCGTTCGATGATTTGGCCTTCAAGCTCGGCGACAACGGGAGTGGAATCGACGCCGAGAGACGAAAGCAAATCCGCTATCGTCGCGGGCATTTTGCCGTCAGCAAATTCATGTTCTTTGCCGTTTATTTTTAACAAGCCCATATCCAATACTCATAAACAAAAAAACGCTCCAGCAAAAGGAGCGTTTCAAAAAACCGTTTTCGCCTCCCTTCGCAGGTTTTAACCTGAGCAGGTTCATAGGGTCACCCCGACAAGTCGGGATATCTCAGCCCCCGCATCTCCCGGAAGGGATGGCTAAGTCCATTGCTGTTGCAAGACAGCAGCGGGGGCTCCCCTGGCTAACATAATTGTCAAAGATTCAGCAAAAATGAGCATATCACAAATTTGCCGCAGGGTCAAATGTTTGTGAAGGGCATATGCGGGGGTCTTACTGGGAGAGGCGTTTTTCCCGGACCAAAAGAGCGTAATAGCCCTTTCAGGTTAAGTCGCGGGTTTTGTTTAACGAAGTTCTATTGGTATATTTTGTTTATAGGTGTAATTAATGATAGCTACTTGTCCACATTGCCAGAGCGGATTTTACATATCTTCCGAGATGGCCGGTACGGTTATCAAATGCTCGAAGTGCAAAAAGGAAGTTCGGGCGCCGGACAGACGCGGATGCGCTGCCGGTCCGCTTACTGTTCCCAATGACGGGATACCAATGGCGATATTGGCGGAGACCAGGGCGGAAGCAGAAGAACATCTCAAAAACGAAACCGAGGCAAGATTCGAGTTAGAAAAACAAATCAAATCTTCTCTCGACGCAAAAGCCAAGGCGGAGTTTCAGGCAAAAATTGACGTCCAGGCAAGACAGGAGGCGGAAGAACGGCTTAAACGGGAGGTCGGCGCACGAGCAGCGATTGAGGCGAAACTGCTGACGGAGACCGATGCCAGGACAAAGGCTGAAGAATCGGCAATGGCGGAAAAACAGGCCAGAGAAGAATTAGAGGAAAAATTAAAAACCGAAACCGAAGCGAGATTAAAGGAAGACGTGCAGGTTGAGGTGATAAGCCGTGAACTTGCGGAGGTCAAGGCGAAACTTAAAGAGTCAGAGGACGCACGAACGGAAGCGGAAACGCGTGCGGTTAAAGAAGCCGAGGCCAGGGGCCAGCTGGGACAGCAACTGCAGGCAGAGACAGGAGCAAAGATAAAAGCGGAAAGCCAGGCCAAGGCCGAGGCGATTGCGAAAAAGAAATATCAGTCACAGGCGGAGTCCGAGGCGTCGCTTAGAATAAAGCTTGAGCAAGAACTGGAGGCGGTGAAATTACGAATCAGGGACGCGCAGGCCGAGGCGAGCGAGCACAGGCCGGTTGATATTGTAAAAGGACTGACGCGGCTGACATTAATTCTATCGCTTGCTGCAGCCTGTATCAGTGGGTACATTGCTTACATCAACGGCTACGTAATCAATAGTCACTTCGACAGACCGATGCGTTTGCCGATGTTCACAAAAGCGGTCTATCTGCCAGTCGATTTAATCATAATCAGCGTCGGCAGCTACGTTGCGACATGGGTCGTATTCCTGATACTGCTTTTTGTAATCAAAGGCTTCGGTCGACAGGATTCAACAAAGATAAAACCGATTGCCCGGTCAGAGCCAATGGTTGAAGAAGCCGTTCCCGCCGGTGAGGGCAGGATGTGGAGGTCATCCTGAGGCGGACGGAAAGTCCGAGAAATTCTTCTCGCAGGGACAATTTTCTGCGGTTTTTGGGCCAATTTGCTATTTGTTGTAAAGTTGATAATGCGGGCGCGGCAAAACAGCCGAAGTAAGAATGTATGCAAATGTGACTTACGCAAAATGGGACCGGACAGGGACCCCGTAAGTATAAATTAAATTCAAACAACCACACAGTTAAATAGGAGAAACGCATGACTCCGGTAAAAGTAGTCGAGAGACCAATGACAATGGGTGAGATAAAGGACAAGGCCAAGAATCTTGGCATTACGCCCGGCACTATGAAAAAGACCGAACTGATTCGCGCCATTCAGAGCGCCGAGCACAATAATGCCTGTTACGGCACCACCAACGGCACCTGTCAGTGGACAGAGTGCTGCTGGAGAGCTGACTGCCTGAAAATCAGAAACTAATTTTCGGGAATAACGGTACTTGAACTGGTAATCGAGCATTGCTCGACGATGAGAATATCAAAACGGGGCGCAGTGCGCCCCGTTTTCATTTTACACACTTGTGTCCCCGGCGACCCACAGTTCATAACTAACGCATACCATCAGAACGAACCCGCAGGATTCTAAGCCCATACGACGGGCTTGCGACTTCGTCGGTAAGGGACTGCGCCTGCCGTAAGGCAGGCTGTGCGGGACGATTCGTGGGGCATATACATATTTGAACCTAAGTCGTTCTATACCAGTATGTTATATGGTGTTGGCAGGCGAAAAATTTTCGCCGTTAAGACGCAAAGGCGTCAAGATTTTTCTTTGTGGATACCGGTCTTCGTGGTAAAAACACCAGTTAAATCGGTATCTATCATGTTAGAGGCATTTACAGGAACGATAAATGGCGCAGCGGAAAAAGATAAGCGAACGGCTGGGAAACAAATCCGGTTTTGTTGTAGTGGCGGAGCTGGCAAGCGGGCCTAATTTTGATTTTGGGCCGATAGCGAAATTTTTGTCGGCTTACAAAAAGGCGGGGCCTGATTCGATACCGGCGGGGTTTGATTTCGCGGGAATTACGCTGCCCCAGAACCCGGGCGGCGTGGCGAATATCGACCCGGGGCATGCGATTGACAGGCTGAACGCGGAGGGGCTGCTGGGCGATTTGGATTGTGTGCCGCATATTTCGTGCAAGGACCAGAACGCCAATTCGCTTGTCAGCTCGCTTGTGGGACTTAGAGATTCCGGAATAGACAGCGTGCTGATTCTGACGGGGGACAAGCCGATTTCCGCGACGAGCGTTTTCGATCTTGATTCGATTGGATTGCTGCAAGTCATCAGGGACATGAACAACGAGGGATATATAAAGGCGAAGCCTGCGGATTTGGACAAGGTTCACCAGTTCTTCCCGGGTGCGGCGGTATCGCCATTCAAATATACAGAGCAGTCGCAGATGCAGCAATATTACAAGATGGGAAAGAAGATTGCCTGCGGGGCGAAATTTTTGATTACCCAGGTCGGCTGGGACTGGAAAAAATCACAGGAGATTTTCAAATACATCGAGAAAAACAAACTAAACATCCCCGTCCTGGGCAACGTTTATCTTTTGAGCACTACGACCGCAGCGCCAAGGTTGATGCACGACGTTAAATTGACCGGGTGTTTTGTGAGCGACGAGCTTCTGGCGAAACTGTATTCGGAGAATTTGTCGCAGCACGTTGAGAGGGCGGCGCAGCAGGTGGCGATGTATAAAGCGATTGGTGCGGGGGGGGTCGATATCGGGGGCGTCAGCAATTTCGAGACTTTCGCGAACATTTTGAAAAAGGCCGCGGAAATCGGCGATGGCTGGGGACAATACAAGGACAATTTATGCTGGCCCGCGAAGAGGGCGTTTTATCTTTATGATGATAACGGTCGAGAGAGGACTTTGTCGAAGCCGCGCAAGACGTTTCATCATAAGTTTTTCAATTTTATGCACAGGGCGATTTTGAATCCCGATTATCGCGGGTTTAAGATTTTCAGGGGTGTGATGGCTGCGCTGGGGACGGAAAAGAGCGAAGGGGCGATGTATAAATTGTTCCACGCCAATGAGAGCGCGTTTAAGTATCTGGTATTTGACTGTGAGGGATGCGGAGATTGTTATCTGCCTGAGAATTTCGGGCTTTGCACGATGGGGGAATGCGAAAAAGGGCTTGCCAACGCGCCTTGCGGCGACGCGACGGCGGATGGCAAGTGCGGGAATAATCCGGAACAAGTATGCATCGGGGAATTGATTTACGACGCGGCGGCGTCGGAAACATATGGGATTACGAAACTCAGACGAACAATCAACAGGCCGAGAATAAAGGCGCTGGATAATACCGCGTCGATTTTGAATTACCTGTTCGGGAGGGACCACACTATGAAAAACGCGTTGATTTCGATTGGCGAATCGATTCACGCCTCGATACCGAAGACGGGACAGATAATGAGGCAGCTTGCACAGCTTGGGCCGGATGCTTATACGAAGCCCAGCGGGCCCTTGAATTATATCAAAGCACTGGTGGAATCGCAGGCCAATGACGGGGCGGATTATATCGCCGTCAACGTTGACGCGTTCGGCGAGGATGACCAGCAGGTCGCGGTCAATATGATGCGCGAATATGTAAAGCTTGTGCGGAGGTGGAGCGACGGTGTCCCCATCTGCATCGACAGCGGCAACAACGATGTGCTGGTCGCGGCGCTGAAGGAGTGGTATGACACCAATGAGGTGGTGAGGCAGCCGCTGATTAACTCCGTCAAAATTTACACGATGGATAAATTCTTCTCGCTCAAAAAGGATTACGATTACGCGTTCATCGGTTTATTGATGACGGAAGACAAACCGACAGGGCCTGGCGGGTCGCATTCAATGGAAGAATTATATTCGCTTGCGAAAAAGATTTACGCCGAGGCGGTCGGGCAGTATGGTTTCAAGCCGGGGGAGATTTTCTTCGATTCGACGGTTTTTCCGCTGGCGATAGATATGCCGATGGAGCCGGGCGTTCCGGGATATACTTACCGGGCGTTCGAGGCGATAAAGAAGATAAAGAGCGACCCTGCGATGAAGGGCGTGCATTGTTCGCTGGGCATCAGCAATTCGGTTCGCGATTTGCCGGGGCGCAGGATTGGCGTTTGCAGGGCTTACGTGGCGAAGGCGATGGAATACGGGCTTGACGCAGGGATAGTCAACGTGGCTCATCACTATGGGCGAGTGCCTGCGGACCCGGATTTGGTTGCGCTGGTCGATGCCTTCGCGAAAATGGACGGCTCGGCGGAAGCGACCAATAAATCGATGATGCTTATGGGCAAGTTCTGCCAGGAGAATCGCAAGGCGAGCGTTTAGCGGGCGATAGTATTCGGCAGTGGGAGATTTTGGCCCTCGTAACCGTTGACCTTGCAAAAAGGGGCCGGCGCGGCTATTATTTGCCAAATGTCCGCAAAATCCCAGAAAAAAGACGCGGCGGCGGGTTCGGTCGCGGTCAACAAAAAGGCCTGGCACAACTTCGAGATAGAAGACAAATTCGAAGCGGGTATGGAACTTTTGGGCAGCGAGGTGAAGTCGCTCCGCACGGGGCAGGCTGACCTGAGCGGGTCATACGCGAGAATCGTCAACGGCGAATGCTGGCTGGTGGGCGCGAAAATATCCCAGTACCAGGTAACGGGACTGGCAGGCCACAGCCCGACACGAAAAAGAAAACTTCTTCTGCACAAGCACGAGATTCACAAAATCTACACCAAGCTTGAGCAGCGCGGCTATACTCTTGTGCCGCTGCGGATATATTTTAATCAAAAGGGGCTTGCGAAGACCGAAGTCGCGCTTGCGCGTGGCAAACGGCAATATGACAAACGCCGGGCGATTGCCGAACGTGAACAGAAACGGGACATTGACAAGAGGATGAAAAAATTTCGTCACTAAAAGTAAGGAGCGGGTAAGTTATGGCTGAAAACAACAAAAAAGAAGAGAAGAAAATAATTATCGATGAGGACTGGAAGCAGCAGGCCAAAAAGGAAAAAGAAGTGATGGCGGCAAAGGAGGAGGCAGAAAAACAGGAAGTTGAAGGGGATAATCGCCGGGGCCCGCTGCCCGAAGGCGACTTCGCGGCCCTGTTGAGCATGCTTTTCACGCAGACGCTTTTTTCGCTTGGGTTTATCCAGGTGAAGGGGCAGGAAAAACGTGCGCCGGACCTTACGCTTGCCAAGTACAATATCGATATGCTGGAGATGCTCGAAGCGAAGACAAAAGGCAATCTCAACGCCGAGGAGCAGCAGGCCATGACTTCTGCGCTCAATGAGCTTCGTATGGCTTACGTCAAGGTCGCGGGGACAACTGAAAATTAGCGAATAAAAAGTGCGAAGGGACATTTGTGACCATACTGGAACAAATCATCGCGGACAAGAGGAAAGAGGTCGAAAAGAGAAAAAGGGAGCAGCCGCTCGAAGAACTTAAAGAGCAGCTTGTGCTTCTCGGCAAATGCCGGAATTTTTATAAGGCCGTGACAAAAACAAATAAAAGAGGTCTGAATGTTATCGCCGAGATAAAAAAGGCCTCGCCCTCCGCGGGCGTAATATGCAGGGATTTCGCCCCGGTCACAATCGCAAAGACGTACGAACGCTGCGGCGCGGACGCCATAAGCGTTCTTACCGACGAAAAGTATTTTCAGGGCAAACTCGAATACATCGACCACGTGAAACACGCCGTCGATTTGCCCATCCTGCGAAAGGATTTTATCATAGATATCTGGCAGGTTTATGAATCCCGCATCGCCGGCGCTGACGCGATACTGCTTATAGCCGAGGCGTTGAAGCCCGCGGAGCTTATCGACCTGATGATTGCCGCCGCCGAATTGACGCTGACGGTGCTTCTGGAGGTGCACGATGCCGACTCGCTTTTGGCAGTGCGGGGCGTTATCGGCTTTCCCAGAAAGGGTTACAGCGTCCTTGGTATAAACAACCGCGACCTTACGACAATGAAGGTGGATTTGAACACCACTTCACGTCTTGCCGGTTTGCTGGATAAGGAGGTCGAGCTTGTCGCCGAGAGCGGAATCAAGACGCGGCAGGACGTGGAAAAATTAAAAGCAGCGGGCGTCAGCGCGGTCCTGATAGGGCAGGCGCTGTGCGAAAGCGGCGACATAGCCGTCAAATTCAAAGAGCTTTTTGACTGAGATGGATATGGATATCAAGAGTGATAAAATGGCCGCAAATACTCAGGGGCGGGGTTTGCCATACCGCGGCGAGGTTGTTTATATCTACGCTTATGACATCGCGTACGATATAAAAAATGAGCCGGTGGAGAAGATTTTAACGCAGCCGACGAGGGATTATCTTGTGGGCCCCAGCAAGCGAATTCCCCGGCAGATGTTTTTCTATCGGCCGCGGATAGCCGATTTTGCTCCGGAAAAGCGCGTGCTGCGCAGCGGAGAATCACTTGAAATCCGGAAAAGCGTTAAAATTTTCGGCGTCGGCGCGATGACCGTTCAGGTTCGAGTGCCGTTCGAAGTTAAGCAGCTGGAGGACCTTGTCGGTTATCACGATTTGAAATTCGCCCAGGGGAGTCTTGAGGAAGAGGTGGCGGAATTTGCCGAAAGTGTTCGAAGTGACCTTGTGCCTTACTGTGTTCGACCAGTCCCGGTGCTGATGCAAGCAGAAGCATATACGGTATTTTGCGTGGCAGGTCTGCCGGGGGTGGAAGGGCAGGGGGTTCGTGCGGAGGACTGGCTGACGGCCAACAGAAGGCGGGTGGCGGCGCTGCTTATGCAGGAGGAAAACGCCGAAGCGCTATCAGAGCAGGAGGTCCGCGAATCGACGGGATTGTACCTGAGCTATTACGGGGACGACCTTGTTGTGGTTGACTGGGATTCGGCGATTGTCGTCGGCCAGCAGGATGCGCTCGACGACGTTCTGCACATAATGGAGCTTGCGAACGTGCAGCTTGTTGAGCTTGCGGCTTACGACAGGGTCCTCGACGAGGCGCTTCAGGTTGCCTACAGCGATATGAACAAGCAAACAGTTCGTTCCACCCGTAAAATGCTGGAGAACCTGCGGGAGCTTCGTATAGACTTGGCGAGAATAAGTGATGAATTGTCAAACATAACAAAATTTTTCGGCGACTGGCACCTTGCGAAAACGCACAGGAATCTCGCGGACAGGTTCCATCTCGGCGACTGGCAGCGCATCATCGGGGAAAAAACCCGGACGCTCGACGGTCTCTACCAGATTCTGCTTCAAAACAGGTTAAACTCCGTGATGCTGCTGCTTGAAGTGACGATAGTCCTGCTTTTTATAATCGACCTTGTTGTGCTGCTTATCAAGTAAGTACGCAAACTCAATTAATTTTATAAGGACGAATAAAATGACGATAGCACTTTACCTGGCGTTCGGACTGGCTGCGGGGATTCTAAGCGGACTTTTAGGTATCGGGGGCGGTATTTTTATTATTCCGGCACTGGTCTTCCTGCTGGGATTTTCTCAGCAAACGGCACAGGGGACGACGCTGGCTATGATGGTGCCGCCAATCGGCCTGTTGGCCGCTTGGGCTTACTATTCAAAAGGTTACGTGGACCTCAAGGTCGCGGGCCTGATGTGCATCGGATTTTTCATCGGCGGGTTCTTCGGGGCCAAATTCGCGACGGCCCTTTCGGGGGTGACTCTTTCGAGAATTTTCGGCGCGGCGATGCTGGTGGTCTCAATCAAAATGATTTTAGCTAAATGACCCGTGCCTCAAAAGCAGCGCCGGTCTGCCGGTTTATTTTTGCTGCCCTGTTTTTTTGACGGGCTTGATTAACGATATTTTCCCGTTCTTCACAAGCCATTCGCCTTTTGCCGTGGCCACATACAAAGGATATCCGTGAAGACGGTTTAGAAATACGTGAATCTCCGAAGGGACGTTTCCAATGGGGTAACTCAGGGAAAGGGCCTGTGATTCTCCGGTTTTGCCGGCAGCCGGCTTTGGCAGCACAAAACAGGATTGATAAAGCGGAGTTACCGCCAAAACATTTTTCCCGTCCGCCGACACTTTTACCCGGCTGTGCCCTCCAACCACAATTACATCCTCCGCCATTGCCGCCAGGACATAGACCAGCCATCCGCTGGAATCGATGTCTTCCATTACCGCGGTATTATAGGCCCTGGCGCAATCCTTTGGCGCGGCACGCATCGCGTTTCGCCTGGCGAGGAACATCGCCATCTCCGTCGCCGACAAGGGCCGCAGGTTATCCTTCGTAACCCTGGCGTTGCCCTTAATGTCAATCTGCACGTCATAAACGACGTTTGCATCCTCTACTGTCCCCTTGATGAATCGCGTCAGGTTCCCGCCTCCGTCCTTAATGACAATCCAGCCGTTCAGGTCGCCCGGTTTTATCGAGCCAACCACTCGCAGCAGCGCATCCGTTGCCTTCGCGGCGATTACATCCTGTAAATACAGTTCCTCCCCGAGGCGTTCCGCCTTCATCGCTTCCCTTGTTTCGGCGTCCGACAATCCCGCCTTTTCGGCTTCCACGACCATGTATTTCCGTTGGCATCCGCCCGCAAAAACAATTGCCATCGCAAACAGCGTTACGTATCTCATTTTTCGCACCCCTAAACTTTCTGCGTTTTCTGTATTTTCGCCCATTCGTCACGGAGAGAGACGGTTCGGTTGAAGGTAAGTATGCCGTTTGCAGTGTCGGGGTCAACGCAGAAATAGCCAAGTCGTTCAAACTGATACCGGGCGAGCGGTTTTGCGTCCTTCAAAGCTGGTTCGACAAAGCAATTTCTCAAAACCTCAAGCGATTTGGGATTCAGGTTTGCGGTTAAGTCCTTGCCTTCGGGGACATCATCGGGATTTTCTTTGGTGAAGAGATTCTCATACAGCCGGACTTCTGCCTGTATAGCGTCTTTTGCGGAGACCCAGTGAATTGTCGATTTTACTTTTCTGCCGTCGGGTGCATCCCCTCCTTTTGTGGCGGGGTCGTAGGTGCAATGCAGTTCGGTGATATTGCCGTTTTTATCTTTTATGGCGTTTATGCATTTGATGAAGTAGGCGTAGCGCAAGCGGACTTCTTTGCCGGGGCTTAGTCGATAGAATTTGGGGGGCGGGGTTTCCATAAAGTCATCCCGCTCGATATAAAGCTCTTTTGAGAACGGGACTTTGCGTGAGCCTGCTGACGGGTCTTCGGGGTTGTTTATCGCATCTAATTGGTCAACCTGTCCTTCGGGATAGTTGTCGATAATCACCTTCAAGGGTTTTAACACCGCCATAACGCGCGGGCTGGTTTTGTTCAGGTCCTCGCGGACGCAGTGTTCGAGCAGCGCGACATCAATGGTGCTGTAGAATTTATTGACGCCGATTGTGGCGCAGAAATTGCGAATCGCTTCGGGCGTATAACCCCTCCGTCGCAGGCCCGCAAGCGTGGGCAGGCGCGGGTCGTCGAAATCGCGGACATGATTTCCGCGGACGAGGTCGATTAGTTTGCGTTTGGACATCACCGTGTAGGTGAGGTTGAGGCGGGCAAATTCGATTTGGCGGGGGTGATTGATTTTTTTGCCCCATGGGCCTGAGCCATCGTCGGTTCTGCCTTCGTTTACCGCGTCGATGAACCAGTCATACAGCGGGCGATGATTTTCGTATTCCAAACTGCACAAACTGTGGGTAATGCCCTCGATTGAATCCTCGAAACCGTGCGCCCAGTCATACATCGGGTAAATGCACCACTTGTTGCCCTGACGGTGGTGTTCGGTGTGCAGGATACGATACATAATCGGGTCGCGCATATTGAGGTTTGGGTGCGCCATATCGATTTTGGCACGGAGGGTCTTTATACCGTCGGGAAATTCGCCGTTTTTCATGCGGGTAAATAAGTCGAGGTTTTCCTCGACGGGTCTATCTCGGTAAGGGCTGTTTTGACCAGGGGCGGTAAGTGTGCCGCGGTGCGCGCTGACCTGGTCAGGGGTAAGGTCGCAGACGTATGCTTTGCCTTTTTTGATTAACTCGATTGCCCATTCATACATCTGGTCGAAGTAATCGCTTGCGAAAAACAGCCGACCATCCCATTTTGCGCCGAGCCAGCGGACATCTTCGATTATGGCGTCAACGAATTCCTGCTCTTCCTTCGCGGGGTTGGTGTCGTCGAAGCGGAGATTGAACTTTCCGCCGAATTCCTCGGCTATTCCGTAGTCAATCCAGACGGCCTTTGCGTGGCCTATGTGGAGATAGGCGTTCGGTTCAGGAGGAAAACGCGTGCAGACGGTCTTTCCTTCGAACCGTCCGCCCGGGGCGATATCCTCTGTAACCGCATCGCGTATAAAATCACGCCTGATTTCTTTTTCGTTTTCTCCGGTCATTTCAATTCCTCATATTTATAATTGATTGCGAGGCAGCGGGCATTGGTTATGAAAATCTATCAGATTATCTGCGTCCTGTCCAGTTATGCTATTTTGCTTTTGGACTCCGGAAATCAGGTTGCATTAGACAAGCGAACAGAATAAACTTATAGTAAGTATAAAGGAGATTATTGGGAAAACCGAGGGAATGATTATGGATAGAATAGACAGGCGCACTTTTCTGAAGGCCACCACGGCTGCGGGGGGCGCTATAGTCGCCGGGCCGGTGTTATTCGACGGATGGCTGACGTTTGCGGGGACCGAAAAGGCAGGATACTTTGAAAAAGAATTCGGCATAACCGATTCTTTGTGCAAAAAAGTTCTGGCTAAGGCGCTTGCGAAGGGCGGGGATTTCGCGGACCTTTACTTCGAGCATACCATATCAAACACGCTGGGCCTGGAAGACAAAAAGGTTGACCGGGCATCTACAACGGTGAATCTCGGCGTGGGTATCCGCACGGTCAAGGGCGACCAGGTAGGGTTCGGCTTTACGCAGGAATTGACAGAAAAATCGATGATGGCCGCTGCGGCGATGGCAGCGACGATTGCGGACGGTTCGGCGACCACCGTGTCCGGTAAATTTGCGGCTGTCAAGACGGATAATTACTACCCGCTGACGGGTACAAAGCCTGCGCCATTGGCGCCCCGGCTTTCACTTGTCGAATCGACCGCTGGAAAATGTTTCGCTCGCTCGAATTATATAGTCAAAACAATCGCCCGTTTCGGCGACGCGAGAAAGCGAATAATGATAGTTACAAGTGACGGGGCCAAGGCGGAGGATTTGCTTCCGGGCAGCGCGCTATCCAGTATGGTTACGGTTGAGAAAGGTGGTCGCAAAGAGCAATTCTGGTTTTCGCGGGGAGGCAGGTACGACTTTTCCTATTTCACGGACGATATCGCCAGGGAAGTAGCCGAAGGTGTTGTCGATGGCGCTGTGATGCTTCTTGACGCGGTGGTTCCGCCTGCGGGCGAGATGCCTGTTGTTTTTGCGCCGGGCTCTCCGGGCGTTTTGCTGCACGAGGCAGTCGGCCACGGTTTCGAGGCGGATTTTAACCGCAAGAAGACATCGATTTACAGTACGATGATGGGACAGAAAGTCGCTGAGCCGATGGTGACGGTTGTTGATGACGGCACATGGCCTGATGCGCGCGGCTCGATTAACTTTGATGATGAGGGTACACCCAGCCAGAAAACGGTGCTTGTTGAAAACGGCATATTGAAAAGTTATCTTCACGACAGGATTTCCGCCAAACATTACGGATTATCATCCACGGGCAACGGCCGGCGGGAAAGTTACGAAAACTATCCGATACCGCGAATGCGAAATACCTATATCCTTCCCGGCACCAGCAAGCCGCAGGAGATTATCGAGAGTGTCAAAAAGGGTATATACATTCATGATGTCAGCAACGGGGAGGTGAATATCGGCCAGGGGGACTTCGCGTTTTATGTTTCACAAGGCCGGCTGATTGAAAACGGTAAACTCGGCGCGCCAATCAAGGACGTCAACATAATGGGCAGCGGCCCGAAACTGCTGCGGGATATCACGATGGTCGCAGACGACCTGAAGTTAAGCTGGAACGGTTTGTCCGTCTGCGGCAAAGATGGACAGTTGGTGCCGATAGATTGCGGTATGCCTACTGTTCTCGTGAAGTCATTGACTGTGGGCGGCACCAGAAAACAAGGAGCATAGTATGAACAAACAAATGTATGACCTGTGCAAGTGGGTTTTGGATACCGCGGGCAAGGCGGGCGCGAAGGATTCACGAGTGTCGCTTAGCAAAAGCCGGCTCGTGGAAATCCAGTACAGGGACAAAAAGCCCGAAATAATCAAGCAGGCTACCACGCTGCAGATGGGAATAGACCTTTTTGTCGCGGGCAGATATTCTTCGCAGAATACCTGCGATTTACGAAAGGACGCGTTGAAGGAATTCATTTCGGACGCCGTTTCGACTACAAAACTTATTGCGGAGGACCCATACAGAACTTTGCCCGACCCGAAGTATTACAAGGGTCGAGCCGATATTGACCTTAAAATTGCGGACTCGTCAATCGATGAGTTATCCGCGGAGCAGAAACATACAATAGTAAAAGCCGCGGAAAGCGCCGCCTGGTCGGCGGGCGGAGAAAAAGTCATTACTGTCGAGGCCTGGTTTAACGACGAACTGGGCGAGTCGGTTACACTGACGAGCAACGGTTTTTCAGGCGACTCCCGGTCCACAAATTTCAGCGCCGGGGCTTCGGTAAGTGTCAATGGTGACGACAACCACAGGCCGGAAGCGTATGACTATGCGGAATGCCGTTTCCACAAAAAACTGGCGAACCCCGAAACCATTGGCGCTAACGCCGCACGCAAGGCGCTGGCAAAACTTGGGGCTAAAAAAATAGAGACGGCCACATTGCCCATTATCATCGAGAACCGAAACGTCCGCCGGATTACGAGAGGTTTTTTCGATGCGCTCGACGGTCGCAACATTTATCGCAAGCAGTCGTTTCTGGCCGACAAAAAGGGGCAAAAAATAGGCAGCGATAAATTCGCTCTTGTTGACGACCCCCTTATCCCGGAAGGGCAGGGGAGCCGGCTGTATGACGGCGACGGCTTCGCGGCGAAAAAACGGACCGTTATCGAGGCGGGCGTACTGAAGGATTTCTACATCGACTGGTATTACAGCAGAAAGCTCGGCTGTGAGCCGACTTCCGGCTCGACCGGCAATATGATTGTCCCGGCAGGCACCCGCTCGGTCGATGAGATAATCAAAGACCTCGGCAAAGGAATCCTTGTTACAGATTTTCTTGGCGGTAATTCGAACCCGACGACGGGCGATTTCTCAGTCGGCATATTCGGCCAATACTTTGAAGGCGGCAAAATAGTTCACCCCGTTTCCGAAATGAACATAGCCGACAATCACCTCAAGTTCTGGCACAAGCTGACCGAATGCGCCAACGACCCATGGCTTTACAGCGAGTGGCGAACGCCCAGTATGGTCTTCACCGACGTTGTCGTCTCAGGCGTTTAGGCCTCTCTCACGGGACAGAGAACGCTAAAAATCTGAATCCTGCTGTAAGAAATCTTCCCCTGCTGTTACTATTACTTACGAGAACAGGCAAGGTAAATTGTGGCGGCAGATTTGGAAACAATCTTTAAACAATGGTTTGGTGAGCATAAGGGCCTTCTATACCGGGTGGTCCGGGCATACGGCAACACCGCGGCGGATCAGGATGACCTGTTCCAGGAGATTTGCCTGCAACTGTGGCTGTCAATTCCGCGCTTTGAAGGCAAAGCCAAAGTATCGACGTGGATATACAGGGTGGCTTTGAATACAGCTCTGGTCTGGAATCGCGGCGAAAAGAACCGGCGAAAGCATCGAGACAGATTTATAACGTTTGCGCCGCAACAACAGAGAAACGATTCGCAGCCGTCACAGGAAATTATCGAACGACTGTATGAGGCAGTCAGGAAACTGCCTAAGGTTGATACATCCGTAGTCCTGATGCACTTGGACGGACTTGGTTATGACGAAATGGCCCAGATACTTGGAATTTCAGAAAGTAACGTTGGTGTGAAATTGAATCGAGCAAAAAAGCAACTTGCCCAGTTATTAGGAGGGCTTATCGATGACGTTTAATGAATTACAAAAAAATTACTGGCAAAAAGACACGGCCGTTTCAAAGTTAACCATCGATTCGGATATGCTGATTCGAGAAGTCAAGAGGAACAAAGATGCCTTTGAATCTTCCGTATTCTGGCGTGACTTCCGCGAGGTTGCCGTTGGGCTTATTATGGCGGGCGTGTTTTTGAGGGGCGCATTTAAACCCGAAAACAATATCTGGATAGCCGGCTCACTTGTGGTTACGGCAATCTCGATGCTTTATGTGGCCGCCTTTTTCGTTATTGACCGTCATCTTCAAAGAAAAAAGGAAGCCAGGCATACCGACCCATTGCTCGCATGTGTCGAATCATCTTTGATGCAGGTCAATCACCAGATTTGGCTGTTGAAAAACGTTTTATGGTGGTATTTGCTTCCGCCTGGAGTCGGGATAGCCTTGGTTTTTATCGCTGTCGACGTGGATTTGTTTAAGGTTTTGCCTGCGAAGCTGGTATTGCCCGGATGCCTGTCCGGCACGCTGTTTGTGGTGCTTATATTTGTGGGAGTATATTGGCTTAATCAATACGTCGTTCGCAAAGGACTGATGCCTCGCAGGGAAGAGCTTGAATCGTTAATGAAAAGCATCGCAAACGGCGGAGACGTCAGGCAGTCGTAACCATTTCCGCGAAATATGAACTGCGGGCAAACGGCGCGGAGATGACCCAGTTGAAGCCAAGGTCAATCGCTTTTTGTTTCCACCAGTCAAATTTTGCGGGTATGACATAATTGACAACATCGAGTGAATCTTTGGAGGGTTTGAGATATTGCCCGATTGTCAGGCGAGTGCAGCCCACGGCCCGTAAATCTTTCAGTACCTGTTCAACTTCTTCGTCAGTTTCGCCCAGGCCTAACATAATCGATGACTTGGTCGGCATGTTCCCATATTTGTCTTTCGCGGTTTTAAGCAGATTCAGCGAGCGATTGTAATCGCCGCCCGCACGGGCTTTTTTATACAGCGAAGGAACGGTCTCGACGTTGTGAGCGAAAACAAACGGCGTCGCCTCCGCGAGAATGTCGATTGCCTCAGTTTGGCAATCGCGGAAATCAGGCGTAAGGATTTCAAATTTGACCTGGGGACATTGTCTGCGGACTTTGTTAATACAGTCGCGGAAATGTCTCGCTCCGCCATCTGGCAAATCGTCGCGATTGACGCTTGTGATTACGAGGTAATGCAATTTGAGCTTTTTCGCCAGTTCCGCAATTCTTGCCGGCTCAGTTGTATCTACGGGCATCGGCTTGCCCTTTGCGACAGAGCAGAATTTACATCCCCGCGTGCAGATATTGCCAAGAATCAGAACAGTGGCTGTGCCTTTAGCCCAGCACTGGCCGCGATTGGGGCAATTGGCGCTCATACAGATTGTCTCAAGGCCAAGCGAATTTACAATATCGCTTGTTTTGCTGTATTCGCCAGTCGTTGGCATCGGCCTTCTTAACCATTCCGGCAATCTTTTTATTGCGGATTGCGGATTGCGGATTGCGGATTTAAAATGGCGCACAAGCAGTTGCGATAATCGGTTTTTTATTTCCTGTATCGAGCATTTTTTTCCCGTTTCGTTAAAGACCGAAGTCATTTTAATGTTTTCAAGGCCGCAGGGGACGATTGTCTCGAAGATGCTCAAATCGTTTTGTATGTTTATCGCCATCCCGTGATGAGTAATCTGCCTCGAAACCCGCACGCCTATCGATGCGATTTTACGTTCCTTAATCCAAAGCCCCGGGAAGCCCTTACGTCTTTCACTTTTGACGCCAAACTGGTCGAGAAGCCCGATTCCAATCTGCTCAAGAGTCCTGATGTATTGATTTATATCGAGGCGCAATTCTTGAAGATTCAAAATCGGGTAAAACACAATCTGTCCCGGGTTATGCGCAGTAGCGCCTCCTCCTCTGCGGATTTCGACGACATCGATACCGCGTTGGGTAAGCTCATTTTTTTCTGCGAGCAGTTTATTTGCGCTTTGCCTTGCCCCAAGCGTAATCACCGGCTGATGTTCGACAATCAAAACCGTATCGCCGATTTGGTTTTGCCGTCTCTGCTCAACTAATCGATGCTGCAAATCCAGCGTTTCGCGAAAATCCTCCAGTCCGCAATCGCGTATCTGTAATGGCCCGCAGCAAATTTTATCTTTAAGCATCTGCATCCTTATTCTTTTGTGATTATCGTTTGAGCTGCGTGGAACATTCTGATTCCGCCAGTGTCTAACTGCAAAACAAGTCCATTTTCGGGGTCGATGCCGATGCAGTTGCCGGCAAATTTTTTCCTGTTGTAAATAAGCGATACCATTTGTCCTAACTGGGTACTTAATCGCCGCCAGTGTTCGATAATTTCTTCTTTGTTTTGTTCCGCGAGTTCAAGCCAGTTATCAATCGAGGTCAGGAGCCGTTTGATGAGCGAAATTCTGTCGATTTGGCCGCCGGTTTCGATATCGATGCTCGTAGCTGTTTTCCGCAATTCAGCGGGGAAATCCTGTTTGCTTTGATGACAGTTGATTCCGATACCTATAACAAAAACATTAACTTTATTAACCTTCTTTGATTCGACGAGAATGCCGGCGACTTTTTTGTTGTTCAGGATTATATCATTAGGCCATTTGATTTTTGCCTCTGCTTTGGTGCATTTGCCAATTGCCTGGGCGGTTGCAACAGCCATTGTTAATGACAGCAATTCCGCGTTTATGGCGCAATCGGTCAGGAGTATCGAGCAGATTACACTGTCGGCGAAGCCCGCGACCCATTTGTTGCCGCTTCTGCCTCGCCCTGCCGTTTGCTGTTCCGCGAGCACAACGAGACCGTCGTTATTTTTGTTTTTGGAGTATTTGGCGGCGACGTCATTTGTGCTTGCGGTGCTGTTGTAAACGACGACCTTTTGACCGATGCGTTTTGTCCTGAGATGCGATTTTATCCTGTCGGGGTCGAGCGCGTCCGGCGATGGTGTTGCTTTACTCACCTGTCAACCCCGATATCGACGGCCGTCGCCGAGTGCGTAATCGCGCCGACTGCTATCCGGTCAACGCCTGATTGCGCAATCGCCGAGACGTTGGCAAGCGAGATATTGCCCGATGCCTCCAGCAGCGGTTTGCCCTTGCCGCACATCTTGCGTTTCATTTCCACGGCGTGCTTTAACTGCCACTGACCCATATTATCCAGCAGCACTATGTCGATGCCGGGTATTGCCAGCACGTAGTTGAGCTGGTCGTCGACGTGGTCAACCTCTACGGCGACAAATTTGGCGTGTTTTATTTTGCGCGCCTTTTCGATAATCTTTTTCAGCCTGGGCTGAAAATTTCTGCCCAATTGCGCGATGTGATTATCCTTAATCAATATCCCGTCATAAAGTCCGAGGCGGTGATTGTATCCGCCGCCGCACCGCACGGCGTATTTTTCAAGCAGTCGCCAGCCGGGCAGTGTTTTTCGAGTATCGTAAATTTTGGCTTTTGTCCCCAGCACCGCTCGAACATATTTTTTGGTAGTAGTCGCTATGCCGCAAAGCCGCTGCATAAAATTCAGCACCACCCGTTCAGCGGTCAATATCGAGCCAAGAGGCCCGGAGATTGTTGCAAGGTGACATCCGACGTAGGCCTGTTGTCCGTCTTTGACATGCGCCTCGAGTTTCAGACGTTTGTCATACATCCGCAGTATTGTTTTTGCTATCTGCATCCCGCATACGATAATTTCTTCGCGGGAAACGATGTCAGCTTTGTCGATGGTGTTGCTCTCAAAGAACAGGTCGCTGGTCATGTCCCCCTGTCCCATATCTTCCTCTATCGCCAGTTTCAGCAGCGGCAGTACTTTTTCGAGCTCAAGCTTGTTCATATCACCTTTCGTTTTTATTATTGAATCGCTTCAGTTTCTTTGCAGCTAAAAAATTACTCTTTTTCTTTTTAGAATCTAAAAGCACCAACTGCGGCAGCTCTTTCAGTTCTTTGAGCTTATCGCGCAAAAACGCTGCCCGCTCGAAATCAAGCGCGGCTGCGGCTTCGAGCATTTCCTTTTCAATTTCGCCGGCCAGCTCGACTTTCTCGAATTCGTCCGGCTCAAACCGCACCGCCTCGCGCGCTGCCTGCCGGGCTTTCAATTCCACGGCCAATCCCGACCGTATTTCCTTGCGAATCGTTTCCGGGGTGATGTTATGTTCCCTGTTGTATTCAAACTGAATTTTACGACGTCTGGCCGTTTCGTCAATAGCTTTCTGCATCGATTCGGTGACGGTATCCGCGTATAAATACACCGTTGCGTTGACGTTTCTGGCGGTCCTGCCTATCGTCTGTATCAGCGATGTCTCACTGCGCAGGAATCCTTCCTTGTCCGCGTCCAGAATCGCCACCATCGAGACCTCAGGCAAATCCAGCCCCTCGCGCAGCAGGTTTATCCCCACTAATACGTCAAATTGCCCCAGCCGGAGGTTCCGCAGGATTTCAACCCTTTCCAGTGTCTCAACCTCGCTGTGAAGATACTGGCACTTGATTCCCTTTTTCGCGATAAACCCCGACAAATCCTCCGCCATTTTTTTCGTCAGTGTCGTTACCAGAACCCTTTCGCCGACCTTGATTCGCCTCTCAATTTCGCTGATAAGATGCGCCACCTGGTCTTTCGCGGGCTGAACAAAAATCTCCGGGTCAATCAACCCCGTTGGTCTGATTATCTGTTCTACCACCTCGTTATTGCACTTAGCCATCTCGAATGGCCCGGGTGTCGCAGAGACAAAAACCACCTGGTTCCATTTTTCCTCGAATTCCTCGAAACGCAGGGGCCGGTTATCCAATGCGCTCGGTAACCTGAACCCGTGCTCGACCAGAACGTCTTTTCTGCTCCTGTCGCCCGCCCACATCCCGCGCAGTTGCGGAATCGTAACGTGCGACTCGTCGATGAATAACAAAAAATCCTTTGGGAAATAATCTATCAGCGTGTATGGTTTCGACCCGGCAGGCAACCCCGCGAGGTGCCTGCTGTAATTTTCTATCCCGCTGCAATACCCCACTTCCTGAAGCATCTCGATATCGTATTTTGTGCGGGCCTCAAGACGCTGCGCCTCTAACAGTTTGGCCTGACTGCGCAGTTCCATCAGTCTCTGTGATAATTCCGCTTTTATTCCTTCTATTGCGCTAAGTAATCTGTCCCCGCCTGTAACGTAATGCTGCGCGGGGTATATAAAGACCTGTTCCTCTTGTGCGAGGATATCCCCGCTGACGGGGTTTATGTAACTTATTTTTTCAATCTGGTCGCCGAAAAACTCGAATCGAATCGCGAACGATTCATAAGAAGGGTGCAATTCGACCACGTCCCCCCGAACCCTGAATTTACCCCTTTGAAAATCAAAGTCATTCCTTGAGTATTGTATATCGGCTAATCGTCCAAGCAGGGTGTTTCTGTCAATCGTATCGCCCACCCTTACGCCCACAACGCTTGCCTTGTAATCCTCAGGGCTTCCCAATCCGAATATGCAAGACACTGACGCCACGATGATGCAATCCTCGCGGGTTGATAAGCTCATCGTAGTCGAAAGTCGCAATCGGTCCAAATCTGCGTTTTTCGAGGCATCTTTTTCGATGTATATATCTCTTTGCGGTATATACGCCTCCGGCTGATAATAATCGTAATAGCTCACGAAATACTCAACCGCGTTATTAGGGAATAATTCCTTGAACTCCTCATAAAGCTGCGCCGCCAATGTTTTGTTGTGTGATACGACCAGCGTCGGCCGATTATACGCCGCGATTATATTTGCCATTGTGAATGTCTTGCCCGAGCCGGTCACGCCCATCAGCGTCTGGTGTTTTTTCCCTGTGCGCAACCCTTCCGTCAACCGGCTTATCGCCGCCGGCTGGTCCCCCGCGGGCTTCATCGTATTACTCAGCTCAAACTTCGCCATCTTTACCTGATTTTCCGCTAACGTGCAAAACCTCACGATTATACCTCAAAATTGCATCCTGCTCAATAAAAGCCCATGTGTTCTTGTTGTCAGGCCCATTGATAGGATATATTACGTAGAATCAAGATGAGTGGAAGAAGCAATATTATAGACAAGCTGCGTGAAAAGCTGGCGATTGCGGCACAGCAGGGCCGGCGAGGGGTGATTTTGCAGCCGGGGGCGATAGGTGATTGCATCCTGACGCTGCCTCTGGCGGAGCTTATGAAAGAAACGGTCTGCCCAGGCGGCATCGATATAATCGGCCATACGGAATATCTTGGGATGCTGCCCGGCAGAAGCTGTGTCGATGCGGTCAGGTCGCTTGATTCGATAAGTTTGCATCGGCTGTTCGAGGACGAAGGCGGATTTGAGCTTGCCGACGGCGACCCGCTGATTATGGCGTTTGCGGGTTATTCCTGGATTGCCAGTTTTCTTGCTGAGCCGGAGAGCCATTTCGAGAAGAACCTGATTTTCACGGTCAACTGCAGCCACAGCGCGGAAGTGATTACGCTGGCGATGAAACCCGTTGAGGGAAGCAATATTCACATCAGCGATTTTTACAGGAAGCAATTTGTCGAGCAAAATGAATTGTTGAACGAGGAACATAATTCGGCGGTAGGTATGCCCCTGATAAGACCGACACAGGCGGATATATACAGGGGCAAAGAAATATTGGCTGAGAATGGTATTATGCCCACACGCAAGCCCGTTGTTATTCATCCCGGCAGCGGCGGGGCACATAAATGCTGGCATCTTGATAATTTCCTGTCGGTCGCGCGAGTCCTCGCAAAAGAAGGAGTAGAAGTGGTATTTCTGTTTGGGCCTGCCGAGGTGGAAAGGTTCAGCGAACCGGCAATCGCCCAAATCCGGGCCGCCGGAAAACTGCTGACAAATCTGTCTTTGGCTGAGGTGCTCGGCGTTCTTGGCTGTTCGCGCGGTTATATCGGTAACGACAGCGGCATAACACACTTAGCGGCGGCAGTTGGAATCAAAACGGTCGCGGTCTTCGGCCCCAGTGACCCGGCTGTTTACGCACCCATTGGCCCAGCGGTAACAATCCTGCGAAATGACGAGACGGATTTTGCCAAGGCAATCTCGGAGGAACTGCAACAAAAAGTGGTAGCGGCGTTGCTGGCATAATCGGCTGCTTCAAGGATTGGCAGCGGATGTTGACCGCTGTGATGTATCTGCTATAATACCACCGGCCCCAAGTAGAATGGGCCGCAAACAGGCAACGACTTTCCGAAAAGGTGGTTTTATGGTAACCAAGACCTTAGGCGAATTAGCTCAATACGTTGGCGGGCGGGTCCGAGGCGACGCAAACGTCAAGATTAGCGCCGCGGCAACGCTGGGCAGGGCCGGCACAGGCGATATAAGTTTTCTCAGCAATGACAAATACGAGAAGCAGCTGCTGACAACCAAGGCCAGCGCGGTGATTGTGGGCAAGGACACTATTGCGGCCTCAACTCCTCTGCTGGTTGCGGATGACCCGTATTACGCCTTTATGCAGATTATGGTGCTGCTGCACGGGCACCGCAAGCACAAGAAAATCGGCATCAGTCCGCGGGCGATTATTTCCGACAGCGCCAAAGTAGGCGCCGGCTGTCAAATCCACGATTTCGTTACAATCTCAGACGGCGCTAAAATCGGCGACGGCTGCGTAATCTATCCCTGCACTTTCATAGGGGAGAATGTTCAGATAGGCAATGACTGCCTCTTGTACCCGAACGTGGTGATTTACGAGGGCTGCAAAATAGGCAACCGCGTGATTATCAACTCCAATGCTACAATCGGCGAAGACGGTTTCGGTTTCGCCACGCATAACGGAGTTCATCACAAGATACCGCAAATCGGCAGCGTTATAATCGAGGATGACGTTGAGATAGGCGCCTGCTGCGGCATTGAGCGGGGAACGCTGAACGACACCATCATCGGGCAGGGCAGCAAGCTTGGCGATTTGATTGCGATTGGGCACGGGACAAAGGTCGGGGCGCACTGTCTGCTTGTAGCGCAGGTGGGCATCGCCGGCTCAACGACGCTTGGGCATCACTGCATTGTCGGGGGCCAGGCGGGTATCGTCGGGCACATCACCGTAGGAAACCAGGTCGCAATAGGAGCGCAGGCGGGCGTAATCAACAACGTCTCGGACGGCAAAGTGATATTGGGCGCCCCGGCGATAGACGCCAATCAGGGCAAGCGTGCCTACGGTATGATTCAGTATCTTCCCGAGATTAAACAAAGCGTCCGCGAACTTCAGGAGCAGATGAAACAGCTTTTATCCGGCGGAAAAGATAAGCCGCCCCATCCCGAAGATTCGCAGAGTTCCGGTAAACCATAGGATTTTTTCGCGGTTCGGAAAAATATGGATAGCGCCAAAGTTATCGGATTGATTGCGGGCGAAGGCCGACTCCCCTTTATGATAGCACAAGGCGCAAGGCAGGCAGGGGCGAAAGTTATTTGCGTTGGTCTTGACGGAAGCTCAGAAGCATCGCTGGCGGAAGAAGTTGACGTTTTTTATACGGTGCCGCTGGCGCGACCCGGCAGCTGGATTCGCAAGTTAAAAAGACACGGCGTGACAAGCACGGTTATGGTAGGGCGCGTCGCGAAGGGGCGAATTTTTACGCCTTGGCGAATTCTGAGGTATCTGCCCGACTGGCGGGCGGTGAGAATATGGTACTGGCGGCTCAGGGCAAAAAACAAACAGAACGAAACGCTGCTGTCTGCCCTGGCGGATGAGCTGGCAAGCGGAGGAATAATCCTGGAAGATTCGACAAAATACTGCAAAGAGCACCTGGCGACAAACGGCCCGATGACTGGGCGGGGGCCGGGCGCATCGCTTGCCGACGACATCGAATTCGGCTGGCCCATCGTTAAAAAAATTGCGGAGATGGACATAGGCCAGGCAATCGCCGTCAGGGAACGGGAAGTTATAGCGGTCGAGGGGATTGAAGGAACGGCGGATATGATTGAAAGGGCCGGCCGGCTGTGCAAAACGGGCGGCTGGACGCTTCTCAAGGCGGCCAAGGCGAAAAAGGATATGCGGTTCGATGTCCCCTGCGTTGGGACTGATACGATAAGGGCGCTGGCCTTAAACGGCGCCAAGTGCCTTGTGGTGGAGGCGGGCAAGACGATAATCATCGATAAACCCCAGACGCTTGCCTTGGCAAACGATATGGGGATATGCGTTATTGGCAAATAACAGTTATTTGTATTTTTATACGGTGCCGGCAAGGCATTTTTTGATAATCCCAGCCAGTCGTTTTCCTATAACGGCAACGTCGAATTGTTGTGCAAATTGACGGCCCTGCATACCCATTGAGGCACGCAACTGAGGGGTCCGAACAAGCAACGATATTTTTTCGAGCCACTGGTCGGCATTTTCAGCCAAAAAGCCCGTAACTCCCTGGCGTATATGTTCCGCATTTGTCCCTATGGGTGAGGCAACGACAGGCAGGCCGGCGGCGGCATATTCAAGAACTTTGAAACTGCATTTGCCACGGGTAAACCTGTCGTCAGGAAGCGGCGCAAGGCCAATGTCGCTTGTAACCAAACCGAGGCCCCTGGTTTGCTCGGACCATTTCAGTTTTTCCACCGGTATATTGGGCATATCAAAAAACGTATCGCCTATTATTCGCAGAACAACATTCGGGAAACGGGAGCCAACCGCTTCAATGACGGGTTTAATCTGCTCCAGATATTTCAGATTGCTTTCGCTGCCTATCCAGACAAGCCGAATTTTGTCGTCAGTTTTTGCGGGCGGGGTGATATTATAAAGATTTACTTTCAGCCCAAGCGGCAGGATTTCGACGTTGCTGTTGAATTTCAGGGCATGCTCTGCGAGATAGCGGCTGCCGACGAGAACCATATCTGCCAGCCGGACAGTTCTTCGAAACGGCATAAATCTCAACAAGCTGTTGCGAGAAGGGTTGTTTTGGTCATACATTACGGCGTCGTCGAAGTTGTAAATCAGTTTTTTGCAGCAGCGGCGCAGGAAAAAAGCGTCCAGAAAAGACAATTTCTTTTTGTGTAGAAAAACCCCGTCAAATTCTCGTGAGGATTTGAAGAGTTTTCGACGCGCCAGCAAGCTGGCAGGCAGAACCTCGGTGGTGCAATTAATGCCGTTATCACGAAGAGTGTCGAGATAAACCGCGATTCTCTCCTTGAAACTGCTGCGGTCAGTATTGTTGCTGATAATAAGAAGCTTCATTTTTCCCCTATCCTGTAATCCAGGGGGCTTTATATGCACCTTTTTCAATCAGGTCAAGGATGTAGCCGGCGATTTTGACGCTGTTGAACTGCTCGTGCGTCCATTTCATACCGGCATCGGCAATTTTTTTTCTCTCGTCCTCGTGTTTCAGATACCAATCCGCCAATTCGAAAAATTCTTCAGCGGTATCGAAATACCGCAGGTGCAGCTTGTCTTTGAAGAGCAGGTCCGAATCCGGGACTCTTTTAGCCAGGACAAAAGTTCCGCAGGAAAGGTATTGTGTCAGGCGGTTTGAGTGGTATAACCGGATATTATTATCGATGTTTATGCTCAGGCCGATACAGGCGCCGCTTATTGCATATAAATAATCGAAGCCGCCTATTTTGGGCCTGCCAAAGCAGGAGTACAGGGTACAGTTAGGCATTTTGAAAAGACGTGTGATAATTTCGTATCGCATTTGTTCGGCGGGGTATCTTTTGGGGTCATGCTCAATCAGTCCGGTCCAGAGAATGTCCGTTTTCCACTTTTCCTCAACATCATAACGGCGGTCAATATCGGGGTCGCAGGAGTTTGGCATAAAGACACATTTGGCAACGCCGGCGTCTCGATAGGTCTGCAGAAATTGGCCGTCGTTTGTTGCCATAAGGATGTCGAACTTTTTGGCGATTTCGATTCGGCCGGGGTGAAGCTGTGGCCAGGGGTCCACGTCGAGACCGATGAACACCGCTTTTGGCGCTGCCTGCCGCATTCGCTCGACGGATTTAGCATCGAAAACTCGAACAAAAGTTACGAAAATTATATCCGGCCTGTAATTTTTAATTGCTTCGACGAGCAATCCGTCGGCTTTGTTTTTGGCAAGCAGACGGGCGAAGGTCCTGTTTTTGACAGGACTTAAACTCAGGGCCGTCTCAAAATAACTAAACTGACGAACATCGTGCCCGAGGCGGATAAACCCCTTGGCTAATTTAATAGGATTATTCTTGAACATCTGGACCGCATCGAGCCGCAGGTCTGATACCATAAAAATACGTTTAGCGCTTGGCATTGACTTATCCTTAGCAATAAAATCTCATTTCGGTATAGGGGGCAGCGCCGGAGGCAACTGCCAGTCAGGCATTTTATCTTTCTTTGGGTTCATTATAAATGCCTTAAACAGATTCAAGTAAAGGCGTAAATCAAGCGGGTCATAGGACAAGGCCTTTTTGAGCAGGATAATTGCCGCAGCTCTATACCCTGCCCTGTAATAGTACAAAGCGGCCCTGCGATAATTGTGGCTTATCTTTCGAAACACCGGCCTCTTAGGCACATATGAATTGCCTCCCAGCTGAAAGTAAAATCTCTCCATTACTCTTGCACCATTCGTCACAACCAGGTCTTTGCCTGTTGCTGGACCTGCTGTGTCATCGCGTTCGCGGTGCATCGCATACAAGTTCGGGACGAACAGAAACTTAGTCCGCATAGATATACGCAGAAAAACGTCGAAAGCTTCACAGATTCTCAATGATGGTTCAAAGCGAATTTCACCCAAAGCGCTTCGGCGAAATATCGCAGACGAAGGGAGAATGGCCAGCTTAGCAGTAAAGAAATAAGATGTTACGAAGCCCGAAACCCAATTTCCCGACGCCCCATATTCCCCGCATTCGTCACCAAACTTCATAATCTTCGAGTATGCCACGCCAAAATCAGGCATTGCCTGCAAACTCTTCACCATTATCTCGATGTAATTGGCAGGCCACAGGTCATCATGGTCAAAAAACCCTACGAACTCGCCCTTGGATTGCTCCAGTCCGAAGTTCCTGGCGGCGCATGTGCCAAGATGAGGCCTCAAATAATACTTAACCCTGTTATCTTTTTGGGCTATGCCTGTTACTGTCTGCTGAGTATCATCGGTGGAGCCGTCATCCACCACGAGTATCTCAAGGTCGTTATACGTTTGGGCTAAAAGGCTATCGATGCTCTCTTTGACGAGCTGGCTGCGGTTATACGTCGGAATAATTATACTGACCATACTCACAATTCTTTCTTTCGACTGGATAATATAACAATCTATCTGACAAGGCAGACAGCGTCAAGAAATTTGAACAACTTGACAATTTAGGCTGCAATAGTTATTTAAGATTATACTTTGCCCGGCAAATTGAACAAACAGTGATGTGCGTTGGATATACTGACTTGAAATTTTTACGTAAAGGGCGGCATATTCTGGCAGCTGTTTTTTCCGTGGCGGGATTATTTTAGGGGCGTTTTATACTGTGTTGCCGCAAAACGCAGCCGTGTTTAACATCTGTCTTATATTTTGAAAAATACGTTTGATAAATTATACAGGGGCCAATTTCAAATGGGCAAAGTTCACGCGATTATACTGGCAGCGGGAATCGGAAAACGGGCCAGATACGATATTCCCAAACAATTTATAAAAATAGCGGGTAAAACAATCGTCGAGCATACCATCGAGATATTCGAGAAGAATCACAATATAGACGATATAATTATCGTCGTGCTTCCAATGTATAAAACGCTGATGGAAGAAATCATTCTCAAAAACAATTACAAAAAGGTAAGCAAAATTCTTTCCGGCGGAGAAACACGCCGAGAGAGCTCTTTTATCGGCATTGACGCCATTAAGGACGATAATGACATAGTTCTTATGCACGATGCCATCAGGCCATTTTTGTCAGACCGGATAATCAGCCAGTGCCTCAATGCGCTGAAAAAATACGACGCCATAGATGTCGCCATACCGTCTGCCGATACGATAATCGAGGTAAACGACGGGGACATAATAGAGGATATGCCTGTCAGAAAGTTTATGCTGCGTGGACAGACGCCCCAGGGATTCAGGGTGGGCGTAATAAAAAAAGCCCATCAGATGGCAAACAAAGACAAGAACGTTCAGGTTACGGATGACTGCGGGCTGGTGTTCAAATACAATCTGGCAAAGGTTCACGTGGTAAGAGGAGAGGCGAACAACATAAAAATAACTTATCCTGAAGACGTTTTTCTGGCGGAGAGCTTATTCAAGGTCAAAAATATGACTGTGTCGCAAGACATTCCGCTAAGCGGGCTTGCGGGCAAGGTTATAGTTGTTTTCGGAGCCAGCAGAGGAATAGGGCAGCATATAATGGATTTGGCGGCGAAACACAGGGCGAAGGCATACGGATTTTCAAGAACCAACAATGTTGACGTATCGAGCTGCAAGGCGGTGGAAAAGGCGCTGCGGAGTGTCTATCGAAAAGAAAAAAGAATCGACTACATAGTTGACACGGCTGCCATATTAAAAACGGGGAAGATTGAATCGAGAGATATCGAGGACATTACTTACGAAATCAATACAAACTATACGGGCGCTGTTTATATTTTGAAGGCCGGTATTGAATACGTCAGGAAAACGAGGGGAAGCATACTGTTGTTTACTTCAAGCTCATACACGAGGGGCAGGGCGTTATATTCGATTTACTCATCGACCAAGGCGGCCATTGTTAATCTGGTGCAGGCGGCAGCCGAGGAGCTTGCACCTTACGAAGTGACGGTAAATGCTCTAAATCCCGAAAGAACGGCGACGCCAATGAGAAGAGAGAATTTTGGCAATGAGCCGGGCGAGAGCCTGCTGGACCCGCACAAGGTGGCTCTCGTATCGCTCCAGACGTTATTGTCGGATATGACCGGGCAGGTGGTATATGTGAAGAGGAGCGATGTTCCTGAGTAAAAATGAGACGGTTGGATTGTAATGAAAAAGATTAGTCGCATTTTTAAAACTATCAGGATACTGATAATTGGGTGGGGGATTATTATTCCGTTGTCTTATTTGTTTCCACGAAAAAAAAACCTCGTTTTGTTTATGGGAAAAAACGACGGGCTGTTTTTTGACAACGTCAAGTACCTCTATTTATATCTGCACGGCCTCAAACCGGACAACGTCGAGTATTATTTTTTTACCGAAAACAAATCGGTTTACAATATGCTGAGGCAGAACAATTTACCCGCGATGTTCTATCCGATGCCGCGTTCGATATTAACTCTTATTCGTTCAAATGTTGTCATCTCGTGCAACACGCCGTGGCGTAAAAAGTTCAAATATCACCTTTCATTCAGGGCAAAAAAAGTCCAATTGTGGCATGGTGTTGGCCTCAAAAAAATCGGGCTGATGGTGTCTGCCAACGCCGAAAGGTACAATTCTTTCATAGGAAGGTTAAGTGACGCGATACGTGGTAAAAATTATATTTACGATTTATTTGTTTCCACATCTGATTGTTACACTGAAAATCTTTTCTCAAAGGCCGTGAGGGCAAAAAATTTTATAGAAGCAGGTTATCCGAGAAACGACATTTTTTTCAAGGAACAACTCGATGAAAAGGATTTGCTGGAGGCGGATACCGAATCGCTCCGGAAGATAGACGAATTTAGAAACAAAGGTTTCAAAGCCGTTCTCTACGCACCGACGTGGGACGACCCGCTGGGCAATCCCATTAAAAGCGGCCTTTTAGACCTCGGGAAACTTTCATTGCTGGCGCAAAAACACAAGCTTTTATTTGTTTTGAAATTCCACCCCGCCATACGCTGCGACAAGGAAGGCGATTTGCCTGCCAATATAATCTATTACAGCAGCTTAAAAGATATCCAGCCCCTGCTGAAGGTAACTGACGTTCTTATAACCGATTATTCGTCGGTGTCTATGGATTATTTGCTGTTAGACAGACCAATCATATTCTTCCCTTACAATCTGGAAAAATATATCGAATCGCAGGGGGGGCTGTTGTTCGATTACGGCTCGATGTCCCCTGGGCCGATATGCCGTTCGCAGGACCAGCTTCACGAGGCGCTGATGCATTACGCTGACGGACGAACAGATAATTTTGCCGGCAAAAGAGCGGAAGTGAGGAACCTTGCCTTCAAATACAAAGACGGCAAATCCTCCCAGAGAATATGGAATTTCATAACGAGGGAATTTCTTGAGCGTCCCGGCAAATGGTCTGATTGACCGGTTTTCTCCCCGGTCTGGTCGGCAGGTCTGTTGGCATTTGCCAGTCAGGCATTTTGTCGTTTTCCGGATTCAGCAAAAACGACTTAAACAGGTTCACATAAAGGCGCAGGTCAAGCGGCAGGTAATACGCCGCCTTTTTCAGCAGGGCTATAGAGGCCTTTCTGTTTCCCGCCCTGTAATGTGTCAAGGCCAGGCTTCTGTACAAATGACTTATTCTGCGTAACGCCGATTTTCTCGACACAAACGAATCGCCGCCTAGGTGAAAATAAAACCGTTCCATAACGTACATACGGTATGTAAACCTTCTTTTTTTTGCTGTGGCGGTTACGCTGTCTTCTGTTTTACGGTACATCATATAAACGTCGGGGACATACATAAATTTCGATTTGGTCGAAATACGCAGGAAGACGTCGAGGTCGTCACAATTCCCTGTTTTTTCCTCCCAAAAAATGCCGCTGAAAGCGCTTTTTCTGAATATCGTCGAAGACGGCAGGTTAAACGGTCTTTCACGAAAGAACAGATCGGCCGTAATGTGGCCTGTTGGCGGCTTCTCTATGGTTATATATCTGCCGCTGATTTTTCCGTCAACCATTTGCATTATATCTGAATACGCTGCGTCAAAATCAGGAGTTGCCTGCAAACTTTTTACCATTGTCTCGATATAATTGGCGGGCCACAGGTCGTCGCTGTCAAAAAAGCCGATGTATTCGCCGTGCGCCTGTTCCAGACCGAAGTTTCTTGTCGCTGGCGCACCAGCATGAGGTCTCGGATAATACCTGATGTTGTTGTGCTTTTGGGCCATATCTGTAACCATCATCTGCGTATCATCGGTTGAGCCGTCATCTACCACTATTACTTCTATGTTACGATATGTCTGTGCCAAAAGGCAATTGATGCACTCTTTGAGTAATTTACTTCGATTATAAGTTGCGATAACTATGCTCACCAGCGACACGGTTATACCCCTTAAACGGGAATCTCTTTATCAATCATCAATAGTCAGGCACGAGCTCCGTCAATCCGTATCTCTCTTTATCGATTGTTGTACATTGCATCGTAATACTTCTGGTAATTGCCCGAGACCACGCTGGCCAGCCACTTGTGGTTCGCCAGGTACCAGTCAATCGTCTTGGCAATCCCCTGCTCAAACGATACCGAGGGCCGCCATTTCAATTTGCTGATTATCTTCGAGGCGTCGATAGCGTATCGTCTGTCGTGACCAGGTCGGTCGGTAACATGTTTGATGAGTGATTCCGGTTTGCCTAAGCGACTGAGTATCAGCCGGACGACGTTGATGTTGGCTTTCTCGTTGCAGCCGCCGATGTTGTATATTTCGCCCGGTGCCGCCTCGGCGAGAACCTTCCAGACGGCGGTGCAATGGTCGTAAACGTAGAGCCAGTCGCGGATTTGCATCCCGTCGCCGTAAACCGGCAGCTGCTTGTCGTTCAGCGCGTTATTTATCATCAGCGGGATAAGTTTTTCAGGGAACTGATAAGGCCCGTAATTATTCGAGCAGCGGGTAATGTTGTATTGTACGCCGAAAGTATGCCCGAATGCGCGGACAAGAAGGTCCGCCGAGGCCTTGCTGGCCGAATACGGCGAGTTGGGGCTAAGCGGGGTATCCTCGGTAAACATACCTTCAGTCCCGAGGGCGCCATAAACCTCGTCGGTAGAAATCTGGACGAACCGCCGCAGTTTTTTGTCTCTTGCCGCCTCAAGAAGCGTCAATGTCCCCGTAACGTTGGTTTCGATGAAAATTTTCGGCTCGGAAATTGAACGGTCAACGTGGCTTTCCGCGGCGAAGTTAACAATCGAGTCAATCTTAAACTCGTCGATGATGCGCTCAATCAGTTTGGCGTCGCAGATATCGCCTTTTATGAATTTATGGTTCGGGTGATTTTCAAAGCCGGCGAGATTTTCAAGATTTCCGGCGTATGTGAGCTTGTCGAGATTGACCACGAAACAATCGGGCTGTTCGGAAAGAACCATCCGCACGAAATTGCTGCCGATAAAACCTGCACCGCCTGTAACGAGCAATTTTCTCATAGTTGTTTAAGGAATTCCTCTAAAGGTACCTGCCAGGGTTTAATCGGGCCGCTGAGCAGGGGCCTGATTTTGCTGCAATCAAATTTGCTGTTTAGCGGCCTGGCCGCTGCGGAAGGATAGTCGCTGGTTTTGCAGGGGGTCAGCCGCACGTCCAGGGCGAGCTTTTCGGCGATGAACCTCGCGACATCGAATCGGCTGACGTATCCCTGGCTTGCGAAATGATAAATGCCCGTCGGTTTTTTGTGTATAAGGTCGCAAACGGCCTTGGCCGCCTCGGTTGTCGCTGTCGGCGAGCCAATCTGGTCATCGACAATCTTCATATCTTTTTGCCCTGCTTCGCCTTGCGTCGCCTCGACGAGCGTGCGTGCCTTTTGCAGAATTTTTTTTATGAAGTTATCGCCTTTCATCCCGTAAGTCCACTCGACCCGCATTATACAATTGTGGCAGTGGTTTTCAACCAGCAGGCGTTCGCCTGCCAGTTTGGTTCTGCCGTAGGCGTTGATTGGGTGCGGAATGTCCTTCTCGGTGTATGGCTTGTCGGAAGCGCCGTCGAAAACGAAATCGGTGCTTATATGAAGTACCCAGGCGCCGGATTTTTTCGCGGAGGTTGCGAGCAGTCCCACGGCCTCGGCATTGACGCGAAAGGCAAGCTCGGTTTCGGTTTCGGCCTTTTCAACGTTTGTGTACGCGGCACAATTGACTATCGTATGGGCCGGATGAATTACGCTCAACAACTGGTGCGTGTTGGTTATATCAAACTCGGGCAGGTCGAACACTTCGAAATCCATACCCCGGCGTTTGCACTCCGCGGCTACTTCAGTGCCTAACATTCCTTTGCCGCCCAGGATTATCACTTTGTCCTGCGAATCGCTCATTTATTTTCACCATATTTTGGTAGTTTGTCTTTAGGGATATCCTTTAGCCGGGGATAGTTGGTGTCTTTTTTAGATATCTTTGGGGCATCAGCCGGCCAGGTGATTCCAATATCCGGGTCGTTCCATATTACACCGCCCTCAGTTGCGGGGCTGTAGTAGTCGGTGCACTTGTAGTAGAACAGGACAGTGTCGCTGAGGACGCAAAAGCCGTGAGCAAAACCCGGCGGGATATACATCTGTTTGTGATTTTCCGCCGACAGCGTTTCACTAAACCATTGTCCGAAAGTCGGCGAGCCGGAGCGGATATCTACGGCCACGTCAAAAACTTCGCCGGACAGAACGTGAACCAGTTTGCCCTGCGAGTGCGGATACTGGAAATGAAGACCTCGCAGGACGTTCTTTTCTGAAAATGAGATGTTGTCCTGTACGAACGCGGATTTAATGCCCGCCTCTTCGTATCGTTTGCCGCTGAAGGTTTCCGCAAACCAGCCGCGTGCGTCGCCGAAGACATCGGGTTCAATAATAAGCACACCGGGAAGTTTTGTCTGCGTAACTTTCATTTAGCGGTGCTCATCCACAAGGGCAAGCAGGTATTGCCCATACCAGTTTTTGGCTAAGGGTTCAGCGAGTTTGACCAGTTGTTTGGCGTTGATAAGACCGAGGTGAAATGCTATTTCTTCGGGGCAGGCAATCATCAGGCCCTGTCTTTGCTGAACGGTCTGGACAAAATTGGCGGCCTGAAGCATCGATTCGGGTGTTCCCGTATCGAGCCAGGCGGTGCCGCGTCCGAGCAGTTCGACTTTCAGCTTGTTGGTTTTAAGATAAGCGTTATTAAGGTCGGTAATTTCAAGCTCGCCCCTGTCCGATGGTTTGATTGTCGCGGCGATATCGCAGACCTGCGAATCGTAGAAGTAAAGTCCTACGGCTGCATAATTGGATTTCGGTTTTTGCGGTTTTTCCTCGATAGATATAACTTTGCCGGCTTTGTCGAACTCGATGACGCCATATCGCTGCGGGTCTCTTACCCAGTAGCCGAAAATTGTCGCGCCGGTTTCGTTGCTTACGGCTTTTTTGAGCGAATCTACAAGGCCGTGACCGTAGAAAATGTTGTCGCCGAGTATGAGACAGGCGGGGGAGCCCGCGAGAAATTTTTTACCTATGATGAACGCCTGAGCAAGTCCTTCGGGCCGCGGCTGTTCCGCATACTCAATGCGGATGCCCCACTGCGAGCCGTCGTCGAGGACCTTTTTATACATTGGCAGGTCGGCTGGTGTGCTGATAACCAGAGTCTCTTTTATGCCCGCCAGCATCAGCGTCGTCAGCGGATAGTAAACCATCGGCTTATCATATATGGGGATAAGCTGCTTGCTTATGGCCTTTGTAACCGGGTGCAGCCGCGTCCCGCTTCCCCCCGCGAGAATTATGCCTTTGTAACTCATATCGCTGTCTCCGCAATCAGCGGTTCAATCTTAGAACTGCTGTAAGAAACGAAGGTCGTTTTCGTAAAACAGGCGAATGTCTGTAATGCCGTATTTTCTCATAGCGAGGCGTTCGATGCCGAAGCCGAAAGCCCAGCCGGTGTATTTTTCGCTGTCGATGCCCACTGCGTCGAAAACGTTGGGGTCAACCATGCCGCAGCCGCCCATCTCAACCCAGGCCTCCTTGCCCGTCTTGTCAACTAACAGCAAATCCACTTCTGCGCTCGGCTCGGTGAACGGGAAAAAGCTGGGGCGGAAGCGCCATTTCGCGTCTTTGCCAAGGAATACCTTAATGAACTGGTCGATTGTGGTCTTCATATCGACCATACTAACGCCCTCATCGACGACGAGCGCTTCAAGCTGGTGGAACATAAACATATGCGTCGCATCAACGGTGTCCGGCCTGTAAACCCGGCCCGGTGCGACGACGCGGATAGGAGGCTTTTGCTTTTCCATCACGCGAATCTGGATTGTTGAGGTCTGACTCCGCAAAAGGGTCTGGTCATCGACGTAAAAGTTATCTAAGGGGTCGCGTGCGGGATGTTCGGCGGGGATATTCAGCGCGACGAAATTGTGCCATTCATCCTCGACCTCGGGGCCGTATGCGACGGCAAAACCCATTCGGGCGAATATCTCAAGAAGTTCGTTTGTGGTCTGATTGATGACGTGCCGTTTGCCGATTCGGGGTCGTGTGCCGGGCAGGGTAACGTCAATCAGATGCCGGCTTTTGGCCTGCTGGATTTGCGTGATTTTTGCCTTGAGCTGTTCGAATGCAACATTTACCTCGTTTTTGATTTTGTTGGCTAACTGGCCTGCGGCGGGTCTGTCCTCCGCTGATACTTTTCCTATCTGCGTTAGTATCTGGGTGACAAGGCCTTTGCGGCTCAGGTATTTTATGCGGAATTGCTCCAGTGACGCGCTATCGGCGACAGCTTTCAGCTCTTCGAGAGCATCCTTACCGATTTTGGCGAATTGCTCGAGCATACCAATCTCTTTTTACCGCGGAGACCGCAGAGCACGCAGAGGTTATTTTATTTTTTCTTTGCGGCCTCAGCGGTGAATCTTTAAGTTTTCGCCGGATTTGCCGCGGCGACGATTGCGTCAAAGGCGGCCGTGTCGGCGATTGCTATTTCGCTGAGCATCTTGCGGTTCAGAATGATATTTGCCTTTTTCAGGCCGTTGACAAGCCGGCTGTACATAATGCCCCGCTGCTGGCAGGCGGCGGTCAATCGCGTAATCCATAAGGACCTGAAATCGCGTTTGCGCAGCCTGCGGCCGGCACGCGCGTAAACCCCGGCTCTTACAGCCGCTTCCTTCGCGGCACGATAAAGATGGCCGGCGGAGCTGCGATAACCCTTCACCGACTTTAAAACCCTTTTGTGCGCCTGCCGTCTTGCAGCGCCTTTCCTGATTCTTGGCATACCCGGTTTCCTTTCTCAACTCACTGCTCAGCCGACCCGCCGCGGACCATCGATTTCCCAGGCGAGGCGGGCCGAAATAAACTATTTGCCAAACATCGCCTTGATTTTCTCAGCGTAAACCCCGGTAATAATAGCGGGGTGCGCTATTCTTCTTCGCCGCTTGGCGTTCTTGCTGTTCATTAAATGATTGCCCGAGGGATGCTTGTACAGCAGCTTCCCTCTGGCGGTAAGTTTGAATCTCTTTTTTATTCCCTTATGGGTCTTCATTTTAGTTTTAGGCATTTGTTTCTACCCTGAAAAAATCCATCAAATCACGGCGCATAACAATATTGTCTGCCGCGAGCGAAGGGGGAAGTATACACTATCTGCGCAAGCAGGTCAACCGCCTTGATTTATGATTTTCGATTTTCAAACGTCGCTTGGCCCCCCGGCCGGAGGTATCCGAAAAATTGAAAATCGCTACTTGGGCGCGATTACAAGGGTCATTCGCTTACCCATCATCTCATTGGAGCGGTCCACCTTGGCTACGTCGCTGAGGGATTCGACTATCTTGCCAAGGACCTCGGCGCCCTTGTCCTTATGGAGCATCTGGCGACCGCGGAAGATGAGCGTAAACTGGACCTTGTGCCCCTTTTCGATGAACTCGCGAGCGTGTTTGACCTTGATTTCGACGTCGTGTGTGTCGGTTTCGGGCCGCAGCCGGACTTCCTTAAGAGAGCCAGCGTGGTGGGTTTTTTTGCGCGCCTCGCGGACTTTTCGCTTCTGCTCATAAACCCACTTGCCGTAATCCATTATTCGGCATACGGGCGGGTCGCTGGTCGGCGATACCTCGACAAGGTCCAAAACGGCCTCGCGGGCCTTTTCCAGGGCAAAAACCCTGTCCACTATGCCGACCTGATTATTTTCTGCATCGACGAGCCGAACCTTCTCAGCTCTTATCCCCCCATTTATCCTCAAACCCTTTACTTTAATCAGCACTAACTTTCACCTTTCCAGAAACGATTAATTGGTTACCAATCAAAATCTTAAACTTGTCGGCCTACAAGGCCAGCTCTACCTGCTTATCGGCAATTTTCTTTAACGCTATTGCCGCAAATTCATCTACTGTAACGGTTTTTGTCTGCTCCTGCCCGCGTATCCTGACGTTTACAGAGTCCGACTGCGATTCCTTCGGGCCGACCACGAGCATATATGGAGGCTTGTCGCCGTGTGTTCTGGCGATTTTTGCCCCGATTTTCTCATCCGTCAAATCACAGGAGGCGCGAAGTCCCTGTGCCTTTAGCCGGGCCTCGACCGCTTTGGCGTAATCGTTGGTCTTTTCGCTTATGGGCAGTATGACTATCTGCTGGGGGGCAAGCCACAAAGGCATATCGCCCGCGTAATGCTCGATGAGAATCCCGATGAACCGCTCGAATGAGCCGAGCACTGCGCGGTGAATCATAACCGGCGCCTTTTCGGTGTTGTCCTTGTCGGTAAAGACAAGCTCGAATCGCTGAGGCATAGAAAAATCAAGCTGGATGGTGCCTAATTGCCAGGAGCGCTTCAGCGAATCCTCAATATGGAAATCGATTTTGGGGCCATAGAAGGCGCCGTCACCCTCGTTGACCTTGTAATCGATATTCTTGTGTTTTAGCGCGTTGATGAGGGCGTTGGTGGCGGTCTCCCAGATTTCGTCCGAGCCGATATGATTTTCCGGCTTGGTCGATAGCTCGATGTGCAGTTCATTGAAGCCGAACGCCTTGTATATCTCGAAGGTCAGCTCGATAACGCCGATTATTTCCGCCTCAATCTGGTCGGGCGTGCAGAAGATATGGGCATCATCCTGGGTAAATTGGCGCACCCTGAAAAGCCCGTGAATTACGCCGCTGGCCTCGTGACGGTGAACAAGCCCCAGCTCCGCGACCCGCAGCGGAAATTCCCGGTAAGAATGTTTACGGGTTTGATAAACTAAACACCCGCCCGGGCAGTTCATCGGCTTTATCGCGTAGTCGGCGTCGTCGAAGCGGGTGAAATACATATTTTCTTTATAATGGTCCCAGTGCCCGCTCCTGTGCCATAGTTCTTTATTGAGAATTATTGGCGTTTTGATTTCCTCATAGCCGAATCTCTTGTGAACGCCGCGCCAGAACTCAACTATCGAATTCCAGATAATCATCCCTTTGGGGTGCATGAACGCAAAGCCCGGCCCTTCGTCATGGAAACTGAACAGGTCTAATTGTTTGCCGATAACGCGATGGTCGCGCTTTTTCGCCTCTTCGAGACGAGTAAGATATTCGTCAAGCTCTTTGCGGTTTCGCCAGCAGGTGCCGTAAACCCTTTGCAGCATTTTTTGCGTTGGGTCGCCGTGCCAGTACGCTCCCGCCACCGACATAACCTTGAATGTGCCAATCTTGCCCGCGCTTGGGACGTGCGGGCCTCGGCAGAGGTCCTCGAAACCGTTGCCGGAGGAGTAAAAACTCATTATGTCGCTGGTTGCGCGGTTGACGTTGTCGGTCTTGTATTTTTCGCCGCCAAGTTTGGCAATCGCCTCGGCGCGGGTCATCTCTTTTCTTACAAAGGGCTTGTCGGCCTTGACGATTTCGCCCATTTTTTCCTCGATGCGTTCGAAATCGCCCGGACGAATCGGCTCATCAAGGTCGATATCGTAATAAAACCCGTCTTCGACGGTCGGGCCGTAAACGAGTTTCGCCTGGGGCCAGAGCTGACAGATTGCCTCGGCCATAATATGCGCACAACTATGGCGCATAATCTCAAGGCCTTCGGTATCTTTGGAGGTGATGATTTGGATGCTCGCTTCGCCGTTTATCGCAGCGGACAGGTCAACGAGGTTGCCGTTGACTTTGGCCGCGATGGCCGCCTTTGCCAGTCCTGCGCCGATTTTCTCCGCTATTTGCTTTGCCGTTACGCCGTCATCGGCCTCTATAATTGAGCCGTCCGGCAGTTTAATCCTCGCCATTAGTCAATCCGATAAACCAATCTTAAATTCAAAATTATTGCCAATAATGCCATTTTAGTCCCCCCGCCCGCCATAGTCAAGCAAGCTTTAACCTTATCCGGGCGGTTTTGAAAATTGACTTCTGCGGTGTTTACGCTTATCCTGACGGGCATTAAATACCTTTTTGGAGTTCCGGTAATGGTCGTAACTCGATTTGCCCCGTCGCCGACGGGATACCTTCATATTGGCGGAGCAAGAACCGCGCTGTTCAACTGGCTTTTGGCCCGGAAAACGGGCGGCAAATTCATACTGCGCATCGAGGACACCGACCTAAAACGCAATACCCCGACCGCAACTCAGCAGGTTATCGACGACCTCCGCTGGCTGGGAATAACCTGGGACGAAGGCCCTGAAGTCGATGGCCCGGCTGCGCCGTATTTTCAGTCCCAGCGAAAAAATATTTACGACAAATACGTCAGGCAGCTTCTCGACATGGGCAGGGCATATTATTGTTTTGAGTCAACTGAAGAGCTTGGACAACTCCGCGAACAGGCCGAGGCGCAGAAAAAGGGGTTCGTTTATCAAAGGCCCGCGGTATTCCCGACCGAAGCGGAAGTTGAAAAAGCGAAAGCCGAGGGTAAATCCATTACAATTCGTTTCGCGATGCCTGAAGGAATCATCGTCATCAATGACATTGTTCGTGGCGAGGTCAGCTTCAATACAGCAGAACTTGGCGATTTTATCATCATCAAGAGCGATAGCTTCCCGACGTATAACTTTGCCTGCGTAATCGACGACCACCTTATGGGCATCACCCACGTAATAAGGGGTCAGGAGCATTTAATGAATACGCCGGGCCAGCAGGCGTTGTGGCAGGCGCTCGGCTTTGGCGACCCGCCCCAGTATGCGCACATGTCGGTTACTATCAGCGAATCGGGCGGCAAACTATCTAAACGTGAACGCCCGCAAACGCTCCGCAAGGCAATCAAAGCCAAGCCCGATATCGACCTTGTGAAACTCGCCGGCGTTGGCGGACTCAGCGCAGATGAGATGAAAGATTTTCTTAAAGGCGAAAGCGTTCCAGATGTCCCCTCAATAGAGGCAATGGCGAAATATCTCGGCGTTGTTCTGCCCGAAATAAACGTCGTCGATTTTTTTAAAAGCGGCTACATCCCCGAAGCCCTCGTCAATTTCCTCGCGTTGCTCGGCTGGAGTCCCGCCGACGGACGCGAGATAGTGCCATTAGACGAACTCAAAAAAAGTTTTGATATCACACGTCTGACCAAGTCCAACAGCTTGTTCGACCGCGGTAAACTCGTCGCCTGCAATACCGAACATATAAAAATGCTCTCCAACTCCAGCTATCGATATAAGTTAGTCGAACACTTCTACAAATACTTATTAGCTATCCATTCACCTATCCCACATGACGATTTTCTCAAACAGCACGATCTTTTGTCGCGCCTAATCAAAATATGTGAAGGCGCAAGAACGCTTGCTGATATCGAGTACAAGTGCAGGTTCCTTTTTATCCCTGATGATAAAATCGAATACGACCCCAAGGCCATTCAAAAGGTTTTGCTCAAGGATAACGGTCTTGCGATGCTGAAACTCGTCCGCGATAAATTGGCCGCGATGGCGGAATTAACCGAGCAGGGTATTGAAGATATGCTGCGAGCGTTAGCGGAAGAGCACAAAGTCGGCTTAGGCAAAGTCGCCCAGCCCCTCCGCGTCGCTATCACCGGCTTTAACGTAAGCCCGCCCATCTTCGACTCCGTACAGTTACTCGGCAAAGAAAAAACACTGGCAAGAATCGATAACACCTTGAAAAAATTCGTGTAGCAAAGCAAATGGCAAATAGCAAAAAGTAAAAATATAAAGGAAAATGCAAAAAGACAAAGAAAACGTTAAAATCGCCTTTAAGAAGCGAATGTACAGCTTTGTATTGAAATTGATTGAGTTCATAGACGCACTCCCCAAAGATAATGTTTCGCACAGAATAGGCGATCAGTTGCTTAGAAGCGGTACAAGCATTTTGGGCAATTACGTTGAGGCGCAATCCGCTGCAAGCAAAAAGGAATTCGTCAATTATTTCAATATATCTTTGCGTTCGACAAATGAAAGCAAGATGTGGCTTGCCCTGCTCAGGGATAGCCATCGGACAAAATCTGAATCTGTGCAGTGGTTTTTGTGTGAATTGGATGAATTCTCGAAAATTTTCGCCTCCAGTATTTTAACCGCGAAAGGCAAACGAACTGTCTGAAAGGCATAGTAAATAGCAAATAGTAAAAAGCAAAAAGAGAACGAAGGCGAAACTGCCGCAAAGCAGATTAAACTTTCTAATTTTTGCTTTGTATTTTTACTATTTTATTTTTACTTTTTTCTATAAGGAAGAATATGTCGTTATTAGTAACTGGTTCAATCGGAATAGATACTGTAAAGACGCCGTTTGGCGTGAGCAAGGATTGTCTTGGCGGCTCGGCTGTGTATTTCAGTATGGCGGCGAGCTTCTTTACGTCCGTGCGGTTTCTCGGGGCAATCGGGGCCGATTGCCCGTTCGATTTGAAAAAGATTTTCAAAGGCAGACCCGTTGACCTGAACGGACTCGAGCTGCGACATACAAGCAAGACCTTCCGCTGGGCGGGCTCGTACCTCGGTCCGATGAATGAGGCCATAACAGATTTCGTCGAGTTGAACGTCCTCGCGGAAAACCCGCCCCAAATGCCCGATGAATACAAAGACAGCAAATTTGTCTTTTTGGCAAATACCGCGCCGATTCTTCAAATCCAGCTTCTCGACCAGCTTAATCGGCCCAAATTTGTCGCCGCCGATACGATGAACCTTTGGATAAATAACAATCTCGCCGATTTGAAACGGCTCATGAAAAAAATCGACTGCCTCATTCTCAACGAAACTGAGGCGAGAATGTTGGCCAATGAGCATAATCTCATAACCGCTGCTGCCAAAATAGAAAAACTCGGCCCATCTGTTGTGGTCATCAAGAAAGGCGAATCCGGCTCAATCATTCATGTGTCGCGGGCTTCCAGCCCGCGCAAACGCGGCCAAGATGGCCGCGACACAAAATTATTCGTCCTGCCCGCCTATCCCGCCACTATCGTCAAAGACCCCACCGGCGCGGGCGACAGCTTTGCGGGCGGTTTTATGGGTTATCTGGCGGGCCAGAACAAGACCGATTTCGCGACCCTCAAAAAGGCCGTCGCTTATGGCACCGTCGTCGCGTCTTTTACAATCGCCGATTTTTCACTCAAAGGCCTGACGAAAACAAAGAGGAGGGATATAGATGGTCGGTTGAATACACTCCGCAAGCTCGTTAAGTTTTAGCCACAGAGAAGATAAATATTTATTAGCCACAGAGCACACAGAGGACACAGAGATTTTATTTTTTGACACGGGTTGCTTTGTTATTCCCGCGAAAGCGGGAATCCAGATTGTTCTATAAGCTTATGAATACCTGCTTTCGCAGGTATGACAAATCGACGCGGTTAGTATGAGAAGGGGATAAAATGGCTGACAGTTATTTTCTCGTATAATACTCATTCTCAATTAGCCAAATAAAATCCACAAACTCAGAGTAGTTCATTTTGCAGTTACCGGCGTTACTGTAAAACTCATACCCAGTTTCGTTGATAGAGAACTTGTTATGCGCCAGAGCGTGACGGACGATGCTGATTCGTCGGTCATATTTTTTACCTTCGTTTTTCAATTCCTCTCTCATCAATAAGAGCGGAATAATCCTGATGATGCCGAAATGTTGATTGAGCAGATGTGGCAGCTCTATTTTGAATTTGGCCAAAAAATCTTTTTTTATTTCACCAACTGTTTTAGAGTCATTGCTCGTAGTCAGAGCATGAAGCAAAAACTCTATATACTTCAGTTCAGCATTAATGGGTAATATGTGCTTGTTTATTTCCATAGCCAACATATTTCTATAAGGCGTCTTTTGTCAGCAAGTTAGTTTAGTGGGAATAAAAAGTCAACAGTGTTAATCTCCTGTAAATCCGTGTCAAAAATTGGATTCCTGTTTACAGAGGAATGACAAATGAATCTGTGGAAATCCGTGAAATCCGCGATTAACTTAGCTTAAAATTTAAAGTTTCAAGTGCAAAGCCATAATGTAAAGCCCAAAAGTTTTAAGATTTGGGTTTTGGTTTTGGGCTTGAAGTTTTAAACTTTACACTTCTTTTGCGCTTTTTCGCGGCTATAATTAAAAAAACTTTGTGTCTTAGTGGCGAAAGGTTTTTATGAGAGTATTTATCGCAATTGATATCGACGACAAAATCCGAAAGGCAATCGCGGATTTACAAAAACAAATTGCCTCGAAGGTTGATGTCAAAAAGGGCGACTTAAAATGGGTCGAGCCGAATAATATCCATCTGACGCTGAAATTTTTGGGCGAGATAAGCGATGAGCAGTTGGCTGAGGTAAGCGAAATTGTAAATACCGTTGCCCAGGCACACCAGAAATTCGCCCTCGAAATCGAGTCCGTCGGCAGTTTCGGAGGCAGAAGCGCAAAAATTGTCTGGGTTGGTGCTGGAAAAGGGACCGATGCGTTATTGGCGTTACAAAAAGACCTCGACGATCTTCTCGCCCAGGCCGGCTACCCCAAGGAAGACCGCGAATTTTCCGCGCACCTGACGCTTTGCCGGGTCAATCACCCAATAGCGGGGATAAAGCTGGCCGAGGCAATCGCGCAATTTTCGCATCTCAAGCTCGGCGCAATATCCGCTGATGCGCTTTGCGTCTATCAAAGCCAGTTGACACCGCAAGGCCCAAACTATACTCTATTAGGCGATTTTAAGTTACGGTAAGGATGAATGAAAAGCTAGGGGAACGTTTCCCCTCACACAACCCAAAATAGGAGTCTCGAAAAATGACCAAGACAAAGACCACCCAGCAGACCAAAAGCGCAGTTGAACCGTTGAGACCACAGCAGGCAGCCGGTGAGAAATCCGGCGCCGAATCCGCCCTGCAAAGAGTCATTGCTCAAATCGAAAAGCAATATGGCCGGGGCTCGATTATGCAGATGGATGAGCACAAATACGCCCGAATCGAAGGCATACCCACCGGCGCACTGTCTCTCGATATCGCCCTTGGCGGCGCTGGTATCCCGCGGGGCAGAGTCACAGAGCTTTTCGGCCCCGAATCATCAGGCAAAACAACGCTTGCCCTGCACGTCATCGCCAATGCCCAGAAAGCCGGTGGCGTCGCGGCATTCATCGATGCTGAGCATGCCCTCGATACCACCTGGGCAAAACGCCTCGGTGTTGACGTCAGCTCGCTTTTAGTCAGCCAGCCCGATACCGGCGAACAGGCCCTCGACATCGTAGAGATGCTCATTGCCTCCAACTCCGTCGATGTTGTGGTCGTTGACTCGGTCGCAGCGTTAACTCCCAAGGCCGAAATTGAAGGCGAAATGGGCGACAGCCACATGGGTCTTCAGGCGCGGCTGATGAGTCAGGCGATGAGAAAACTCACCGCTATAATTGCCAAAAGCAAAACCGCGCTCATATTCATCAACCAGATTCGCATGAAAATCGGCGTGATGTTCGGCAACCCCGAAACCACCACAGGCGGAAACGCGCTGAAGTTTTACTGTTCGGTCCGCGTTGACCTGCGCAGGATAACAACCATCAAGGAAGATGCCGGCGCAGTAGGCAACAGGGCTCGCGCCAGGGTCGTGAAAAACAAAATCGCCCCGCCTTTCCGCGAAGCCGAATTCGACATTATGTTCGACCACGGTATCTCCTACGAGGGCGACCTTATTGATCTCGGCACCGCGTGCAATGTCATCGAGAAATCCGGCACCCATCTTGGTTTCGGCCAGATACGCCTCGGCCAGGGCAGGGAAAAGGCCAGACAATTCCTTGTGGATAACAAAGACCTCTGTGAACAGATAAAACATAAAATCCTCGTCGCGAAAGGATTGCTCGAGGAAAAATAAACACTGTGCCGCGGATTTCAAAAAAATAAATTACAATTAGTGTAATCTGTGGCTAAGAACTAATTCAGAAAGGATAATACTATGAATTTACTCGCAGCAGCAACGCCGCCGGCACAGCCAACGCCGGCTTATAACCCGGCTTATCAGAATCAGGCCTACCAGAACACAACGGTGCAGCCCGACAGGCCCGCTCCAAAGCCGTCCTGGGTTGCAAAGACCTTTGTTTATGGCAATTTGATGTTTAATTACATCGTCGTTATTTTCATCGTCGTGATGGTTTTCAGGTTCATCAGGGCGTTTGAAAAAATAGCAGGCAGTTTAGATAAGGGCATCGTTATCAAAAAGGATGATACAACAACTTAATTTCGCAGAGCAGATATGACCTTGACTGCAAAACAGATAAGAGCCGGCTTCATCGACTTTTTCAAAGGCAAAGACCACAAATTTGTCCCCAGTTCGCCCATTGTCCCCATCGGCGACCAGACGCTGCTTTTCGCCAATGCCGGTATGAACCAGTTCAAGGACATATTCCTCGGCCTCAGCACACCGTCCTGCCGGCGCGCGGTCAACAGCCAGAAGTGCCTCCGCGTCAGCGGCAAGCACAACGACCTCGAAGAAGTCGGCCACGACAACTACCATCACACCTTTTTTGAAATGCTTGGCAACTGGTCGTTCGACGATTATTTCAAGGCCGAGGCAATCGAATGGGCCTGGGAATTGTTCACCAAAGTTTGGAGCATTGACCCGAGAAATTTATACGCAACCGTATTCGCCGGCGACGCTCACGATAACCTCCCCGAAGACATCGACGCTGCGTCACTCTGGACAAAGGTAACGTCTCTCCCCGCCGACCGCGTCCTTAAGTTCGGCAGAAAAGACAACTTCTGGGAAATGGGCGAAACCGGCCCCTGCGGTCCCTGCAGCGAAATCCACATCGACTTCGGCCCCGACCGCTGCGACAAAAAAAACGTCCCCGGACACAAATGCGCCGTCAATGCAAGCTGCGCAAGATTCATCGAGCTTTGGAACCTCGTCTTCATACAATTCAACCGGGCCGAAGATGGTAAATTATCACCGCTCAACGCCAAGTATGTTGATACCGGCGCAGGATTAGAAAGGGTTACGGCTGTCCTGCAGAATAAACGCAGCAACTACGACACCGATCTGTTTATGCCTGTAATCGACCGCCTCGCTGAAATGACCGGCAAAAAATTCACCTCGCAGCTCGGCAACAAAACCGATAACGCCTTCCGCGTCATCGCAGACCATATCCGCGCACTCTCAATGGCTATAACGGATGGAGCAACGCCCTCGAATGAGGGCCGTGGCTACGTCATCCGCAGAATTCTTCGACGCGCCTTTAGATTCGGCAGAGAGCTTGGCCTCCACGACCCGTTCCTGTTCAAACTTGTCCCCGCGGTTGATGACTGTCTCGGCGAGGCGTTCCCGGAAATACTGCAAAGGGCCGACTACGTCTCCACCGTAATCGAATCCGAAGAGGCAAGCTTCGGCAGAACACTCGACAGGGGACTTGAGATTTTCACTGACGCTGCCGATAAGTCGATTGATACCAAAAACAAAACCATCTCCGGCGATGATGCGTTCCAGCTTTACGACACCTACGGCTTCCCGGTCGATTTGACCCAGCTTATGGCGCAGGAGCGGGGCCTCAAGGTCGATACTGCCGGCTTCGAGAAGCTTATGGCCCAGCAGCGCAGCCGCGCAAGGGCCGCGCAAAAAGGCGCACAAACGATTCTGATGGCCTCCGACACGGAATTGCCCGTAACGCAGGACCACTTCAAATATACCGCCGACAAATGCCCGGCCGTAGTGCTCGGTTTCATCGATAACGGCGCGTTCAATAAAACAGGACAAATCAAAGCCGGCGAGGAAGCCGCTGTTGTTCTCGACAAGACCTGCTTTTACGCCGAAATGGGGGGCCAGGTCGGCGACGTCGGCGTTATAGAATCCGCCCAGGCGGACAAGTCCGGCAAAGGTAAATTTATCGTTGACGCCACAACCAAAATTGCTGACTGCGTTATTCACAGGGGCAAACTACTCGAAGGAACATTTGCCGTCGGCGACAAAGTTACCGTCATAGTCAGCCCCGACAGAGACGCCACAAAGAAAAACCACACCGCAACACATCTTTTGCAGTGGGCGCTGCGGCAGGTTCTCGGCAGTTCGGTCGCTCAGCAGGGCAGCTTGGTCAACCCCGATTACCTGCGTTTCGACTTCACCTATCCCAAATCACTCGATGCCGAGCAGACAAAGCAGGTCGAGTCGCTCGTCAGGGATAAAATCGCCGCCGATTTGCCCGTCACCTCTGCGGTGCTGCCCCGCAAGCAGGCAGACAAGCTCGGCGCGATGGCGCTGTTCGGCGAAAAATACGGCGACGATGTCCGCGTTGTCGCCGTCGGCGCTCCAAATCAGGATGGTCTCCTTGAGGCATTCAGCAAGGAATTCTGCGGCGGCACACATGTTGACCGCACCGGCGTTATAGGCGGATTCAAAATCATCAGGGAAGAAAGCATCTCCGCGGGCGTCCGCAGAATCACTGCCTACACGGGACGAGGTCTTGCCAGATACCTCGAACAGAGAAGCGATATCGTTGATGACCTTGCCGTTGTGCTCAAAATTCCGGCGACGGGTATCGTCGAAAAAGTAACTAATCTTCTCGCCGAAAATAAACGGCTCGCCAAGGAGCTTAAATCCCCTTCGCGCCAGGCCGCCTCCGATTCGCTCGCCGAAGCGAAACAGCTTCTCGAAAAATGCGAAAAAGTACCTGCCCCGAGCGGAGTCGAGGGGGGTGATGTCTCGATAGTTGTCGGCAAGCTCTCGCCCACGACCGCCGAACAGGCACGCGCCGCGATTGATATGCTCAAAAAGAAAGCCCCGTCCTCGGTCATCGTTCTCGGTGTTGCCGAAGGTGACAAGGCGACCCTGTTTGCTGCCGTAACCGATGACCTCACGGCCAAAATTGGTGCAGGCGAAATCCTCAAGCAAATCGCCCCAATTATCGACGGCGGAGGCGGCGGCAGACCGAATATGGCGCAGGCGGGCGGCAAAAAACCCGACAAGCTCGACGAAGCACTCGCAAAAGCCGCTGAAATTATAAAAACACAACTGTAAACCACGGCTTATTTGAAAGAAAGGTCGGCAATGGAGGGTAATTCGCCGAACCAGAATCCGTCCGAATCGACAATACGATTCACCTGCTCTTTTTGCGGCAGGCAGATTCGTGTGCCATCAACACACGCGGGCAAAAAAGGCAAATGTCCCCAGTGCAGGAACACCATTCCGGTTCCGTGTTCAGCGACTTCATCTGCGCGGGAAAATACGCCGATTGATTCCGAACCGGATTTAGACATGCTTCTTCAGCCGGCTCTTCCGCGTGATAAAACACCAGCCGACCAGTCAAAAGAGCAGCAGTATGAAGTGTTGCGGGAAGGCGCAGGATTATCTTCCCTCCAGCCCCCGCCTCCGCCGGAACGGACATTCCCCTGGCTTATCGATATATTTTTATACCCCGCCAATATTTACGGCCTGATTTTCCTCGCAATAGTCATTTTGATACCGTTGTTAATTTCTATTGCTGCCTCGTGCATCGGCATATTCGCCATTATCATAGCTGTGCCTGCTGGTATCATCGATGCTGTCATAGGGATGTACGCTTACTGGTTCATCGCTCAATGTGTCCGTGACAGCGCCTCCGGCGGCCTGCGGGCGCCAGAGACAGCAGCTGAAACGCCCGGTATCTGGGAGCTGCTCTGGCAGCTTTTAGAATTAGTTGCGTGTTTTGCGCTCTGTGCCGCCCCAGCGTTTGTGTATTTTAGGTATACGCATAGAACTGACTCACTTTTTTGGTGGCTTGCAGGTTGCGGCGCATTTATTTATCCGATGGCGCTTTTGTGTGTGATAATGTTTGATTCGATAAACGGCTTGAATCCTCTTATAATCATCCCGTCCATATTCAGCGCGTTTTTTCAGTATTGCGGCCTGGTTGTCCTTATCAGCGCAATTATCTTTTTGTATGTTCAGACGATAAAGCTGCTGCCCGATGGCTTTTTCCTGAGAATGGTCCTGTCTCCGCTGGTTCAGGCCATTGAGTTATATTTGGCTATGATGGCGGCGCACCTGCTTGGCCGTTTTTATTTCAAATATCAGGAGAAGCTAAACTGGGATGTTTAGCTTCGATTCTCCTGACGTATTCGAATGCTTCTGGCGTGTGCGTCTAATCCCTCCGCCTCGGCTAACCGGATTATATCATCAGCGCTCGCCGCTAATTTCTTTTTGTCGTATTCGATTATGCTAATCGATTTCACAAAATCGTTACTAGTCAGAGCGCCGGAAAATTTTGCCGACATTCCTGTGGGCAGCGTATGACTCGGCCCAGCCCAGTAATCACCGACCGCGACGGGCGAATAATCGCCTGTAAATATCGCCCCTGCGTTTTGTATCTTGTTGGCAATCTGCCTGCTTTGTTTTCCGCACTGAATCTCTAAATGTTCCGCAGCAAAAAGATTAGCCCAATTTAATATTTCGGGCATTTGTCTAAAGACCACGATAGCGCCGAATTCCAAAAGGCAATCGATTGTTCCCCTCGACCTGCTTAATTCTTCTGTCTGCCGATTGAGTTGGGCCAAGACCTCAATCGCCAGTTTTTCGGAATCCGTGAATAAAATTGCCGAACCCGGATTGTGCTCCGCCTGGCTTAGCATATCCGCCGCCACCCACGCGGGATTGGCCTGTTTATTTGCTATTATCAGCACTTCGCTTGGCCCAGCAACCGAATCGATACCAACAAACCCCATCACCTCTTTTTTTGCTAATTGTACCCATATACTGCCCGGCCCGACGATTTTATCAACCTCTTTCGTATATGGTGTTCCATATGCCAAAGCCGCAACGGCTTGTGCTCCACCTATACGATAAACTTCAGATATGCCCAATTCGTAGCATACAGCCAATATCACGGGATGAATGCTGCCGTTGTATCTTGGCGGCGATATCACAACGATTTCCTTCACACCCGCCACCTGTGCCGGGACAGCCGTCATAATCACCGTCGAGGGCAGCGGCGCAGATGCCCCCGGCACACATATCCCAACTCGTTTTATGGGCGTATATCTTATGCCTTTGAGTTTTCTGTTTCCGATGAAAATTTTGGATTGATATTCCCTGACGTTACTTATTGCCTTGCGAATAGAACTAAGTAAATCTTTGTCAATATGTTGATGTGCGTTTCTTAGTTCAAATTCATTTATTTGGAACTCTTCTGGAGACAGCTTGACACCGTCTAACTCCTCTGTCAATTCTGCAACTGCTGACGCTCCTTCCTTTCTTACTTTAAGAAGTATATCTTTTAATATCGTATCTCTTGCCTCGTCTAGCTCTAGACCAGCAGCCATAACTATTTTCCGGTGTAATTCTGCTAGCTTTTGGTTGAAATCCGGCCGGTTGTATTTAATCAGAATTTTATCAAGCTCATTCACTGTTTTTTCTTCCACCTTTTTGCTGTTTGCTTTTTTATTTTTATTCTCTGTGTCCTCTGTGCTCTCTGTGGCTAAAAAACTCTGTGGCAAATTATCTGCCGAAGTTCCCATAACTATACATTCTTGTCGCTTTTTGCAAAAGCAGGTATTGTTCGCCCTTATATTTCGTTAAAATCCCCGCGACGTTGAACCTTACCGGGTTTGATTCGCTTCGCACCTGCGTCATCGCGTCTTCGAGTTTCTCGCAGGGCAATAATTTAATCGTAAACTTTTCAACTCCGCGTCCCAGCGCATCCGCCTCGAATACGTAACCGCCGTTTTTAATCTCCACTCGACCTGTTTTGTTGGCGAAAATCGTATCCTGTTTCAATTGCAGCTCTTCGGCCCTCGTCGCCTGCGCCTCAGTCGTTGGCAAAACCTCCGATTGTCTCAATAATGCCACTATCTCCGCCGGTATCTGCACCACGTCATTCGGCGAATTCACCACCTGGGTAGCGCTGTTCGGCTCATTTTTAGCCGCCTCTCCCGTCGGCTGGTCAATTTTGTGAAGCGGCAGATAATATACCGCGAACAAATAATTTTTCCCTTCGAATTTCGTTACCTTCGCCCACATCCGGAACATCGATTCGGTTCGTTCCTTTGCGTCCGCGGCCATTTTCTCCAGCGTCGCCGAGCCGAGCATCTCTAATGTCTGTCCCGCTTTTATCTCCACACCGCCGATGTTCGCCGCTGACTCGAATTCGAACGCCCATTTGTCGGGGGCCGTCTGAATCAGTTTGCCGTCAACTCCCGCGAAAACATAATCTTCAGGCAGTAATTTGTCGCTGTGCGGCAATTTAACCGCGCGAGACGATTTCTCGCCGCCGTTTTTTGCCGCTGTCGCCGATGTCGATAAAAGAGCTATCGCAATTAAAACTGATATAATTCTCACTGTTTTTATCACCATCTTTTAATCAGCAGTGTTGGTTCCGGCTTTTCAGCAGTCCAATAACCTTTTCAGCATTTTCCGCTATCAGCAAAAACTTCGCTGCATCCTTATCATCTGTCGCTACCAGCTTTACCAGCGGACGCCAGTATTCACCTAAAAGTATAATCGGTTTATCACCGGTTAAAAAGCCCTTGTTTTTCAATTCCCACACAAGCGCCAGCTCAAGCAGCGTCCCCGTTCCGCCGGGCAGGACTACATACGCACTGCCAAGCGATATAAGCGTATCGAGCCGTTCATTCAGTGACGTGGTGACAATCTCACGGCAAAGAAACTTATTCGCCGAACCTGCCTTAAACGCCGAACACGTCACCCCTATTACCTCGCCGCCCGCTTCTCTTGCCCCTTTGGACGCCGCCAGCATCGTCCCGCCGTATCCGCCGTTGGCTATCGCAAAACCGGCTCCGGCCAGCAGCATTCCGAGCTTCTCTGCAATCACAAAATTCTTATCGCCCGGCTTTGCTCTTGCCGTCCCGAACACGCTTACTACTTTTATCATTTGCCCTTTCCAGCGTAAACCTGAGCAGGCCGCCCGAAAGCAGAATCTCCCTGTCTCTGCCCGACAGGTTTAATTTCCCTGTAATCTCATATCTGCCTTTTTCCTCGACAATCTTTATCTCATCTTTGCCTTTTATCGCATCGACTAAGCCGTCTATCCGCAGATTATCGCCCTGGCTGATTTTTTCGTAATCATCTTGGTTTGCCAGTTCAATCGGCACAACGCAGAAGTTTATCAGGTTCGCCTTGTGAATCCGCTCGATACTCTTGGCTACTACTATCCGCACGCCAAGATACATCGGGCATAACGCCGCGTGCTCTCTCGACGACCCCTGACCGTAGCTCGCCCCCGCAACAATAACTCCGCCCCTGCCTTCGTTCTTAACCTTCATTGCTCTCTCAGCAAAACTGGGTTTGCCTTTTTCATTGAAACAGTGGAAAACGACCTTCGCGTATTCCGGCACGTTGCTGCGTAACTTCAGAAACGCCCCAGCGGGCATTATATGGTCGGTAGTAATTTTATCGCCGCACTTTATCAGCACTTCCGCCTTCAAATCAGCGGGCAATTGTTTGGGCTGTTCGGGTACAACTATCGTTGTCCCGCGAATGACCTCCGCTTTCGCCGCCTCTTTTTCGCTCAAGGGCGGCTCAATCATATTATCATTGATGATGAATTTCGCCGGCTCACTTATCTTCGGATGTTTTATCTTGAACAGTCTCTTCAACTCTCTCGGGTCGGTGATTTTGCCCGTCAAAGCCGACGCGACCGCCGTCTCAGGACTTACGAGAAATACCTTGTCATCTTTTGTTCCGCTTCTTCCTGCGAAATTACGATTGAACGTTCGCAAACTAATGGCCTCGTCGGCGGGCGAAAAACCAAGCCCGATGCAAGGTCCGCATCCGCTCTCAAGAATCCTCGCTCCCGCCGAGATAATGTCCCCCAGCGCACCGTTGGCTGCTAACATATTCAAAACTTCCCTGCTGCCCGGCGCAACCGCGAACTCAACCGTCGGGTCAATCTTCCTGTCCTTTAACACCGTCGCAACCATCATCAAATCCGCGAAGCTCGAATTGGTGCAGCTTCCTATCGCTATTTGTTTCGATGGTGTGCCGGCTATTTCGGTGATTGTCTTGACATTATCCGGCGACGACGGGCAGGCCGCCATCGGCTCTAAACTCGACAAATCAATCTCAATCAGCCGGTCATAAATCGCACCGGCGTCCGCAGCCATTGGTTTGTAATCTTTATCCCGCTTCTGAGCTGCCAGGAATTTCTTTGTTTGCTTATCGCTGGGGAAAACGCTCGTCGTTACCCCTAATTCCGCGCCCATATTCGTAATCGTCGCCCGTTGAGGCACAGTCAGCGTCGCAATCCCGGGCCCGAAATACTCAACACCCCAGCCGACGTTGCCCTTCGTGGTCAGTATGCTCAAAAGTTTCAGGATTACGTCTTTCGCCGCAACCCAGTCGGAAAGTTTCCCTGTTAATTTAACGCCTATAACTTTTGGGCAAGTCAGGTAAAATGGCCCTCCGCCCATGGCAACCGCTACGTCTAATCCGCCCGCGCCTATCGCAATCGCCCCGATTCCTCCAGCTGTCGGCGTATGCGAATCGCTTCCCAATAATGTCGCGCCCGGTTTTGCGAAACGTTCCAGATGAACCTGATGGCAAATCCCGTTGCCTGCCCGCGAGTGATATACCCCGCTTTTGGCCGCGATTGTCTGCAGATACAAGTGGTCGTTATGGTTCTCCGGCCCAAACTGACTCATATTGTGGTCAATATAACTGACCGACAAATCAGTCCTGACTCGACCTGCACCCATCGATTCGAACAATAAGAACGCTGTTGTTCCCGTCGCGTCCTGCGTCAGCGTCTGGTCAATCCGTATCCCAATCTGCTCGCCTGCCGCAAGTTTTCCTTCAACAAGGTGCTTACCAAGTATCTTGTAAAATAATGTCTCAGCCAACTTTTTAACCCCGATCATCCTGATTATATTTAGCCATCATTTTATCATTTCGATGTCAGAAATAATACCTTCCGAGATAACCAATTATAACCTTCTTCACTTCCAGCGGGTCTACCGGGCCGGTATGCCGGTAAATTATCTCACCGCCCGGCTTAATAATCACCGTGTAAGGAATGCCGCCCTCCCAGCCCTTGTCCAAGGCCTCGGCCAATTCGGTTCTGTCCTCCGCGTTGAATAGATAATTGGTGCAGGAAACCTGCTTATCCTTCAGGAATTTTATAACGGCGTCTTTTTTGCCCGGCACATCCCCGCTGATTGTTACCATTTCGAATGCCCTTTTGTTGTACATCCGGTTTATATTGACTAATTCCGGCATTTCAAATACACAGGGTGCGCACCACGTCGCCCATATATTGACCAGCCGCAATTTGCTCGAAGTATTCTTCATAATCTCGCGTACGCCGTTGGTATCAATCATGTTTATTTCGACCGGCTCCTTCGCCCATTCCGCAAGCGCTTGTTTCGCCGATTTTTCCTTGTCTGCCCATTTTATCGAACAGCCGAACGGCTTCATTTTTTTTATCGTAATCTCTTTACCCTCTAACAAGGCCTCAATCGCGTCCCGCGCGAAACTCTTTTTGATTTTGTTTGGGTCGTCCGAATTATCTACCGCGCCGGAGTATTGCAGCTTGCGTTCCTTGTCGAATATGAAAACGTGAGGCGTGCTCATCGGCCCGTAAGTACGCGATACTTCCTGTGTTTTGCCGTCGTAAAGATACGGGAAATTGAATTTTCTCTCCGCCGCCCGCATTTTCATCTCATCGAACGAATCGCCTATGTCGGTATAACTCAGTTCGTCCAGCCGGACCGCCTGCGGGTCATTCGGCGATATTGCCACAACCGCCACCCCCTTGCTCTTATAATCCGTCACAAGCTGCATAATCCGGCTTTCGTATGCCTGTGCCGTCGGGCAGTGATTGGCTGTGAAGACAATCACAAGAATATTGGCCTTGGCAAAATCCGCCAGCTTATAGGTCTTGCCATCCACCCCCGGCAAACTGAAATCCGGTGCCGATACGCCTATTTCCAATGGCGCAATCTTGCTCATCTCCGCTGAGACAATCCCCATAACAACCATCGCGATGAGAATCGCCGGCCAAAATACGTTACGTCCGTTCATATTCGGTGCCTCCATATAATTATCTTTGCTCAAATGATACGCAATTGGCAATCGATAATCAACCCGTCAAAATCGGCTTATAAAAAAACCGGCCAGTCCCTTTGGCCCGGAACAGGCCGGCAAAAATCAGTTTTGAATACTTCTTTGCCGTTACGGCGCCGGGATACTCACCGGCAAGTAGTGGTCATGTGCCAGTTTATTTTTCAGCTCATCAACCACCTCATCCTGCGTCAACTCCTCGCCGGGCTTATTGGCCGTTTTGGTCAAAGAGGTATAAAGCGGCACCGAAACATGAATCCCTACCCCCGCGAGTTCCTGGCCCACTGCGAAAAACATGCCCTCCTGCCCCGTAATAACGCCATGCAAACTCGAGGCGATACGTTTTTTACCTGCAAGGCCGATATCTTTGTTTTTCACGTTGCCCATTACGACTATCCTGAAGTCGAAAGGCGGCTCGCCGTTAAGCTCGTAGAAATTCCTCACGTCCCGATACCATATAGATGGGTCGAGGAACCCGTTGCTGTCGCTTGCGTTGAGCTGGACGTAAACCTTGTGGTTGTTGTTGGGGTCCCTGCCTTTGAGAAACAAATTCGCATCTTCAAACGTATTTGTATCATTATCGAAATTCATCACTAAATAGCCGCCAAAGGAAATCGTTACCTTGTTTATATCAACCGTCCCTTCCGTCCCCCTTATCGCGCCGTCCAGCTTATAAACAAGTAAATAACCATAAGATGACGTGCACATCCATAGCATCATCAATATCGCGAATAACGCCGACAGCATTTTCATTTTCCGTTTCCTCTAATCGAACATTCAATCATTTTCTCTTGTTTTACTATCGACCGGTAAATACCCCGGCCGTTGTTCCGGCGCCGGGATATGCACCTGCCTGTATCCTATTTCATCGCTTTCCAGTATCGCTTTTAATGTGTCAACGATTTTATCCTGCGTCCATGGCGCAAAAATGTTATGGGGACTATTGGTCGATCTGGTCGAAACGCCGTAAAGCAAAGCCGAAATATCTCCTGTCCCCGCGAGTTCCTGGCCTACCGCAAGCAGCATGCCCTCTTCGTTTGTGATAGCGCCCCTCAGCGACGGAGCGATTCTTTTCCCGTGCGGAAGACCGATGTCTGTATTATGGACGTTGCCCACTATAAATATTCTGAAGTCGAAAGGCGTGTTGCCGTTGAGTTCGTAGAAATTCCTTTCGTCCCGATACAATATGGACGCATCGAGGAAACCGTTGCTGTCGGTTGTATTGAGCAGGACGTAACCCTTGTGGTGGTTTGGGTCCTTGCCGTAGATTATCATATTCGCATCAATAAGCGAATTGGTATCATCATCGAGGTTCATTGCCAGATAACCCTTGAAGTGAGTCGTTTTCTTTTCTATATCAACCGCACCTTCCGTTCCTTTAAGCTCGCCTTCCAGTTTATAAACAAGGAAATAGCCATAAGATGGCGTGCATATCCCGAGCATTACCAGTGCCATAAGCAATGCTGACAACCTTTTCATTTATCGTCTCCTTTTACTAAACATCCCGTCTTCTTTGTTTCCAAACGGGCGAAGATATTTATTATGATTATGGCTATTATCCCTTGTGCAGGCCTGTTTGCAATCTAAATCCGCGTTTAAAAGGTTTCACAGCTGGGCCGGGTTCTGATGATAGAAATTACTCAGCTCCTGATACAAATCCGGATATGTCTTTTGCAAATCCTTTGGCCGTTCGAAGAAATATTCGGTCGCCACGGCGAAAAACTCCGCCGGGTCCTGCCCCGCGTATGAACCTAATAGCGTAGGCCTGTTGTTCGATAAATCCTGCTGCAGCTTGATAAAGTTTTTATGCAGCACCCTCGCCCACGCTATAAACGTTGACCACTTCTGCAGGACCGCCGAGCTGTCGCCCTGTCCTTCCGAACTGTCCAATTGATGAGCGAATTCGTGAAACACAACATTATGCCCGTCGCGCACGTCTGCCGAGCCTCGCCGTATATCATCCCACGAAAGCACCACCGAGCCGTGATGCCACGACTCGCCTAAGCGGACGTCGAATCCTTCCTCTATAATCCCGCCCGCCAGACGCCTCGTTGCTTTAGCCACGTATGCCGCCGGATAAACAAGTATCGAATGCAATCCGGGGTAATAATCGGTTTGGCGGTGAAGCAGTAATACGCACGCCTGCGCCGCTATCGTTACCCTGATTTCGTCGGTAATCGTCAGGCCGCCGCAGCCGAAGAAATGCTTCTCCGCGAGGAATACGAGGATATGCTGCTTCAATTCCTCTTTGTCGAGCACAGACAGCCTGCGATAGAACGGCACACGCCCTTCAAGTATCCTCAGCCATTCCGGCGGAAACGGCCGCTGCCTTATTCTCTTTCTACGCCAGTTCTTAAACAAAAACATAGTCGAGATTATAAACGGAAAAGCATAGCTTCCGCCAGCGGTTAGAAATCATCACTCCGGGATACCGCATTTTTACTATTTGCTTTTTGATATTTGCTTTCTTGTAGCTATTTTTGACGTAACCCCTTCCGATATAACGGCTTAAATTCTGGATAAAAACAGTTGTTATCCGTTTTCGCGCAAGTGTTTTTCGCCAAATCCCAAAATTCTTAAATATTTTTCTATTCCTGTTCCCGCAAGGATTTAAGTGCATTTCGACCTGTCTCGAAAATCGGATTTTTCGTCAAAAGCGCGCAAGTTTGCGCCAATTATAGAGGACAACATTGTGTTGCTCCTTGGGTCAATTTAGCCCCTCGATTTATTGAGGGGTTACTTTAGAAAAACAAAAAAGAGGGAGGTCATTATGACAATGATTCACATAGGTATTCCGAATTGGCTTGACCGGTTTTTCACATTTCCCCTGCTCGTCTTTCGCCTTCTCCGCTATGGCTACACCTTCCGCAGGATTTACCTTGGCGAGGGCGAATGGACAATTCTTGATGAGGAAGATTATTACAAATACGGGAGGTATAAATGGATCTTGGGCGGGCGTGAAAAGAAATTCTACGCTGTGGGAAGCATCAAGGATAACAAAGGGGAGGTGAAGATAGTGAATTTACACAGATTAATAATGAACTCGCCGGATGGTTTTCTTGTTGACCACAAAAATGGCGATGGCCTCGACAATCGAAGGGCAAATCTTCGGATTGCAACGCGGAGACAGAATTGCTGCAACAGGAAAAAAATAAGGTTAAAGACAACATCGAAATATATCGGTGTTCATTTTGAAAAGAGTAGGGGCAGGTGGTCTGCTTCTATCAGGCATAACGGCAAAACCCTCTGGCTTGGACGATTCGGCTCGGAAATCGAAGCTGCTAAAGCGTATGATGCCGCCGCAAAGAAATACCACGGCGATTTCGCACGACTCAATAATGTTTAACCCCCGCCGTAGGCAAGGTCGAACCACGAACCAAATACCTTGACTCCTTACCGCCTTTGATGGACAATATAAAGCAGGTTTTTAGAAGACTGTTATGAGGAGTTTTAACGCATCCGTGGCAAAAGAAGCAAAAGCCAGAATAAAGATTAACAAACTGCTCGAAGAAGCAGGTTGGCGTTTCTTCAACACAGATAAAGGGCCGGCAAACATAGCCCTTGAAGCAAATGTAAAAATCACCAATACCCGTCTCGACGAATTCGGCGAGGACTTTGAAAAGACGTCCAACGGATTTATTGACTTCCTTCTGCTCGACGAAAACAAATTTCCTATTATTGTTCTTGAGGCCAAACGTGAAGAAAAAGACCCGCTTGACGGAAAAGAAAAGGCAAGAAAGTATGCCAATGGCCTGAAAGTCCGCTTCGTTATCCTCTCGAACGGCAATCTTCACTATTTCTGGGATATCGAAACCGGCAATCCCGAAATCATAACCTCATTTCCTACCCTCGAATCCATTAACCACAAAAATCGGTTCAAACCAAACCCCAATACCCTAATAAATGAACTTATCGAACAAGATTATATCCTTCTTACCCAAAAACCTGATTATAAGTCCGACCCCCGCTGGCTCGATGAAACCCAACGAGAAACATTTCTCAAAGATAACGGTCTGAAACTTCTCCGGCCTTATCAGGTTAATGCTGTCCGCGCTATTCAGAACGCGGTCGATAAAGGCAAATCGCGTTTCCTTTTTGAAATGGCAACCGGGACAGGCAAGACACTTATCGCCGCCGCTGTTATGAAACTCTTTATAAGAACCTCAAATGCCAAACGTGTCCTGTTTCTCGTTGATAGGTTAGAGCTTGAAGACCAGGCACATCGAAATCTTATAAAATACCTTAAAAATGATTTTACTACCGTAATCTATAAGCAAAAACGCGAAGAGTGGAATTCCGCTGAAATTGTCGTTACCACAATTCAATCCCTTATCTCGGATAACAAATACAAACGGCTTTTCAGCCCCACTGATTTTGACCTTGTTATTTCCGACGAAGCCCATCGCAGCATCGGCGGCAACAGTCGAGCCGTCTTTGAATATTTTGTCGGCTATAAGCTTGGCCTGACCGCCACACCAAAGGACTATCTAAAAAACATTAAAAAAATCAACGAACGTGACCCTCGTGAAATCGAACGCAGAATCCTTCTCGATACCTACACAACCTTCGGCTGTGAATCCGGCGACCCCACCTTTAGATATTCCCTTGTCGATGGTGTCCGTGATAAATATCTTATCAATCCCATCGTCGTAGATGCCAGAACCGAAATAACAACTCAACTTTTATCCGATGAAGGTTATTCGGTGCTCGTTACCGATGAGGGTGGCGAGGAAAAAGAAAAAATCTTCGTTCATAAGGATTTTGAAAGAAAGTTTTTCTCTGAAAAAACCAATAAAATCTTTTGCGACACCCTCTTGAAAAAAGCTCTTCAAGACCCACTCACCGGAGAAATCGGTAAAACCATAATTTTCTGCGTCAGTCAGGATCACGCCGCCAAAATAACTAAAATCCTGAATGATATCGCCCTCAAACTCTGGCCCGGAAAATACAATTCCGACCTTGCTCTACAGGTCACAAGCAGAATTACTGATTCTCAGCAGTTCGCTGTAAATTTCGCCAACAATAATCTTAACGGCCACACAAAATGGCTCGACTCTTACAAATCCAGCAAGACAAGGGTTTGTGTTACTGTCGGGATGATGACCACCGGCTACGATTGTGAAGATATACTTAATCTTTGCTTTATGCGCCCGATTTTTTCCCCGCAGGATTTCGTCCAGATTAAAGGCAGAGGCACAAGAAAATTCACCTTCGAATACAAACAGAGAACCCCATCCGGTGATATGGAAGTCGTTACAAAGCAAAAAGAACGTTTCAAACTTTTTGACTTCTTCGCTAATTGCGAATACTTTGAGCATAAATACAAATACGATGAAGTCATCGAACTGCCGCCCATTGGCGAAGGCGGCGGTGGCGGTGGCGGAGGGGATAAACAAGCCGAATACGAGAACGTCAAAATCGACCCCCTGAAAACCCTTGTCGAAACACCAATTGGCCTTGATGGTATGCGCGTTGACAGGGAATTTTTCGGTAAGTTTGAGCAGACCGTCAAGAAAGACACCTTTGTAGCCCAAAAGGTCGAACAGGGAGATTTTGAGGCGGCGGAAGATTATATCCTTCAAAATATCTTTGAAAAACCAGAGGACTTCTTCAACCTCGAAAAACTCCGCAAGGCCGTCCAGCTTGATAGACGTCTCACACTCCGTGAAATCCTCGAAAAAATCTTCGGCCTTATTTCCGGCTTCAAAACCAAAGCCCAGCTCCTCGAAGAAGAATGTCAGAAGTTTATCTCAATATATAAACCCGATAGCGACCACGTTCTGCCAGCTAAAAATTTCCTCAAGGCCTACGTCGCCGACCCTAAAGTCCGTGAAATTATCGAATCCCGACGCTTCGCTGACTTCGCCACAAGCCCTGTCGGCGATGATTTTAGAATATTAAATAAAGACCTGCGGAAAATAATTCCCGAATATGTTAAAGATTATGTACCGTTGAATAAGTTTATGTAATTTTCAGGGAAGCTAAATTTTGAATCTCAGATCTCAAATCTGAAATCTCAAATTTTGAAAGGAGTTGACGATGAAATACGAGCGGTTCGAGGACTTGCCCGTCTGGCAGGCGGCGATTGAGCTGGCCGTGCGAGTATATATCCTGACGGAAGACAGGTTCTTCGACCAGCCCGGCGACCTTCGGAGTCAGCTTCGCAGGGCATCGCTTTCAGTATCAAATAATATCGCCGAAGGTTTCGAACGCGGTACAACTGCGGAATTGTTAGCTTTTCTTTATATCGCTCGCGGCTCCTGCGGCGAGACACGCTCAATGCTGCTTTTCACGGAACGATTTCCCAAAGCCGCTCACCTCAAATCTGAAATTTCAAATCTCAAATCGCTGGCCGAATCCTGCTCTCGCCAGATACGCGGCTGGACTAATGACCTCCAGAACAGTGACATCAAGGGCCAAAGACATCTAAATGACCAGGTCCGCATTGTTTATCAGGGCAATAAAAGCAGGGAATCTTTTGAAAAACGGCTCGAAGAAACTATCCGAAAGGCAAGGCCGCAGGACTATCCGCAGGAGGAACAATGATTTTTGAAATTTCAAATCTCAAATCTGAAATTTCAAATCTCATATTGCTCGGTAAAATGATAAAATTCAATAAGTTTTAATAGATCTTATAAATATAAGGGAATCTTAAAGACATTATGCTCGACACTGAAACAAAGCGAAAAATCGACTCCTGCCGAGATATCCTTGTAGGCAAAATCCCCGACCCCAAATCCCAGGTCGAACAAATCACTATCGCCCTGATTTACAAGTTTATGGATGATATGGACCAGTGGTCCGTCGAGCAAGGGGGCAAGGCCAGCTTCTTCAGAGGCGAATTCGAAAAATATTCCTGGTCCAGCATCTTCGACCCCCGCATAAGCGGCTTTGAGCTTTTCAACCTCTATGGCGAAGCCCTTACCAAAATGAATCACAACCCCAATATCCCGCAGCTTTTCAGGGATATTTTTAAAAATGCCTATCTGCCATACCGCGACCCGGAAACTCTTCGCCTGTTCTTGAAGGAAATTCGCGGCTTCACTTATGACCACAGCGAAAAGTTAGGCGACGCCTTCGAATATCTTCTTTCAGTGTTATCCTCGCAGGGCGATGCGGGCCAGTTCAGGACCCCGCGCCATATAATAGACTTCATAGTCAAAGTCGTTGACCCGCAACTTAATGAAACCGTCCTCGACCCCGCCTGCGGAACCGCCGGATTCTTAATCTCCGCCTACAAAAATATCACCGCCAATAATAAAAAACTCAACCCCGACCAGAAAAAACGCCTTCTTAACAACTTCGTCGGCTACGACATCTCCCCCGATATGGTCCGCCTCTCGCTCGTAAATATGTACCTTCACGGCTTCAAAGAACCGCACATCGTCGAATACGATACCCTTACCTCCGAAGAACGCTGGCAGGATACCTTTGACGTTATTATGGCAAATCCTCCCTTTATGACGCCCAAAGGCGGCATCCGTCCCCATAGTCGTTTCTCTATTCCTGCCAAAAGAAGCGAAGTCCTCTTTGTCGACTATATCGCGGAACACCTAAACCCCTCAGGCCGTGCAGGCGTAATCGTCCCCGAAGGTATTATCTTCCAGTCACAGAATGCCTATAAATCCCTTCGCAAAATGCTCGTCGAAAATTGCCTCTGGGCAGTCGTCTCTTTACCTGCTGGTGTCTTTAATCCCTATTCAGGCGTTAAAACCAGTATCCTGCTAATGGATAAATCGTTAGCCAAACGAATCGACAAAATTCTCTTTGTCAAAATCGAAAACGACGGTTTCGATCTTGGCGCACAGAGAAGGGCTATTGATAAAAACGATTTAACCGCCGGCCTCAAATTCCTCAACATCTATAAATCGAAAATCGAAACCTTGTCAAATCCGCAATCCGCAATCGGATGTTTCCCCCTTTGCCCACGCCGTCTTAAAATCCGAAATCGCTAAATCTGGCGACTACAACTTTTCTGGCGACAGATACCTAAAATTAGACCAGCAAAAGAGCAAATGGCCTTTTGTCATTCTTGAGGAAATAGTGCAGACAATAACACCGCCTATGAAATTGCAGAAAGCAGATTTTTCCGAAAAAGGTAAATATCCAATCATTGACCAATCTCAGAATGATATATCTGGATGGACTGATGATAAGGATGCCGTCATTGACGAAGGTAAACCGTTAGTTATTTTTGGAGATCATACTTGTGCTGTCAAGTATGTCGATAAACCATTTGTTCAAGGTGCGGATGGGATAAAAATCTTAAAGACGGATGATAGATTGCTACCTAAATTTCTTTTCTATCTTCTTAAGGCAACGCCGATTGTATCAGATGGCTATAAAAGGCACTTTTCAAAGTTGAAGGAAACAAAAATTCTCCTTCCTCCTCTCGAAGTTCAGGAAAAAATCGTCGCCGAAATCGACGGCTATCAAAAAATTATCGACGGCGTTCGCCAGATTGTCGAAAACTACAAACCCACAATCAAAATCAACCCCGCTTGGCCAGTTGTGGAGTTATCAGAACTTGTGTCAATAAACGAAAATACAATTGACCCGGTCAAAGAATATGGCCAAAAAGAATTCTGCTATATTGATATTACATCCGTTGAAAATGGAACTGGGGAGATGTCCTTCGACAATAAAATAAAAGGCATTGACGCACCAAGTCGAGCGAGAAGAAAAGTTTCAAAAGGTGATGTGCTTCTTTCAACAGTCAGACCTAATCTGAAAGCGTTCGCTTACTTAACTGATATTCCTGACAATTCGATTGCATCAACAGGTTTTGCGGTTTTGTCTCCGACCGAAAAAGTAGTCGGTCAATATATTTATTATTTACTTTTTGATGACTTTTTGCAAAAACAGATGATTGAACGAATGGGAAAAGGTGCATATCCAAGTATCAATCAATCTGATGTTGAACATTTGAAAATTCCTCTTGCTCCTATTGGTGAGCAAAAGCGAATTGCCGAGGAGATTGAATCCGAGCAGAAAATCGTCAACGAAAATAAAAAACTCATCGAAATCTTTGAAAAGAAAATCTCTGACACCATCTCCGCCCTCTGGGCCTAAAAATACAGCTAACTCTGCGTAAAAGAGGCAGAGACGGCACAGAATGCCCAGAAAAGAGTTGCGGTATTATGTCGGCTGTGAGATAATGCCAATCGGCATCGTGTCTGTGAAACAGGCGTTCGAAACTAATACTTGTTTAGGTAAAGGAGTAGAACAATGTTCGATACGAATCTTCTTTTAGTGGCCCTGCCCGAAAGCTTTCAATTTCTTCATGGCGGATGGTTTGTCGTTCATATTATTGGCATATCTTTGGTCGCCTATTTGGGTTATAAACTCGGCCGGATGAAAGAAAGTTAATGCCAAATAAGACACCCCGAAGCAGGCTTCGGGGCTAACCAGGCGCCCGTCTTCGTCTGAGCGACTACGCCGAGGCAGGCAAAAAAAATATGGCCGGCGGTCTCCCTTGTTATCGCCGGCCATTAGTTTTCCTTATTCCCCTGCTTACCCTCGATTGCCGCTCACGTGGTCGTGCTATCGAGGGAATGCTGTCAGAAAATGCCACTCGGCACTTCTTATTTCAATTTAAAAACTTTGCCGCTAAGACACAAAGACACTAACTAAGCATTTCAAAGCAAAGTTACGACTCGATACCTTCGAAGGCGACGCCGATGCCTATTGAGCCGTCGTCAAGCAAATCGCCTCGTTCGATTCGCACTACTCTTCCGCTCTTTATCCGCGCGAAGCTGCCTTTTCTTTTGGCAAGCGCCATTGTGCGCGGGAAATTCAACTCGACAATGTGCCCGGTCCGTAAAGGCGTAGTCGCCGGAATGCGCACCAGCACGCCGCTGCTGCTGATATTGGAGCTTCTGCCGTTGAAGAACCGATTTGCTTCAGGCAGCCAGACGCTTACTGGCCAGGCAACCTGTGTTCGTGTGTTTTTCCTGTTTTCAACTGCTACTGTCGCTTCGTTCATAGTCTAATCTCCATATTAGAGTAATCTAACTTCGATACCCTATTCTATCGGCAGTGTTAAATTGGGTAGATTAGAGTATTTGGAGAATTTGCGGGTTTTACTTGAAAAATTTTGTTTTTCCGGCAAAAGAAATACTGTGGCGACATATTATAAGACCTTTGATGTTAGATTAAGTGATTTTCTTTGCGATAAATTAAAGAGTGACCGGAATTTGGTATTAGACTTCCCATTCCTTTGAGCCCTTGAGGAACCTGAACTGAAGGATAATTCCTAAAAGTGTCCCTGCAATCAGCAGCAGGGGCAGGAACCAGTGATTGCCGTAATAAAGCTCATTGAGGCGAGTTGTCTTCGGGTCGATGTAATCTGTCTCATACCGATAAATGAGCGCGAAGACGCCGATGACTATCAGCAATGTAGCACTCAAGCTTGTGAATAACATAACGGACAGCTTGAAGATGATGAAGGAAAGCAAAAAGCCGGCGACTATGCCGGTCAGCGCTCCTGCCCAGACAAACTGTTGCGGCAGATTGCACGAATGCCATATCCCCGCGGCGAGTATCCCGCCCGCCACTGCGCCGAGGACCGCCACAGCCCAACGGATTAAAGGTATGGCCAAAACGACGAGAAGGACGCAGCCGATGACTGCGCCGGGGAGGGGTTTTTCAAACAGGATGCCGATACGCAAACCGGCAAACAGGCCCAGAAGTCCAAAGCCGATGACAGTAAGTACCTTATAGATTCGCCAGCCGTACATAAGGATGACGACGCCGAATGATATGCCGATGACCGCCTGGAGCCAGTTGAGGGTGGTGGCCTGCTGCCAGACGAAATCGAGCGCCTGTGTAACGTACTTCGTGCCGTAATCGACGTTATTGTTGAAATGATGGGCGAAGATGTTGGTCCGCGCCAAAAGCAGCGAAAAACTCATTTATACTTCTCCTTCTTCAAAATTTAAGCCCGACGAGTCGGGAGGTTAAGCGGTGCGCCAGGTTCTGGATTTTACCGCCGGTTCGATATTGTCGTTTTTGGCCTTGACTTTTTTAACTTTGGCCCTGGCGGCGACAAACCGCTTGCTAATCTTAGGCATCAGCCACAATTGAACGAGGGTGCCTATGATTGTTGCCAGGGCGATTACCGCGAAGTAAATATCCCGCTTGGTGTTCATATAGCCGATGGCGGGATAGCCAAAATTCAACAGAGCCATAATTGTTCCGGCCATGATAAGTGTTGTTCCCGCGGCTGAACTAAAGAGGGCTGAGGCGCCCGTCCAGGATACAACAGTGAATGGCAAGGCGGTTATCGCCAGCAGCATGGGCCAGTTGTAGTATGGCACGCCGATAGCCAGCTGCCTCATTACCGCCATAATATCACTGGAGGGACGGAAGTAAGGCCGGACCAGCGTAGAATAGCCGATTGCGGCGGCCAAGGCCGAGGCGACCAGTATAAAGAATGTATCCTGAAATTTAAGCGCAAGCAGCGCGCAGATGCCTATCACGGCTGCGGCGAGATACCAGTTTGTGCCGGAAGAGAATAATGTGCAGAATGCGCCGAAAAAGACGCCCACCGTAGCAAACATAATTTTTTTGTAGCCGAACCCGCCGAGCCAGACAAACAGGCCCGCGGCGATGGTAATGGCCGCGAGCGTCAAAAGCAGCATGGGCTGCAGATGCGTTACGCGGTTTTGAAATGTCCATAATAAGCTTGCCATAAGTTTTTAGCGCCTCGAAAAAGGCGTCCTGAGAATGCAAGGTTAGCCCAGATATTTATCGGCCTGACAAGGCCCTTTCGTTAAGTCATGGTTAATGCGAAGACCCCGCGGGAATAATGGTGAGGTAATGCGGATGAGAGGAGTCGAACCTCCACGGGGTTGAGCCCACAGGCTCCTGAAGCCTGCGCGTCTGCCAGTTCCGCCACATCCGCTTGGTGAGCCGATAATAACGGTTTTTAGCCGGCTCGTCAATAAATAAGGCGGAATCAAGCGGGCACAATTCCCAGTCAACACGGCTGGTTTCGCTGTTTTTTATATTTTCGAGATTTATGCGGCCGCAACAATAAAGCGGCGAGTTTGTAATGTTATCGGGCGTTGCACAGGCAGGAAAGCGGACGCCTGGTTCACGTGAAACGCCGGAATCCTCACCGTTTACGAAAATAATCCGGTTTGTGCGCATACGTATAGTATAGAAAAAAAGACGAAAGAGGAGAAATTCCGGATTTAGCCACGAAGGCACAAAGACGCGAAGTTTTTTTAGCCACGGATTACACGGATGGACACAGATTCAGTCGGCCAGCAGTGTGTTCTCAACGCGGCCTTTGCTCCAAATACGATTTGTGTGCAAGACCCTCGTTTCGCCCACAAGGCCAATTACATTGTCCTTATTTTATAAGCTGGCCGAGAATGCCGAATTATGCCGAGCAAAAAACACGGATTAAGCAATTGCCGAATGTCGGTTGATGATTTTGGGATGCGGATTAACCAATTTGTGATTTATGATTATTGATTGCTGATTTTGGGATGAGGAAATCCGCCGCAGGCGGTCAAGTAACTCCTGCGGCGGATAAGTACGACTGTTAAATCTCGAAAATTTTAGCGCCGGCAGCTAAATGGTTCTTTTACACCAGCGATTCCACTTGTAATTCCACCAGGGTTTGTGGTTAGGCCAATTACCCGGACAAATTACCCTGATATCATCAGTGCCATAGAAATACTGGCCGGTTTTTAACTGGCCGACAACAGCCAATTCAAAAGTTCCATTGGCATCGATAGCAGCCATCAACTTGTCTTTATCGAACGAGGCCAAAATGGTTGTACCCTGGTTAATCCGCCCCAGGCAGGCCTGCGGGTTAATCGATAAGGAATTTGCCTCAATTGCTCCCGGGTAGAGCAAAATCGGCTGGTTAGTGTCTATCTGGTCTCTGGTGACGCCTTTGGGCATGCGCATCATTGCCATTATATTCGGCTGATTGCTTCGGCAGTTGAGAATCTTGGGCGTAATATCCAGATTGCCCTGGAAAGGCGCGATAACGGTTATAACAACCACATTCGGTTCGGAATCGAATGTGCCGTCATTGACGATTAACGAAACGACGTGTTTGCCGATGGACAATTCAATTGGCGGATTAACACCATTTGCCTCATAGGTATTTGCGTCGATTGTCCAGGTCCATTTGTATGTCAATGGGTCACCATCAGCATCATACGAACCCGAACCATCCAGATTCACATCAGCCATCCCGTCAATCCAGGCATAAACAACCTGATTGGGCCCGGCGTTCGCGACCGGCGCAGTTTCAAAGCACTTACCCGAGCTGCCTGCGTTGTAGATGGCCTGGATTTCACTTTGGCTAAGTGCCCGCGAATAAAGCGAAATCTCGTCAATTGCGCCATTGAATGGGACATAGTCCCAACAGGATGTTCCCACGTTTCCAATACCGATGGTAGGTTCCAGTGACGGAATCAAGGGGCCAAACGGTCGAATGGAAGTGTTTGTCTGGGCCGCCAGAACACCGTTAACGTAAATGCTCATATCACCTGTATTGCCGTTGAGTGTGGCCGCGACATGATACCATTGATTTACAGCAAGCGGATTAGTAGTAGTGACTGTGGCCGCAGTGGGTGTTGCGTCTTCAATTGTGAAACCGAGCGTGTTATCACTCATAATTTGGAAGAAGTATGGGTCATACCCACCCCTGCAATCTCCGCGCCATAAGATTACGCCATCATTGCCAGCACCAGCAGAATTAATCCAGCCCTCAATTGACAACGAATCGGTAAGTGCAAATTCCGGCTTGTCCGGAACGGAAATACGGCTGTGAGGAGGAAAATAGTTATAATGAAACAAAAATGCCTGGCCAACAACGCCATCAGTAAAATCGACAAGCTGCATAATGCCATTATTCCCTGCTACGCTGTCAACGGCATTGCCATCGGCCTTCCACCAACCCACCAATCCTGAAGGCGCAGGATCACAAGAAGGCGGTGAGGCAAGGCCAAGCGAGATAGCTCCCCCGCCAGCTGCGATGGCCGTAAAACCCGTATTGGGCGATGGCACATTGCATTGGCCGTACCCATTGTATCCCCAAGCAACAACCGAACCGTCGGTTTTCAGGCCAAGCGAATAAGACCATCCAGCTGTGATGGCCTTAAAACCGGTATTTGGGTTCGGCACAACGCATTGGCCAGTATAGTTCCCCCAGTAGTCATAGTTACTTCCCCATGCCACAATGGAGCCTTGTTTCATGCCAAGCGAGTGATCCCAGCCAGCCGCGATGGCCGTAAAACCAGTATTGGGCGATGGCACTGTGGATTGACCGTAATTGTTGGCTCCCCAGGCCACGATGGAACCATCAGTTTTCAGGCCAAGCGCGTGATACCCGCAGGCCGCGATGGCCGTAAAACCAATATTGGGCGATGGCACATCGCATTCTCCCCAACCATTGTCTCCCCAAGCAACAATCGAGCCGTTGGTTTTCAGGCCAAACAAGCTTCCGTTGCCGGCCGCAATGGCCTTAAAATTTGTATTGGGCAACGGCACAATCAATCGAGGGTCCCCGTTGACGTTGAACCCCCACGCCACAATGGAGCCATCAGTTTTCAGCCCAAGCGAATGATAATTGCCAGCCGCGACGGCTATAAAATTCGTATTGGGCAACGGCACAGTGCATTCACCCCAAGTGTTGTCTCCCCAGGCCACAATTGAACCGTCAGTTTTCAGCCCAAGCGCCTGATTCCCGCCGGCCGCAATGGCTATAAAACCCGTATTGGGCAGTGGCACATTGCATTGACCAATATTGTTGGCTCCCCAAGCCACAATTTCCCCGCTGGCATATACCGGTATAGGAAAAACAAATGCGGAAAGGAGAAAACAGCCCCAAACAACCGTGACGAAAAAATGCCTCTTGTCTTTTGTGTCGCTTCGCATTGTTTTATCCTCCTTAAATAAGTGTGTTAGTATGTTTTCAGGTGCGTTTTTTACGGCAAAAACGGCTTCTCCTCCAGAAAATAAAAGTGTATATTCGGCATTTTTCAAGAACACTTAACGAACGCCGATTTTCGTGTTTCTTAACTTATTCTTTCCTCAACGAAGCGGCGGTAACATTACCACATTTAGAGGCAGAAAGCAAGAAAATTCTGAGTTGTTTTTCGGGAATATTTCTTGCCACCCTACTTCGCCCATAGGGCTACGCAGGGCAGGCAAAGACACCAAGACACAAAGTAGATGCCGGATAACGGAAGACAGAGGACGGAGGACGGTATTTCGTGTTTTTGCTTTACTGGCTGGCAGTGCGGAGAGAGAATACAAAAGATTGCAGATTTTTGATTGATGATTGCTGATTTAGTATTAGGAAAACAGTTAAGCTTGAGTAATTCGGCGGGTATGCGCATATATATAAGAAAAGGGAATTAAGGATTGCAGATTGTCGATTGCCGATTTAGGATTATGTTAAATATTCAAAGGAGAAATCAAAATGAAGCGAGAGGAAATTTACTCAATAGTATTGATGGCCATTTTAAGCACGGTTTGTTTTGGTTCGACTCCTTCGACGCCGCTCAGGACTGGTCCGCTCACCACAGGTGGGGCGGGAGCGAACGAGCCGGCCATTGTGACTAAGCCCGGCGTGGGGCTGACGATTTACAATGATAATTTCGCGGTGGTGCGCGAGGCCCGCAATATGAAATTCGACAAGGGACAAAACACGGTGCGGTTTACGGACGTGGCATCGGCAATCGACCCGACAAGCGTGAAGTTTTCGTGTTTATCTTCGCCGGGAGCGGTGTCGGTTCTGGAACAGAATTACGAATACGACCTTGTGAATACAGACAGTTTGCTGAAACGGTATATCGATAAGGAAGTCAAAGTGGTGGTCAAGGGCAGCGGGTCGGAGGCAAGGAAGGTCATCGATGGAAAGCTGTCGGCTGCGATAGGAGAGGATTTGATTTTGCAGAGCAGTAACGGCATTGAGGTGATTGGGCGGGCAAGCGTCGAGGAGATTGCGTTGAAGGAATTACCCGAGGATTTGGTAACAAGGCCTACGCTTGTGTGGCTGACGGATGCGCAGAAGGGCGGCGAGCAGCTTTGTGAGGTGACATATACGACGGGGGCGATTGGCTGGAAGGCGGATTACACGGCGATTTTGAACAAGGACGATACCGCCCTGGATTTTTCGGGCTGGGTTACAATCAATAACAACAGCGGCGCGGGATATAAGGATGCGACGCTGAAACTGATTGCGGGGGACGTGCGGAGGATTCAGCCGCCTATGCAAATGCCAATGGCGAAAACGAGAATGGCTTTGGATGAAAGGGCTGCAGGAGGGGGATTCGAGGAAAAGTCGTTTATGGAATATCATATGTACACGCTTGGCAGGAAGAGCACGATAAATAATAACCAGGTCAAGCAGATTGAGTTCATTGAGCCGGCCCAGGGCGTAAATGCAAAGAAGGTTTATGTTTATGAGCGAAGCGACTACTGGAACCCGTGGGGCGGCGACAGGAACAAAAAAATTATGGTCAAGATTGAATTCGAGAACAAGAAAGAAAACAAATTAGGGATTGCGCTGCCGAAGGGCAAGGTGCGGGTGTTCAAGAATGACCCCGCGGACAACAGTTTGCAGTTTGTGGGCGAGGACGAGATTGACCATACGCCCAAAGATGAAAAGCTGTCGCTTTATATCGGGGACGCATTCGATATAGTCGCGGAGCATACGCTGGTTGACAGCAAGGAGCAGTTCGGCAAACATCGCGAGTCGCACAAGATTGAGCTGCGCAACAGGAAGAACGAAGAGGTTACAGTGCTGGTGGATGAGAAGTTCGCGAGATGGGTTTACTGGGAAGTTGAGAAGTCAACGCAGAACTACGAGAAGAAAGACGCCTATACGGCGAGGTTCCCCGTGAAGGTCGGCGCAAACGCGACGGTAACGCTCGAATACACGGTTGTCTGGTCAACGTGGAAATGGTAGTTTCGCATTATGGGTTGAAGGAAGCTGTATCAGAAAGGCAGCGTATGAAGCGTATCGCCATGATTAAGGCCGAGTGTGGTATCATTGCCGGGTGAAAATAAAAGCGGCCTTATACTTCAAGTATAAGGCCGCCTGATAAACATTAAAAACAATCGGTTGTTACAGATTACGGCTTAACCTCATTAACCAAAAGCGCATCGTCGATATCCGCCGGTACTAAATCGGCGTAAGTGACCGTCCCCGTCTGGCCCCCTCGCGGGAAAAGCCCGCCTGCTTCCCTTTGTTGCTTGGTCGGTACCGCTGCCGTACCGGGCGGTGCTACCCGAGTCGGCCATGCCTGGTAGATGTTGTCGTTATTTACGCCCACATTGGCCGTCGTCTCAAATTTTGTGTGGCCGTCGTTGTACAGCACGTTTTGTCCTTCTCGCTGATGGGGATACGCGTTATACACCAAATCCTTGTCCTTGTATTCATTGTTGTTGTTGGTCCACACCGTATCAGCACCGGGCAAATCGGCTGTCGTGCCGGAAGGCAGTGACCCGCCTGCAGTCGGTGCGCCCGACAATATATAGGTGGCGGCATTTTTGTCCATTCCCGGGTTTCTATCTGCCGCAAGCGGACAACTCGGCTTGCTGTTGGTGGATACCGGCGTACCTGCCGCTGTCGTGCTATCCTGCGTTTTGGCAAAAGGGAACTGGTAGGCATAGCTGTTATGCTTGCCTGGAACCGTGCCGAAATCATAGCATTTGGTCATGTCCGTCTGTGTTGTGCTGGTATAGGTTGTGAGCTTGAAAACCTCAGCGCCGGAATCGCCCTTACAGTTAAACTGTTTTGCCGAGACGTCCTCTAATCTTATGAGCATATAGAGCAGTGAACCTATGGTTGCCCGGCCTCCGGTATTTGCTGCTCCTCCTGAGAAAATCGAGGTGCAGACGTTGGTTTGGCCGTCCCAGTTAGTAAGATCAATGTGGCCTACCGTTGCGTAAGATACGAGTCCCGTGGAACAACCCGGCATTGGGTACGCTTCCTGAGCGTCGCCTGCATACAGTAGCAGCCCCTTGCCTATGCCAGCCAGGTTTGAACCGCAAACCATACGGTTGGCAATCATCCTGACCCTTGCCAGAGCAGGCATCAGGATACCCATCAGCAGAGCTATGATCGCTATGACGACCAGCAGCTCAACCAACGTAAAACCTTTCTTTTTCATTTTTTTTCTCCTTATACACATTTTGAGATTCGCTATCCGGCCATCCTAAGCACAATCGAACATGGTTTCAGACGGATTAATGCAACATACTCTAACACACTACTCTCCGCAATTCCACGCGAACCTCACTGTTATACTATTTCGCTCGGAATCAGCCGGCAAAAAACTTTTTTAAACCAGATTTTATAGGACTTGTTGGCTGCCTTAACCTTGACCCGAACTGCCGCCAATTCAAGTTAAGTAAGGCGAAACCACTTCTTATAGGCAGGTTATTATGATATTAGGTAGGAGACAATTTATAATTACGGCTTACATTATGATATTAACTTTAATTTACCTGCCTACCTTACTAAGTTTAGTATAGTGCCGCCCCATACTATTTGTCAAGAGGGTTTTCGGCAAAAAATGCTATATTCCTTGAAAATTTCGGTCTGATACCTTATAAAGGGCGTTTTTGATGCTGGAAAAGGCCTATGATTGACCAAAGTGAGCTTCAAAATCTTCAGAAAGTCCTAAAAAAATATGGACAGAGCCACCTTTTGGCCTTCTGGGACCGGCTTGACCCGGCGAGGCAGGAACGACTTGCCGCCCAGATTGGCCAACTGGATTTTGTCCAGTTAGACCGCTGGCGGGCAGAGTTTGTTATGAGCGCCGCCCCTTTCAAGCTGCCCGTCAAGCTTTCGCCTGCCCCGTTTTATACCCATCAGCCGGGCGATGCCGGCCAGCGAGTAAAATATGACCAGGCGCGTCAAATCGGTGACAAGCTGATTTCGCAGGGCAAGGTCGCGGCGTTTGTAGTTGCCGGCGGGCAGGGGACCCGGCTGGGTTTCGACGGGCCGAAAGGGAACTTTCCCATAAGCCCGGTCAAAAACAAGACGCTCTTTGCGATATTCGCCGAGGATATTTTGGCCGCCTGCAGAAAAAACGACACCTGCTGTCCCTGGTATATTATGACCAGTCCCCTGAATCATCAGCAGACGCTGGATATTTTTTCCGCCAACAATTATTACGGATTGAATAAAAAAGACGTATTCATATTCCAGCAGGGAACGCTGCCCAATTTTTCGCTCGATGGCAAAATCCTGCTTGCCGATATTGACACCATTGCCACCTCGCCCGATGGTCACGGAGGCAGCTTGCGTGCGCTGTACAACAGCGGCGCGCTGGCTGATATGAAAAAGCGCGGCGTCGAGTTCATAAGCTACTGGCAGGTCGATAATCCCCTCATCAATATCTTTGACCCGCTGTTCGTCGGGCTGCACGCCCTCGACGGTGTGGAGATGTCCTCGAAGGCGCTCGTTAAGACAGGCCCGTTTGAAAAACTCGGCAATTTCTGTTTAGCCGACGGGAAAGTTATGGTTATCGAATACAGTGATTTGCCGGACGAGCTTGCCGAAAAGAAAAATCCGGACGGCTCGCTGGTTTTTGAGCTTGGCAGTATCGCCATTCACATCATAAGCGTCAATTTTGTTGACCGGCTTAACAATCACAGCTTTGTCCTGCCGATGCACAGGGCGGTAAAGAAGATTTCCTATGTAAATGATAAGGGGCAGCATGTTGAGCCAAAAGAACCGAACGGCGTTAAACTCGAGAGCTTTGTCTTCGACGCACTGCCGCTTTGCAAAAAGTCGGTTATCCTGCAAACCCTCCGCAGCGAAGAATTTGCCCCGACCAAAAACGCTGCGGGTGTTGACAGCGCTGAAACAACAAGACAGATGATGATTGACCGTGCGGCTGCCTGGCTCGAATCGGCAGGCGTGAAAATTCCCAGAAAAGCGGACGGCTCGCCCGATTGCGTTGTCGAGATTGCGCCGAGCTTTGCCTTGGCAAGAGAAGACGTCATTAAAAAATGCGACAAGATACCCGTCATCAAACCCAGCGACAAAATATATCTTGGGTGAGATAATACCTGCCTTCACAAAATCTTTCCGTCGCCAAAGACAATAACAGCCAGGCGGCCGGCTATTTGGCTGAGAACGTGTGTATCGTCACCGTCTCGTATTTTTCGCCCGGCCGCAACACTGTCGATGGGAACATCGGCTTGTTCGGCGAATC
>JBEKZW010000010.1:0-67356 GCA_049509475.1 Sedimentisphaerales bacterium
GGTTCTGTTGGAGAGATAGGATATGCTATAACCTATGGTGTATGTCCCTACCGCGTTGGTCGCGATGGAGGTTGGCCCTGAAATCGTCAGGGTTAACTGTGCATTGGCCGCCGAGGCCATCGACAGAACTATTAAAACTACTATTAGCTTTTTCATTTTCTTCTCCTCTTTAAAAATTCGTAAGTTTTAGCGCACCTTGTGCGCACGGATGTTTATGTAAGCGGATTGCTCCCGATAGACGTGTTTCTTCTCTCATACCCTTCTCCATTGTTGCCTTTTGCCCCCAGCCAAAGGCGATTTTGATGATACTTTTTTGCCGGTGCCTGTCAAGAGAAAAAAAGAGGTATTTTTACCACCTTCTGGCTGCTATTACCGCACCGAGGCCGAGAAGCAGGAGCGCTGCTTTTTTAATTATGCCAACCCAATTAGGAAGAACCCGCCAGACGGCTATTTATTTGATAGCGGCGTGGGGATTAATCAATTGATGATTTCCGAAGCGGGCCCTGCGATTCGCTACGTGTCGGATTGCCGATTGTCACCCGCCTTCGTTAAAACTATGGCGGGTAAAATTTTGGGATTATGTTTTTAAAGAGGAATCACTGTAATGCTTTCAGCTTCCGGCCGCAATAAATGTAGTTGATGATATCGCCAAGCAGCGGAAAGGCAGTTAAGCCGATTGAAAGGACCGTTACCCAGACAGGAACAAAAGCAAACTTCGAGACAACCCAGAGGCCTAAAACCACTACAACAAAAGAGCCTGCCTCTATAGGAATTGCTTTCTTCGATTTCAATCTTGCCTTTTCAAGCTCTTTTATTTTTTCCTCTGTATCCATTCAGCTTCAAATCCGCCTTCGGCGGATAAACCCGCCTGCGGGGGATTATACGATGATTTGGTCGATATCGAGAACGGTTAATTCGCCGTCGCCGTCTTCAACTTCGTTTATTACTCTTCTATCAGCCACTCTTGAGCCATTAAGTAGAGGTCTTCTAAATCAACAGCCCCGTCTCCCTCCGGCGGTGCAATATCAGCAGAAGGCAAACCAGGTTCTTGTCGCCATTGACCGCCTAAAACCGCGAAGTCAACAAAGTTCACAATACCGTCTTCGTTAAGGTCGGCTTTTTTTTTGCTTAAATAAATTAGGGTCAATGGAATTGGCCATCGCCTGATAGCCTGCCACATTGAGGTGCAGATAGTCGTTTTCAAAGAGGTATGCCGCGTTCAGCCTGTTCGGATCATTCGGGTCGCTCACCACCGGGTTAAAGTCAATGACTCCGTCATACTGACCACTGGTCCTTATCCAATTGTTAACTGTATCGCGCACGGCCTGGTGGGCAGGGGTGTCATACCCCGAATTTCCTTTAAACGGCGTTATCGGCACTCCGTATGCCAGGATGTTTGCGTCATGGGCTTTGCTTATGAACTGCTGATACGCGGAAATTAAACTGCCGGCTGATTGGCCGCCGCCGATATCATTAACCCCCTCAAAAATTATCACCCAGCGCACCCCGGGTTGACCGACCACGTCATGGTCAAAACGCGCTAGCGCCGTCGGCCCCAGCCCGCCGGATACAACGGCATTGCCGCCGATTCCCTGATTTATTACGCCGACCTTTGCGGTACTCGGGTCTGCCTGCAGGCGGCGGACCAGATCATCAGGCCACCGGTTATTCAAGTCTGTAGTGGAACCTCTGCCGTCTGTAATCGAATCTCCCAGCGTTACCACGCATCCGTATGAATCATCAAGCCACAAATCAATCCTGCTCAAAATATACCAATGTGCTGTTGATGCACTCGGTGTAAAATTAGTCGACACTGCATTGCCGGATTTTATATAGGATGTGGTCCTCGAGCCCGGATGCCCTGTAACATTGGTTGACGCCGCCGCCCCGAAATAAATACTTACTGCCAGATTGCTCAATGGCGCTACATTGAAATCCACAGCGTCTGAATAAATTTCCTGCCCCGCGTTAATGGTTACCGATGCCGACCCCCCAAACGATAGTGCGGTATCGGTTGACGTATTTATCGCACTGCCGCCAGTTGAGGCCGCAATGTGGGCGGAATTAATTGTTACCGCGCCGGACGAATACTTATTGGAAAATTGCACCCGTATTCTGCTCCCTCCGAGGGTTGCGTGCACAACCTGGCGCAGTGTATTATTGGCTAATCCCGGCGCAGGCGGGTTGTTTTGGGTTTCCGTCAACTGCTGGCCGGTCGCCCATGTGCCTATCCAGCCCTCTGCTGCCGATGCCGTTTGCCAGACACAGGAAATACTCAGTATTAAAAAAACAAACCCTGCAGCACTTGTTCCACTCGTTTTCTTCAATATTCTCATTTTATTCACTGCCTCTTTTCTACTATTAAAAAGCCACTCTTTCCCACCTTCCCACCTTTTTCCTATCCGCTAAACGCTGTCTGCATCAAGTTGAACCATTATATCATATTTTACCGTCCTGAACAAGCGAAGTGCGTCGAAGGGCGGGCGGGTAAAATTTTGGGATGCGGAACCGCCTCCGGCGGGGGATTATACGATGATTTCCGAAGCGGAATTGCCTATTTGTAAAATTGAAATAACAAAAAAAGGACTGTGTTTTTTAAACACAGCCCTTTAACTTCAAATTACTACTTCACTTCGCACATAGTCTTTTCTTATGTTTTACTGCGTTTTCTACGAAGCAGCAAACCGCCAAGACCAAGCAGACACATTGTCGCCGGTTCGGGAACGGTTTCGATGTTAATCGTGGCAGGGTCCACCATGAAGTCAAAATTGCCGATCAGGGTAAGCGTGGAAATGTTCGGCCCAAAAGTACCCGGCAGCGTGGGTGTCGTTCCGACGGTCGGCACGCCAGCGACGGTGCCGTTGAAGGGGCCAGGTGTGGTCCAGGCGGGGGGGGCGTAAGTCACGGTATCAAGCAAATATGATTGATAGGCAGTGTTCATGCCATAGTAGTCGATGGTTCCGCCGAATTGGGCAAAGCCTGTGCCTCCGGGCTGGACGGTGCCATTCACAGTGAAGGTCGGGAAGAGCGTGGCCTGGCTCCCCAGCCCAAAACTGTCCAACTGGAACTCGATGCTGAACCTGAGAAGAAGGTGGGCATAGCCGGTGTTTCCGGCTGCCTGAGTGAGCCTGACGCTGTTCAAACTAACGTCATAGGTCGTCGGATTGATGATTTGCCCGAGGAGGTTGCCCTTGGCTTCGTCGAGCGTGACGCTATCGATCGTCGAAAACAGGGTGAGGCTCGATCCGTTCCACGGGCTCCCGCCGACGGTAACATTTGTGATGCCGGGCACTGCTGAAGGGTTCAACGAAGTGGTGTCGTCGAAATTGATACTGGCGAAGGAGCTGCTGGGGGTACCGATGCCTGAGATTAAGGCCTGCGCCGAACTGCTAATTGCTAAAATAGTTACTGCTACTGCACAAATTGTTACTAACTTTTTCATTCTCTATTCCTCCAAAAATAAGTTTAATAAATAGACATTAAATTAATCAGTGAGGGCTGATGTTGCAGGAAATAAAAGGTGGATACTCATTCTGACTATGAGTACAAAGCCATCGATCTTTCTCCTTCTTCTCATCACTCTCACTCTTCTTTCGCAAGTTCAGATATACGCCTTTTAGCCTCGGCTAACGATCCGACTAAAACTATACAAATTTGTCTTTCCCAGTAATCCAATAGAAATACTCGGATTACATCACTTTATTCCACCACTACTATAATGTCAAGCAAATAACGTAGAAATTCCGGGTATTATTGAAAATATATAAGATTTTCCAGGATGAAGGGATGTAATTCGTTAAGACACAAGAGGTTAGGCGATAATTGAAGTAGAAACAAAAAAAGACGAAAGTTAGATTTTAAGCTCAAAACAGGTATTAGCATGTTTACTCTGTATCACGTGAATAAAAATTAAGAAATAACCTGTAGCAATTATTTTTTCGGCAGGGGATGATGGTACAAAGATTGCCGCGATTTATGTGAATGGCCTTATAAATGCTTTTGGGAGTTTTTGAATGAGAGGCGTTAAATTATTATGTCCGGCGGTTTCCGTGACGATTTGCTGCCTGTTTTTGTCCTGTAATGTTTTGAATGAAAGGCATACGGACAAGGAAAAAGCGGACAAATATATTCTGGTTCCTCAGCCGCAGCAGATTGAATATCTGCGCGGTGTCTGTAAAACCCAAAAGGGGAAGTTTGTTTTTCTTGATACGAATTTGCGCGACAAGCAGCCGGGCACATATAGAATAGTGCAGGAATCGCTGGCACAGGCCGGTGCAAAATGGGCGGGGGAATCACAAGGCACGCGGCCGGGGGGAATCGGCGTAAAAATTGCGGTTGACGCGGCGCAGATAAACAGGCCTCAGGGATACCGGCTGACCATTAACGAAAATCAGATAAATATAACCGCCCACGACGCAGAGGGCGCATTCTACGCGGCACAAACATTAAGGCAGATTTGCGGGCAAAGACAGAAATCGCGGGGGCTTGCCTGTGTCGATGTAAATGACTGGCCTGACTTTCCAAACAGGGGGGTAATGCTGGATATCAGCAGGGACAAGGTTCCCACGATGAAAACGCTTTATGAGCTGGCTGATATGCTGTCGGAATTGAAAATAAATCAGCTCCAGCTTTATATGGAACATACTTTTGCCTACCGCGACCATCGAGTGGTGTGGGAAAAGGCGAGCCCGATGACGGGTGAAGAGATAAGGGCGATGGACGCGTATTGCAGAGAGAGGTTCATTGAGCTGGTGCCGAACCAGAATTCGTTCGCCCATATGGAGAGGTGGCTCAAACACAAGGAGTACACGCATCTGGCCGAAAGGGAGGACGAACCATCCAGCTTGAGCCCAGCCGAGCCATGCTCTATAGAGCTGATTGCGGGGCTTTATGACGAGCTATTGCCCAATTTTTCCAGCGGGCAGATTAATGTCGGATGCGATGAGATGCTCGACCTGGGAACGGGGAAAAGCAAAGAGATGTGCGAAAAATTAGGCAAGGGGAAAGTTTATCTGAATTTTTTACTGGAGATTCATAAGCAGGCGCAGAAACACGGAAAGAAGATGCAGTTCTGGGATGACATAATACTTCATTATCCGCAATTGATAGGCGAGCTTCCGAAGGACAGCATCGCGATGGTATGGGGCTACGAAGGCAATCATCCTTTTTCGAATGAGTGCAGGAAATTCGCGGCATCGGGGATTCCATTTTATGTGTGCCCGGGAGTTTCGAGCTGGGGCAGTATAGCGGGCCGAACAGACAACGCGATGGCGAATATGCGAAACGCCGCTGTAAACGGGCTTGCTAATGGCGCTATCGGCTATCTTAATACGGACTGGGGCGATGACGGGCACTGGCAGCCGATGCCTGTATCTTATCTGGGGTATGCTTACGGGGCGGCGGTAAGCTGGGCGATGCAATCCAACAGGGACATTGATATTGTTCGCGCGCTTGATTTGTTTATTTTCAGGGACAAAGCCGGCGTGATGGGACGGCTTGTTTATGATTTGGGAAATACATATAAACAAACCGGTGCGCCGATGGCCAATGGAAACGTACTTTTTTATCTGCTGCAAAATCCAGACGCGTCTTTTTCCCAGTACCCTTGCGCGAACCTGAAAATCGATAACATCGGAAAAACGCGGGACTATATTGACAGAGTAATGCTGCCCCTGAGCAGGGCGAGGATGGCCAGGCCTGACGCACAGGAGATTGCGGACGAAATGGCCAACGCGGCGGCAATGCTTCGACATTCGTGCTCACTGGCAACAGTCCGGCTGCAAACAAAAGACGCCAAAATCAGCAGCATACCGAAGGATGTCCGTGAAAAACTGGCGGGGGAGATGAAGAAGATAATAGCGGAGTATAAACGACTGTGGCTGCTGCGCAATCGAGAAGGGGGGCTGGGTGACAGTGTTGGGCGGCTGGAGAAGATTTTAGAACTGTATCAAGCCGACTGATTAGACCTGTCGCTATATTCGAGACAAGCCGAGGTGATTTATCTTGTGGCGGCGTGGGCGGGTTGCTGCGCGACGGGGAGATAGACGGTGAAAGTGCTGCCTTTATCGATTTCGCTTTCGACGTTGATACGGCCATCGTGCCTCATAACAATTTCCTTTACGATAGCGAGGCCCAGACCCGTGCCCTGGATTTGCTTGCCGGGCCTGTGGACGCGGTAGAACCGGCCAAAAATTTTGTTCAGGTCGTCTTTGGGTATTCCCATACCAGTGTCAGATACTTTGACGACCAGCTCATTATTAACGAAATGGGCGGATACCGAGGCAGTGCCGTTTTCGGGTGTGAATTTGATGGCGTTGTTAATCAGGTTGGTGAGCATCGAGTAGATTTTGTTTTCGTCGCCGAGCAATTCGGGCAAATGGCCGGCAATATCGGTTTGCAGCCGGACTTTCTTTTTGCCTGCGACGTATTCGAGCGATTCAGCGGCACGTTTTGCGACCGAGGCGATGTTGATGGGCTTGCGAATGATTTCGATTGTGCCTGATTCTATTTTGGAAATGTCGAGGATTCCGTTTATAAGATTTGTCAGCCGGTCGGATTCCTCGTCGATGATTTGAAGAAACTCCTGCCTTGTCGATTGCGGCATATTTGGGTCATCGAGCATTGTTTCAGCGTAGGCCTTTATCGAGGTAAGCGGCGTGCGCAGCTCGTGCGAGACCGATGAGATAAAGTCCGATTTCATCCGGTCGATTTCACGCTGCTGCGCTACGTCGCGCAGCACCATAACGATGCCGGTCATAGTACCGTCATTTCTCCGTATGGGTGCGGCCGTGGCGGATATGGGGCGTTCTCGCCCGGTTCTGGCGATTAGCGCATCATGGTCTGAGCCGCTTTCGATTTCCCGTGACTCGAGCACACTGTCAATGGGGCTGTTGGCCGGCTGCTTGGTTTGCTCGTTGACAATCCTGATTATCTCATCGACTGGTTTACCCCGCACTTCCTCGAATCGCCAGCCGGTCAATTGTTCGGCGGTTTTATTGAACAACGTTATCCGGTTCTGGGCGTCAACCGCTATTACGGCGTCGCCCATACTTGAAAGAGTTACCGCCAGCACCTCTTTTTCTTCCGCGAGCTGTTCGGTTCGCTCTTTTACCAACTCTACGAGCTTTTCATGGTATTGTTTAAGCTCATCTTCGGCCTTTTTGTGGCGAATGGCGTTTTTTACGACCTCAGGAAGAACCTTGAGATAATTTCTGGAGGGGTCCTTAATGAGGTAGTCGGAGGCGCCGGACTTCATCGCTTTTACCGCAAGCTCCTCACTGCCCGTCCCCGTAGCGAAGACCGCCGCCGTATCGACAATGGACTCGAGTACGTCGAAAGCGGTTCCGTCGCCGAGGAGATAGTCCACAAAAACGAGGTCGAACTTCTCGCCGCCGAGGATTTGGGTGGCCTGGGCGACCGAGCCGGCGATTGTGTAATCGTAGGGGAGGCATTCCTCCTTTACTAAGCGTTTGAACGCCATCTGGTCAAGCCGGTCATCTTCAACCAGCAGTATTTTATATCTTTTGTCTTCCATGGGTTATGCGACTGAGTAGGGCAGCTCGCTTAGCGTCCAATACAGGTTGAGTATCTTGAGCGACTCCGCGAATTTTTTATAGTCGGCGGATTTTATGATGTAGCCGGCTGCGGAAAATTCGAAACTTTCCATCTTGTCGCGTTCGTCTTTGGACGTGGTCATAACAATCACCGGAATTTGTTTCAGTTCGTCATCATTTTTGATAATTCTCAGGAAATCAAGGCCGTTCATCCTGGGCATATTCAAATCAAGCAGGATGACACAGGGCTTTTTATTATCGCCGGACCTGAGGTATTTGAGGGCGTCCTCGCCGTTGAGCTGATGAATGATGCCGTTGGGGACATCCAAGTCCTTCAGCGCCCTCCTGACCGTCATTGCGTCAACATTGTCATCTTCAACCAGCAGTATTGGCTTGGAGCTTTTCATTTGTACTCTCCTGTTCGCTGTTTGGCAGTTCGCTGAGTGTCCAGTACAAATTTACGATTCTCATCGCTTCGACGAACTTTACATAATCCACGGGCTTGACGACAAAGCCGGCGATGCTGAGCTGGAAGGTCCTGAGCCTGTCCTGGTCATCTTTCGAGGTGGTCAGAACTATCGCAGGAATCCTTTTGAGCTTTTCGTCGGCCTTTGCGACCTTGAGGAACTCGATGCCGTTCATCTTCGGCATGTTCAGGTCGAGCAGGATAACGCAGGGTTTTTCCTTGCTGTCGTCTTTGAGGTACACAAGAGCCTCTTCGCCGTTGGCGACGCGCACCAGGGGGTTTAAGACATGAAGGTCTTTTAAGGCCCGCTTCACTGTCATTGCGTCAACGGTGTCGTCTTCAAGAAGCAGAATTGGTCTACAATCTCGCATTGTTTGTCTCCCTTTCTTTTTCCACGAGGCCGTTCCAGGCCCAGTATTGAATTATAATGTCCATGGCCCGCAGAAAAGCGTCGTAATCAACCGCTTTAATCACGTACCCTGCAACGCCGAAGTCGAAGGTATCGAGTTTGTCCTGTTCATATTTCGAGACGGTCAGAGCAACTACCGGTATTTGCTGCAGCTCGGCGTCCGCCTTTATAATCTGCAGCAGCTCTATGCCGCTTATTCTCGGCATATTAAGGTCCAGCAGTATCATCGCCGGCTTGTCGTTGTTGGGGTCTTTGAGGTATTCAAGGGCCTCTTCTCCGTCTGTTTTGTGAATGACGGGATTCTTGACCTTGAGGTCCTGCAGCGCCTGTTTTGCGGTAGATGCGTCCACAAAATCATCTTCAACAAGCAGTATTGGTTTTAGTAATGACATTTTTCGTCTCCTTGGCTTTCGGCAGGGTGAAAAAGAACGTACTGCCCTCATTGACTTTTGATTCCACCCATACTTTACCGCCGTATAGTTCCACAATTTTTTTGACTATGGTTAACCCGATGCCCGTGCTTTCTGTTTTGTCGCGGGACGTCAGCGTTTGGAATATCTCGAATATCTTTCCGAAATAATTTTCTTTGATTCCGCAGCCGTTGTCGGCAACGCCGAATTTCCAGAAGCCGTTTTCCTCGGTGCAGCCGATTTTGATTTGCCCCTTCGGTTTGTCTGTATATTTGACCGCGTTACTCAAAAGGTTCTGGAATATCTGTTTGAGGCGCAGTCGTTCGCTTCGCACGGTGGGCATGGGCTGTTCGATAATGACTTCAAAATTGTCCGGGATGACGATTTCCCCGATTATTTCCGTCAGAAGTGCGTTTACGTCCACGTCATGCTGTTCCTCGACAACGTATCCGATTTCGGCATATCGTAATATTCCGTCGATGAAATCGCTCATTCGCTTTGCCCTTACGATGAGCAGCCGGAGCTGGTCGTTGCCTTCGTTGTCGAGTTTGTCGGAGTATTTCCGTATTAGACGGTCGGCGATGGCCCCGATGCCTCGCAGGGGCGATTTCAGGTCGTGGGCGATAACATGGGCAAAGTCGCGGTGTTCCCGGTTGGAATTCTCGAGGCCTTTGACGCTTTTATTAAGTTCAGTGTTAAGCTTCGCGAGTGTCTGCTCGGCTTTTTTATGATGGGTTATGTCCCTGACGATATGGACAAAATACGCTATTTCGCCCGCGTCGTTGGCTACAGGGTCTGCCGATACCGCGACCCATGCGTTTTTCTGAGACACATAAAGCTCCGCATCCTCGTGCTTGTTGGTTTGCTTAGCTATTTTTAGAGGCCAGTTATCTGGCGGCAGGTCTGTTCCATAAAGCAGGCAATGTGTGGTTTGGCCCAGAATTGTACCCAGCGGTTTGCCGAAAAATCGCGCCGCGGAGTGATTGGCCTGAACTATTTTGAAGTCCTTGTCCACCAGCATAATGGGGTCCCGCGTGGCGTTGAACGTGGCTTCCCACTCCTGAATCGCCGCGATAAGCGCCTGCTCCATCCGTTCGTGTTCGTTTTCGAGCCGTTCAAGGCTTGCCATACGGGTGCGCAAAGACCTTATCTGGCTGAGCAGCTGCTCTTTTGTTTGCTGCTCCTGACACTGGTCTGTGTCCGCAGCGGTGCCTTTAGCCGCAATCATTTGCCCGTTCTGGATTTGTTCTGTTTCCATTGGTTTAAGTATCATCCGGTTAGTGGTTTATCCCGGCGAGCAAGTGCTCATCTTTTGGCAGCTCACTCGAACTCCAATAAATCATAATCTTGCTGAGTATCTCTACGAATCTTGAATAATCCACCGGCTTAACCATATAGCCGGAGGCGCCAAGTTCGAAAGTGTCGAGAACGTCCTGTCGTTCCTTCGAGGTTGTAAGCACTATAACAGGTATCGTTTTGAGCTCAGGATGCGTCTTGATAACTTTCAAAAACTCAATACCGTTCATCTTGGGCATATTCAGGTCCAGAAGGATGACAAATGGTTTTTCCGTGTCGGGACTGGTCAGGTACTTCATCGCCTCTTCGCCATTGACCGAATGTATTACGGAGTGGTCGACCTGAAGGTCTCGCATCGCCCGCTTGACCGTCATCGCATCGACACTGTCGTCTTCAACAAGCAGTATTGGCTTCAGTTTTGGCATATACAGGTTCCTCTATGTGCCTGGGAAATGTGAAGAAAAATGTGCTTCCTGAACCGGGCTGCGACTCTACCCATATTTTGCCGCCATAAAGTTCGACAATTTTTTTGACGACAGCCAGGCCGATTCCTGCGGTTTCGGACTCGTCTTTTTTGGGCAAGGTCTGGAATATCTTGAAGATTTTCTCGAAATACCTCTGCTCAATGCCGGGGCCGTTATCGCAGACATAGAACTTCCAGAAGTCCCCTTGTTCGACGCAGCCGACCTTTATCAGCCCTTTTGTTTTGTCCATAAAGGTTACTGCGTTTGTCAAAAGATTCTGGAATACAAGCTCTAAGTGTTCGTACTCACAGGCAACGCCTGGCAAACTGTCCACGGCTATTTCGATGTTGTCGGGCGGTCTTATCCCGCGGACAATATCTGACAGCATCGTATTTAAGTCCGCCTGCCGTCCTTTTTCTTTGGTTCGCGCAAGTTTCGAGTATTGCAGCATTCCGTCGATAAGTTTGTCGATTCGGATAACCCTGGTTTTAAGCAGGCGAATTTGTTCGCGGCCCTGCTCGTCGAACCGGTTGCCGTAGTCGCTGATGATCCAGTCCGCAAGGGTGCCGATTCCACGCACGGGCGTTTTCAGGTCGTGGGCGGCGATATGAACAAAATCCTGAAGCTGCCTGTTGGACCGGCTAAGCTCCTGGACGGCGGCCTTAAGGTCTTTGTTGAGTTTTTCGATCGCCTGTTCGGCTTTTATGCGTTCTGCGGCTTCAAGTTTCAGTGCAATCATATCGGCCACGGAGGCCGCAAAATCCTGCTCCGTGTTTGTCCATTCTCTGGCTGGGCCGATATGCTCGTGACATATTATGCCTATCATTTGTCCGTGAAGTCGTATGGGGACATGCATTATTGAGTTAATACCTTTGGGCTTCATATAGAACTCGGCGAATTCGCGGGTGCGTGTATCGGATAGGGAATTATTCACGGCCAGTATTCGGCTGTTTTCCATCGCTTTGAAATAATGCGGATAATCGCATGTTTTCAACGAATGGCCGGCCTCGTGGGTCTTTTGGGCTTTGATGAACAGGTCGCGGCAGACAATCTCGGTACTGTTGGGGTTAAAGAGGCCGATACCTACCTGTGCAACGTTAAGGACTTCCGAGTCCTGCTCAGTGATTAATCTAAACAGCGAATCCAGGTCCTGCTCGGGAATGTTTGCCAGTTTCAGCAGGGTGTTATGATGGTACATAATCTGCTCGGCTCTTTCGGTGAGCAGGGCCTCTGCCTTTCTCTGCTCAGTGATGTCCGCATCCACTCCTCTGTATCCGAGCAGTTCGCCCTTTTCATCAAGCATAGGCATTGCGCTTGTGGATAACCATACTATGTGCCTGTCTTTATGGATGTTGCGGTGAAGGAATTTTTGGAAGCTCGCCTTTTTGGCAAAGGTGTCATAAGCCGCTTTCTTCAATGCCTCGCGGTCTTCAGGGTGGAACAGGTCGTAGAATCGCTTCTTTCCGACAATTTCTTCAGGGCTGAACCCCAGTATTTCCTTAACGATCGGACTTGCGTATGTGTATAGGCCGTCCACATTTATTTCCCAGACCCATTCTCTTGCGTTTTCGACGACCTGGCTGAAGCGTTGTTCGGACATCCTGAGGGCCCCCTCTGTTTTTTTGCGTCCGTTGACTTCGTCATTAAGGTCTTCTATTGTTTTCTTAAGACGCTGTGCCATTCTCTGGAAGGAATTGGCAAGCTGGCCTATTTCGCTGAAGCCGGGTTTTGTAAGGTTGGTATTGAGATTGCCTGAGGCGATTTGGACGGTTGCCTTTTGAAGCTCTGCAATCGGAACAACAATGGAGCGGTAGATGATTGAGCTGGTCAGCAGCGCTATACCCATAACTGCCAGTCCAGCCAGCAGCATCGTGTATCTTAAACTAACAATGGGGGCGAAAATTTCGGCGGTGTCGGTTTCTGTTACCAGAGTCCACCCCAACCCTTTGAAATCTTTGTATCCATGTGAATGGGCGTGTGCGAAGAGCATTCCTTTTTCACCGGCTTTTTCGCCGATAAGGTAGCTTTTGTGTTCCGGCCGGTCGGGGCCAACACAACGTGGAATAATCTGGTTGTTCACATCCCCAAGGAAGCCATAACCTTTTGTAGAGTATATTATTTTGCCGTTTCTGTTTATCAGGTGCAGTTGTGTTGTTTTATATTCGTCGGCGAGTTTCGCTTCGTTGATGATATTGATTGTTTCTTTGATGTTCGGGATCGCCTTTATTACTCCGATGAAGTTACCGTTCGAGTCGTCGATTCTTACCGCAATCTCGGTGGAGAAGATTCTGGAGCTTTCGTCGTATGTGACGTTACTTACAAACAGGCCGTCTCTTTTGGCAATCTGCCACCACTCTTCGTCGGCCTGGTAATAGTCAGTTGTCCTGCCGGTCTGCGCTGCGTTTACGCCGTATCGGTTTGTTACAAAAATCTCTCCTACCAGAGGGTAACCGTATTTATTTTGGTAGAATTTTTGCCGCGATTGCAGTTCTCTGGCCAGTTCGTTGTGGCTAAGTTCGCTGATAATGGGAAGGTCAGCCCCGTTTGTCCAGTCACGGTCGATTTGTGCGATGTAACCGTTGGGGTCGGACATATTCTCGAACTGTGCGTTTGACAGTGGCAGGTATTTTTGTGCCAACTCATCTGCTGCTAAGGCCTGTATTTCTTCGACTCGGCTATGGATGTTTCGGGAAATTTTATCCAGTATTTGTTCGGCAACGTCGGAGGAATTCTTGCCGATGGCATCTTCGAGGGTCGTTTGGCTTGTGCGCAGGGCGAAGTATCCAAGCCCTGCCATTAGCATCGTCAAACCAACGAATCCAAGCGTTAATTTGTGTCCTATTTTCATCTCGAATCTTTCGCCATTCAATAACTCAATTACCTAAACCTCAATCTCCTGGTTGTCGCCGGAGTCCTCATTTGCGCTGACGGCAGCGGTTACTTCTTCCGGGGAGGGCTCAGGCGCTCCGGCTTTTGGGAACGTGAACAGGAACGTTGTTCCCTTGCTGACTTCGGATTCAAGCCAGATTTTTCCGCTGTAAAGCTCGACAATTTTCTTCACGACGGTCAGACCGATACCGGTGCTTTCAAACTCATCCCGTGGCGCAAGGGTCTGGAATATTTTGAATATGCGCTCCCAGTGTTTCTTTTCTATGCCTGGACCGTTGTCGGCGATGCTGAATTTCCAGAACTCGCCTTCTTCAGCGCAGGCCACTTTTATCAACCCGGCCGGCTTGTCCATATACTTGATAGCGTTGCTGAGAAGGTTCTGGAAGACCTGTGTAATACGGGTTTCCTCGCATTTGACCGTGGGCATTTCTGTTTCTACTGTAATCTTTATGTTCGCCGGCGGGGCGAGCATATCGATAATTTCGGGCAGGAGTTTGTTAAGGTCGACTTCGGAAAGTTTTTCCCTGATGCGACCAACCCTCGAATACTGCAGAATTCCGTCTATGAGGTTGTGCATCCTGTCAACCCGTTGTCTGAGGAGTTTCAATTGCTCTTGGCCATCCTGGTCGATTTTGTCGGCGTAGTCGGTGGATATCCAGTCCGCAAGCGTCTTTATCGCTCGAAGAGGCGCCTTAAGGTCGTGGCTGGCAATATAGGCGAAATCCTTTAGTTCCTGGTTGACGCCTTCGAGCTCCTTAACCAGTTCCGCCTGTTTGTGTTCGGCTTTTTCTCGCTCGCCTATTTCGGAGGTAAGCTGTTTGTTGGCGGTGGTGAGTTCAGAAGTGCGGTCCTGAACTCTTAGCTCCAGGTCTCCCTTGGCCTTGACCAGCTCGGAGTCTCGCTGCTGTATTTGTTCAAGCATTTCATTGAAGGAATCGATGAGCAGGCCGACCTCGTCATTTGTGTCCTTGATGGCTCGCGCAGAGTAATCTTTCTTCTCTGATACGTCTCGTGCCACTTTTGCCAAACCAAGAATCGGTCCAGAAATAAAACGCTGGAGTCGCGACGAGATAACATAGGCGGCCAGGGCAGCCAGCAGCAGGACTGCAACGGTGTTTGCGGCGTTGCGTTTTAACGCGGCGTACATAGGGCTGAGGTCGGACCTCAGGCATACAGTGCCTATCATCTCGTTATCGAGCACTATTGGCTCGAAAACGGTCAGCAGGTTGGCTGAGAAGTCGTGCCCGGCTTTTCTGACCGGGATTGTCAGTTGTTTCTTTTCGGCTTCGGTCCGTGCGTAGCTGACGAATATATCGCCGTTTTTCTTGTAGGCACAGCCGAAGACGATAGAGGAGTCGGCTTTGAGGGTTTTTAACGTTTTTTCCGCGTCCGCTGTGTCTTCAAATGTTAGCGCGGCTTTGCAGTTATCGGCGGTGATTTGTGCCTCAGTCAGAAGCTTTTCCACCAGGTTGCTCTGCAGACCTCGCCACTCCCAGAACACGAAAGCGCTGCCCACCACCATCAGTGCCAACATACAGGTGAGCATGACGACGGCTATCAGCTTTTGCTTAATGGCCAAATTTCGGATAGAAAGCGTCATCATTTGGCCTCCTTTCTCGCGGGGTCGGCGAGGCCGGTTACCTCAACACCGTTTTTGATTACTTTTTTCGCGAGACGGAGGAGCTGAGACCTGATTTTTAGTCCGGCTTTTTCGGATGCGGTCAGATTTATGTCGAAGCGGACCTTATTGTTTTCGATAACAAAGTTTACGATACCGCCTGTATCGAGAAACTCCTGTGTGTCCGCTACCGTCAGGACACCCTGGTCGTTTACAAGGCCGATTATTTCGCTGATATTTTTTTTCTCCGACGGGCAGATAAACAGCAAATGACATTTTTTGAGGGTTTCCATTTGCCCCTTGGCTATTGTTTCGATGATAGTCTTTATGTCTCCTGCTTTTGACGGGTCGGTAAGCAGGAACCCTCGTTTTTTAAGCTCTTCGATTTTCTTTTCACGGGCAGCTCCGTCGGTTATGCGTTTCAGTTCGTCGAACTCATCCGCCGGTTTTATAATGATTTTGCCGTCGTTGTCTCTATATACGATCTGACTTTTAGACAGGGCCTTAATCTTGTCAGCCAGCTCTGTCTTGTCCTTCTCGACGGCATCTTTTAGTTGCTGAAGGCCGTCAAAATGCTTTATTACCACGTTACGGTCTTCGACTTTTTTGTCCTTGAGAATATCTGCGGCTGAACCAAAAGGGTCCTGGCCGATGATGCCGATGATTATCTGGTTGCCGTTACTCGCCATTTTTCCTTCGGGCCAGTCGACAAACTTCAGGAAGTTGTACATAAAGGCGGCTTTGACCTCGTATTCTTTGTACTGGGCGGTCTTGGATTCCGGGTACACATCGGAAGTGAGCAGACAACTCAGTAATACGAGAGCGCAAACAAACAGTCCGGCGGTTCGGCCGGCTTTCATATTTGCGGGCCGACGGTTTACATTGTTTATGTTGTATGGTTTTTCTGGATTCATCTGCACGTTACCATCCGTTCATTAATGACTTTTCCGTTGACAAGCAGCAGGTATTTATCGTCCCGGTCGTTAATAATGCCTCGCAGTCCGATGTGGTCTGATTCCCAGTGATGGCGTATTACCTGCAGGTTGGGGACATAAATATCGAGCAGTTCGAACAGGCTGCGAGCGCCGGAGGCCTTAATCTGTTCGGCGGTGACGGTGGTTACTGCCGCCTGGTTTTCTCGTGTTTTCATAAAGGTGCTATCCAAATGGGGAGTTTCCCCTGTAACGGGGTCAGTTGACATAAATCCGTTTGTATCGTCGGTATGGCTGACGAGTAGAACGGTTTTCAGCTCTTTTTTACCTTTGCGCATTTTTCAAGCTTTTCCCTGATGGTTTTGCCTAACTCTATTGGATTAAATGGTTTTGTGATGTAGTCATCGGCGCCCATCTCTATCGCCTGCGTGACATCGTTCAGCATGCCTTTGGCGGTAAGCATAAAGACGGGGATATGTTCTGTGCTGCTGTCGGCCTTCAATTCTGTGAGGACCTGCAGGCCGTTCATTACGGGCATAAGCCAGTCAAGCAGGATTACATCAGGTTTGTTTTCACGCGCAAGTTTCAGACCAGTGGCGCCATCTTCAGCCAGATAAACCTCAAAGCCGTCCAGCTTGAAGTTGTATTCCAGCACTCTCCTGATGTGTGCCTCATCCTCAATAATCAGTATTATAATTTGCTCGCTCATAGTTTTTGGCCAAAACATTTAGCGATATATAACAGCCGAAAAGTACTCTGCGCTCGATGACGTGCCATCATTTTTCGCAAGCACAAAATCTTCAGACAGTTACGATGTTGTATCATCGGCATATTCCAAGCCCGATTTAATCAAAGAACGGTTTTTATATGCGGTTTGGATAGACAGACCACTGGCACAATAACCAGTTATCTCATAAAGCACATAAGTGCTTGCTGGCAAGATGGTTATGTGCGGGAAATGGAGGTTCGTATTGTGAGGTATAAGGGTGTTTTGACGGAACACCATTAAAGTTAAGAAGGTCCGATATAATTGAGGCACATAGAAACGTTCTTTGGTGAATTACCGCGGGCAGGGAATCTGGCGAGCGTGTTGTAGATTAATACATTTTTTCCCAGGCTGGTTTTGGGGCAAATCTATGCTATTGCCGCTAAGGGTATAATGAGTTTCAGCAGATTCTCAACGGTATATGATTTAGCGAGGTCTATGGGCAGGATGCAGCCATGGTCGTGGTCCGAGGCGAGGATAATCAGGTTATTACCCGCCTGGCTGCATCCTGTTTCCTGTCGCTGGTGGCCGAGGATAAAAATGTCCGCGTCTAACGCCTTCGCCATTTTATCCAGCAGGCGCTGGCTGTGGGTTCTGCCCCAGGTCAGCAAATAGGCCGAACCCGGCCTGACGATGTCGTTAATTCTAAGCTGCCTCTTGAAGATTCGATGGTCAAACTTGTCGGCGTAGTGGTCCCCAGGCAGCGAGTGTGAGATAAACATTCGGTTGGTGCATTTAACCGCAAGGGGCTGAGAAAATAAAAATTGTCGTATCGCCAGCTTTACTCGCTCGCTGGTCTGTTTGAATTCCCTGTCAAGGGCGGCACGCATCGCCACGTTCATTTCTTTGCCGTTCTTCATAACGTCGGTGTTGCTGATGAAGGCGGTGTCGTGGTTGCCCATTATGATGTGTACCCGGTCCGGAAACCGAATTTTGTAGGAAACGCAATCGAACAGCAGCTTGTAAGACAGGCATCCGCCATGTTCGTCCTCGGGGCCGCCGTGTATGATTTCCTGCAAGATTACGTGGGTATTCTTGTTGTGTTCGAGGTTGGCTAATGTCGCTATCCGCTCAAAATTCCGGCGATGCCCGTGAAGGTCGCCGGTTATAATTAACGACCCGTGGGAAGGCAGACAAACAATATTGCCCTGTCTGAATTTGTCCTCATTGTTGGCTTCCATGCCTTTGTTCAGCAGTTCGATTGTCTTTTCGGGCATCTTTCAGGTCCGTATGGCCAAAACGGCGGCATCTTGATTAACCTTGCTGAAGGATAGCTTTCCGGCGGTGCTCTGTCAAGGTTTATTGGGAATTGGCCTTCGACTTGCCGCTTAATATGCTGTGTATCATCAGGTCTAAGCGGGATATGACAGTCATCATATCGGTAGGCCGTTTCGCGGGGTCTTCCTCTACGCAGTCCATCACTAATTTGGAAATGCCTGCCGGTATCTGCGGCCTGACTTCATTTGGGGGGCGAACCGCCTCCTGCGGCATGGCAAGACCGAAGGGGTCCTTTTTAGGTATCAGGGTTGGAACTGTCTTGCCTGTCAGTGCCCAGTACATCGTAGCGCCAAGATTGAATATATCGGTCTTTGGGCCCAGCGGCTTGCGATGAACCTGTTCAGGCGCGATGTAGTCTGGTGTTCCCTGAATACGCCGTTTGGTTGTTCCTATCCGGCAGCTTTGCCCGAGGTCAATTATCTTGATTGCCCCGGCTTTGCTCAGCAGGATGTTGTTGGGCTTTATGTCGCAGTGAACCAGGCCGCTCTGATGCATCGCGTTAAGTCCGGTCGCCACCATTCGGAACACCAGCATTACATCGAGCAGGCTCAGTGCAGGCCCTTCCTCCAGCGATTGCCCGTCAAAGTATTCCATCGCAAGCAGCATCTCTTTTGTTTTGAGCATGCTGCGGATTTTTTTGAGCCGGTAGCACTTGCGAATGTAGGGGTGGGTTACTTTATTCGATATTTTGTATTCGGTCTCGACCTGCTCAAAAACACGGACATCTTCCGGCCTTTCGAGGATGACTCGCTTTAAGGCCACTTCTTTTCCGTCCGCATCGTCAGTGGCAAGGTATATTGTCGTGCGCGCACCAACCCCGATGCGTTTCTTGATAGTGTATCCGCCTATGTCAAGTATATCTCTTGCCATATCTTCAAAAACCGTTGAAATCAACGTGTCCGTCTTGTCTGCCGACAGGCTGGGCTTTTAACCCCTTTTTATTATCGGCGCTTGCTCCGATCGGCTAAACTTGGAAAAAACCACAGCATACAAAGTATTTACCTTTTTGTCCAGTGGTCAGTACGGTTTTACCCCTTGTTTTTTTGCGTATATTCGTTCAAAACCTGTGGTTTTGCTTGACAACCCAGCCGAATCTGTGATAACCTCATAGGATATTTGTGTTTCCCCGATAGCTCAATCGGTAGAGCGAGCGGCTGTAAGTCGGGGCATAAGATTTTGAAACTTATGCCAAAGTTGCAGCTCCTGATGGAAACATCAGGATGAAAAACCGGGTGAATTCAGGGAAACCTGATTCCGCTGATGCGGATATGGTAATCCTGAGCCAAGCCAGTTCACACAGGGTCGGGTAAAAAGTGAGCTGGAAGGTGCAGAGACTAAAGAGTGAGGCGACCTGTGCCAATAACTCTTATGAGCGCCCGGCGCCTAACCCCGAATAATCGGGTATGGTGATGAGATAGTCCGGTCTTCAGGGAAATCTGAAGGAAGCCGTAACCGCTAGGTCGTAGGTTCGAATCCTACTCGGGGAGCTGTGAACCACGTAGGGTTCACAGCCATAAACCCAACGTGGTTTATGGTGAATCCTACATAACCAAATACAATCAAGGCGATGTTCTGTTTTATTGTCTGTGGCGGGGTTCTATGTATTATGTTTATGTGCTGCTAAGTTTGAGGGACTACAAATTCTACATCGGCTTTACAAGCGATTTAAGGAGAAGGATAAAAGAACATAATGCAGGTAAGAATATCAGCACAAAGCCGAGATTGCCCTTAAAATTGTTTTACTACGAGGCCCATTTATCCAAAAATGATGCCGAAAGAAGAGAACAATACTTCAAGACGACAAAGGGAAAATCTGCTCTTAGACAAATGTTAAGAAAATCTTTAGAGGAATTTCGCCCCACAATAAAAACGTTAGAAACAAATTAAAAGTTGGTCGAGAGCAAGTGTCCTGAGTTTGGAGTGCGCGGCCATGAAAAAACCAGTTTTCTTTTTGGGAACGGGTTTTTCAAAAATAGCAGAGTTCTCTTTAATGTCAGAGCTTTATAATTTTCTTGAAAAACACAAAGGAAAGCTCAATGGCCTGTCGTCGGTTTGTGATAAGGGCGGTTTTGATAGGTGTGTGGATAAGCTGAAGGAAATCGGCTTAAAAAGAAGAAATTACGAGAGAGACCGTGAGTTAAATACATTTGTGCTGTTGATAACTTTTAGTGATTTGGATTGTTCAAAAAAAATAGCCCCTCGTCGTGTGAACGACGAGGGGCTATTATATTTTTTATTGACTAATGGCCCCCGAAGCAGAGCCACGTTACCTTGAACCCCGGTTGTCTGAAAAACACTGCGTTTGGGCAATAACGGTTAGTATCTGCCGCCGCCACCGCCGTTGCGTCTGCCGCCGCCGCCACCATAACCACCGCCGCCGCCGCCACGTCTGCCGCCGCCGCCATATCCGCCGCCGCCACCGCGAGGACGCTCGGTTTTGGGTCTTGCCTCATTGACGTTCAATGAACGCCCTTTGAGGTCCTTTCCGTTCATTTCGGTGATAGCCGTCTGTGCCTCGGCCTTAGCCGGCATCTCGACAAACCCGAATCCCCTGGACTCGCCGCTGAACTTATCCTTTATTACTGTTGCCGTTTGTACCTGACCGAACGCTTCGAACGCCTGTTTCAGGTCGTCTTCGGTTACCTCAGGTGCCAGATTGCCCACATAAATGTTCATTTGCTTTCCTTTCTTAATCTCTAAAGCCGATTTTGACGGTACCAGCACCGCCACAAATTAACCCATAGTATTCTATTAGTATTCTATTGTCTGTTTGCCCGGCACACAACAACTATTTCTTTTTTTATAAGAAGGAATTACGCCATTCCATGCCCTATTGTTCTACCTGTGTATTGCAAAATAGCCCTTTTGGGCGTATAAATTTACCTTACCTATGGCAGCGGATGCAAGAAAACGAATAGAGCAGTTGCGTGCCGAGATACGCGGGCATGATTACCTCTATTACGTCCTCAACCAGCCCGAAATAACCGACCAGCAATACGACAAGCTTTTCGCGGAGTTGAAATCGCTTGAGGAAAAGCACCCTGAACTTATCACGCCGGATTCGCCTACCCAGCGGGTGTCCGAAAGGCCGATTGAAGGGTTTGCATCTGTTCGCCACGCTGTTCCTATGCTGAGTATGGATAATACCTATAATGCCGAGGAGTTACGCGCGTTCGATGAACGGGTGGCGAAGGGGCTTGAAAGCAAAGATTACGATTACGTTGTCGAATTGAAAATCGACGGTCTCGCGGTAAGTTTGCGATATGAAAAAAAAGTGCTTGTGCTTGGCGCTACAAGAGGCGACGGCACGACGGGAGATGATGTTACGCACAATATCAGGACAATCAAGGCGATTCCGCTGCGACTGACGGGCGATGTGCCCGAGACCATTGAGGTTCGCGGCGAAGTGTATATGCCCACAAAGTCCTTTGTTACGCTCAATAAGCAGCGCGAAAAAGAAGGCGAGCCGTTATTCGCCAACCCCCGCAACGCCGCCGCCGGCTCATTGAAGCTGCTCGATTCGAAAATCACCACCCAGAGAAACCTGTCCTTTTTCGCGTATGCCACCGGCGAGATTTCAAAGTCGCCGGCAAAAGACCATTATGAAATGTTGCAGTTCTTCAAAAAAATCGGCCTGCCCGTAAACTCGAATATCAAAAAAGCCAAAAATATCGATGAGGTCATCGAGATTTGTAATAGCTGGGACGACAAACGGGAGAAGCTTGACTATCAAATCGATGGTATGGTGGTCAAGGTTAATAATCTTGCTCAGCGTGAGATTCTTGGCTTCACGGGCCGTTCGCCGAGGTGGTGCATAAGTTATAAATTTGCCGCCGAGCAGGCCGAAACAAAAGTCGAATCAATCGTTGTTCAGGTGGGCAAGGGCGGCACGCTGACGCCCGTAGCGAATCTTACGCCTGTGTTATTGGCGGGGACAACCGTCAAAAGGGCGAGCTTACACAACTTCGACCAGGTAGCCCGTCTCGATGTCCGCGAGGGTGACACCGTCATTATCGAAAAAGCGGGCGAAATTATCCCGCAGGTAGTCGAAGTTAAAAAAGACAAAAGGCCCAAAGGAGCCAAACCATTTGAACCGCCCACAAAATGCCCCAACTGCGGCGGCAAAGTAGAAAAAGACAAAGATGGAGTTTTTCTGCGCTGTATCAATCCTCATTGCCTCGGCCAATTGAAGGAACGAATCAGGTATTTCGCCGGCAGGGGACAAATGGATATCGAAAACCTCGGCGAGGCATTGATTGACCAGTTAGTGGAAGCCGGCCTGGTAAAAAATATCGCCGATATTTATAAACTCACTAAAGACGACCTGCTCGGCCTCGAGCGAATGGCGGATAAAAGCGCACAAAACGTCGTCGACTCAATCGAGGAAAGCAAAACCAGACCGCTTTGGCGGCTTGTCGCGGGGTTTGGAATCCGTCATATTGGCGTGCAGACCGCGCAGGATTTGGCCGGGCACTTCGGCTCGCTCGAATCGCTTATGAAAGCGACTGCCGATGAACTTGATGCGATTGAGCAGGTCGGTGAGAAACTCGCCGAAGAAATTTATGAGTATTTTCACAATGAGCGGAATATCGCAATCATAAATGAATTGCTGTCGGCTGGCGTTAAGCCGGAACTGCCGCAAAAGAAAAAAGCCGAAGGTAAACTCGCCGGCAAAACAATCGTTGTTACCGGCACACTTCAAAATTTCTCCCGCCAGCAAATCGAGGAGGCAATCAGAAACGCCGGCGCAAAGGTGTCGTCGAGCGTCAGCAAAAATACCGATTTTGTCCTCGCCGGTGACAACCCGGGCAGCAAACTCGATAAGGCCCGCCAGCTCGGCGTGAAAATAATTAGCGAAAAAGAATTTGTGGAAATGCTGTGAGCCGCGATGAAAGATATCTGCGGATGGCTCTGGAATTAGCGGCCAAAGGATTAGGTTCTGTTGAGCCGAATCCTGCGGTCGGGGCGGTCATTGTCAGGGCCGGCAAAGTTATCGGCAGGGGGTGGCATAAAAAATTCGGCGGCCCTCACGCTGAAATCAACGCGCTGGCGGATTGCAAAAAGCGAAGGGCCAATCCCAAAGGCGCGACAATGTTCGTAACCCTCGAACCCTGCTGTCACTTTGGCAAAACAGGCCCCTGCACCGACGCACTCATCGCCGCAAAATTGAAAAAAGTCGTCGTCGCGACCATCGATCCGTCAAAACACGCAAATGGCAAAGGCATCAGGCAGCTCCGCAAAGCGGGTATCAAGGTTGTTGTTGGGGAATGCCAAGCCGAGGCGCGACTTCTTAACGCGCCTTTCATGAAATTTGCCTCGACCGGCAAAACCTGGGTGACATTGAAATGGGCGCAGTCAATCGATAGCAAACTCGCCTGGGCAAAAACTGACAGCAGGCACAGGTGGATAAGCTGTGAAGAAAGCAGGAAAGACGCCCATAATCTGCGAAGACAGGTTGGCGCGATTCTTGTCGGTATCAATACGGTTCTTAAAGATGACCCGTTACTTACGCCCCGGCCCACTCTCGACAAAAAACCATTACGAATCGTCCTCGATAATCACCTTCGCATCCCTCTGAATTGCAAAATGCTGAAAACCGCCAAAGATGTCCCCATGCTCATAGTAACGCGGACCGCTTCTCTGCGAACCAAAGCTAAAAAGGCCAGGCAGATTGCCGGCAGGGGGGCAACAATTATAGCCTGTCCCGCATCACGTTCAAATTTGAAATTTCTTCTCGCCGAATTGGGCAAACGCGGTGTTCATCATCTGCTTGTCGAAGGAGGTCCGGTTGTCATAGGCTCATTCCTGAAAGCCAGACTCGCCGATGAAGTCGTCATATATGTTTCGCCTAAAATTTTGGACGCCAAAGGCAGTGCGGACATATCGCCAGCGACAAATAATTTGCAATTGTGCCGTGCGGAAATAAAACATATCCGCGAAGACATTCGTATAACCGGCATGACTGAAATCGGCATCGAAGAAATTAGCGAAACCAATTTGAAAAAGAGGGTGCGTAATTGAATATCTCCTGCAAAACATTCTGGTCGAACGGCGTTGTCCTGGCTGGGTTACTTGTGTCTGCGGGCTGCGCAAATTTCCGCTGTTGCGATACAGTATTCGGTGTATTCCCACGGTGTTCCTGCGCCCCGCCCGATAGTTCAATCGTGCTTTTTGACGGTACGGACTTTTCGCATTGGATTGGAGAAGACGGCAATTCCGTCAAATGGCAGCTCGTCAACGGCACAATGAAAGTTGTGCCTGGCGCAGGCAGCATTGTCACAAGACAAAACTTCCAGGATTTTCGCCTGCACGTTGAGTTCAACATCCCTGAGTTGCCGCCCGGTGTCAACGGCGAGGCCCGCGGCAACAGCGGCATATATATCCAGCGGCGCTACGAGATTCAAATCCTCGACTCTTATGACTTTCAGCCGACTAAAACCGGTTGCGGCGCGATATACAAAATCAAAGCCCCCGACAAAAACGCCTCCAGAAAGCTCCGCAAGTGGCAATATTTTGACATTTTATTCCGTGCCCCTCGATGGGAGGATGGTAAAAAAATCGAAAGCGCCCGCATTACCGTTTTGCAAAATAATGTTGTGATTCACAATAACGTGATAATTCCGGACAAGACCGGCGCCGGGCAGCCCGAGGGGGTCGATCCTGGCCCCATAAAACTCCAGGAACACGGCAGCGCCGTCCAGTTCCGCAATGTCTGGATTGTCCCGCTCGACTGACCTGCGGCGGGCGGGGTCGTCATTCCAGCAGTTTTTTACTCCTGAGGAGATGATGGTAATGCTGTGCAAAACGGTGCGCCTCGTCGCGGACGTATTGCAGCAGTTTCAACGCCGGCGAATTCCGAGGCAGCTTCAATGGCCTTGTGCTTTTCTGAAGATATAATTCCTCTTCCTTTTTTGCTATGCCGGCCAGTTTAAGATTGATTATTGATGACCTGTCCGGCGTAGCTTTAGCGGAGTCGGATTGATTATTGATTAGCTCTTTAAGGGCAGTTTCGGCGGCATGTAACTGCCCGAGCCCTCCGTCAATCAAAATCAAATCAGGCCAAAGTTCTTCGCCGGCAAGCGCGTATTTGTATCTGCGCCTGACAACCTCCGCAATCATCGCGTAATCATCGCTTCCCTCGACCGTCTTGATTTTGAATCGCCTATACCCCGCCTTGAATGGTCTGCCGTCGATAAATTTCACCAATGACCCCACCGCCTCCTTGCCGCCGATGTTCGCTATATCGATTCCCTCGATAATTCTCACGGGGTTCGCGCTGTCCAAAATCTTTTGCAGTTTCACTAATGCCTCGGTCGGTTCCGCCGCAAACACTTCTGGCTGGACGTCCTCATCGGGTTCCCCGCGTGCGTCCAATTTCCCAATCAGCCGAATCCGGTCACGAAGCATCCCCGCCTTTTCGTAATCCATCCCCGCCGATGCTTCTTCCATTTCCTTTTTAAGCTGCCGCAGTACCGTCGCCCGTTTAGATTGCAGGAATTTAATCAAATCCCTGATAATTGTTTTATATTCCGCCTTCTCGATTCTCGCCCCGCAGGGCGCGACGCACTGGTTTATGCTGTGGAGAATACAGGGCCTGAAAAATCGCCGCTTCTCATCATCCGCCCGTATCTCCAGCGTGCAGCTCCTGAATTTGAATATCTTTTGCAGCTCCACGAACACCGCCCGCAAATCCTTCGCGCTTGCGAAAGGCCCAAACAGCCGATTGCCTTTTGCCCGCGGCTTACGCGTTATATATACGCCCGGAAAATCGTCGCCCGTCATAATTTCTAAGTACGGAAACGTCTTGTCGTCAAGCAGGTCGGAATTATACGCGGGCTGTATGTCCTTTATCAGCCGTGCTTCTTTGAGCATCGCGTCAACTTCCGTCTCCGTCTCGATGTAATCCACCGTCTTGACCTGATTGAGCATCTCGACAATCTTTGGCCCGCGCGATTCCATTATGTCGCTGCCTGCCTGGAAGTAGCTCGCTACCCGCGACCGCAAATTCTTCGCCTTGCCGATATACAGGACCTCATCCTTGGCCCCTTTCATAAAATACAACCCCGGCCCCGTCGGTAAGCTCTGTATCTTTTCTCGTATCGCGTTGAATTCACTCATATCTCGAACCATTGTAATCCCGCTGTCATTCCCGCGAAAGCGGGAATCCAGAATCTTTAGTTTTACGAACTGTTTATTAAAAGTGTTTTCGCTGGGGCTTTTTGTCTTTGTTCATGTATTGTTCCTTCGAAATTGGCTCCTTGCAAATTATTGGTAGTGTTTTATACTAATGGCCTGTTGCAAAGAAAAAGACAGAAGTATAGGTTTATATAAATAGAATGGATGAACTCAATAGGTTTTCAAGTTTTTTAGCGACTCGCTGATGCGTAGCAACCGACTGCTTCAAGCTGCTTGTGCTGTGGTATTGGCCCTGTGCACCACCCCGCTGCGGGGCAGTGATGTCATAGTCGTTGTGACCAAAGTAGATGACGGTGACGCCAAGCACGTCCGGAACGACATCCACCAGGATGACAACTTCACGCTGCTTCGGCAGAGTTCCATTCCTTTGACGGCGGCGGACCCGAACCGCCCGCTGAAGATTGCTGTGGTTCGAACCATGACTTTCCAGACGATGTACGGCCACGGATCGGCCATGACGGATTCGTCCGCATGGGTGCTTATGAATCTCAAGCAGAAGAACCCGCAGCTATACGAGTACACCATGAAGAAGCTGTTCTCGCCGACAGAAGGCGCGGGTTTCAGTTTCCTGCGACTGCCAATGGGCGCCTCCGACTACACGGCCTGCGCCGATTACTATACCTACTGCGATGAGCGGTCGCCGAATCTAAGCCGCTTTTCGATTGCTCACGACAGGCAGTACATCATTCCCGTACTCAAGGATGCGCTGCGGCTGAACCCCGAGATTCGCATTCTCGGCTCGCCGTGGAGCGCCCCGGCCTGGATGAAGACCAATGGCAAGCTGGTCGGAATCTCGGAGGCGGAAAAGACCGCCGGCGTTACCTGCAAGCTCAGGTTCGAATGTTTCGAGGTGTATGCCGATTACTTCGTCAAGTTCATCGAGCAATACCAGGCAGAGGACATCAATATCTGGGGTGTTACGTTGCAGAACGAACCGCAATTCGATGCCGCCGTCTATCCTTGCATGCGCATGAACGAGTACGATCAAATCCGGCTCGTCAGCTTTCTGGGTCCCAAACTGGCGGCTAAGGGGCTGAAAACGAAAATCTTCGTCCACGACCACAACTGGGGATTGCACCCCGGCGACCGGAAGGTCATTCGTGGGGACGCCAAAATGGACCCGCTGGAGAGCGTGACCAAAATCTTCTCGGACCCCACGGCGGGCAAGTATATCGCCGGAAGCGCTTGGCACTGTTACTATGGTGACGCCAACCTAATGAGCAGGACATACAACGCCATTCATCAGAGGTTTCCCGACAAGGAAATTCTCTGTACCGAACATGGTGGCTGGGGCAAGAACCGTGGCGGCTGGTGGGGTGATGTGGACTGGGGCATGGCCAACAGTTGGATGGGCGGTCCGCAGAACTGGTGTCAGGCGAGTGTGGAGTGGAACATCGCGCTCGACGGCAAATTCGGGCCGACTCCGCGCACCGATTCCGAGGCCGCGGGATTGGTGGTGGTTCAGACCGACAACTGCCAGGAAGTTAAATTTGAGCGGGAGTTCTATGGGATAGCCCAGGTGTCCCTCGCCGCCCGGCCCGGCTCGAAGCACATCGCGGCTTCCTTTAAAGGCGCTGACTCCGGCGGCATGGACATCGTCGCCTTTTCCCTCCCCGACGGCCGGACATCGCTGGTCGTTTTTAACAAGAAGCAAACGGAACAGTCATTCCAGGTCGAGGCGGACGGCAAATTCTTCGATTACATCGCACCCGGGCACAGCATCATCACGTTCGTCTGGTAACCTCCGACCTCCAGCTTCGGCCCTTTCATAAAATATAACCCCGGCCCCGTCGGGAAGCTTTATATCTGCTTGCGTACTTGTACGACGAAGCCTTGGCGAAGGCGGATTGATTTCAAATCATTCATATTTCGTATCATTGCAGTTTTACGCGGCATCATACGAAAGGGTTTTTGTATGACTTGCCTGCCCTCCGTAGTTTTAACGAAGGAGGGTCATTCCTGCGGAAGCAGGAATCCAGTAATATTGTAGGGTGTGCTTTGCACACCATTTCCTCTGGTGGGTATGCTTGGGGGGTATAAAAATTGTGGGGTGGGGCTTGCCCCGCCGAACAGAACCGAACTAAAAAGCGAGAGGTGGTCGCAACTTGCGACCACCTTAAAAATCAAAAATTCTTGCTATTATTTTTGCTCCAACTAAATGTATGCCCGCAATGCTTACACATAACTGTATAAGATGTATAGCTATGATGATATTCTTGACTTATGCGTTCTAAGGCCCACAGCTTATGGCAGGCTGGGCACCGACTGCCATAGAATAGTATATAAACTAAAAGTACTCCCATCAGCGGTCCCGCACATAAAACAATCGTGACAAACCCCAAAAGCATCAGCACAACAGCCCCTAACCAAACAATCCAGTAGCGTTTAAATTGCCAATATGACCTCAAAATGCCACAGAATTTATTAAACCGTTTGTCCATATTACGGCAATACCCTTATTTCTAATACTTTACAGTTCAAAGTAACCGTTCTGCTCCCACAAACCTTCGGCCTGTTTTCACACTGGAATCCGGATGATATTACCGGGTTCTGGCCTAAATCTTCCATTTTTCAATATCTCCTTTTTTAGAGTCCAGGTAACTTTGATGCTCTATTTAAGTTTTTATTTTCATGAATTATATGAAGATGCCAACTGGTTTTCAGCATAAATCTTCCCCGGCTCAACGATAGAAAAATTAAAAATTATTGTTTGCAATGTAATTTCAGACCTGCTATATTGAAATCAACGAATGGAAGGGCATTTAAATGCAGGGAGTAACCGCACCAAGTCGAAAAAATGAGGAAGAGATATTCTCTGAGGCCGAACTGGACCGGCTCATACAGGAACTTTCTTTGTCATCCAGGCAGGCAGATATTGTCCGATGCCTTTTCGCGGACTGTTCAGACAAACAAATCGCCAGTCGGATGCAAATCCATCTTCCCACGGTCCGGACGCATATAACCAGATTGTTCCGAAAATTCGATGTTGACGACCGCGAAGGGCTGATTCTGCACATTTTCGGCCAGTTCCGCAAAGGGTGTCGCGAGGTCAGTTGTCCTCGAAAACAATGACATCGGAATTGACGCCTTGACGGAAGACAGGTTCGTGCTATACTTCGATTAATTAGTAAGCGGGTCTCTTTAAATTGTTTATCGTCAATGTTAAACGACAAACAACGAGGAGTGCGAATGAAAAAATAATTGGGGGATGTTAAAAGTAAAGAAGGAGGCAGAGTATGAGAAAATTTATTTTGATTGTTTTTATTGTTTTGGCCGCAGTATCGGTGTCGGCCAACGCCGCCCTGTTCAGGTTTCACGACTATTCGAGCGATGAAAACGTGTGGTTGACCGTAGACGACATTCTAGTTACGGGCAATGGATCTTATGGTAGTGGGACCATATCTAACTTTCTTATTGACCCAGCTTACGGGTATTTAGGGGTTGGCGAGAGGATCAAGTTCGACTACCAGCTTACCAGCAGCGTGGCAGGTATTGTCTATGCCCAGCTATGGGGTACGCTACAAGGGGACGAGCCTGGTTTGATCAGTGATGAATTCCTTCTGTGGGCTACCGATACGAGTGGGCTGTACCACGTTGACTTCATCTCCTACGACAGCGCCAACGGCGTAATGGCCTCCGAGCATTCTGGCCTGACATTACCCGATCCCCCCACAACAACACTCACAGAGTTGCCTGAGTGGCAATTAGTGGGGTCTATCAGCGCGGTCAACGACACGTTCGAGGTAATGTCGATCCCCGAGCCGGCAACGTTGATTCTGCTGGGGCTTGGCGGGCTTGCTTTGCTGAAAAGGAAAAGATAATCAACTGATAAAAACGCACAAAAGCAAATGGGCCATAGCTTTTTGCTTTGGCCCATTTCGTTTTTACCGCAGGACAAAAATCTACGAGCAGCCCATCGAGTTTCCGCAGTTAAAGCACTTGTAACAGGTTCCGTTGCGGACGGTGATTGAGCCGCAGATATCGCAGGCGGGAGCGTCGTCTTGGAAGTGCTGGAACTGGGAATTGAACTGCTGCATAACAGCCGCATCGGATTGCGTTTCGCCGTCGGTTTTTTCGGGCACACCCGCTGTAACAAGCGCACCTGCCAGCGGTGAGCTTGCCTGCCCTGAGCTTGTCGAAAGGGTCGAACCCGCCCGGTCGCCTGCCTGTCCTGAGTTTGTCGAAGGGGTCAAGCCGGCCAACCTGTTGTTGGCGGGCTTGGCGGGCATCTCGACGATGCGCGAGGGCTTTATTGTGTCTTCGCCGCCGTCATCGTCGTCGCCGTCATCAGCTTTTGCCTGCTCGCCGACTTTCACTTCAGCTCTTGCCTGCGCGATTTTCTGCGCGAGGTCGCGGGTCTTTTCAACGACCTGGCGGGCGGTTGTGATGTTTTTATTCTCGGCGGCGCTGCCTGTCCGGTTGGGGGTATTGGTCTCGGCGTAGCCGGGGATGAACTGGCAACCAAGCCAGCAGAAGATATAGTCAATCAAACTCTTGGCAAACGGGATGTCCCTGTTCGAGGTCATTCCCGCCGGCTCGAAGCGCGCGTGCCTGAACTTATCCACCAGCGTAATTAACGGCACGCCATACTGCAGCGCCATCGAAGTACAAGTTCCGATGACGTCCATTAATCCGCCGACGGTGCTGCCTTCCTTGGCCATGGTGATGAAGAGTTCGCCGGGCTGGCCGTCTTCGTAGAGGCCGACAGTGAGATAGCCCTCGTGGTTGGCAACAGAGAATTTGTGGGTGATGCTGTGGCGAGTGTCGGGGAGCCGGTGCCTGAAAGGTTTGGCGGCAACGGCTGTCTGCGTTTTATCTTTACCCCTGTGTTTTTTCGTGGAGACGGGCTGGAGCATTTTTGAGCCATCGCGGTAGATAGCGATTGCCTTAAGGCCCAGTTTCCAGCCCTGCATATAAGCCGATGCGATTTCCTCGGTGGTGGCCTCTTTCGGCATATTTATGGTCTTGCTGATTGCGCCGGTGATAAAGGGCTGAACGGCGGCCATCATTTTGATATGGGCAAGATAATGAATGTATCGTTTGCCGTTGCGGGGCTTGAACGCACAGTCGAAAATGGACAAATGCTCCGGATTGAGTTTTTCCGCTCCCTCGATGGTCTCATGCTCATCGATGAAATCAGTGATAGTCTTGATTTCATCCGCGCTATAGCCCAAGCGTTCGAGCGCCATCGGGACGGTTTGATTGACTAATTTCAGCATACCGCCGCCGGCTAAGAGTTTGTATTTTACAAGCGCGATATCCGGCTCGATGCCGGTGGTGGCGCAATCCATAAGAAAACCGATAGTGCCTGTGGGGGCAAGGACGGTAACCTGTGCGTTTCTAAAGCCGGATTTGGAGCCGGCGTCGAAGGCCTCGTCCCAGACGTCTTTGGCGGCATTGCGGAGATAAGCCGGGCAATGCGATTCCGGGATATCGCAGGCGTGCTGGCGGTGCATATTTATAACTTTGAGCATTGGTTCGGCGTTTTTGGTGAATTCATCGAAGGCGCCTTTTACCGAGGCGATTTCTGTGCTGACGGTATAAGCGGCACCCGTGAGGATTGCGCTGATGGCCGCGGCAAGCGCCCTTGCCTGGTCGGAGTCGTAAGCATACGCCAGGGCCATAATCAGTGAGCCAAGATTGGCGTAACCCAGGCCGAGGGGCCTGAAAAGATGACTGTTGATTGCGATTGCCTTGTCGGGGTAGCTGCCGTTATCGACGAGTATTTCCTGAGCGATGATGAAAATTCGGACGGCCTTTTTGAGGCTCGCGACGTCGAATGTGCCGTCATCTTTGAGGAACTTCATCAGGTTGAGGGATGCGAGGTTGCAGGCGGAATCATCGATGAACATATACTCGCTGCACGGATTCGAGGCGTTAATCCGTCCGGAGGCGGGGCAGGTGTGCCAGCGGTTAATGGTGCTGTCGTACTGGATGCCGGGGTCGCCGCAAAGGCGGGTCCCTTCGGCGATAAGGTTCATAAGCTCGCGTGCGGAGTGTTCGCCGATTTTCTGGCCATTGGTTACGGCGTATGTGGACCATTTGTCGTCCTTCTCCACCGCCATCATAAACTCGTCGGTTACACGGACGGAGAAGTTGGAGTTCTGGAACATTACGCTGTTGTATGCCTCGGCGTTATGCTCGCCTGTGTAGCCGGCCTCGATGAGCGCCCAGGCCTTTTTCTCCTCCTCCGTCTTGCAGGTGATGAATTCTTTGATGTCAGGATGAGTAATCTTCATTGACTGCATTTTCGCGGCGCGGCGGGTTTTGCCGCCTGATTTTATTACGGCTGCAATCTGGTCGTAAACGCGCATAAAGCTGAGAGGCCCTGATGGTTTCCCGCCGCCTGAGAGTTTTTCCTTGCTGCTGCGAAGTGTCGAAAGGTCTGTCCCTGTCCCTGAGCCCTGCTTGAAGAGCATCGCTTCACTTGTGGCTAAGCGCATTATGTCTTCCATTGAGTCCTTGACGGACTGGATGAAGCAGGCGGATGCCTGCGGGTATTCGTAGGAGTTGTCGCAGAGGACGGCCTCGTTGCGTTTGAGGTCCCAGCGATAGTTGTGTTTGCTGCCCGCGATGCCGTAGACATCGAAGAGACCGACATTGAACCAGACAGGGGAATTGAACGCGCCGACCTGGTTGACGCAAAGCCAGGTAAGCTCGTTGTAGAAGTTTTCCGCATCAGCGTCGGAGGCGAAGTACCCATCTCGCTTACCTCTGTCGGCGATTGTGCGACAGACGCGATGGACGAGCTGTTTGACGGAGTTTTCTCGCTGGCCTGTCGAAATGTCGCCGTAGAAGTACTTGCTTGCGACGACCTTGGTTGCCAACTGGCTCCAGTTTACGGGGACTTCAAGGTTATTTTGCTCGAAGACGACCTCGCCGGTGTCGCTGGTAATTTTTGCGGAGCGGGTTTCCCATTTAAGCTCGTCGAAGGGATGAGTGCCGGGGGTGGAAAAGCACTGTTCAATCTTTAAGCCGCGATGATTCTTGAACGAACCAGAAGCGGCTGCCCCCTGCGTTTGTGCGGTTTTGAAAGGGTTCTCAGGGCTGAATCTCTCGGCCATTTTAGCGCCTCCATGCAAATATCCGCCTAAAAGGCGGGGAAAATTAAACATACAATAGGTTGTTTAGGCGGGCAAAATAATACCATATATAGTGTAACGCCCGCGAAAATAGTATCGGCAGGTTAACGGCAAACTGAGAAGGTGTAAAGAGCAAATTAACGATTTTTTCATCAATTTTTTGCGCGCTTTTCATATCTCTTTATTAGTTCACAATCTATGGCGCGAAAAAATTTTTCAAATAAAATAAAATTCTTATAGACCAGCAGCAATTAACCACTGTTGCGCAATCCATGCGTGCGCCCAAATTTCGGGATGAACCGAATCTTGCGACCAGTTTTGCGGCGGAACTTCCTTTATACGCCCATCGATTGCTTTTTGCAGGGGCACCAGACAAGCGTCAAATTCATCGGCGATGCGGTGAACGACTTCGATATAACGGCGAAGATGAGCGAACATAGTGTTGTTAAAGTCATCGCAGAACATAAACGGCTCGCATATCACAAGTTGGCTGTTACATTTCTGTTTCGCGAGCGTAAGGAGCTGCCTGTAAGTGGTTTCGTATTCGTCAAGCTGGACTGCGTAAGGCAATTCGTCTTCGGTGGCGAACTGCCGCCAGACGTCGTTTACGCCGATGAGGATGCTGAGGATATCGGGGTTGTGGTCGAGGCAATCTTTTTGCCAGCGATTTTTGAGGTCACGAATGGTGTTGCCTGAGATGCCGGTGTTGAGGATATCCAGGTTGTATGTTGGGTATTTGCCAAGGAGAAACCTGGCGACGAAGTGGATGTAGCCGAAGCCGAAGGGCTTGTGGGCGCGGCTGTTCCTGTCGGCGTCGGTAATGCTGTCGCCGATGAAGAGCACCTTGTCATTAGGTTTTAATTCGATTTTGTTCTGCATAGAACGAATTTTACCACTAAGACGCAAAGATGCAAAGAAAAGCTTGGTTTTTAAGTGAAAAACGGTACTTAGCATTAGTTAGCAAATGTTTTGAGAACATGGCGAAACTTGGAAATTGAGGAATAATAAAATGTTCCGTTTATTTATTGAGTACAAAGCAATACTCACTACAATAAGATAACAAATAAGGAAAATAATATGTTAAGGACAGTTTGGTTTTGTATTTGGTTCTGCTCTAATTTTTTTCCCAACTTTTTGAGTTGGGAGGCCATAGCAGCCATTTCTGCGGTCATAACAGCTATTTTTACTGCTTTTGCAGCTGTAGGTGTGTTTTGTGCTTTTGGGCAACTCCGAGTATCTAAAAAAGCTGCTATTTTTGAGGTTATGAAAGAACTGGATAATGAATTTTATAGTGATAAGTTTTCAGAGTTAAGAAAGCGAACTGTTAAGCTAAATTTTACTGATCCTGTCGAATCTGTTGAGTGCGAAGACCTTTTAGACTTTTTTGAGAAAATAGGCTCCTTGGAAAAAGAAGGGTTGATACCGCTTGAGTGGATTTATGACTATTGGAGTTATTGGATATTACATTATTGGGTCTTGTGTGAGAAGCAAGTATATAAACGTAGGAAAGAAACAGGAGATGGAACGTATTACGATAACCTCGAAAACCTCTTCAGTAAATTAGCGAAATTAGCGAGTCAAAAAGAGCGAGAGGCCAAATCAGCAATTGAACCAAGAATGGCTGAAAAAGAAATAAAAGAATATAAGGCTGGACTCGAAAAAGAATTAGAAAAGTTTAAGAAAGAAGAAAGTGGCAACTAAAATATAAACGATAATTGGCGGCAATAATGGAGACGGCAACCTTTTTCCTGTCCCTCGCTTCTCGTTAAATTTAACTCCGGCCAAATCCGCATCCCTAAATGATGAAAACCGGGGACAGCAACCATTTTTTCCCGCCACTCGTAACTTAACACTAAACACTTAACACTCAAAACTGTTTTCCGTCCTGGCGTCCCTTGCATTTATGATTGGCGTAGTTCATAATAATAAAGGTTTAGAGGAAACGTATATCGAAAGCAAAACTTCAGTGCCGGCAATAAAAGGATACGCAGAAGCGTCTTTTAATGAGAGAAATCTTATGAATAAAATATTGGTATTATCGCTGATTTTGGAGTCTGCTGTTTTTGCGGCTCAGCCGATGTCAGGAAGCAATACAATAGGACCGGTTACAGAAGGCACTAAGATAAGGCCTTATTATCTTATCAATGCCGCAAGCGCCAATGACGTATCTCTTGACGAAAAAACGCGTCATTGGGACTGCATTAAGCCCGGAAGCGGACAATTCAGGATTGTTGATGAAACTTGTAACCGGCTCGAATTTGCTTTTTATGTCGATGGCAATACCGCGGATACGAAATACATCGATCCGAATCTGGTCGAATTTAATTTTAGAATATTTGCTGCGAGAAGGTATAGCTCGGCTGTTATTGTATGCACAGGCGCTGCAAAATGCGGAGAATTAGAATTGTCGAGAGAACCAACCGATTCCCAAAACTATGCTCTTTACAACAACGGTAATCTTGCGGCAGATGAGTCCCACAAATGGGTTTCAGGCCTTTCAAGCAGCGTTGTGAAATGGCCTACTCCCGTTGCATTCGCAGATAACAAGCAGGCGGATAACGGAATCGCTCGAATTACACTGGATACGAACGGATACGCCTTATGGTGGTGTGAAATAACATCAATTAAAGGTAATCCCGGCCGGGTGGTATGCGTTGCGTCCTGCTGGTAACCAAAAAATCATCGCGCAGTGATTCCGCAACTCAAAACTAAACACTTAACACTCAAAACTTTTTTTGTCATGTCTTTGTGCCTTCGTGGCTAAGGGAAATTCAACCTCGCAAACTCCCCATGATATTTTCTCGCCGCCTCATCGTATGCCTTTGCGGCATCTATTTCATTATCGAATTTTCCTAAGCGATTCTGTTTACCTTCAATCTGTATATATACAACCCAATACTTCCCTCGTTTGTCCCAGCTTACGCCCCGATATTTCGAAGAACAATTAGTTTTGTCCCTTTCACAGTTGCACTTATTTTGACAACGTGTCGCTAAGCGCAGATTTGACCTTCGATTATCGAGGCCGTCGAGGTTTCTATGGTCAACAACAAGGCCTGCAGGTGAGTCCATAATTTGTCTGTGCATCGAGACCATTGTCGGCCATTTGGCGCTGTCATTATCGAAACGAACGGCATAGAAGGATTTGTTATTTCTCTTGGTGAACCACTCGAAATTATTAAGCCAGTAGAAGTCATTCTGGTCAACAATTGTGAATTTGCCTTCGGTAAGGCGGATTTTGCGGTAGTCCTGGCCGAATTTGTGTTTGCGATACAAAAGCACAGGCCACGCGAAAATCCTGTCAACCCAATCCGGAACACTGATTGTTAAATGAAGTTTCATAATCCTCTTCCTTGTCCTCGACTCAAGCTCCGTTAGGAACCGCAGTCGGGGATCCACATTTTCATACTGGTTACGTTTAACGTCCAACGATGGACGTAACGAGCCGCGTAACCGCAACCGTTCGCCGGAGAGATTACACATCTCTCTATAATTGGCGCGAACTTGCGCGCTTTTGACGAAAAATCCGATTTTAGGGATGCCTCGAAATGCACTTAAATCGTTATGGTATAAGGAGTAAAAAAATTTTTAAGAATTTTGGGAAATAGCAAAAAACACTTGCGCGAAAATGGATAACAACTGTTTTTGTCCAGAATTTAAAACGTTGCAGGGGAAGAGGTTACAGCGAAAATGACCTGCGTAAAAAACATGCAAAAAACCGGGAAAAAAGGGTGTGCAAAGCACACCCTACAATATTGCTGGATTCCCGCTGTTGCGGGAATGACAAAACAAGAGCTATTTTTTCCCGGCAGGGGGTTTGTTTGGTTCGGGTTTTGGCGTTTCCGGTTTGGTTGCGGCGCGGGAGGCGGTAATTTCCCTATCGCCGAAGTCACTGCTGAAAGAGCCCTTTATTGTGTCGCCTGTTACCGTGCCCTGAAACGTCATTGAAAAATCATTCCCGCCCATTTTGCTGGTGCGCGTAAACGTCAGTTTGCCCTCGGCGAATTTCAAATTCGAGATAGTATTTTCCCCGCCCCTTGCTGCTTCCCATTTGCCCGCCAGCGTCCCATCCTGGTTTTGGGTTATAGTCAACTTCTCAACGATTTCTCTGGCCGGTATCATAATATTCATCTGCCATTCGCCGACAATTGGGTCTGCCTGGCCTTTTGCTTGGCCGCGAGTTCCTTCAAAACTAAACTCGCCCCACTGGCCTTTGGCTGTGCCTTTGAGTTTTCCGTTTTCAAGAGTGCCTTCATAGGATGTTTTCATATCCTGGCCGCCGAAGTTGCTGGTCTGGGTGAATTTAACTTTGTTGGCATCTACCGTAATATCCGATAGCGTGCTTTCTCCCCATTGCGCCGACCATGTTCCGGCGTATTTGCCTTCCGCGTTTTTGGTAATCGTCATAGTCGCGTCCGATGTCATGGCCTCGAATTTGCTTTTGAAATTCCATTCGCCTGTGACACCCTGGGCCGCTATCACAACCGATGCCGACAAAAGGCCCGCAAGTATTACGCCTGCTGCAATTATTCTGATTGACTTCATAATCCGTTTCTCCTTAAAAAAGTGGCTTTTCGTTGGATTCCCGTGCCAAAGTGAGAATATCTCAGGCAGTGGTGTCTGTCCAGCTATTTCCGGGCCAGAATTGGTGCTCTGGGGCTAACCGACAGGAAGGGGGGTAAGCGGCAAAAAATCTTAAAAAATGGCATTTCGATGTTTGACATAAGGGCGAAATTCGCTAAAATAAAGGGCTTTGAATGATTCTATGGGGTTTGTATGAAGACGTTTTTGATGAAAGCTGCGGATGTTCAGCGTAAATGGTGGCTGGTTGATGCCGACGGGATAGTTCTTGGCCGAATGGCGACCAGGATAGCCCGGATACTGATGGGCAAGAACAGGCCGACATATACGCCATACGTTGACGGCGGCGATTGCGTGGTTGTTGTTAACGCCGAGAAGGTTCGCGTTACCGGCAAAAAGGCCGTGCAGCGGGAATACGATTATTACACGCATTATCCCGGCGGACACAGATATACATCTTTTTCCAATATGTTTGCCGCCAAGCCGGAGAAGGTGATTGAGATGGCGGTGAAAAGGATGCTGCCTAAGAACAAGCTTGGCAGGCACATGATTCTTCGGCTGAAGATAGTCCGCGGGCCTGAGCACGATTACAAGGCGCAAAAACCCGAAGAGATGAAGATATAATTTTTCGGAAAGACAGCAGTATATGGCAAAGACAGAGGAAACAACAGTAAAGACAGAGGCACCGGCAGCCAAGGGGCCTGATAAGGGCGGCTTCTACTGGGGGACCGGCAGAAGGAAGACATCGGTTGCTCGTGTTCGGATTAAACCCGGCGACGGTAAATTAGTCATTAACAAAAAACAGCTTGTGGAGTATTTTAAGACCGACCAGAACAGAAGCGCGGTGCTCTCGCCGCTGCAGATGGCCAAGGCCGAGAAGACGCTCGACGTATTTGTCAACGTCAACGGCGGCGGCACGACGGGCCAGGCGGGCGCGACTGTGCTGGGTATCGCAAGGGCGCTGAAGATATACGACCCGAGTCTTGCCCAGGCGTTGCGCGACGGCGGGTTCCTGACACGCGACCCGAGAATGGTCGAAAGGAAGAAGCCCGGCCAGTCAGGTGCAAGAAGGAGATTCCAGTTCTCGAAACGTTAATTTGCAAACTTACAGTTCGATTATTACAATGGCCGTCGAGAACAAAACTCGACGGCTTTTTTTTAAGGAGAAAATATGATACGTGTTGCGATTATTGGCGCAAGTGGATACACGGGTGCGGAGTCAATTGAGATACTGCTTCGGCACAGCGAGGCGAAACTGACGTATTTGAGCGCGCTGCCCGAGGAGTGCGGACTGGTCAGCGATATGTTCGGGCGATTCAAGGGCCGCTGCGAAATGGAGGTTACGCCGCTGGATTTGGGAAAGCTGGCGGACGCGGCGGATGTCGCTTTATGCTGCCTGCCTCATAAGGTTTCGATGAGCTTTGTGCCGAAGATGCTGGACGCGGGACTGAAGGTGATAGATTTCAGCGCGGATTACCGGATAAAGGATGTGGCGGTGTATGAGAAGTTTTATCAAAAGCACACTGACACCGGCAATCTGGCCAAAGCTGTTTATGGTCTGCCGGAACTTTTCCGTGATAAAATAAAAAGCGCTAAACTTGTAGCTAATCCCGGCTGTTTCCCGACCGGATTGATTCTGGCGATTGCGCCTTTATTGAAAGAAGGATTGATAGAAAATGACGTTATCGATAACGCGGTAACGGGCATATCAGGCGCAGGCAAGAATCCTTCGGCCAAGTTCCATTTCCCCAATATGAACGAAAATATCTTCGCATACGGCATAGGCACGCATCGCCATATGCCGGAAATGGAGCAGATTGCGACCGACGTCGCGGGTAAGCCTGTAACGGTTCTTTTCCAGCCGCACGCCGGGCCTTTCGACCGGGGCATTCTTTCGACAGTTTATTCGAAGCCGAAGGGCAAGGTTACTAATGAGCAGCTTATGAAACTGTATAAGGATTTTTACGCGGGCGAGCCGTTTGTTCAGGTTTGCGATGGCAGCCCGAATGTTAAAGACGTTGCGGGGACAAATTACTGCCATGTTTTCCCGACGGTTGTGAAGGGGACAGTTGTTTGCTTTTCCGCGATTGATAACCTGATTAAAGGCGCATCGGGCCAGGCGATTCAGAATATGAATATCATTTTCGGCCTTGATGAAACGCTGGGACTGAAATAGGTGGCGAATGCCTGCGGGGCAGTTGAAAATTGCGACGTGTCAGTTTGCTGTGAGTGCATCGATAAAGCAGAACGCCGAGCAGATTTGCGCTCAAATGCAAAAGGCCAAAGAGGCCGATGCGGAGATTGCGCATTTTCCAGAATGTGCTCTGGCCGGCTACATCGGTTTCGATTTTCCGAATTTCGACGGATTTGACTGGGATACACTCGAAAAAGAGACAAGCAGGATTGCACGCGAGGCGGAAAAATTGAAACTGTGGGTGGTTTTGGGCAGTGTTCATCCGCTGACCAGTCCTGATAAACCATATAACTGCCTTTATCTGATAAACTCCGACGGGGAAATGGTTGACCGATATGACAAGCGTTTCTGCACGGCAGGGGAGCTGCGCCGGTTTACGACCGGCAGTCGATTTGTCTTTTTCAAAATCAATGGCGTGAAGTGTTCGCTTTTGATTTGTTTCGATTTGCGTTTTCCCGAAATTTACCGGGCATTGTATAAGCAGGGCGTCAACTGCGTGTTCCAGTCGTTTTATAACGCCCGGCAAAAAGGGCCGAGTGTGCATACGCATATTATGAGGCAGACGATGCAGTGTCACGCGGCGACGAATTATTTCTGGGTGAGTATGTCGAACGCCTCGGGATATTATTCGCCGTATCCGTCGTGTTTTATACAGCCCGATGGCGTGATTGCGGGACAGTTGAAGCAGAACAAAGTGGGCGTTATGGTAAACGCCGTTGATTTGAATAAGAAATTCTACGACCCCATGGCTGGCTTTCGTGAAATCGCCATCGCGGGCAAACTTAGCAACGGATAGGGCAAACAACGAGATAATTATGAGGTGTCAATGATGAGTACCAACAATACAGTTACCGCCCCGAAGGGTTTTCTTGCGGCAGGGGTGAAGTGCGGGATAAAAAAATCGGGCAAGCGCGATTTGGGATTGATTGTCTGCCCCGGCGGCGCGAAGGCGGCGGCGGTATTCACGACGAATAAAATCATCTCGGCGGCGGTGCAAATCAGCAGAAAGCACATCAAGAGCGATACGATTTACGCGGTGGTTGTAAATTCGGGCAACGCCAACGCCTGCACGGGCAAAAAGGGAATCAATAACGCTGTCCGAATGTGCGCAGAGACAGCGAATTATATTGTGGTTGACCCGCACGAGGTTTTAGTTGCTTCGACGGGCATCATCGGCGAACATTTGCCGATGGGAAACGTTACCGCGGGCATTGAAGACGTGGTAGGCCAGCTTAGTGAATCCGCGACAGGCGGGATGAATTTCACCAGGGCGATAATGACAACCGACACCAAAGCCAAAATTGCCTGCCGGCGGATTGAAATATCGGGTAAAAAAGTTGTAATCGCGGGGACAACCAAAGGTGCGGGTATGATTGGCCCAAATATGGCGACAACGCTTTGCTTTATAACGACTGACGTTATGATTAAACGGTCGTTGTTATCAGAATCACTCAAAAGTGCGATAGGCGATTCACTGAATAAATTAACCGTTGACGGTCATCAGAGCACCAACGACACAGCGATAATCCTCGCGTCGGGCTTAGCGGGAAATAAGCTGATAAAAAACCAGGATTCGTCACACAAGAAATTCGCGGCTGCGCTGCTCGACCTGTGCCAGGATTTGGCCCGGCAGATGGCTCTCGACGCCGAGGGCGCGACGCGGATATTTAAGGTGGTTATTACGGGCGCGGCTAATCAAACGGACGCGGCAAAAGCCGCTCGAGCGGTTGCTGATTACGATTTGGTTAAATGCGCTGTCCACGGCGGCGACCCCAACTGGGGCAGAATAATATGCGCTGTCGGCTCATCGGGCGTTAAACTGAATCCTCAAAAGGTATCCTGCAAACTCGATGATTTAGCGGTATTCAAAAACGGCGCACCGACGAATTTTGACCGCAAGAAGGCAAGCAAAATTGTCTCACAGGTCAGCCACACGATAACGGTTGATTTGGGCGTGGGCCGTGAACCGCGTGGGGTTCACGGTCATAAATCCAATGTGGTTTATGGCAAATACAGCGATTTCTGTGTCGGCTGCGACCTCAGCAAGGGCTACGTTACAATCAACGCCGACTATCACACGTAAAAAGCAGCGGATAGCGGGTAGCGTATAGCGGATAGTTGGAATTGCCGATTTCCGATTTAAGGGCGGACTGGAGGATAAGAATTGGGTAAGGAAGGCCAAATGTTTGTTTTTTGTAGAAATGAAGACATCAAGTGCCTAAATCCGCAGTTTATATTCGAGGCTAACGATCTTTTGCGGAGATTAAAACTTACCGGAGTGAGCGATTCGCAATTGCCGAACGACATATCTGTTTGGATTAACCCAGCGACAAAGGAACTTTTGTCTTTGTTGCCGGCAGGGCATCCTGATTACGATAAAATAAATGAGATACAAAAACGATATACCAATGCCCAAAGCATATTACTTCTTTCTGCTCAGGATGATATAGTCAAAGTATTGGATGTTTTGGGGAAAGCAGGGCGATGCTTTGTAGCTACAGTGAGTGTCGATTACAAAAATATCCCTCCCGCTAATATGTCTGGTATTTTTTATGAACAGATAAAAAAAAGTGCTGCCTATATAACGGCAGAATTTATGGAAAAGTTAAAGGATAAAGATAATGGAAAGACCCAAAGAACAGCCATGCTCCATATTTATTCGAGAATATATTTGTGGGTACAGAGTATGGCAAAGATTGATGATATAAAGGACTGTTTGGCCTTGGCTGGGGGGTTGAGGGCTATACTCGAGTTATTTATCGATATAAATCTGATGTTTCACAGTGCAGACGCTAATGATGTTGAGAGATACGCTTCTTTTGAAGAAGTCATAAAATGGAAATCGGCTAATAACATCCAGCAAATTCGGAAACGCTTTGACCTTAGCGGAACACATCCGATAGATTCTTACTTATCTAAACCAGACGAAGAATCTCGAATCGAGGCATTGAGATTGAAGCTATGGGGCATTAATAAGAAGGGTAAACCTATTGAGCCACAGCATTGGTCGAATATGGATTTAAGAAGGCGAGTCGAGGTATTAAAAAATCCTGAAATTGCACGGATATATACATCATCATATTATTATTGCAATATGCTTGTTCATTCTACGTATTTTGGTGCGATTCATATACCCGACAATGTCCATGTTATTAATTTCAACAGCTACCGACTTGCAAACCAGATGTTTCTAATGGCAACAAAGCTGATAAACGATATTACTCAAGCCGTCCCCGCACAAGAAATAGAATCACGACTTAAAACGATTGAAGAGGAAACATTTAAACGTTTAATTTGTGAAGCGGTAAAATTTGGTCCTGCTTCCCCATAGGATAATTCATTAGCAATTAGATATCGCCATTTGATGAAGGAAACACATAACTTAATGGGACATTGACTTATAACGCCTGCGAGAGTATTATCGTAGACGTTTAGCGAAATTTTCAGGAAGGCGACTTGGTAAGAAAGTTAAATCGTAAGGCGAAGGCGTTGGCGGTTGCCGCGGCGAAATTAGCGGGCGAGCGCCATTGCGCCGACGTCGTTGTGCTCGACCTGCGGAAAGTAACCGATGTTACGGACTACTTCGTTATCGCCACGGGCACAAGCGACAGGCAGATGCGAAGCGTGGCCGACGAAATAGCCGAGCAGGCCAAGCCGAAGGGCTTTCCACTTTTCGGAAAGGCCGGCTACGAGCGGGGCAACTGGGTCCTTCTCGATTTTGTCGATGTTGTCGTCCACATCTTCGACAGGCAGTCACGCGGCTACTACGACCTTGAAATGCTCTGGGGTGACGCGAAAAAATTAAGAATTTAGCCGCAGAGTTTTTTGAGCCACAGAGAACACAGAGGACACAGAGAATTAAAAAATTCAGAGTTGAAAATTTTGCGAGTCGGTAGGGATGCAGTCCGTTCTTAACATACTCGAAACAAGAATCAGCGAAGCAATGGCCAAAGTACCCGGCTCACAAGGGTGTCCTGCTCTCGTCAGGCCCGCCACGGACGCCAAATTCGGCGATTATCAGGTCAATGGCGTAATGCCTCTGGCCAAACAGCTCAAAACCAATCCGCGAAAATTAGCCGAGCAAATCGTGGCTAAATTAGACTCCGCCACGGCGGACAAGCTCAGCGATATTTGCGAAACGCCTGAAATAGCAGGTCCCGGCTTTATAAATCTTCGATTGAAACCCGAACTTGTCGCGGCGAATCTTTTGCAAATCAGCAAAGACGCCGACCGGCTTGGTATAGAAAAGGCCGAAAAACCAAAGACAATCGTCGTAGATTTCTCAGGCCCCAATATCGCCAAACAAATGCACGTCGGGCACTTACGCAGCACAATCATAGGCGACTGTATCTGCCGACTGCTTGAACTTCAGGGCCACAAGGTCATCCGCCAGAATCACATCGGCGACTGGGGCTTACCAATGGGTATGCTTATCGCAATAGAGCAGGAATTGAAAGAAAAGGGGGGTGCAATAAAAATAACTTCTACAAACGAGACGGTAGCACCTGACGGGAGAATAATACCACCTTCTGAATCATTTGATTTTGTCCCGATTCGTGAAATTGAAAAAAGGTACAAGGATGCAAATAAACGAGTTGGAACAAATCCGCAATTTGCCGAGAAAGCCAAAAAATCTACATTCGCTCTTCAAAACAATGATCCTGAAGCAAAATGGTATTGGCAAAAATTATGTCTTCATACTATGTTGGATTGTTACGATTTGTACAAAAAATTAAGCGTTGGTCTTACCGAATGGGATGTTCGCGGCGAGAGTTTTTATAAGGATATGCTGGCGGATGTTGTTGTGGAGTTGAAGAAAAAGGGGCTGGCGGTGGAGTCGGAAGGGGCGGTGTGTATTTTTCCGGAGGGGTTTAAGGATAAGGAAGGTAAGCCGCTGCCGGTGATTGTGCAAAAGTCGGATGGAGCTTATTTGTATGCGACGACGGATTTAGCAGCGATTCGATATCGGGTTGATAAATTAAAAGCGGATAGAATAATTTACGTTACTGATAGCCGACAAAGTTTGCATTTTGAAATGGTCTTTGCGGTTGCGAGAATGGCGGGATGGGATGTAAAACGGAGGACTGAGGACGGAGGACTGAGGACGGAGTTTGTTCACGTAACGTTTGGGAGTGTTCTTGGAGAAGATGGTAAACCATTGAAAACGCGGTCGGGCGAGAACGTAAAGCTCAAAGAGCTTTTGGATGAGGCAGTTGAGCGGGCGAGGAAGGTCGTCGAAGAGAAAAATCCCGGTTTGTCGGAAGATGAAAAGAAGAAAATCGCCAACGCGGTGGGTATTGGCGCGGTCAAATACGCTGATTATACCAATAACCGCACGAGCGATTATATCTTCAGCTTCGACAAGATGTTAGCGATGGAGGGCAACACCGCTCCATATATGCAATATGCATACGCTCGAATAAGGTCGATTGAGCGAAAGGCCCAGACTCGAAACATTGATATTGAGACCGAGCTTGCAGGCATAGGGACATTGAGCATTACCGAACCAAGCGAGCTGGATTTGGCGAAGCATTTGATTAGATATGGCGAGGCGGTGCAGTCATCGGCGGGTGATTACAGGCCTAATTATCTTACGGCGTATCTTTATGACCTTGCGCAGAAGTTCAGCAGCTTTTATAACGATTGTCCGGTTCTCGACGCATCGCCTGATAAACGGCCAACGCGGCTTTTGCTTTGCGATTTGACCGCTAAAACAATCGAGCACGGCCTGCATAACTTATTGGGCATTGAGGTCATCGAGCAGATGTAGATAATGATAATGAGACGAGCATTATTGTTGTTTCTATTTGTTGGATTGCCCCTTCTTGTCCGGGTATTGCCGATATGTGCTGATGCGCAGAAAATCGGTTTGTTGCGAGACGGAATGTTCTATGTCGAAGCTGTGCCGGTGAGGTCGTTCAAGGCGACTTTGACAGAAAAGTGGGTCAATCCTAATATTGGTAATGGCAATTTGTATGTGTTTGCACCAGTGCTGCCTGAACTTCCCGGGCAAGGGAAGGTATCGACAAATTTGATGGTTTCGGGGAACGACAAACTGAAAGCAGAAAAAATTGTCGAGGAGAGTACGGGTAAACGGCAGATGATGGAGCTGCACATCGACTCAAATGAACTATCTCTCAAGTCGGGTATTCCTTTTCGGCTTGAGTATGAAGGAATTCTTTACGCACGGACTCTGAAACAGGGCAGGGCGCCGGAGCCAGTGCCGGAACTTACGGAAGATGAACGGCACCGGTATCTTATGGTTTCCACGACGATGGACTACAATAACCCTGAGTTTTTGCAGTGGATGGACAAACAGGGTCTGAGGCGACAGGGAGATGAAGATGTGGCGAGGTTTGCCCACAGAGTATTCAGATATCTTACCAGGAATGGAAAGTATGGCGGCGATACGTCCGGATATGAGGCACGCCGTCCTTCGCGTGTGTGCAAATCACTTTCCACCGATTGTGGCGGTTTTTCGCTGCTTTTTGCAGCTGTGATGCGTGCCAATGGTGTTCCGGCACGGACGTTGTTTGGCCGCTGGACGATCCCACAGACCGATGAATATGGACAGTATCACGTAATGGCCGAGTTTTTTGTTGATAAATCCGGATGGGTTCCGGTCGATATTTCCGGAATGATTGTGCATAAGCCCAAAGACCCTGATGCCTTCTTGGGCACTACCGACGGCAGGTTCATAGCATTTCATATCGACACCGACCTTGAGCCGGCCAAGGGTTTTCGCCATGCCTGGGCGCAGTATCTATTACTCAAGTGGTATGGTGATGGTGATTTCAGTAAAGATCATCGAGTTGATAGCAAGTGGGATGTTCAATGTCAGCCGGTAACGGTAATAGTGCCACGGCTTACATCACTTATTGGGTATTGAAGTTGTAGGAACCATGACAATGAAAATTGTTTCAAAAGATTTTCACATAAGCACGAGGAACCACTGCGAGTTTGTTGATATAACAAGCGAGGTTGCTTCGGCTGTCAGTAAATCCGGCGTCAAAGAGGGCGACGCGATAATATATTGTCCCCATACGACGGCTGGCATAACGATTAACGAAAACGCGGACCCGTCCGTTACCCACGATATTCTGCTGACGCTGGAGGAGTTGATTCCGCATCTTCGCGCGGGTTATCGCCACGACGAGGGCAACTCTGATGCTCACTGCAAAAGCTCGCTTGTCGGGTGCAGCGCGACGATTTTGATAAGGAATGGTCAGCCGGCCCTTGGCACCTGGCAGGGGATATACTTTTGCGAGTTCGACGGGCCGAGGAGCAGGAATTTTACAGTTCAGGTGCGTGGAGAATAAGATATGGGGGCCGACAAGCCAAAGGGGGGTTTTCGCAACGTCATAATCCTCAGCATCGTCAGTTTCCTCAACGACCTGAGTAGCGAAATGATAATGCCCATACTGCCGATGTTTTTAGAATCCCTGGGGGCGACGGGCAAGATTGTTGGTCTTGTTGGCGGAATCCGCGACGGCATATCGGGCCTGTTGAAGGTCTTGTGCGGGTACTGGTCCGACAAAACTGGCAAGCGGAAGATATTTGTTTACGCGGGTTACGGCATTTCGTCGGTGTTCAAGCTTTTGCTCGGCCTTTCAAAGACGGCCGGCGGAGCGGTTGTTTTCAGCTCAATGGAGCGGGTAGGCAAAGGGCTTCGGACAGCCGCGAGAGATGCCATAATAGCCGAATCGGTGGACCCGACTCAGCGGGGGAAAAGTTTTGGTATTCACCGCGGGATGGATAGCGCAGGGGCTGTTCTCGGCGCGGGGGTGGCGTTTTTATTTTTACAATTCACGGGACTTGGCTTCGGCGCAATAATAATCATTTCTGCTGTAATAGGCCTTGCGTCGCTGGTTCCGCTTCGGTTTGTCAGTGAGCCGGAAACACCCCGGCAAAACGCAAAGTTAAAACTCAGTTTTGCAATTTTGCCGAGGCCGCTGAAGCTTTTCATTTTTGTGGCCGCGATTTTCGCACTCGGCAATTTCAGTTATATGTTTTTTGTTTTGAGGGCGCAGCATTTGTTCGAGGGCAAATGGGCGACTACCGCACCGATTCTTTTATATGTTCTTTTTAATGTTTTCCAAAGCGCTTTAGCTGTTCCCCTCGGCTTGCTTTCAGATAAGATTGGCAGGCAGAAGGTTCTGATTTTCGGATTTGGGCTGTTTGCGGCTGTATCGTTTGGTTTCGCGTTTTGCAATTCACTCCTGTTTTACATTATTTTGTTTGCTCTTTACGGTGTTGTTTTCGCTGCCGTTGACGGCACGGAAAGGGCGCTTGTATCAGACCTTGCGGGACCTGATTCGAGGGCGACCGCCCTTGGAACATACTCTACTATTACAGGGCTGGCCGCTTTGCCCGCTGGCATAGTGGCGGGTTTCTTATGGGATAAATCGCCTGTTTACACCTTTATCTTTGGCGGGGTGGCTGCGATTACGGCTATTGCGGTTTTTGTGATTTTCAGCCGACATTTTACAGGTCCAAAGGCGATTAATAGTTAAAAAAAGGCGAGGTGGTGGGACCGGCTGGGGGGGAAACCGGTGAGCCACGCTGCCTCGCCGAGGTTCAAGAACTGCCTCTACGCAGTATTTCCTGATATAAAATAACTTTGGCAAAAAGCGAAATCTAACCCGCCCCTGATTGACTGTCAAACAAAAAGCAACTTCGACCTCATTTTTCAGAAATGGGCCTTTCCCACCAATTTGCCTGAACAAATGTTAATTGTATATCAGCCGGCTTCAAAAAGCAAGTTAAAAATGCCTGATTTGCATCTTTTTTAGTGACTCGAAACTCGTATCCGAATCCGCCAAATACGCTTGCAAAATCGGCAGTATTGGCTTAAATTACTATCTTGCGGGTAAGAATCCTGCGTTGGTTTTATCGGTATGATTGATAGTGTCCTTTATTTTGTTTGTTATGGTAAAGATAGCTGAACGTATCAAGCGTCTAAAGGAAAGCATATCCTCGGCCTGTGCCAGGGGCGGCAGAGACCCGGCAGAGGTCAAGCTCGTCGTCGTTACCAAGGCCGCCTCGCAGGAGGCAATAGAAGAGGTTATTCGGCTGGGTCTGACCGAGTTCGGCGAAAACAGGGTGCAGCAGCTAAAAAAAGTGGCCGGCCAGGTGGATGAGTTTCTACAGCGAAACGCCGGCGAACCGTGGGTGCCGCGCGGGGTCAATTGGCATATGATTGGGCATCTCCAGCGAAACAAGGTCAGGCAGGTTCTGCCGATGGTAACGCTTATACATTCGGTCGATACGCTCCGGCTGGCGGAGGAAATCAACACTTCCGCCGCTAAGATGAATATCACGCCGAGGGTCCTGCTGCAGGTTAACACATCTGAGGAGTCGCAGAAATACGGGGTTTCCGTCGGGGCGGTGCCGCATCTGGCCGAACAGATGGATACCCTGCCGAATCTCAAATTAGTGGGGCTGATGACTATGGCGCCTCTGACTCATAACAAGGACGTGATTCGCAAATGCTTTACACGTGCCAGAGAACTCTTCGTCGAAATGCGTGGTGAAAGGGTTGTCGGCCAGCATTTCACGGAGTTGAGTATGGGCATGAGTTCGGATTATGAGATTGCGGTGGAGCAGGGGGCCACCATTTTGCGAATCGGTTCGGCGATTTTCTCCGGCTGACGGCTGCGGGAAGACCGGCCGGTCAACATCTTATCATACTGCGAATATCGATATTCTCAGACTATTATTGCTCTGTTTCGCAACCGTCCTTTTTTTATGGGCCACGAAGCCGCAAAAGCTGTTAACCAGCGGAAATTATGGCCGATAATCCGGATAGACGCAAAAAAAAGAAAAAACTTGCAAAGTGCTGTGCGGAACATACCGAAATTACTTTGCCGCTTTATGATTATTTGCATTTGAATATGGCATTGTTTGTCGAATCGTAGTTTTGTTTGCCCCCTGAGGGGCCGGAGCTGGATTAAAAGGGGATAACAAATGAGCAATACCGAACTGCTAAGTGCTATCGAGCTTCAAAAAAGCTTTGTTGATGTTTTATACCTGACCAACGAGAAGGGCATCCCGCAGGAAATAAGGCGGCTGCTTAAGGAGAGAAACCTCACTCATCAGGTGCTTCGAATTGACAAGTTCGCCGATGCAAGAAACAAGCTTGGTCTGGTGGGGACGGTGATAGTGGATGCAGTGGACTCGGACGCCGCCCAGCAGCAGAAGTTGGCGAGGATAATCGAGACGCTTGAAATGGAAAATATCGGGGTCATTCTTATCACCGACCGGGTTAAAGTTCCTGTGAAGAGTTTTTCGCTGGCGCCGGTCAAAAGCAGCTTTACCATGAGCGGCACAACCGAGGCGGTTTCTATCGATGAGCTTTGGACCAGGGTGAGCGTGAATCTTGCCTATCGCAAGAAAAGCGAAGGTATGGCGGTAAAGCCGGCCATTCCCCCCAAGCAGATACAGACGATTTACAAAAACAAGCTTGCTGAACAGCTCAGTATGACCGGTGCGATGGTTGACAATCTGACCGAGCAGCTCCGTCTGGCGGGGCTTGTGCAGCAGGACTTTCTGCCCACGCAGTTGCCCAATACCGACAAAATAAAATGGGCGGCGGTGTTTTTACCTGCAGAGTGGGTTTCGGGAGATATTTACAATGCCGTCAGGATTGATGAAAAGCATCTCGGTTTCTATGTAGCCGACGTAGTTGGTCACGGTATGCCGGCTGCGCTTTTGACCATTTTCCTCAAGCAGGCGCTGGTTATGAGGACTACCGCTGACAATTCCTATCGTATTTTTTCTCCTGCCGAGGTGATGAGGAATCTTAATAAGCGAATGGCGACCCAGAAATTGTCCGGGTATCAATTCGCTACCTGCTGTTATTGCCTTTTGAATACCGATACGCTTGAGCTTACATACGCCAGAGGGGGGCATCCATATCCCGTTTTAATGAGGCGGGGCCAGGAGCCAAAGCAATTGGAAGTTCGCGGGTCGCTGCTGGGCGTTTTCAAGGATGCCGAATATTCGGAGGAAAAAATTCAGCTTCAGCCCGGCGATAAAATTCTGCTCTATTCCGACGGTGCTGAGCCGTTCATCGGTAACTTTGATGATTTGACCGGGTTTCATTTCGCGAAAGAATTTACCGAACTAAAGGAACTGTCCATTTCGGAGACGATGGACAGGTTTAATATGATGGCGCAGAATCAGAACATCGACCCCGCTGAGATTGACGACATTACCACACTCGGTCTGGAAGTGACGGAGTAGCTGTTGTGTCGGCCGGTTTTTCCCGCCGGCCGATGCCGTAAAACCACGGTGTTCCGGTCAATCCCCTTTATCGTTCTGTCTTTGTTTAACGGCGGATTTAATCGAGTTATTATAAACCCTTCAATCGGGGCTTTCGGGCCGTTTGCTTTGGCTTTTTGATTAATCCTGCCGTCTTCTGTGCCGATATGGGATTGGAACGCGATAAAGCAGGAGTTTCGATGTTTTAGGAGAAATGTAATGGGCTTTCAAAACTGGTCTGATGATATTATTCTCGTTGACCTGACACGCGAGCCGCGCATGAGGGGCGAGCTTAAGACCCTTATAGAAATTGTTCGCGACCGCGGCGACTGCGATGTTGTGGTGGATTTTTCAAATATTGACATAATGACCTCTACGAGCATTTCAGGGCTGCTGCGGCTGCGAAAGCTGCTCACGGACTGCGGACATCGACTGATATTCTGTAATGTGTTGGTTGCAACCAGAAGTGTTTTTAGCGTGGTGGGGCTTGATGAGGTTTTTGAATTTGCTGACGACAAGTTTGCGTCGCTGGCAACTCTTCAATCGGCGAGCGAAGGCAAACAAAAAGTTTGATTAAGCCGCCCGGCCGACTGTGTCGCCGGAATTAGCCAAAGGGATTGAGCTGGTCCTATAACCTTTTTGGGGCGACCGGTAAAAAGTGAATATTAAAAATTGCTCATTATCGGGAGTGTGTTATAAGTACTTTATTCGACCAGTGTTTTGGCGATGCCGCTTTTTTTCGGTATACTTTGTATGTTGAGCCTTGCACTTATTATAGTGCGAAAGTGAGGAGGATTCCCGTCGTGTTCTTAAACTATTATGGTTATGCCGGTTTCAGGCCGGCGGGTTTGAAGGCAGACAACATGGAAGTTTCTCGTGAAAGAATTATATGGGCTTAGGTGTTGGGATGAAAGCTGCTCCGGAAACATCTGAGGTACAGAAGCCGAAAACTACTCATCTTTTCGGCGAATATCTGGTTTCGAAGGGTGTTCTTACTCGTTTGCAGTTGGGTAAGGCGCTCGACGAGCAGCGCATGGTTGGGGGGCGGCTCGGCGAGGCGCTTATTCGCCTCAATATGATGACCGAAGAGCAGGTTACCCAGATGCTGGCTGACCACCTGTCGATGGAATATGTGCATTTCGATGACATATCTAAAATAAACCTCAACATCGCAAGAATGTTCGATGAGAGCGTTTCAAAGCGGTTCTGCTTGGTGGGTATTGGCGAGGTTGACGACAGGATTGTCGTGGCTATGGCCGACCCGCTTAATGTAATTGCAATCGATACTATAACGCTGAAAATAAAGCGGCCCATCAAGGTCGTTATCGGCTCCGCCCAGGAAATTCGCAGGGCCATTGAAATAATTTACCATGGCTCCGACGTCGAGGAGCAGCGACTAAGGGAACTGGTTCAATGCGAGGTTAGCAGGTTTGACCAGAGTGAAGACGAAAAAGTAGAATCCATTCTCGAGGAAACATCGGATGCCGGAACTGACAGCGAAGCGGAAGCGACAAAGGCGCCGGTTATTCGTTTTGTGGACCTGCTGCTGAGCCAGGCGGTGAAAAGCAGGGCAAGCGATGTTCATGTCGAGCCGCAGGAAAAATCGATGATGATTCGAATGAGAATAGACGGGATGCTGCGAGATATGGTGCCGCCGGCCAGAAATATGCAGGGCGCGGTCCTTGCGAGGATCAAGATACTTTCAAATCTCAACATCGCCGAGCGTCGTCTCCCTCAGGATGGTCGTCTCAAAATCAGGGCAGGCAACAGGGATATTGACGTTCGTGTATCCACCCTCCCGACGATATACGGCGAAAAAATTGTTATGCGTATTCTCGATACCGCTGGTGCGTCGCACAATCTTGATAAGCTCGGAATCGAGCCAGGGTTACTGGCGGTGCTGAAGAATGCCTTGAACCAGCCTCATGGCATTATGATTGTAACAGGGCCCACAGGAAGCGGCAAAAGCACGACGCTTTACGCTTGCCTTAATCACCTGAAAGACCCGGCGGTGAATATCACCACAGTTGAAGACCCTGTTGAATACCGTCTTGCCGGTATCAACCAGGTACAGGTCAAACCGGAAATCGACCTTACGTTTGCTTCCTGCCTGCGTTCGATTCTCAGACAGGACCCGGATATCGTCCTCATAGGAGAAATACGAGATAAAGAGACGGTCGAAATTGCCATAAAGGCGTCATTGACCGGACACCTTGTGCTCAGCACCTTTCACACCAACGACGCCCCAAGCGCAATAACCCGTTTGATTAATATGGGAATCGAACCTTATCTTTTGTCCTCATCACTGAACCTGGTAGTTGCGCAGCGATTAGTCAGAAAAATATGCGAAAAATGTAAAGAGCCGGCAACGCTGAGCGAGCAGGTGTTGAAACGCCTGAAAATCGAACCTGCCCGGCTGAAAAACGCAAAGCTTTGTCACGGCAAGGGCTGTAACGCGTGCGGTAACACCGGTTACCACGGGCGATTGCCCATATTTGAATTTCTGGTTATGGACCATGAAATGCGGGAGCTTGTTACTGCTAAGGCTACAGAATCCCAGCTTAGGGCGACGTCGAGGGAAAAAGGTTACGGGGGGCTTCTCGAAAGCGGCATCATAAAAATGCTCAGCGGACTTACAACCGCTGAGGAAGTGCTGGGTGTAACGTTTAGCGAGGATATAGGGGATGTAGGGATTGAGCAGGAGAGACAGACAGTTGCGGTTCCGGAGGCGCCTGAAAAATAGCGGACGTTCTAACCGCTATCACCGGCTTTAAAGGCGACAAAATGGGTTTTACTAAAGGTCGGGTTTTCGCGCGACGATACATAAACAGCGGAGATTCTCAACTGATCTGAAAACGAAAGAGGAGTGTTTTCTAAGGATTCTTATAATGAAGACCTTCAAATATAGTGCGTGTGATACTGCGGGTTCGCGGAAAGAGGGACTTACTCAGGCCAATTCCGCAAATGACGTAATCGGATGGCTTCGCGAGAGAGGGTTGACGCCGGTATCGATTCAGGAAATTGTGGAAGCGGTAAGGCAGGCGCCCAAAAAACAGAAACGAAAAAAGATCAGGTCCGCAGAAATTGCAGCGCTTTGCTGGCAGTTGACCACGATGGTCGAGGGCGGTATCCCGATTACCACCGCCATCGAAACCATATCGGCAGATATAGAAAACCTCCAGCTCCAGGAAGTCCTTCATCGCATTCTCGATAAAATGCGAAAAGGTGAAAACTTCTCCGGCGGCATTGCCGAATTCCCAAAGGTCTTCGACCAGCTCTCCAAGGCAATCGTTCTTGCCGGCGAGACCAGCGGTAACCTTCCTGGCGCGTTAAAGAGAGTCGCGGAGCATTTTGACAGCCGCGACCGTTTGGCCAAAAAGGTCAAAGGCGCGATGGCATACCCGATTTTCGTACTGTGTTTCATCGTCCTGATTGTCACGGGCATTATGACGTTCATTATCCCAAGGTTTCGCGCGATATTCGACCAGTTCGGCGGCGAGCTGCCCGCTTTTACACGCGCCTTTATGGGCTTCTACGACTTCGTTCGTTTCAATGTCGTTTACATCATCGGCTCCGTCTTTTTACTCGGTTTTGTTGCTACTTTCGTTAACAAAACCCCAAAAGGGCACTATTTCTATTCCAAAATGACGTTGCGAATACCGCTGATAGGAAAAATTATCAGCCAGGCATTCATCGCCGGTTTCTGCAAGACGATGGGGACACTGCTGGCGGCGGGCGTTTCCGTCCTTGAGGTATTTGACATCCTCTCGACGATGACAAAAAACGACATAATAAAAGACGCGATTATTCGCAGCAGAGAGCATATCGTCCAGGGTTCTAACGTATCGCTTAGTTTGGCCTCGGCCGGCTTTTTCCCGAATATGGTCGTCAAGATGATTCAGGTCGGCGAGGAAAGCGGTTCTTTGCCGCAGGTCCTCGACAGGACAAGCGAATATTACGAGCGAAAGGTCGATGCCACTATCAGCACCGTTCTCGGCCTGCTCGAACCCATTATGATTGTAACGGTCGGAGGAATTGTATTGATTGTCATCCTGGCTCTGTATCTGCCTATCTTTACGATGGGCGGTAACGGCAACGGCGGCTAACCGCCGGATACCAGCGTCAGGAGGGTATAAAGTCACCCTGTAAATTGGCCGATTTGCGAGTAGCGAGTCGGAAACGGTAATAAAACCGGTTTATTGTTTTTAAGGAGAAAGCAAATGACAAGTAGAAAAGGTTTTACACTAATAGAGCTGATGGTGGTCATATTCATCGTCGGCATCTTGGCGGCGGTCGCCATACCGATTATGCGTGGCCGAATCGATGCAGCCAAGTGGTCGGAGGCCAAGGCCGCGATGGGCAGTATCCGCACTGCCGCTCGCGCGTATATTGCTGAGAAAGGCAATAGCTGGACCTACGCCGGCACGACGCTGGTGCAACTGGGCTTTGCCACCGGTGCCACAAATGACCTTGACGGCAAGTACTTCACGTTGGCGTGCTATACGATTGCTTTCACGGATGTTGGAGGTGGTGCACCACCCACGTACACCATCACCTGCACAGCAGCCAGTTCTACGAGCGCCGACAAACCGACATCACCCAGTAAGGTAACACTGGACCAGACCGGGGCATTTGTTGAGACACCGTAAGCATAACGCTGGTTTGTGTGGCTTAACCGCCACAGTTTTGATTATGCGGTCAAAAGGTGGGGGGCTTCAAAGCCCCCACCTTCGATGTTCGCAGAGAGGTGAATTGTTATGATAACCGATAGCCGAAAAACTGATAGTGGTTTTACGCTCATCGAATTGATGGTCGTCATCTTCATCATCGGCGTATTATCCGCCGTGGCAATTCCGTATATGCATGGCCGAACCGACGCCGCCAAGTGGGCGGAGGGTAAGGCGATAGCCGGCAGTATTCGCACTGCCGCTCGCGCGTATGTCGCCGAGAGAGGCAATGGTTTAACCTACGCGGGTACGACACTGGCACAACTGGGTTTCTCCAGTGGTGACCTTAGCGGCAAGTATTTCCAGGATGGGGATTACAAGATTGTATTCACGGATGTTGGGGCTGGTGCACCACCCACTTATCTCATCACCTTGACTTCGAGCAAGACCGGTGATGCTCCGTCAGTGCCCGGTTCGATAACACTGGACCAGGATGGGACACTTACCGAGATACCATAAACAAATTTTTCGCCGCCGACTGCTTCTCGACAAAGTTATCAAAAAAACGGCAATTCTCTTATCGCGGTAAACACTGCAAAGCCCACGGGCGGCGACTGACCTTCTACGCCGGGGCAAATGCCCACCGACATCGACGGAAATTTTACCGAAACCCACCCGAGTTTTTCTACTCTGCTTCGCGTCCGATGTTCTTTTGGATATCGGATATTATCTTTGCCGAACCGTAAATCATCCTCCTTTTTTGCAATGACACTTTTTATTTATTATATTTTGAAGTGATTGCATTTCAAAAAGGGGGTTGTGCTTCTTCATATTTCAACCTTGGTTTAACCGGGGAATATAAATTTTAAGACCGATAACCGCGACGGGGGACTTTTTTTTGATAATTATGTCCAAACCTACTATTTCACAGCTTTGCAGGGCAGCCGAAAATCCGCCCAAAGAAACCCCGAAAATAGATTGGCGAAGGCAATTTTTCGCTGTTTATAGGACGTGCAATGTCGGTTCATAGTCAAAAGTACCACAATATTAACTTATCACAGTTTCTATCTAAAAGGCACTCACAATTAGGCCGATGAGAGGGTGGAATATGATTTTGAAACGCATCGCAGATTATGCAAATGACATAATTTTGCGACGTATGGCCGATGAAAGGGCTCAAAACGATATGAGTTTTAAATGGAAACGCCTGCTCGGTTTTAGCCAGGACGATGTTCTTGGGATGGATATCGGCTCGTCTTCTGTCAGGATGATTCAGCTTGCCAAAAACGGCGATGGGTACACCGTTGTCGCCGCCTACGTAAGCGATATTAAAAAGGATAATGACAACGGAGGGGTCGAAGAAGATAGTACCGTCCAAGCGGTCCAGAAGTGCATGATTTTCGCCAGGAAAAACGCTCGCTGGGCGGTATGCAGCGTCTCAGGGCCTGAAGTAGCAGTCAGGCCGTTTAAGTTCCCCCCTTTGCAAGCGGAAGAGCTTGATGGCGCGGTCCGGCTTGAGGCATCTCAGGTTTGCCCCTTCAACGTCGATGACGGCGTTGTCGATTATCAGATTATCCCGTCGAGCGAAACGAATAATGCCGTCACTGGCGTTCTCGTTGCCGCACCAAATGATGTAATACGCCGCAAGGTTCGAATCATGGGGAAAGCAGCTTTGGAGTGTGTCCTGATGGATGTCGATGGGCTTGCGCTTCTCAATTGTCTTATAGAAAGTAAAAACAGCGACACAAACATCAGCACCTCGGCAGTTCTGGATATCGGAACATCCTGCACAACGCTGGCGGTAATGGGCGAAACGGGTCTACCTTTTATCCGCACAGTTCCTTACGCTGGAAATGATATTGTTGTCCAGATCGCCCAGGAAAACAACGTCCGTCCGGAAGTTGTCAGGAATCAAATCTATGGTTGTGCCTCGCCGGTTATTCCTGTGCAGAATCTGCAGACCAGTATGGAAAAGGCATGCAGAAAATTAGTCAACGACGTTGCCGAAACGCTGAGGTACCACAGCACACAGGAAAAATCATCGCCTGTTGAGCAGCTCCTGGTGTGCGGCACTTTTGGGATGGTCAAAGGATTCGTGGATATACTCAACAAACAACTGCCCATCAAAGCAGTTCTGTGGAATCCATTCGATACGATGAAATGCAGTGTGGACAGGGAGTGTCTCGACGTTATTCAGTCAAAAGGCCCGGCGATGGTTGTTGCCGCGGGACTTGCTATGAGGTCTGTCTGATATGTTTGCTATTGATTTACTTAAAGGACAGGGTCGTCCAGCCAGAACAAAGCCGCAGGGTGTCGCCATTTTTGTCGCCACCTTTGCGGTTCCAATGATGGTGGCGATTCTTATGGCCGGCTACTATTACCGCAACAAGGTCGTTATATCGATTTATGAGCAGGACGTAACCAGCTACGTTACACAGACCGAGCGTCTGGCCGAGGCCTTGAAGCTCAAGGAAGCAGGGGAAAAGGAGAAAACCGCCATTAACGGTTGTCTGGCGGATGTGGCAAATTCCATCGGCAGACATACTCAATGGTCACCTGTTCTTGTGGCGATTGTGCAAAATCTGCCGGAGTCGGTAATCCTGAACAGTTTGGAGGTCAGGCAAAGCTCGATAAGACGAAAGACCGTCGTGAAAGCTGGCCTGGAAAAAGATGACAAGGACAAAACGGCCGAAACAACCGTGGCGGTCAGAACGTTGAAGCTGCGGGTCAGCGGAAGCCCTATCTACGATTGCGACCGCGAAGTCAAGGCGTTTCGTGAAAATCTGCGTGCTTCAAATGTACTCGGGCCCAAGCTCGAAGATGTTGTTATTGCCTCGCAGGGGCGTGAGACCCTGGATGGCCGTGAAGTAGTCGCATACGACATCGATTGTATATTCAAACCGGGGTCGTAGTAAATGCTTATGGGTGCTTATAGAAAATATACTGTTGCTCTGAGTATAGTTTGGACGACGTCACTGGTCCTGTTTGCGCTTGTTTATTACGTAGTTATTGCCCCGCAGCTAAAGGTAAAAAACCAGGCTTTCAAGGAAGTTGCCGAAAAGAAGCAACTGTTTGAGTCGGCCCTTAGCGCAGCCCAGGAAGATAACAAGAAAAAACTGGCCAGCGAGCTGGAAGAGTTGAAAACCAGGTTGGGCGATTATGTTTCAGAGTATGACGATTCCGCCAACCTGACTTTCTCAATCAGTCGCATCGCCGCTGACAAGCAGGTGAGTGATTTTACCGTTAAGACATCTGAACAGGGCAACGTTCAGGATGCCCTCGTAGTCAAGAATCTTCAGGAAAACCGTATTGAAACCTCGTTCACATCGGATTTTTTACAGTTCGCGAGTTTTCTTAATACTCTTGAGAGGCATCATCCGGTCATTTTCGTTGACAGATTCAAGATATCGCACGGAGACCAGAGCGGCACGTCTGACAAGGCGGACATGACCCTTTCGTATTTTGTCAGAAAGAAACAGGACAGTTGAGTGAAACAGTCGATTCGGGGAACTTTGAATCTGCCGAGACTGAATAAGGAAGTTGGTTCTTAGATAAAAATGAGAGTAATCGCGATAGCAAATCAGAAGGGCGGATGCGGCAAGACGACGACGGCCGTCAATCTGGCCGCCGCCTTCGGTCGCAAGGGTAAAAAGGTCCTTGTGGTGGACCTTGACCCTCAGGGACACACTACGCTTGGCGTCGGCTGCGACCCCGAGTCATTCACCAGGACGGTTTACAACGCCATCGTTGACCTCAAGGTCCCGATTGAAAGCGTAATTGTCCCCAGCAAGACCGAGAACGTCGATGTAGCCCCCAGCAATATTCTGCTGTCGGGCGCCGAGCTTGACTTGAGCGCTGTGGCCGGCAGAGAGTTTATGCTCACCGAGCAGTTCAAGACGGTTGAAGACCGATATGACATCTGCGTCATCGATTGTCCGCCTTCATTAGGAATTCTTACGCTCAACGCCCTGATAGCCAGCACCGATGTCGTTGTCCCGGTGCAGGTGCATTATTACGCGATGGAAGGTCTTAAGCAGTTATTCGAGACCTGCGAAATCATTCAGGAACATTTTCATCCCTGCAAGGTGAAAATCACCGGCCTGCTGCTAACGTTTGTGGAAGACCGGCTGATTTTCACCAGACAGATACAGCAGCAGATGCGGGAGTTCTTTGGCGACCTGGTCTTTGACACCGTAATTCACAGGAACATTCGGCTGGCCGAGGCCCCGAGTGCAGGCCAAAGCGTCATTACTTATGCTCCGGACAGCAAAGGCGCTCATGAATATCTGATGCTTGTCGATGAGATTATGTTTGGCAAGGAATACATTCGTTCTGCAGCAGGCCGGCCATCCGATGCGGAGACCGAAGTTCAGGTTGAAGCGGGCTCGCCCGCCTTGCAGCCCGACATGACAGGCCAGTCATCCGGCGATATGGCCGCGCAGCAAACGGATGTCTCAACGAATAATACTCAGCAGACAACGGATAACGGAAAACAGGCCGACGTGATTGGACAGTCGGCTGTTGTTATAGACGGTACTGAAGGCACTATGCCGACAGGGGAGTTAAACAATGGCTAAAAGCAAACTGGGATTGCAAAAAGAGGTCTCCAAAATCTTCACAGGTATCCAGATACCTAAGAAGGATGCTGCTGGTCCGGATGTGCGTTCGACTTTACCGAATTCACCGATAATATCGTCGGCACAAGTTGCTTCTGCCGCGATACCCGCTTCAGTGACGCCCCCGGCACCAGTGATACCTCCTGCGCCAGTTGTTTCTGCTCCCGCACCAGTGGCGCCGGCGCCCGCAAAATATATTTCTCCAAAGCCGGCTGTCGTGGCGCCGAAGTTATTTACAATTCCAGAGCCGGCGACGCAATCTGCCCCCAATGTGTCCAAACAGACCATTTATGAGCCCCCGCAACCGAGGCAGACGACCTACGAACCGCCTGCACCTTCTTCTAAACTTTCGCCTGTGCCTTCTGCGGCGCCTGCCCCTGTTTCCGAAAAACAGTTCAGGCCCGAACTGCTTGTGAAACAACCCAGAGAGTTGCCATTCTTGAAAATCTGGGAGCAGGTAAAAGCCAAGCTGCTTACCCCCAGGCGAGGCACCAGTCCGGCAAAACAGAAAATGATGATTCTGGCCTTGCCCGTTTTGATGGTGGTTTTACTGCTGGTAGTTGTTCATGCCATTAAAAAGCCGGCCGGAACCGCTGCGAAGGCCTCGCAAAAGGCATCCGCTGTCGGGGCTTTTAGCGCCAAAATCAGCTGGGAACTGCCGGCAGTCATTCCTGATAATCTGCGAGACCCGATGGTTTTCGGTTCTGTCCCTACAGCCCAGAACAGAGAAGCTGCAAACAAACCTGTTGTCAAAGGTATAGTTTACAGCGCGGATAATCCTTGTGCTGTTGTTGGCGACCGGATCGTCTCGGCGGGTGATACTGTCGGAGACGTCAAGATTGTGAAAATCAACCCCAATAGCGTTGAATTTGCTATGGGGGATAAAAATTGGACTCAAGAAGTTGAGCGTTGAACGAAACATAAATCAAAGAAAATTTGTGTAACATGTTTAGAAAGGAACAAGGTATGAAGATGTCGACCAAATCAGGAACAATGTGTTTGCTGGTGATAGCCGCGTTTTTGCTGTCACCCTGCATCGTTGTGCTTGCCGCGGCAGCTGCTGATGAAAGCGAGCCGAATGCCGGCCAGATGGAGGTCATGACGAGCCTCGAGCAGCGTATGCAGAAGAAAATCAGCGTGGATTTCAGGGACACGGCGATTGACGATGTGATAAGGATTATGGCCGAGCAGGCCAATGTCGATGTTGTCAAGAGTCCGAAGGTCACCGGAACCGTAACCGCGAAGCTGAGCAACGTTCCTCTTGAAGAGGCGCTGCGAAACATTCTTGCCGCACAGGGCTATGATTATGTGTCGAGCAAGAACATGATTAGAATCGCGCCGGTCGGTGAGATTTCGCAGGAGGCCGAGAAGCTGGTCACCAAGATTTATCGCATCAACTATGCAGATATCAAGGAGATTGAAAAATCGTTGGGCAAGTTTGTTTCTCAGCGAGGTGCTATATCCATCAATCAGGGGACCAGCAACGTTATCGTTAAAGACACCGAGAGCAACATCAAGGCAATCGGCACCTTCATCGAGGACATAGACCGTATGACTCCTCAGATACTCGTTGAGGCCAGAATCTACGATATCACAAGCAAGAACGAGCTTGACCTCGGAGTCGAATGGATGGCGGGTCGCAATACCACTTATCATGACGCCACAGGCACGGCCGTTATTCCTCCGGGAACCTTAGGCTCCAACGCCAGCGGCGATATCGACCCCTTCACAACCGGTATATTCACCGGCGCTACCAACAAAACCTCCGGCACTCAGGGCCTGCTTAAATTCGGCTGGCTGAAAAACAGCCTGGATATAGACGCGGTTATCAGGGCGCAGCAGAACCTGATTAACTCCAAGCTGCTCGCTAATCCGAGGATACTGGTGCTGGACAATGAAACCGCCAACATCGCGATTACTTCTCAAATCCCGTATCAGGAGCTTTCTCAGACGTCCGGCGGCGGCAACATCGGCACAACGAGTTTCAAGGACGTGGGCGTAAAACTTAAAGTTACACCTCATCTGACACGCGCCGACAAAATACGGATGATAGTTGAGCCGGAATTCAGCGTCCAGACAGGCAACGTGACGTTCAGTACAAGCGACCTTTCATATCCGGAGCCCATTGTTGATTCGCGAACGGCCAAAACCACCCTGCTGGTTGACAGCGGCCAGACGGTGGTGCTCGGCGGCCTGCGCAAAAAAAACGTCAACAAAACGGTCAACAAGGTCCCGCTTCTGGGCGATATACCTTTGATTTGCTACCTGTTCAGGTTTGAGGGCGAAGAAACCATAAACAGTGAAATGCTTGTCTTCGTCACCCCAAAGATTGTTGCAGATACGTCGCTCACTGATTTAGAAAAGAAACAATACGTGGAAACGGAATTCGCTGGCCCCGCGGTTCAACAGACAAGGGCCGAAAAAGACGCCAAGGCCGGCAAGATTGACAAGTAACATCAGTTAATCAATAACTATATCCGCATCAAGCGGATAAAAGCGAAATAGTCCCGAGTGTCGAATAATCGACCTCGGGACTATTTCTTTATTACCACGAAGTTCTTTCCGGTCCGTTGCGGCTTGCACACAAACACTTGTCTCAAATGCTAGGGCCGTATTTTGTCTTCTTTTATTTTTTATGTTCCTGGCCGTAGTATGCGTCTTCGCCGTGTTTGCGAAGGTAGTGTTTGTCTAATAGTTCTTTACTGATTTGGCGATGTTTGGGGCTTAAAACCAGCGTCCTCATTGCCATCGTCGCTATTTCTTCGAGAATGACCATTGCCTCAACTGCCTGCCCCGCGGTTTTTCCCCAGGTAAACGGCCCGTGGCTGGCGACAAGCGCCGCCTGCATTTGCATAGGGTCAATCCTGGCAAACCGCTTGATAATTGCCTTGCCCGTGTTCAGCTCATAGTCTTTTTGTATTTCTTTTTTTGTCAGCGGCCTGGTGACGGGCACCGCGCCGTAAAAATAATCCGCGTGAGTTGTCCCTAAGCACGGTATTTCTTTGCACGCCTGTGCCCAGACCGTCGCGCTTGGCGAGTGCGTGTGGCATATCCCGCCAATCGATTTAAAATTTCGATAAAGCTCAAGATGTGTGGGCGTATCGGATGACGGTTTGAGACTGCCTTCGACAACTTTACCAGCCAAATCCACCAGCGCTATCTTGTCCGCCGTCAGTTCCTCATAAGATACGCCGCTGGGCTTTATCGCGACTATCCCCGCTGTACGGTCAATTCCGCTTACATTGCCCCAGCTGTAAATAACAAGGTTTCGTTTTCGCAGTTCGATATTAGCGTCACAAACAATTCTTTTCAGCTCTTCGTGCATAGGTCCTTAATATTCAAAAGTTCCTTCATAACGTTCGCCATCGAACCCGGTCCCAAAGCGTCGTGAATCTGTTTATAAAGGGCGTAAATCTTTTTGTAAATGGCGTGATTTTCCGCTATTGGTTTGTAAGTAACCTTTTTTATTCCGCACATTGCCGCCTGTGCCTCGGCGAAATTTTTATAACCGCCCGCCGTAACCGCCGCCGCAATCGCCGCGCCAAGAGCGCAGCTTTGCGCCGACCGCGACACCTTCATTTCCCTCCCCGTGACATCCGCGTAAATCTGCATAACCAGCGGGCTTTTTTCCGCTATCCCGCCGCAGTTTATTACCTCCGATACCTTCGCGCCGTATTCCTCGAATCTGTTAATGATGGTTAAAGCCCCAAATGCCGTCGCTTCGATTAACGCCCGGTATATCTCTTCAGGTTTGGTGTGCAGTGTCTGGCCCAAAAGCAGGCCCGTCAGCCGCTGGTCAACTAATATGGTTCGATTGCCGTTGTTCCAGTCCAGGGCCAAAAGACCTGATTGTCCGGGTTTTAGTTTTGTTGCTTTTTTGGTTAATGCGTCGTGCGAGCCTGCTGTCTTTCCGCCCGGCTGAATATAATTCACGAACCAGTTGAATATGTCACCTACTGCTGATTGCCCCGCCTCCAGCCCGATGTGTCCCGGCAATATCGAACCATCGACTATCCCGCATATACCGGGTATATCCACCACCTGCCTGCCTTGTTCGAATACCAGCATGTCGCAGGTGCTTGTGCCGATTATTTTGACTAACTTGCCGGGCGCGATACCTGACCCGACTCCGCCAAGATGCGCATCAAACGCGCCCACCGCAACCGATATCCCTGCCTTCAATCCTAATTTATTCGCCCATTGCTGCGTAAGCTTCCCTGCCTCGGTTTCGACGGTATATGTCTTGTCATACAGCCGGCTGCGAAGCTCGCCCAGTTTAGGGTCCAATTTCGCTAAGAAATCCTTCGCCGGCAGTCCGCCCCAGCCCGCGTTGAACATCGCCTTGTGTCCCGCTGCGCACCTGCTGTGTTTCATCACCTCCGGCCTTTCTGTTCCCGTCAGCACAGCGGGTATATAATCGCAGCACTCAACCCAGCTGTACGCCGCGTCAAAAACCTTCGGGTCTGTCCGCAGGCAGTGCAGTATCTTGCTGAAAAACCATTCCGATGAATAAACCTGTCCGCACTTGGCTAAATATTCCGGATGCTCTTTTTTGGCCAGTTCTGTTATTTGGGCCGCCTCAGCGAAACCCGTGTGGTCCTTCCACAGCCACGCCTGCGCGTTTTTGTTCTTTTTAAACTCAGGCAGCATCGCCAGAGGTGTGCCGTTCTTGTCCACAGGCAGGGGGGTTGACCCGGTCGTGTCGACGCCGATTCCGATAATTTGACCAGCGTCAAACTTTTTGACTGTTTTCTTCGCTTGAAGTATGGCCTTTTTAATTGTTGCGTCGATGTCTTTGATGTAATCCGCCGGATTCTGTCTCGCCAGGTTATGGTCGTCCTTGTCTAAGATAATCCCTGCCTGCCCTGTCGGGTAGTTATAAACTGCCGTCCCTATTTCTTTTCCGCCCGCGATATCGACTATCACGCACCGAACCGAATTTGTCCCGTAATCCAGACCGATTGTATATTTCATATTAACCCCTGAAATAGAGATAAGCACAGAGAATGCACAGAAGGATAAAGGCTGAAGCCATAACATCTCGCCAGTTCCAGCTTGCTCGCGTTTTCGCACGGTCTTCCGCCGTCGCGGTGCCGAAGGTCAAACTCTTTATCCTATTGTAATCCGGCTCTTGCGTCATATAACTCACTACTATTATCACGATAATCGATACGATTGTAATGAGCACGCTGAAATACTGGAAATAGATGTTGTTGATTATCCAGAAAAATGACCCTGTCGTATATCCCTGCGCGACTGTTTTTTCCGGGTCGAGCCAGCCGAATAACCCCATCGTTACAGGTGTATCGACCAGCATTCGGAACACTCCAAGCGCAAATCCTACTATCATTGCCCATAAGCATCCTTTGGCGTTTAGTCGTTTCCAGAACACCCCAAAGAAGAACACCACGAAAATAGGCGGCGCCAGATAACCCTGTACCGCTTGCAGGTAATTGTAGAGGCCGTGCGCGCCCTGGATTACCGGAATCCACATTAGCGCGATAAACACCATAACGGCGGTGGCAATACGGCCCGTCCGCACTAACTGGTGCTGCGAGGCGCCTGGTTTCCATTTTTCGTAAAGGTCCACGGTAAACAGTGTTGAGCAGGCGTTGAATACTCCCGCCAGCGAACCCATTAGCGCAGAGAGCAAACTCGCGACAACTAATCCGCGTAAACCAGCCGGCAGCAGGTATTTTACCATCATCGGGAACGCCGCCTGTGCCGCGTGAGGAACCGACCTGCCATCTGGAGTTACCATTGCAGCAAATTCCGGAATTTTCCCGCTTTTGGCCAGAGCAAAGCAAATCATACCCGGAATGATAAACAGATACGGCGGGAACAGTTTTAAAAACCCTGCGAAAATACTCCCTCGTCGTGCCGTTTGCTCGTTCGGTGCTCCCAGTGCCCGCTGAACAATATATTGGTCTGTGCACCAATACCACAGGCCGATAATGGGCGCGCAGAAGAGCATGCCCAGCCAGGGGTAGTAGCCGTTAAAATACCAGGCTTGCTTGACTATTTGGCCGGTGACGTTTTTTTCCAAAACCGGTGCCCATGTACCCTCAACGCCCGGCGGGATGAGCGGCTTCCATAAGTTGAACATATCTGAGCCGCAAAGCCTGCGAAGCTCGTCCCAGCCGCCCAGCTTAATCAGCCCGTAAATCGTCAACGTTGCCGAGCCAATTATAAGGACCATTACCTGTACAGCGTCGTTGTAAGCCACAGCTCGCATACCGCCCAGTGCCGTGTAAAGACCAGTCATAACAATCACTGCCACGGAACCTATCCAGAAACTGTTGATATCTAACACGCCGGTAGCTGGCTGATAAATCTTCAACACTTCCAGCGCCGTCCGCAGCCAGGATTCGCTGAGCTGGACCGTGCCCAGGGGCAGATGCACCTCCGGCAGCAGTGTGGCGAAGACGATCACCGGCAGGAGGTTGGAGCCCGCCATGGCGGCGACAATGTTCGGGGGAATCAACTCTAGAAAGAATTTTGTCCAGTCGACCGAGGTGGCCAGGTTCTTGGGTATGCCGGCGGAATGCGCCAGGTTGGCACCCAGTCCGGGACGGAACAAGTAATTCAGTCCGAGGCCGATCAGCAGCGAAGCTGTGGTCGCCACGAAGAAGTAAAGCAGGCTAATGGCCGAAACCTTGCCCAGCTCCCGCGACTTCTTT
>JBEKZW010000011.1:0-66931 GCA_049509475.1 Sedimentisphaerales bacterium
CCTTGACGTACTGAGCAAACAGGGTCACAGCGTTGTCATATGATCCCTTTTGAAAGGCGTCGAAACCCTGTTTGTAGATCCCTTCCGCGTTTGCTTTCGTCGGCGCGGTCGGAGCGGCCTCGGGGGGAGCCGTCGTCTGTTTTCGCAAGTCCTTCATCTCGTTCTTCGTTTCTTCCCAGTACGTACGGAGCTGCGCTTCCAGCTCGTCCAGTCTCCCCAGAATGGCCTTGATCTTGTCGTCCCGGGACTGATCCGTAAGGGACATGTCGACGACTTGCTTCCTCAGGCCGGCGTCCGGCGTCCCTATCATTTTCTGGAGATCTTTCATATCCTTCTCCATCCTGGAGAGTCGCGCGTCCGTCTTCTCCCTGTACGACGTCTGCTCGCCGTAAACGGTCGAGACGTCCTTCGGGTAGAAAGATTTGTCGCTGTAGCCCTCACAGCCGGCAAGGAACGGAAGACAGAGGACGCAAGACAGAAAGCAAATTGAGAATTGAGAATTGAGAATTGAGAACGGGAAAGCGCATCTTCCGTCTTTCGATTTTTTATTCTTAATTCTAAATTCTGAATTCTTCATTCTGTTTACTTTTTACTTATTTTATCTTTCGCCGTCTCTGCTGCTCTGGTATTCGGCCAGTTGTCAACGACCATCTGGTAATACATATTGGCAGGACCAATACTGCCGGTCTTTTCATAATATTTGGCTATCAGCAGGTTTTTCTCGGCCATCTGCCCGCCAATCCGTGCCAAAATTTCATCTACATGTATTTTCTCCGCTTCTTGGGGGTATCGCAACCTGAAATTCTCATAATAGGTTTTTGCGCTGATTAAGCTCGACCCGTCATATACGGCCCCGCGATAAGCCGCGTATTTAGTTCTGGCCATTGCGAGCAGGGCATCTCTGGCTATTTCACCTGTGGGCCAGCGCATCGATATCTCCGACCACTTGAGGTATGCTTCATTATACTCTTTGCGTTTTTCGTAACTTTGCGCGACAGCCAGCAGGGCGTTTTTCGCGATATCCGCTGTGCCTGTCCGGTCGCTGATTTTTTCCATTATCTTCACGCCGTCGTCAAAGGCGCTAACGTTGAACATCAGGATTTTTTTCTTGCGACCCCCAAGAAACTCCGTTGCGACCTCAAACTGCCGGTTAAGTGCCGCATCTTTCAGGCTGCTGGCGGGATAATCATCCAGAAACTTGTCGTATTGCTTCACCGCCCTGGTCAGCTTGCCCTTCGCCAAAAACACTTCGGCCTCAATGAAGGAATCGAAATCCTGACCGGCAACACCGGGGAAATCCTTCTTGAGTTGCTTAGCGGCTTTTTTGACCTTGCCCGGCTTGCCCGCATCCACAAGTTTCTTTATTTCCGCAACACGCAGCAGGTACTGCTCATTATTGCTGTCCGCCGCTTTTTGCCACTGCCCCTGCTCATCTAATCGCAGTGTCTCCGCGCAAACCGCAACTTGCCCCGTCGGCAAGGCCAAACTCGCTGCTATCAAAATCGCCAATACGCTGAACTTTCGCATAACTGCTTTCCCGCTTAATAAAATCAGCATCTTTTAATAATAACCCATCCTCTGGCAATTGGCAATCACGATTCAGCCAGCTTTGAGATTTGGCGGAACGCAGAGGGGCTAACAAGCAGCTCTTTCCTGGGCTTAGTCAACCAAAGTATTTCCGTGGATTTCACAAATTTTGCCGATTTCGCTGCACAGTGGCTGCGGACAAACTGCGACGGAGCAAACAACTGGTGCAACGGAGTGGATAGAAACCGCGACGGCAATGTTCAAATCGACGATCTTAGCACATTTGCCGAGGAATGGTTGGGGGGAATCTAATTTCCCAAAAATCATTGTATTAAATAAGAAAGGGCTGCGAGGTAACTTACAGCCCTTTTTATTTGTAACGCCTCGTAAATTTTATCTTAAAAAGCCGGAGACGAGGTCCCCCCCGTTGCACTGGGTACTACTCGGTCAGCAACCCCGTCTCCTTCGAAGAAGAGAGGAGAAGAGAAGGCGTTAAGTTCTCATTAGCTCCATTTAGAGTATAGGGTACATTGCGGGGAAATCCAAATCGGAGAGCAGAAAAAATATGACCCTGCTTCCGCTAAAGCCGGGCAGGGTCATTTTATATACTGTGGGAACGGGTTTAGCCGTTGTTGTTTTTTACGGACGTTGGGTCCTTGTCCTTTTCGATGGCCTCGATTTTCCGAATCCTTCGCAGATGTCTTCCGCCTGCGAAATCAGTGCCGAGCCAGACCTCGACCATTTTGCGGAGAAGAACCTCGCCCAAAAGCTCACCCGATACGCAAAGGACGTTGGCGTCATTGTGATGACGGGAGATGCGTGCGCCAAGCTCATCGTAACAAAGCGCCGCCCGAACGCCTTTTATCTTGTTGGCTGTGATGCTCATTCCTATACCGGTACCGCAGGCGAGAATGGCTCTGTCGGCTTTTTTCTCCGCAACGGCTTTGGCGGCAAGATACGCCGGGTCAGGATAATCAACGGGGTTGCCGTCAACCGTCCCGACATCAATGCACTCATGGCCAAGCTGGACTACGATAGTTTTAATCAACTCTTTTGCCTTGTAGCCGCGATGATCGCTTCCAACCGCTATTTTCATAATATCATCTCATCAATTCTTTTCATTATTGCCTTGTCAATGCGTTCGGCACAATTATCGTAAACCACCTGTGACTGTCCTATTGGGTCCGGGATATCGACCCCGTCGGCAAGCAGCGAACATTTGCTCGCCGCTTCAGGACACATTTCCAGCACCGCTTCACGATGTCCCCGCGTCATAGCAAATATCAAGTCGCTCTGCGCAATCAGGTATATCGTCAATGCCCTGCTTCTGTGGCCGCTGATGTCGATTCCCTTTGCCGCGCAGGCCTCGACGGCCTCGCCGCTTGCTGGAAACCCGGCTATACCAAGCGTGCCCGCAGACGTTATTGTATATCCCTTTTCTACGAGCCGGTCAATGGGACAGCCCAATTTTTCTGCAAGATGTTTCTTAAATATGCCCTCTGCCATAGGGCTTCTGCAACTGTTGCCCGTGCAGACAAAAAGCACTGTAACCTGCGACATTTCAAGGAGTTGCGATTCGGAATAGACGCCCTCTCTAAGCATTTCGACGCCTTTTTGACTTATCCGGGCGACAGTGCTGCTTTTGGCGTATTTGCATTGTCCGCCGTCGAGAACCATATCGAGCTGGCCCGCAAACCGTTCCGCGATACCGTTTGCCTCAACAGCCGGAGGTTGGCCGCTGATATTTGAACTCGGTGCGACAACCGGGCTTGTCGTCTGTGACAAAAGCATCGAGGCGATAACATTATCGGGACACCTGACACCGATTGAACTATCGCGGTAAAGATTATCGAACACATCTCGATGCAGTTTAGTTTTTTGCTGAACGATATCCTTGTCGCCAAGCTCAAACACTATTGTCAACGGACCCGGCCAGGCGTTCTTAATAAGCTTTTTTGCCCGCAGACCCATTGTGGGGACATATTGCGAAACGTCGGATGTATTGGCAATATGAAGGGTATAGTATTTATCTGCCGGCCTGCCTTTGAGCTGATTAAGCCGGGCAAGCGTTTCATTGCTCACGCGACAGCCGATGCCGTAAACGGTTTCGGTGGGAAACGCGACAAGCCCGCCGGCGTCTATTACTTTCGCCGCCTCTTTTATCGCCGATGAGTCGATATTTCCGGCATCAAGTTTGATTACCTTCGTTTCCACGAAAGCCAAAATACACTAAAGCCGACGCGGTCGCAAGAAAACTGTTTGAGGATTGTATCGGCGTATCGGCGGGATTGAGCGGTAACTATCGACGGTCAGCCATTGAATCGATGTAACGCATCAGTATATCGAGGTCGCTGATGTCGATAACGCCATCGGAATTTATATCGCCAAACAGATAACGGTCTGGGGTTTGCATGCTCGCAATCAGGTTATCAAGCAAAACGCTAACATCGAGGTCATCAACTACGCCGTCTCCGTTGAGGTCGAACCAGAGCGAATCATCCCTGGCAGGTTTGGGGCCGACATTCCAGGCAACCGCATAAGGGGGCGAAATTTCCGGCTGATTGACATCATGCTCGTCACTGAACAAAACTACGATTTCGTAGTCGGTGAAGTTAGCGTCCGCGGGGGTATAAAGATGTTCGACATTGTCTGTCCGGCTGTCGGAGTAATCGAGCAGGTAATCTTTACTGGAGTCATTGGAATCAACGGTCCAAAGTTCAAGGCGAATGTCGGCGTCTTTTTGTATATCGTGCTCAAACGGGTATGTAAGAGAAAATTGCCTGTTCCAGTTTACAGTTGCGGTAATCATTTTATCCGCGGGCTCTGTTATCCTGATTTTATAGACGTTGGCGGGCATATTGTCACGGTTGAGCTTATTGAGGTCCCAGCCGGCCGGCGGGCAATCGCCGGGTAAATGTTGACCCGCCAGCAATTGACTGCTCGCTGCGACTGCGTTGACCATTCCCGCCCCCTGCAGATAGTCGAGAGGGACATCGTGGTCGTCATCTTTGGTCAGCCGGCCCTTATGCCAATAGGGCAGCTTTGTGGCAGAATTGAGCAGGATTGATTTTATGACGCAGTTACCGCCGTCGCGCGCCGTAACCTGCTGAAGATTCGGGTCTAAAGACGCCTGCTGGATGAGCAGACCGGCGGTCCCGGCGACAATCGGCGCGGCGAAACTCGACCATGTACCCGTCGGCTCATAAAGGTTCGGCTCGCCCGCTATGGCGGCAAGACAGTTGCCGGGGGCGACGATGTCCGGTTTGCAGCGGCCATCCGAAGTCGGACCGATGCTGGAATATTCAGGATATACAAGCGCGAAACGCGAAAGCCCTGTGTTGACATCATTGGATTCAACGGACTTCACAACGCCGACACCGATGACGTTGCTGCCGGCGCCGGGGAACAGGACAGGGTCGGACGAATTTGAACCGTTGCCTATGCCGACGACCACCGTCAAGCCATACTTCTGCGCCAGCGCCTCGATGCCTCGCGTCCACCAGTCCTCGAACTGATAACCTATATCGGCGGTGATAACATTGGCATCCGGAGCGGAGCAGGGAAATACGTTGTTGGTGAGGAAATTCCAGAACTCATACACATTGGCCTGCGCATCGGGGGCTACACCCTCGTAATGGAAACCGCCGATTTGCTCGTTGTAGGCGTTTGGGTCCCTGCCGAAAAGAATTGAGCATACGGCGGTCGAATGCGACGAGATACCCGCCGGCAAAAGATTCTGGTCGTGGAAAATATATTGCGTATCTTTGAAACAATTGTGGTCGCTTGCAGGGCGGTAGTCGTTTTGCGGCTCGCCATTGATATATGTAATGCTTCGGCTGACCAGGGCGAATTTTACGCCTGCGCCGGTGAGATTGGGGTCGGTTTGCTTAAGCTGATATATGCCGGCATAACTAAGACCCTGCGGTTGAAAATCCCCAACAGCCGGCTGCTCAGCAACGGCGACATTGCACAATAATAAGCCCAAAAACCCCATTATCAGGGCTGATAAGCGAGCTTTTGTAGGAAACCAAATCACCATTTCCCCCACGGTCAACCGCCGAGTAACACCAAAAAAGTTAATAACACAAGTACTACGTTCAAACAGCCGTTCCAGATTATATACTATACCATAAAATCCACTCATTTTCAAGATGCCCAGCATTTTTTAAGTCATAGCCTATATTTCGGCATATGGACAGAACCAGGCCACAAAATACACAGGTTTTTCAGCAAAAAATATAATCAGTGCTGAAGATATACTATGCTTAGCCGGCCATTGTTTTCGTGTAGTCGTATAGTGCTTAAATAAACTTGTGGATTTGTTTGCAAAACATATAATACGCACTAATATTTAGATGGCAGACTGGTTTGGCGCAGGCGGTGTTTGTCCGTCAGATGCAAACTAAATATACAGGAGAAACGCAATGTCACTCGGCGAAATAATCAGGAACAAGCGAGAGGAGCTTGGGCTGACGCTTGATGAAGTGGGCAGCCGGATAGGATTTTCGAAGCCGTACCTTTCGACGATAGAGACGGGCAAAGTTAATAACCCGCCGAGCGATGAGCTTCTGCAAAAATTAGAGAGAGTCCTCGGATTCGAAGCGGGAACACTTTTGTACATGGCGCACATGGAACGGCTGCCCACGGACGTGCGGGAAAGAGTCGAAACGACCGAGGCGGAAAACGAAAAATGGCGCCAGCTTAACAAAGAGCAGAAAAAGAACGGTTCGCAGAAAGCTCCTGATAAAAAACCATCGCTCTCGCCCGGCCGGCTCGTCCCCATTATCAACAAGGTCGCCGCGGGATATCCGACGGATTTTGACGACCTCGATTACCCCGTCGGCGTCGCAGACGATTATATCCGCTGCCCGGATGTTCATGACCCCAACGCGTTCGCGGTGCGGGTAGTGGGCGATTCGATGGAGCCGAAATTCAAAGAGGGAGATATCATAATATTTTCGCCCGCGACTGAGGTGCGAAATGGCGACGATTGTTTTGTGCGGTTCGCCTCGCCTCACGAGACGACATTCAAGCGGGTTTTTTTTGAGCCGAACAATACGGTCAGATTGCAGCCCAGGAACGATAAGTATCCGCCGGTGATGGTGGAAGGGAAAAAAATAAACGGCATTTACAGGGCAATAATAAGACACGAAACGCTTTAACAGCAGCGCCGGTGAGGAGTCAGGGATGGCGATTTTGGTGGGGATAGACGAGGCGGGTTTCGGGCCAATCCTTGGGCCTTTAGTGGTTTCGTCGAGCGCATTCCGCGTTCCGGATAATCTCGTCTGGGCGAATCACTGGGAGATTTTGCGGGCAAGCATCTCCGATAAACGCATCTCGCTTAAAGGTCGATTGCTTATCGTTGACAGTAAAAAGGCGTTTACAAGAACTATCGGCATAAAACACCTCAGGCGAACCGTATTGGGGACGCTGAAACATCTGGGCAGTGAGCCGAAGAACCTCACCGACCTTATATCATCGCTTTGCCCGGATTGCCTTGAGCATATCGCGGAATACCCCTGGTATAAAAAAGCCGGCGACTATCCGCTTGGCGGGGATGATGGGGATATCAGTATCGCGGTTTCGATGCTGCGGGCCGACCTCGCTAATCAGCATATAGAACTATTGGGATTAAAGAGCCGATGCCTCGAAGTCGCTCATTACAACCAGATGGTAACAGCGGTTGACAACAAGGCGAAGGTGCTTTTTACTGCGGTGGCGGAGTTAATGCAGTCGGCTATGCGCGATTTTGCAAACGACGACCTCGATATCGTTGTAGACCGTCAGGGCGGACGATGTCACTATCAGCACCAATTGCAACTGATGTTCGGCGAATCGCAACTGCGCATCATTCACGAAGACCAGGACAGAAGCAGTTATGAGATGAAAACAAACAATCGGAAAATACGTGTTCATTTTGTCGTCGGAGCGGACAGTAAATTCCTACCTGTGTCGCTTGCGTCGATGGCGTGCAAATACCTGCGCGAGGTCCTCGTCGAGAACATCAATAATTACTTCCTCAGCTTTAATCCCGCGATAAAGCCGACAGCGGGCTACTGGCAGGACGGCCTGCGCTTCATCGAAGACATTAAAACGCACATACCTAACTTGAGTTTCAATACAAATCAGCTTATAAGGTGCAGGTAAATCGATTGATTATTGATAATTGATTATTGATAATTTAGGATGATGCGGGCCATTTGAAAATAATCAATCATCAATTATCAATGGAAAATTGGAGCATCAAGGAGATTACTATGGGCAACGGAAAAATAACAGTCGTCGGGGCGGGCAACGTCGGGGCGACAACAGCGCATATCACGGCCAGCCGCAAACTGGGTGACATCGTTCTTATCGATATCGTAAAAGGATTAGCAGAGGGTAAAGCCCTCGATATGTCAGAAGCAGGCCCGGTGCAGGGTTATAGCTGCCGGATAACGGGAACAACTGATTGGACAGCCGCACAGGATAGCTCAATCGTCGTAATCACAAGCGGCCTTGCGCGAAAGCCGGGGATGAGCAGGGATGATTTGCTCGCAAAGAACGTGCAGATTGTTAAAGACGTCAGCGAAAAAGTCGCCAAATACTGTCCCCAGGCAATCGTCATCGTGGTATCGAACCCCTTGGACGCGATGGTATATGTCGCGTCGAAGGTTACGGGCTTTGCGAAGAACAGGGTAATGGGAATGGCGGGAGCTTTGGACGTGGCGAGATTCTGTCATTTTGTCGCGACGGAACTAAACGTAAGCTCCGAGGACATTCGCGGAATCCTGATGGGAGGCCACGGCGACGATATGGTCCCGCTGCCTCGTTTCACCACGGTCGCGGGAATACCAATAACTGAGTTACTCCCCAAAGAGACAATCGCCAAGATGATTGAACTCGCCCGAAAAGGCGGCATCGAAATCGTTGACCTGCTCGGCTCAAGCGCGTATTACGCGCCAGCAGCGGGAGTCGTGAAAATGGCAGAGGCGATTACGAGCGATAGCCGTAGCGTGATACCCTGCTGCGCATACTGCCAGAAGGAATACAACATCGGCGGTTACTTTGTCGGTGTCCCCGCAGTGCTCGGCAAAAACGGCGTCGAAAAAATCGTCGAATTAAATCTCAACGCCGATGAGCGTAAGGAGTTAGACGTATCGGTCAGCCACGTAAAAGACCTCGTCGCCAAGGTTGACAAGCTGCTCTAATATCTATGAAGCCGGTGAATATCGTCAAACTGGTGATATCCTGTGCTGTGCCATTCCTTGTCGGCCTTATGGGTTCGCTTTTCACAACAGCCGATTCACTCGGCAACTGGTACGCCAATCTTCACAAGCCCCCCTTTAATCCGCCCAACTGGATTTTCGGTCCCGTCTGGACAACGCTTTATATTATGATGGGCGTCTCCGCGTTTCTGGTCTGGCGAAAAGGCCTCGACGACAAAATCGTCCGTATCGCTCTTGCCTGTTTTGTCATTCAGCTTTTCTTTAACGCAATATGGACTCCGTTATTTTTCGGCTTACAATCCCCGCTGCTTGGTCTTATCGATATCGTTTTGCTGCTGAACGCTATTATTGTGACTGTTTATGCTTTCTCGAAAATCTCCCGCCCCGCCGCACTGCTTTTAATTCCATATCTGGCCTGGGTATCATTCGCGACCGTCCTCAACGCCTCGCTATATTTCCTAAACCGCTGAGTATTTTTTCAAAAATAGCTATTGCAAAGCCGACGATATGCCGTATAATATAATTAATATGACTAAGAGCTTTACGAATTGTGTAGTTCCTGCCGGGCTAATCGCCCTTGCTCTTATTCTGCGCCGTCAAGGCGCATAAAACGATAGCACCACAATTCGATTTTCTATTTTCAATCTTTAAACAAAGCGGTAGCTTTTCTGCCCGTTTCAGGGCATAATATACCGCTTAACTTCCGACAGTATCAGAACTTGGAGATATAAAGATGCAGGACAAAGTGATAATATTCGACACGACCTTACGTGACGGCGAACAGGCGCCCGGAGCATCGCTATCGGTAGCGGAAAAGCTCGAAATCGCCCAGCAGTTGGCGATTTTGGGCGTGGACGTCATCGAGGCGGGTTTCCCGGTCTCATCGCCCGCACAGTTCGACGCGACAAAGCTGATAGCCGAACAGGTCAAAAGTTCTACAATCTGCGGACTGGCGAGAACAACCGAGCAGGATATCACCTCGGCAGGCAAGGCGCTTGCGCCCGCGAAGAAAAAACGCATACATACGTTTATCGCGACAAGCCCGATACATATGAAGCACAAGCTCAACAAGACACCCGCTGAGGTGCTGAAGATGGCTGTCGCGGCGGTGAAGTTAGCGAAAACATTTACCGATGACGTTGAGTTTTCGCCTGAAGACGCCTGTCGCAGCGAGATGCCGTTTTTGATTGAGATTTTGACCGCGGTGATTGAAGCCGGCGCAACAACGCTGAACATCCCGGACACAGTGGGCTATGTATTGCCTTACGAATACGGGCAGATTATCGCACAGCTTGTCGCCGGTGTCCCCGGCATCGACAAGACGGTAATCAGCACGCACTGTCATAACGACCTGGGACAGGCGGTCGCGAATTCATTAGCAGGCGTGAGAAACGGCGCAAGGCAGGTGGAATGCTCGATAAACGGACTTGGCGAGCGGGCTGGAAATGCCGCGCTCGAAGAAGTCGTGATGGCGATACATACCAGGCCCGACTTTTTCACAAGAACAGCGGGCGGAAAACCGCTTACGACCGGCATCAAGACAACTGAGATTTACCGGACGAGCCAGCTTGTGTCGCGCCTGACAGGATTTGTAATTCAGCCGAACAAGGCAATTGTCGGCGCTAATGCCTTTGCGCACGAGTCAGGTGTGCACGTGGATGGCGTTCTAAAGGAACGAAAGACATACGAGATAATGACGCCTGAGACAATCGGGCTTGCCGGCTCAAGAATGGTGCTCGGCAGGCATACGGGCAGGCACGGATTCACGGACCATTGCAAAAAACTCGGCTATAAGCTCAGCAAGGATGAGATTGAGCAGGCGTACCAGAAGTTTTTGCAGGTGGCGGACAAGAAAAAAGAGGTGTTCGACGAGGACCTTGTCGCAATTATCGATGATGAGGTGCATGCGGTCGAGCATACCTTTACGCTTGAGTATTTACGGGTGCTCATTGAGACAGGCAACGCGCCGACTGCGGCTGTGAAGATAAAAACCAAAGGCGAAGTTAAAGAGGCGCAGGCCGACGGCGATGGCCCTGTTGACGCTGCTTATAACGCAATACGCGAGGCAACGGGTTTCTCGCCTAAGTTGGAGAGCTACTCGATACGCGCAGTCACCAGCGGCAAAGAGGCTCTCGGCGAAGCAACGGTTAAAATAAAAACTGACGGAAGAACGTTTGTAGGCAGAGGCATCTCGACGGACATCATCGAGGCAAGCGCAAAGGCGTATATCGACGCTATTAACCGAATGGTCGGCAAAGCCGGCAAAGAAAAACCGGGAGTCAAAGCGGAACTGTAAGAAAGAAAAAGGGAAAAGTAAAAAGGTAAAAATTGCGGATTGAAAAGACCTTAAAAATGGTTTAGGCACGAGGTGTAGCAAGAAAAAGAGGCGTTGTATGGTAAAAATAAGAAAACCTGTATGGCTGGCACTGGCGTTTATGTGTCTGCTGGCTTGTTTGGGCCTGTCCTCAGAAAACAGAGATAGATATAAGCGGGCTATAGATAACTTGAAAAGCGAGTATCCTGAAGTGCGCCGGCTTGCAGCAGAGACGCTCGGTATATTGGGAGACCCGAATGCGGTGGAGCCGCTGGTGGTCTGCCTGAAGGATGAGAACAGCGATGTTCGCCAATGTGCCGCCGAAGCGTTAACAAACCTGAAGTGGATACCATCGGATGAGCAAATGCAAATAACATATCTTATTGCCAAGCGGAATTGGGAATCTCTGGCAATGGGAAACTGGGGCGACCCATGCACAGTGGGGACGCTGGTCGCCTGCCTGAGGGACAAGAATGAATATGTGCGCCAGAGCGCAGCGCGGGCGCTCGGTAAGATTGGTAAACCGGCAGTTGAGCCGCTGATTGCCTGCCTGAAGGATGAGGACTTGGATGTGTGCCGAGGCGCAAGAGATGCGCTCGTCATAATGGGCAAACCTTCAGTGGAGCCGCTGATTGCTTGTCTGAAAGATGAGAGGTCGGATGTGCGCCAGGATGTGGCAGAAGCACTTGGCAAATTAGGCGACGTAAACGCGGTAGATCCGCTAGTGGTCTGCCTGAAGGATGAGGACAGCGATGTTCGCCAATGTGCCGCCGAAGCGTTAACAAAACTGAAATGGACACCCTTGGATGAGCAAACGCGAATAACATTCATTATTGCCACACGGAACTGGCAAGATATTGTAAAGATCGACAAACCGGCTGTATTGGTCGAATGTATTAAAGACAAGAACCCAGTTGTACGCCAATGTGCAGCAGAGGCGATGGGAAACTTGGGCGACCCGTGCACAGTGGGGACGCTGATCGCCTGCCTGAGAGACAAGAATGAATATGTGCGCCAGAGCGCAGTGCTGGCGCTCGGCAAGTTTGGTAAACCGGCAGTTGAGCCGCTGATTGCCTGCCTGAAGGATGAGGACTGGCCTGTGCGCGAGAGTGCAGCAGAGATGCTCGGCAAAATAGGTGATCCGCGGGCAGTGGAACCGCTTATAGATGCACTGCCAGACTGGGAAATGGATGTAAAAATTGTTGAGGCGCTAAGAAAACTTGATTGGCAGCCAAAAACAGACAGGGAAAAGATTTATTTATGGATATGCAAAAAAGATGGTAAAAGCCTACGGGAACACTGGGAACAAGCCGAGAAGGTTCTGATGGAAGACGTCTCATCAGGAGAAAAAAGAAGAGTCGAGAACACGGTGTTTACAGTGATCTCCTTAGGCAAAGAGGAAATGATAGACAAGTCAATTCAGGTGTTGGATCAACAAGGAGACAAAGGAATGGCAGAGGTTTATTTGAACTGCGGGAACAGTCGCTTGAGGCAGGCGGCCGAGAAATGGGCACGCAGCCATGGGTATCCCATTTTAAACGGAGCGGGCAGAAACGATGCGAGCTGGGGAAAATGGTAAAGTAACGATATTGAAAAAGTAAAAAGTTAAAACTAAAAAGGCAAAAAGAGAAGAAACTATGAGTATGACCCTCCTTCGTCCCTAAGGGACTACGGAGGGCAGGCAATAAACGTTAAGGGCAAATGTTATGGCAATGACAATTACAGAAAAGATTTTAGCAAGGGCGAGCGGAAAGAAAACTGTAAAAGCAGGTGAATTAATCAACGCGAAGATTGATGTGGTGATGTGCCACGATGTAACGACGCCGGCGGCGATATCGATGCTGATTGAAAAGGGAATCGACAAGGTATTCGACAAGAACAAGATTGTCGTAACGCCTGACCATTTTCAGCCGGCAAAGGACATCAAAAGCGCCGAGCTGCATAAACGCCTTGATGAATGGGCGAGACGCCACAAAATCAGATACTATTACAAATTAGGCAGGGCCGGCGTCTGCCACGCGTTACTGCCTGAGCAGGGCCATATAAGGCCCGGCGAGGTAATCGTGGGCGGTGATTCGCATACCTGCACATACGGCGCGTTCGCGGCGTTCAGCACCGGCATCGGCTCGACGGATTTAGCTGCGTCAATCGCCACGGGTGAGCTCTGGTTCAGGGTACCTGAGTCGATAAAATTCGTTCTTAACGGCAAACTGCCAAAAGGCGTTTACAGCAAGGATGTAATCCTCGCGGTGATAACGAGGATTGGCGTGGATGGTGCGCTTTATAAGGCGATGGAATTCGTCGGCCCCGCGTTGAAGGATATGTCAATGGAGGCAAGGATGACCATCACTAATATGGCAATCGAGGCAGGCGCGAAAAACGGAATCATCGGCTTTGACGCGACAACAAAGAAGTATCTTGCCAAGCATCTTAAAGACAAGAAGACCTATAAGGTCTTCGAATCGGATGCCGACGCGGAATATGTCGCTACCGAGGAATTTGACTGCTCGAAGTTAGAGCCGATGGTCGCTATGCCGCATCTGCCGAGTAACGCCAAACCGATTAGCGAATGCAAAGGTATGGCTATGGACCAGGCGTATATCGGGAGCTGCACTAACGGGCGAATTGAAGACCTTCGCATAGTTGCGAAAATCCTCAAGGGCAAAGAGGTGAAGATTCGCACGATAATTGTGCCCGCGACGCCGACAATCTGGAAACAGGCGGACGACGAAGGACTGTTCGACGTCTTCTACAAGGCCGGTTGCGTAATCTCCGCACCGACCTGCGGCGCTTGTCTGGGCGGATTTATGGGCATCCTCGCTTCAGGCGAAAAGTGCATAAGCACCACCAATCGCAATTTTGTTGGCAGAATGGGAAGTCCCAAGAGCGAAGTGTATCTCGCAAGCCCGGCGACAGCGGCAGCAAGCGCCCTCACAGGTAAATTAGAAGATCCAAGAAAGTACCTGTGAGGAAATACTAATATCTAAACCCTAAATCCTAAACAAATTCAAATGACCGAAACTAAAAATACAAAACGTTATGACCTTGAGGACAGGACGCTGGAATTTGCGAAGCGGATAAGGGTATTTGTTACCAAGCTGAAAAGCACTTCAGCTAACATAGAGGATGCAAAACAACTTATCCGGTCATCCGGGTCAGTTGGGGCAAACTATATTGAGGCAAACGAAGCATTGAGTAAAAAGGATTTTGTAATGCGCGCCAAGATATGCCGGAAAGAGGCAAAAGAAAGCAGATATTGGTTGAAACTGGTCGATACCGGCGAAAACAAAATGCTTGAGCAGGAAAGGAAAGATTTGGAAAATGAGGCCCTGGAACTCACGCATATCTTCGGGGCAATCGTGACCAAAAGCGAATGATGTTTTTGAACATTGGATATTAGGGTTTTGATATTGTTTAGGATTTAGAAATTAGGATTTAGAAATTAGGATTTAGAATTTGAACAAGTGAGGTAAATGTTATGGCAAAGGCGCATGTTTATAAAAGAGACCACATAAACACAGATGAGATAATACCGGCAAGGTATTTGAATACCGACAACGAGCAGGAGCTGGCGAAGCACTGTATGGAAGACTTGGACGCCGGGTTCGTAAAGAAGTTAAGCAGGGGCGACGTGATTGTCGCTGGCGATGACTTCGGCTGCGGCTCATCGAGAGAACACGCTGTATGGGCAATTCGCGGAGCGGGCGTGCAAACAGTAATCGCCAGGACATTCGCACGGATATTCTACCGCAACGCGATTGACTGCGGCTTTTATCTTATCGAGAGCAAAGACGCAGTCGAACGAATCAGCGACGGCAACGAGGTGCAAATCGATTACGATAAAGGTATAATCGAGGACAAGACCACCGGCCAGCGAATCGAGTTTCGGCCCCTGCCGGACTTCGCGCTTGAAATAATCAAAGACGGCGGACTGCTCGAACATATAAAGAAAAGTAAATAACGAACCACAAATTGAAATAAAGGAGAAAAAGACGTGGCGAAAAGTGTTAAGAGTTACAAGATTGCGGTAATAGGCGGCGATGGCACCGGGCCGGAAGTGATAGCAGAAGCGGTAAAGGTCGCTAACGCGGCTGCGGCGAAATTCGGCTTTAAGCTGGATATGACGCATTTCGATTTCGGCGGCGAAAGATACAAAAGAACAGGCGAGACGCTGCCCGATAGCGCAATAGCTGAATTGCGCAAATTCGATTCGATACTGCTGGGCGCGATTGGTCACCCGGATGTTAAACCCGGCATATTGGAAAAAGGCATCTTACTTAACTTGCGATTTGCGCTTGACCAGTATATCAACCTTCGGCCCGTGAGATTATATCCCGGCGTCGAGACACCTATAAAGGGCAAAGGCCCGGAGCAGATTGATTTTGTCGTCGTGCGCGAAAACTCAGGCGACGCATATACAGGAACGGGCGGCGTTACGATGAAAGGAACGCCCCATGAGGTTGCGGTGCAGTCGGCTGTCTATTCCCGCTTCCAAGTCGACAGGTGCCTCAAATACGCGTTCGAATACGTAAAGAAAAATGGCAAGAAGGCACGCGGCAAGGGCGAGAATAATACCTTAGCGCTTTGCGGCAAAACTAACGTGCTGACCTTCATTTATGATTTGTGGGAAAGGGCATTCCACGAAATGGGTCAAAAGGAATATCCGAATATCAAGCGCGAGTATTATCACGTTGACGCAACCTGTATGTGGTTCGTGAAAAACCCGGAATGGTTCGACGTGATTGTTACGGGCAACCTGTTTGGCGACATCATCACCGACCTGGGCGCGATGATTCAGGGCGGTATGGGAATCGCCGCGGGCGGCAACATCAACCCCGAAGGCGTCAGTATGTTCGAGCCGATTGGTGGAAGCGCACCGAAATACACTGGCAAAGCAGTAATAAACCCCCTGGCGGCAATCTGCGCAGGCGGTATGATGCTCGAAACATTAGGCGAGCAAAAAGCAGCAAATGCTATCGAGGACTCGGTGAAATTCGTTACGGCCAACAAACTGAAATCACTTGCGGCTGGAAAGATGGGTTATTCAACCAATCAGGTCGGCGACCTTGTTGTGGAAAATATAAAGTAGCAAGCTAAAAATCAGTTTCGGATTTCGAGATTCGTATTTCGGACTTTAGAAAATGCCAGCGAATCTTACACCGGACTACTTCAAGGCAGAGCAGTGGTATCGCTCGGCGACAACGCCCGAGGAGAAAATCCTTGCGCTGGAGCAAATGCTTGCGGTAATGCCCAAGCACAAGGGGACCGACAAGCTCAAGGCGGACCTTCGACAAAAGCTCAGCGCATTAAAGGAAGGCGAGGAAAAACGACACAAAAGCGGCGGCGTGGATATTTTTCACGTCCAACGCAGCGGCGCGGGCCAGGTTGTTTTACTTGGAATGCCCAACTCAGGCAAAAGCTCTATTGTCGGCCTGCTCACCGACGCCAAGGTCCACATCGCGGATTTCCCGTTTGCCACGCATGCGCCTGTGCCCGGGATAATGAAATTCGAGGACGTGCCGATTGAACTCGTAGATATGCCGCCCATCACCGCTGAAATCGTTATGCCGGGACAGGTGGGGACATACCGCAACTGCGATTTAATCGCGATTGTGATTGACTTGTCCGCGGATGTCGATGAGCAATGGAAGGTCTGCCTCGATTTTCTTGAGACAAGAAACCTGCTGCCGGTCAAAAAAACCGTGTGTATCTGCACCAAGAGCGACATTGCGGCCGAAGGCGCGATTGATAAGGTCAAACAGTTATGCGATAACCGCTTTGAGATAATTGCGGTTTCGGTTGATAGCGGTGAAGGAATGGGAGAGCTGCCGGTAATGCTTTTTAAGCAATTGGGAATCATCAGGATATATGCGAAACCGCCCGGGAAAAAACCCGATATGAACGAGCCGTTTACGATACCCGCAGGTTCTACCGTGCTCGATTTGGCAAGGGTGATTCACAGGGAACTGGCGGAAAAACTCAAGCACGCCAGAATCTGGGGAACGAATGTTTACGAAGGCCAAAGCGTCCAGCGAAATCACGTCCTCAACGACAAGGATATTGTCGAATTGCACTTCAGTTAATCACACCTTATAATCTGCCTTCAACATTACATAATTTGTTTTGAAAAACATAATTGCATTGGAGGCATTATGAACGGGATACGCATAACCGCGATTCTGGCAATTATCACAATTGCTCTTGGACTTACAGCAGGCGGATGTGAAACAGGAACATCTCGCGGTAAGTTAGTCAAGCTGAAAAAAGATTACCCGATTGAGGCGGTGCCGCTGACGAACGTTAGTTTGACTGACAAGTTCTGGAAGCCGAAGATTGAGACAAACCGCACGGTAACGATACCGCATATTTTAAAGATGTGCGAGAAGTCGGGGCGGATTAATAACTTCTGTGTCGCGGGCGGTCTTGTAGAGGGGCAATTCCAGGGCCAATATCCATTCGATGATACAGATGTCTATAAGAGCATCGAGGCGGCGTCGTATTCACTAAGCGCATATCCCGACCCGAACCTTGAAAAATACCTCGATGAAATCATCACCAAAATCGCCACGGCACAGGAAAAGGACGGTTATTTATATACGGCAAGAACCACGAAAACCAAACGCTTGGAAAGCTGGTTCGGCAAGGAACGATGGTCGAAAGAAGACAGAAGCCACGAGCTTTACAACGCGGGACATCTGTATGAAGCGGCTGCGGCGCATTATCTGGCAACGGGTAAACGCAACCTACTCGATATCGCGATAAAAAATGCGGACATGCTGGACAGGACCTTCGGGCCGAACAAGCTGCACAAATGGCCGGGACACCAAGAAGTCGAAATGGGATTAGTCAAGCTGTACAGGGTGACGGGCGACGAGAAATATCTGAATCTGGCGAAATTCTTTCTGGATGTGCGCGGACCTCGCAGCGGCGAATATAACCAGGCGCATAAAAAGCCCGTTGACCAGAACGAGGCGGTCGGGCACGCGGTGCGGGCGATGTATATGTATGGCGGTATGACGGATATCGCCGCGCTGACGGGCGATGAAAGATACGCAGAGGCGGTCAGGCGGCTATGGGAAAACGTCGTCGGCAAAAAGATGTATATTACGGGAGGACTTGGCGCAAAAAGCGACGGGGAAGCATTCGGAAAAAATTATGAGCTGCCCAACGCAACAGCCTATTGCGAGACGTGCGCGGCAATCGGCAGCGCGATGTGGAATTACAGGATGTTCCGGCTGACGGGTGAAGCGAAGTATCTCGACATCTTCGAGAAAACGCTTTACAACGGCCTTATCTCAGGAGTATCACTGAGCGGGGACAGATTCTTTTACGTCAATCCTCTCGAATCCAACGGGCATCATAGGCGCGAACCGTGGTTCGGCTGCGCCTGCTGTCCGCCTAATATAGCGAGATTTATCGCATCGCTGCCGGGCTATGTTTTCGCTAAAACGGACGACACGGTATATGTGAATATGTTCGCCGCCTGTGAGGGGACAGTTCAATTGAAGAACAGCACTGTTCGGATAAAACAGGAAACGTGGTACCCGTGGGATGGGGCGGTGAAAATAACCGTTGAGCCGACGGGGACAGGCAAATTTGCGGTGGCTGTGCGAATTCCCGGCTGGGCACAGGGCAGGCCCGTGCCGAGCGATTTATACAGTTATCTTGACAGCAATATCTCGACGATTGAATTCAAGCTCAACGGCCGCGTAATTGGGCCGGATATTAAAAACGGCTTCGCCTTCATTGACCGGCAGTGGCAGAAGCGTGACGTTATCGAGATGGAGATGCCGATGCCCGCCAGATACGTCGTCGCGAATCCCAACGTCGCCGCGGACGCAAACAAGATAGCGATTGAGGAAGGACCGCTTGTGTTTTGCGCAGAATGGCCTGACAACGATGCCAATGTGCTTAACCTCGCCCTGATTAATACCTACCCGTTATGGACCGACATGATTAAGGACTTGTTAGGCGGTATCGAGATAGTGCACGCCAAGGCATTAACACCTGACGGTTCACGGCGAGACATAACGATGATTCCGTATTACGCCTTGGCCAACCGCGGACAGGGGCCGATGGCGGTCTGGCTGCAGGATAGTAATTCCCTGCCAAAAGCGACCGAGCAAGCCCCGATGAAAATAGAAATCGACACGAGCAAAACCAGAGAGCCGATTTCGAAATACATATACGGGCAGTTCATCGAGCACCTTGGCAGGTGCATTTACGGCGGAATCTGGGCGGAGATGCTGGAAGACCGCAAATTTTTCTATCCCATCACCGACGAATACAAGCCCTGGGGCACAGATAAGGACCCGCGGTGGAACGCGGGAGAGTATAAGTATCTCAAGGGGTCGCCATGGAAAGTCATCGGCCCGGCGGGCACAGTAACGATAGACACAAATAATCCATACGTCGGCAGCCATACGCCGGTTATTCATCTGACAGGCGACAGCAACGAAACGGGAATCTCGCAGGAGGGTTTGGCGATTGTGAAAGACAAAGGGTACACGGGCAGGATAATCCTTGCCGGAGACACATTCGCAGGCCCTGTTATTGTGCGAATCGTGCCCGACAAGGGCAACGCGATTAATATCGACGTCGGCAGAATAAGCCCCGAATTCAAACCACATCTTTTCGCCTTCACCGCACCTGAATCAAGCGACAATGTTCGTATTGAAATCGTCGGCACAGGCAAGGGAATGTTCAAGATAGGGACACTGTCGCTGATGCCTGCGGATAACATCAAGGGCTGGAGAAGCGACGTCGTGGCGCTGCTTAAGGAGCTTGATTCGCCGATATACCGCTGGCCAGGCGGCAATTTCGTCAGCGGCTACAACTGGCGAGACGGCATAGGCGAACGCGATAAAAGACCGCCCCGCAAAAACCCGGCGTGGAAAGGCATCGAGCATGACGACGTGGGCATCCACGAATTTATGGACCTGATGGAAATAATCGGTGCCGAACCGTATGTCGCGCTTAATACTGGCAAGGGAACAATGGAAGAAGCGGCTGCTGAAGTCGAGTATTTCAACAGCTCGACGGACACGCCGATGGGAAAACTGCGGGCGCAAAACGGCCATCTCGAACCATATAATGCCAAATGGTGGGCGGTGGGCAACGAAATGTATGGCAACTGGCAAATCGGATATATGCCTCTGGAGCAATACGTTAAAAAACATAACCAGATAGCCGAGGCAATCTGGAAGGTTGACCCGAACGCCAAACTCGTCGGTGTCGGCAGCGTCGGCAAATGGAGCGAAATGATGCTGAAGGTCTGCTCCGGCTATATGAACCTGCTCAGCGAGCATATTTACTGCAAAGAAATTAAAGACGTTACTAAGCACACTAAACAGCTCGCCAACGAGATAAAACGCGTGGCCGACGCCCACAGGAAATACCGCAGGGACATCAATGAGATTGCGGACAAAGACATCCGCATCGCTATGGATGAGTGGAACTACTGGTATGGCAATTACATATACGGCGAATTAGGGACACAGTATTTCCTCAAAGACGCTCTCGGTGTCGCGACAGGCCTGCACGAGTATTTCAGAAACAGTGACATTTATTTTATGGCAAACTACGCCCAGACAGTCAACGTCATCGGCGCAATCAAAACGTCTCGCACCGCGTCAACGCTTGATACCACTGGAGTTACGCTGAAACTTTACAGGCAGCACTTCGGCCAGATACCCGTTGAGGTTACAGGCAGTAATATAGCGCCTCTCGACGTTGTGGCAGCATTAAAGAACGACCGAAAGGCGATAACCATCGCGGTTGTCAACCCGACGGATAAACAACGTGAATTGCCGATTGAATTGAAAGGCGTTAAGGCCGCCGATATTGGAAAACTGTGGGTTATCTCAGGTACAGACCCGCTGGCGTGTAACGTGCCGGGAAAAGAGCCGAAAGTTGTGATTGAAGAAAAGACGGCTGAGGGATTATCGAATAAACTTAAAGTACCTGCGCTGAGCGTCAGTATTTACGAATTTGCAATAGAATAAGCTAAAAGGTGAAAGATGGAATGCCGGAGAAAGGAAAATTTGAAGAATTGCACCTGCACGTATGCGGGCTGCGATAAAACAGGTATGTGCTGCGAATGTATCGCTTATCATTTGTCATCGAGACAATTACCCGGCTGCTGCTTCCCGCCAGAAGTCGAGAAAACCTACAACAGAAGCTTCAAGGCATTTGCAAAGGCGTGGAAATTGTAGAAATGCAAAAGGCCGGGCGACTGATGCGTCCGGCCTTTTTGTGGTCACTAATAATCAATAATTGAGAAGCTCGTCGGGCCAGTCCTTGCTCAGAATTTTCACGAGTTTGCCCTCTGTGTCGAGGATGACGATTTCCTTTCGCCGATGAGGGGTGTTCGGGTCGGTAGTCAGATAACGGGACTTTTCAGAGACAAGGCAGGAAAACTGATTAGGGCCTTTCCATTCGGCGACGAGTTTTGGCGGCGAGTCATCCCCGAAGGACTCGTTTGTGTCAACGATGACTTTCGATTTACTGAAGTCGCTGCCGAGGGCATAAAGGGCAAGTGTGTTTTTATTTCCCGGGATAAGCATTTTACGGGAGTCGTCAGAGAGCGAGAAGAGATACAAATTTCCCTGCCAAAGCTCAGGGACGTAAGGAGTAATTTCACTGACTGCGTAGGTAAACAGATCGCAGCAAAATATATCTTGTTTTTCCTCACCGAGTATGCTGGAAGGCAGTGATACCTTCTCGGACGCGAAGAAAATACGGTCTCCGGCTGCATAACAGACACGCATCCAGTCGCGATAACAGACAGCCGCGAGTACCGTCGGTTCGCCCGAGAATACATATGTTGCGGGGGAATCGTTACCGTCGTTATGCTCAAACGAAGCGAGGAATTTCCCATTGGGGTCAATGACGGTCCGTTCGGCAAGCACGCCGATAGTAGGTTTTTGAGAATCGAAGAATTCACTTACGGGCTTGATAAACGCGATTGCACGGGAGTCGGATTTGAAGTCATAACCGAAAGCTACGACCGGCGAGACTAACGCCGCAGGGGTCTTTTCGGCCAGCGAAATGACATAGAGGTCGGAGCCGACACCCCAAGCGGCGCCACAGATACGTTCCTGGGCAAAGGCGATAAGCCGGGAGTCGGGCGAGAAGCTGATGCGCCAGAGCTGCTGTTCGCTCGTCGCGAGAATCTTCTGGTTATTGGGGTCGGCGGTCGGGGCGTAGGCGAGACGGAAGTAGGACAGGTCTTTGGATTTGGTTCTATTGATGAGTTCGGGGCCGGCTTTTTCGACTACTCGTTTGCCCGCATTTTCGACGAGGCATCTCTGTACCCAAGCGACGTGCTGTTCATTGAAGGAATCCGCTTTGCCCGCGAATATGGTTTCAGCGGGATTTCCGATGAAGGGGAAGTTGCCGTCCCTGATTCCTTCGGTGAGGACTTTTTGTTTGAGAATTTCAGCGTGCGTCTCGATGAGTTTGGCCTGGTTCGGCGGGAGCTGCTTCAAGGCATTGTTAAAGTTATCGACCTTGACAATTTGGCCAAAGGCAATTAGAGAGCCGTCCGGGGAAATGGCGGGCCAGGTTGTGGTGGTTTCTTTGGGAACGACCTGGGTAATGGAACCGGTATTACCATCGATGATAAACAGGGCGCCGCCTTTGTTGTAGATGCCTTTGGAGCCGTCTTTGGACCACTGGAGGGAGTCCTCCGGGAAACAGCCGGCAATGAAAGCGGCAGCGATATATGAGGCGGCAAGCAGGATTCTGACGATGATTTTCTTATTCATAGCGTTTCTCCTTTAGATATTGTTTGTAGGCGTTGAGCTTTTCCGTATAACTGATGTCGGTCTGAACAGTCGGCCTCGATTGCATCGCGGCAATCGCCTTTTGCTGCCAGAAACTGTCTGCGTTTGCGTTAGAGGTTTTATAGGCAACGATATTTTCAGTTAACGGCAACGGTTTAGCGTGTCTGCCGACGGATAGGCCAGTATAAAACGCAAGAACAACAAGCGCAGCCGCCGCGACAAACCGAGCAGCAGTTATAAACCGATGCTTCGGCTGCTCTATTTTCAGGACGGCGGATATATTCCGCGATGCTCTTTCGGCAATCAATGCGGCACTCGGCGGAATATCTGTCCGGCCTATTTCATTAAGAATTTGTTTTAGTTTTTCTTCGTTCATTTTCAGGACTCCGATATATTCAGATGAGCCATATTATTTCGCAATGTATTAATCGCTTTTGAGACATGCGAACGGGCGGTATCCTCAGAGCAATCCAGCTTACCCGCAATAACGCTATAATCGGACTGGTCGATATATCGCATCACAATTGCCAGTGCCTGCTGTTCGGGCAGTCTGGCAATTTCTTTTCTTACAAGGTTGAGTGTTTCCTCATCGACGGTTTCCCCGGCTGCCGGGTTTTTAAGAACGTTTGGTTTTAGTACTTGGCTGTCTTTGCCAATGCGATTCCGCCAGGCCCTGGAGTTTGCGGAAAGTGCGATTCGATATATGTATGCGCCCGCCTGTGGGCCGATGAGTTTTTCGAGATTCATCCAGACAGCCAGGAACGCATATTGAATCGCCTCATCAAAAATATCGGTATCGCAGGTAAGTTTCCACAGGGTGGATGTAAGATAGCCGATGTACTCATTCTTTAGTTTTTCAAAGAGCTCTAATCGCTTTGAGTATCTCATTTAAAAAACCTTTTAACTGAATGCCTGGCAACCCTGTTTCCACATAATAATAACCGCAGAGCGGATGGTTTGTGTAAAATTAAAGTGAAAAAATTAAAACAAAAAAGCCGGCGGCTTTTGGGGCCGCCGGCGGAATTCAATCGCGATTTTAATTCGACTAATTACTGTGTCCCTGGCAGATAATGCAGCGTATTTTCGAGATAACTAATAACGTTAGCCACTGTCTCTTCTCCGGTATGCGTATAGCCATAAGTGGTTAAGAGGGTATCCATGCTCAACGACATTTTACCTGAACCAACATCTATGGAAGAACCTTCCTCATCAAACCACATCGTGGTGGCGGTAAGAGTGGCGGCGATAGACGGCTTAGGCGTCGCGACGTTGACCGGTTTTGCCCTGCCCGAGAACATAAAGCTTTCCCCCCCATTAACATCATCCGCATAGGTCATAATCCACACCGTATTTTTCCCAACGAGGGCCTGCAGAAACCCAAATGTCATCATATCTCTTTGTTCGTAATATTTTTGCTTTGTGGCTTTATCTGTCCATGTATTAATGGGCAAGACGCGTGCCGTGTTATTGTCATTTGGCTCAATAATAACGTACCCGGTATAGTTATCTTTGTACTTTTCCCATGAACTGCCATCTTGCGTATCCATCCCCGTATCGGCCTCCTTCATTTTATAGACAAATGCCGTCCCTTTGGCGTTTACCGGAATAAATACGCACAGCAGTATCAAAACCAGCAGCAATCGTTTCATTTTCAACACGTCCTTTCCAAGTATCGATTATTATTAATATTAATGACCAATTACGGTTCAACGATAGTATAACCCGCATCATAAAGGCCGCTGAGTAGCGTAGAAGCTTCGTCTTCGGCAGTGACAACATCTGGGTGAGTAGCAAGCGTTTTTGCGATATCCAGTTTCAAAGACAACGTGCTTGTGCAGAGCTTTTTATTGCCGTTCGCATAGGTTTTAATTTTTATCTGATATCCGGTCAGTGATGGGGGACAGTTTGCGTCCAGGTTGCCCAATGTTGTCAACTCACCAGCGGTGTGACAACCAAGACAACTTCTATTTGTTTTCTTGCCTATCGTTACCAGTTTGTTGTTTCCGGACATTTGAGTCCGGGTTTGAGTAGGGGTATTGGCATTGGCATCGATAATAAAACTAATCTCCTTGCTTCCCAGTGTTGCTCCCCCCGTAAAAGCCCGGCCCATGTTTACATCCATAGCGTAATTTTTCTTGTCTTTACCTTTCCATGTATATACAGCATGGATATTGGCCGTGTTGCCATCGATGGGCAGCTCCACAATTAAAAATGCGGTATTGGCGTCTTTAATCTGTGTCCACGTGTTTGTATCCGCGACATATCCGAACCCCGCGTTGCTCGCCTTCATATCAAAAACAAACACATCCGCACTGGGTTGAGCATAGGCGGAAATCGTCCATCCCAGCACAAGAAATACAAATAAGAACCGTTTCATACCACTCCATCCTTTCTCAAACTAAAAAATAATATCAGGCGACTTCTGCCATTATACCGCGAGTTATAACCTTCCGCATAATCAACTATGGATTATCGTAACAAATCTTCTCTCCTTTACAAGCCCTTATCGTGCCGATTTCCCGGCTATTTGCCCGCCTGTTTTTGAGCAAGGGCGGCATCAAGAGCATCGCGGGCCTTTTGAAATTTAGGGTTGATTTGCAGGGCTTTTTTGTAAGATTCGATTGCCTCGTCAAGTCTGCCCTGCTTTTGCAGCAGCATACCGAGGTGGATGTGCATTTCCGCGTCGTCGGGCCGGGTCGCGAGGATAATGCGGCACTGCTCGATTGCGGCTTCGAAGTTGCCTTTAGCAGCCATCGCGATGCTGAGATTGCAACGCGCAAAATAGCCTGTCGGCTCAATTTTCAGCGCAATCTGGTATTGCTCTATTGCCTCGTCCAATTTACCAAGGTTTTGCAGTTCCCTGCCGTAGTTGTTACGGATTTCATACGAATCAGGCAAACCCCGGACCGCCTGCTCTAAAACGTTTGCGGCTTCTTTGTGTCTGCCCATCGCGCCAAGAGCGTTACCGTAGTTGTTGAGCATGGGAACGTTGTTTTCGGTGACTGCCAGCGCCCGCTCAAAGAGCAGGACGCTGTTTTTCCAATATATCAATTGCACAGTCGTTAAAACCGTGCAGGCCAAAAGGATTATGGCCGCCGAGGTCGCGAGAATGTATCTTTTGAACGGGACATTTTTGAGCAGGTCCGATGAGCCGAAAACGCACATTATAAAAAGCCCTGTTAATGGAACGTATGTGTACCTGTCGGCAAAGGCCTGCACGCCAACCTGGACGATTCCTATGACGGGCACAAGCGTGCCCAAATACCAGAGCCACCCGACGATGAGGTATTTGCGGCGACGATAATTATAAAGAGCCAGAACGGTTATCAGGACAAGAATCGCCGCGGAAAGCAAAACCCTGACGGGAAATATACTGTTAATTGAGTATGGATACAAAACAGCCAGACGAACCGGCCAGAACATTTTTTCGATATAGACAAAATAAGAGCATATCGCGTTGGCCAGTCGAACATTAAAAGGTACTATATCCGCTTCGAAGACCGCCCCGCCTTTCTGCTGAACAAGAAAAGTGATTACGCTTGATAAAACAGAAAGGAAGAAAAAAGGAATCTTTTCGATAATGGAATTGCGAATTGAAAATTTTGGATTTGAAAAGCGGTCAAGCGGCCAGTAATCGAGAAGCAGCAGAACAAAAGGCAGGTTAACGAGCATCGGCTTGGCTAAAAAGCCGAGTGCAAAAAAGACCATCGCAAGAATATAACGACTCGCCGAAGAACGCTCAACATACTTCACGTAAGCAAACATAGTTAACAGCCAGAACAGCGTGCTGAGAACATCTTTCCGCTCGGCAATCCAGGCAACGGATTCAACGTGCAGAGGATGAAGCGCGAACAGCGCCGCAATGAAAGCGCTTTGCCAAAGGGCCTTTGTCATACGGTTGAAAACAATGAATAAAAGCAATGTGTTCGCGATATGAAACAGGGCATTGACGAGGTGAAGGGAACCGGCTTTGACGCCAAACAACTGGCAATCCAGCATAAGGGATAACCACGTAAGAGGGTGCCAGTTGGCACCGTGGTCCGTCACAAACGCCCATTTGATGCCCTGCCAGCTTAACCCCGACTTAACCTCCGGATTATTGGTTACATAAACGTCGTCGTCGTAGCGCACAAACTCGTGATTGCGAACCGGCAAATAGACGACGAGGGTCAGCAAAGCAAGAGTTAATAAAATCGGCAGTTGAACCTTTTTATTACTGAAGGCCATCATTATTTATTAGTGTATATGAGATTGGCCGTTTATGGCAAATTAAAATATCAGCTAATTTGAGGTATTCGATAAGGCCGCTCTTACCTGCCCGCCTGTTTTTGAGCAAGGGCGGCATCAAGAGCATCGCGGGCCTTTTGAAATTTAGGGTTGATTTGCAGGGCTTTTTTGTAAGATTCGATTGCCTCGTCAAGTTTGCCCTGCTTTTGCAGCAGCATACCGAGGTTGGTGTGCATTTCGAAGTCATTGGGTCGGGTCGCAAGGACAATGCGGCATTGCTCGATTGCCTCGTCGTTTCTGCCGACCGACGCCAGCGCAAGGGCCAGTCGCCCATGGGTAATCACATTATTGGGGTCCTTCGCAAGCACCCTGTCATAATATTCTATCGCCTCCTTGGGCTTACCGCTCTGCGCAAGGGCATAGCCGAAGTTGCTGAGCACCTCTGTCGAATCCGGTTTGACAATCATCGCCTGCTGGAACTGATTTATCGCTTCATTGACTTTGCCCTCTTTGGCCAGTTGCGTCGCCAGCTCCTGACGGGCATCCGCTAAATTCGCCTCTGCGCCTGCGTAAAGCCGGTATTGCTCAATCGCACCTTCGTAGTCGCCTTTTTTCGCCAGAGCAAGCCCAAGATTATAACGGGCCAGCTTAAAATCGGGCTTGAGTTTGAGGGCAATTTTAAAATGCTCTATCGCCTCATCCGTCCTGCCCGTTTCTCGCAGGGCATTGCCGTAGTTATTGTGAATTTCAGGGGAATCAGGGCGCCGTTCAATCGCCTTTGATAAATATGCGGCTGCCTCGCGGGCTCTGCCCTTGTCAATCAGGATATTGGCGTAGTTATTCTCCATAATGGGGCTGTCTTTGACAACATTGAGCGTGTGCTCGAACAGTGACAAGCTGTCCTTCCAGTATTTCATCTGGTGGGATGTAACAGCCGCGCAGGCCGACAGCGAAACGCCCGCAAGGACACCTAAAATAATCTTTCTGAATTTATTTTCTTTGAGCAGTTCCGCCGTGCCAAATGCGATGATTATAAAAATACCAATAAGCGGAACATACGTGTACCTGTCCGCCATTGCCTGCGCGCCGACCTGCACTATGCCGATGACGGGAACAAGCGTCCCAAGATACCAAAGCCAGCCCACAGGCAGGTATTTGTGTCGCCGGGCGTGATAAATAAAAAACACCGTCATCAGGACAAGCGCACCGCCGGATATCACGGCCCTCGATACGGGTATAGCGTCGACAGGATGCGGATATAACGCGGCGAGATTGGCGGGCCATAGCATTTTACCGAGATACGCAAGATATGAAACAACCGCGTTGAGAATCCGCTCGTCAAACAGTATTTTATTGCTCTCAATTACCGCGCCGCCCCGCTGCTGAAATATAAACGTGACAATGCTCGATGCGACAGACAAAAAAAACAGGGGAATTTTTTCAATTATTAACCATTTCAGAGAGGCCTTCCGTCCTCCAGTGCGTTCCAGAGGCCAGTAATCGAGCAAAAGCAAAACAAACGGCAGCGTCACCAGCATCGGCTTGGTCATAAGCCCCATCGCGAACAAGACCGACACAACAACATATCGGCCTGCCGACGGACGCTCGATATACCGGGCGTAAGCAAGCATCGTCAACAGCCAAAACAGCGTACCGAGCACGTCTTTGCGTTCGGCCACCCACGCCACCGATTCAACGTGCAGCGGATGCAAAGCGAACAACGCAGCAATAAAGGCGCTTTGCCAGACGCCCTTTGTCATTCGGGCCAGAACAAGGAAAAGCAAGATAGTATTCGCGACGTGAAACAAGACATTGACAACGTGCATAGGGCCTGATTCGACGCCAAACAACTGGCAATTCAGCATAAGCGATAGCCACGTCAGCGGGTGCCAGTTGGAGCCGTGCCCCGTCGTAAACGCCCATTCGATGCCCTGCCAGCTTAACCCCGACTTGACTGCCGTATTATCGGTGACATAAACGTCATCGTCGTAGTGAAGAAATTCGTAATTGCGGACGGGCAGGTAAACGGCGAAAGTAACAACCGCCAGTAATATGCAAATCAACAAACAACGGTGATTGCAAACCAATTCATTCATTTCCGAATACCGCCGTATATTGCGTCAAATTCCAAACGCCAGAAACAATCGACAGCTTCGAATCCGCTCGCCTTCAATTTCTCAAAATGCCATTCGAGCGGCAATCCCAGCTCTGAACCGACCCACGAACCCATCAATTCTTTCCTGAATTTCCCTATATCCACTTTAATGGCTTTACCATAAGCCCGCCAGAAACCATCCCAGTCATCAGCACCGCAATTTTTGTATTTTCGCGTATGACTATTTCTCTGGCCCTGCCAATCTTTTTGAATTCCTTCGCATCGGCTTCCGGCGTGGTCGGCATTCAGAAATATCCCGCCCGGCTTTAGAATCCCAGCAAACTGTTTATACAACCGGCTTAATTGTGCGGGGCTAAACCAGTGCAAAGCCGTCGCGGAAATAATCGCGTCAAATGGCCCGCCAACAATATCAGTCCACTCTTTTTTACGCAGGTCCGCCCGCACTAATTTTGCTCGTCCGCCGAATTTGGCAAGGCGATTTTGAGCCAGCGCAAGAAGAGTCGCGTCAAAATCGACGCCCCAGACCTCGGCAGCAGGAAATTCCTTCAAAATCGGCAGCATCAAACTTCCTGTGCCGCAGCCGATATCCAAAACTCTTGAAACCCTCCTCTGAGAATCCGCGATTAGCTGAACTACTATTTCAAATCGTTCTTTTCTGGCCGGGATATAGAAGTCCTGCATCCGGTCCCAGCGTTTAATCCAACTCCGCCAGTCGATGTCCTTGGGAATTGTTCCGTTCATCAATTTTAAAACCCGAATTTTTTGCCCGTCAGGCGTTCGTAACATTCTATGTATTTTTCGCCCGTCTTTTTGACGACGTCATCAGGCAGCTTTACGCCCGGGCCGGATTTATCGAACTTAATCTCCTCGAGATAATTGCGAACGAACTGCTTATCGAAGCTTTCCTGGTCTCTGCCCGGCTGGTATTTGTCCGCGGGCCAGAAACGCGACGAATCGGGCGTCAAAACCTCATCGATAAGAATGGTCTGACCGTTTATGTCACCCCACTCAAATTTCGTATCGGCCAATACTATCCCCTTCGATTCCGCGTATTTCGACGCCTTCTTGAAAATATCTATGCTCTTGTCGCGCAGGTATCCGGCGTTTTTATCGCCTATAATCTCAACGCACCTGTTGAAATCGACGTTCTCATCGTGCCTGCCGAATTCCTCCTTCGTCGCGGGCGTAAATATCGGCTCAGGGAGTTTATCACATTGCTTTAGCCCAGCGAACAGCTTTACGCCGCATACCGTTTGGGACTTCTGGTATTCCTTCCATCCCGACCCCGCTAAATAGCCGCGAACTACGCACTCGATTGGGAAGACCTTCGTCTTCTTGACTAACATGCTTCTGCCCGCTAATTGCTTCTCGAACTTGTTAAACGGCGCGGGGAATTTGCTCACGTCGGTAGCGATAAGGTGATGACTGATTGAAGATGACAAGAACTCGAACCAGAAAAGCGATATCTGCGTCAGCACGATGCCCTTTTTCGGGATGGGGTTGGCCATAACGACGTCGAATGCACTTATGCGGTCGGTCGCGACGATTAACAGCTTATCGCCCAAATCATAAACATCCCGCACTTTGCCTCTTTTCGGCTCAACGCTCCCGATTTTCGTTTGCAATACCGCTTCCATCACAATCCCTTTCAAAATTTCATTGTCGCCGCGGTATGCTAACCCGAATACCACATTCCGTCAAGTAGGGGCAGACCTGCCCTCTTTTTCACTCACCCTTTCTTCTTTCCCTCGACGTATCGTCCCAGAAGCGATTCAAAACACTGCCAAAACTCCTGCCGTTCCTCCGGCGTAAAAGGGCTTTGCAGAGCCAGCAGTATTTCCCCAATCAATTCTCCGATTTCGGCCAGTTCTTTGTCTGAGAGACATTTTGCACCTTGAATTTCTGTTTGCGTTTCCGACATCGGTTTTGCCTTTCAAGATAATTAGTAAAAAACATTCGATACTTCTAAAGGCAAATTTACACTGGGCAAAATAAATTGGTTGCCAATGGACGTCTGAGGGACACATTATTTTTTAGGGCGACGCCTAAAATCGGCGTTTTTGAAGGCAAGAACGGCTTAATTTTTTTCGTCTTTTTTCTTAGAGGGACGCTTTAAGGACGCAGACCGTCCCTTTACTTCCTCTGCGATGCTGGCAACCATTTTAACATTGTAGAGATATTTCGATTGTTGCCCCCCTTTATTTTGGGATTCGATGAAAGCATCGGTGCCAAACGCATTTTTCGCCCTAAAACGTTCAAGCCGCTTGCGAAATGCTTGTTTGTTTTTGTTTGGCACATTAAATTGCTTGCACAACTGCTCTAAATTCATAAAACTATTGTGTTTAATTGCTTGCTTGCCTTGTTGTTTTTGCTCATTTCGCTTTGTGCTGGGAAGGTCTTTGTCGACTGCTATCAAATCGTTAATAAGCACGTTTCTAATTTCTGGCCAGTAATCCGTTGGCTTCTGTCGGCTCTTATTCTCTGTTTCCGTCCAACACGCTTGCAGAACTTTTACTGTATGTTGCGGAATCCAAAATTCTGACAAAATGTCGGATGCTATCGGTGTTTCCCCACGTTTCTCTGCCTGCTCGTTAAACAAAAGAGCCAGAGCTATATAACCCCGTAGTAGTTCGTCCTCTGGCGAACAAGTAAATTCATTGCGTGCGACAGGAGCTTTCGGGTCATACCAAAGCAGACTGTATGCTTCTAACCACCAATCAGGGTCGTCGGGAAAGTCCGGTGGAACAAATAGGGTAGGTGGAAAGGTGCGATATTCACATTTCCGTATTTGTTCTGAATGTAAAATTTTAATTTCTTTCCAATCCGCCCTTTGGTATTGCTGTCTAATATCCCTTAGACACTGTTCGATAATACTCAATTCAGGCATTAAGACGAAATTCTTGTCCCCTACCTGTCTAAGGGTGTCATATAACTGCTCTTGGCACTGTTTAAGAACACGGCGCTCACAGGATAAGACGAGATGATTGTTTTTGTTCACTCCCTGCGCAAGAATGTTCGACAACTGCTTTTGGCACTGCTCAAGAATACTTAATTGCTCAGGGGATTTAAAATTACTCGCGCCTGACAATTGCTTTAGATATGGCTCAAAACCAGAGGGTTTTAGGGGCTTCTTTTGCTCTTTTAACCATTTTTCAACGGTTGCCAGAAATTTTAAGTGCTTTTCATGGAACCTATGCGATTTATCCTCAAAGACCTTTCGATTCGGCTTAACAATGCTATTAACCTCACAATAAAATTCATCGAAGAATTTATGAGGGTTGTCGCATCGTTTTAGTTCGTCGAGCCGTTGTTGGTTTATCATTTTTTCACCCGCCTTTCTACGGGCTAATACAGCATACTATCAATCAGCAAAATTGACAACCTATTCCGATTGAAACAAACCTTAATCGCAAATCTGAAAACTCCCAATCCCGGTCAGCGTTCAGTGGGTAGCAGATAGCTCCACAGGATTGCCCCGTAAGTGCTTGTTATATAAGAAGTTGGCAAGATTTGCTAATTTTATTGAAAGACGGCATTGCTTTTTGCCGAAAAGAAACGTATATTTTATGTATAGACAGTGTGTGCACAATGGCATTACATTGTAAATAGGGTAGGAAGAACAAAAATGACTACGACAATAAACGCAAGAATCGACACACGGAGCAAAGAGCAGGCGAGAAAGATACTGGATTGCCTTGGCCTTTCGATGTCCGAGGCGATATCGCTGTATTTCAGGCAGATTATTCTTCGCCGAGGCATTCCTTTTGATATAGAGATTCCCAATGAGCTTACAGCCAAAACGTTAAGGGATTCAAGGAAGGGTCGCGGTCTGCGTAAGGCCGCAAACGTCGATGCTCTTTTCAAGGAACTCAATCGTTGAGACGCATTCAGTGGACGAATCAGTTTAAGAAAGATTACAAGCTGGCTCAAACACAAGGCAAAGATATGGAAGCCCTGAGAGAAGTAGTTGCCATTCTTGCCAGAGGGGAGCAATTGCCGCATAAATGCAGAGACCATCCGTTACGGGGCGATTGGCATCGTCATCGTGATTGTCATATAAAGGCGGATTGGGTTCTTATTTACCGAATCGAAGGCGACTTGCTTGTTCTCGAACGAATGGGGACGCATTCCGAATTATTCAAATAATCCGCTGTTGCCGTTAAATCGCACACGTAGCGAAGCGTAGAGCCCGCTTCAGAAATCGGAAATAACTAATCTCTGCGGTCTCCGCGGTAAAATATTTCGTGTCTTTGTGGCAGGTTACTTAATCCGGGAATCGATATACGCGAATATTTTTTCGCGGACTTTATGGATATCGGGGGTATCGGGGAGGAATTCAAAAATCGTTTCGAGGTATCGCCGTTGTTTTAATCGCCTAAACGTCGGGGCGAAATTGACGTCATAAACCCAGCCGAGCACGCACAGCTTCAGGTCGTTCAATTTTCGTAATGCCTTATAATCAACCCGGTCGCCGGTAAGAATCGTGTCAAGCACCTCGGGCGTAAACCCCGGCTCATCTGGAAACCCAATCTCAAGTTTGGAGTTGTCCGGGTCGTTTCTGTACCGGATATACGCATTTATAATCACGTTAAAAATATCGAGCTTGTCCGCGTCGCGTATCATTTTCGAGAACGGCAGCGTATCGCCCGTCAGATTACCGGGCAGCTCCTTTTCGCCGTGATAGCGAATGGCGGCCTCGATTACTTGCCTTTCGTCATCGGGCAGTTGCACCAGGACATTCTCCTTTTGGAGTATCTCTAAACCGAGCAGACAGTGGTTGATACTCTTCGGGTCGCTATATGTCCTGTACCTGGCGAACTGCAGAAACCGGCCCACGTCGTGAAACAGCGCAATCGTCTCAGCCAGCAATCGCTGATTGTCCGACAAACGCAATTCATCCGCCAGGTAAAGCATCTCAGCGCAGACCCGCGCACTGTGGTCCTGCTTTAGTTTTATATTGGCATTAATATACTCATCGTCGCCATAGAATCCCGCGACGAACTTATCAAGCCACGCCTTGAATCCGTTTAATTGTTCTTTGTTCATAGTTCGTTGTTCATAGTTAATTTTTAGAAAGCGAATAATGTAAGGGAAAAAGACAAACAGAAAAAGTAAAAAATTCAGTGTAAATAACCGGCACAAAGATATAATCGTGGTTGATTAAGCGAAAATAAAGGAGCGCAATATGCCGACTGCAAAAGACATTGTGGTGCGAAAGCCAACAAAAGAGGAAGAGAAAACCTGCAAGACCTGGCCCATCTGGACCTGCAAGCCAAGCGAATTCGACTGGGCCTATACCGAAAAGGAAACCTGCCTGATACTCGAGGGCGACGTCACGGTAACCGACGGCAAAGAATCAGTCAGCTTCGGCCCCGGCGATTTCGTCGTTTTCCCCGTCGACCTCGAATGCAAATGGAAGGTCAAAAAAGCCGTTAAGAAACATTATAATTTCGGATAGTAACTGAGCGATTTACTCAAGAGCGCTATTGGGAGGCAAAATTATGATGATAGATTATCTGACGCTGATGCTGATAAATATGTCCGCGGGTTTGTTCCTGCTCGGCTGTTTCGTCTGGCGTGATTTGGATAGGCCGGAAGATATTGGCCACTGGGTCCCCGCATTCGCAATCTGCGGCCTCATCGCCGCGATAGGAGGATTTGCGATTACCTTCACCTGGCCGCTCCCCAAACCGTATAATTCGGCCTTCGGCGAGATGTCAATCCTATTGGGCATGCTTTTCTTAGGCCTGGCCTTGGCCTTATCCAAAAGATGGGAACTCTTGCCTTTAGCGATATATGCCGTCTTCGCTGGGACAGCAGCGGCGGTCCTCGGCGTGCGGATAATCGATCTTGGCCTTACGGCAAAACCCGTTCTGTCGGGCATCGGCTTTATACTCTGCGGCGTCTGCGGCATTTTCTCGCCGCTCGTGGTATGGCAAAACGACAAAAAGGGTCTGCGTATCATCGGCTCGCTCGTATTATTCGCCGCCTCAGCTATCTGGGCCTTGACAGGCTACTTAGGTTACTGGATGCACATGGTGGTGCAAAAGTAGAAATGGACAACTACCGGTTCTGCAGTTTTTCGATTTCAGACCGGCACATCAATAACTGGGCAGGGTCGGCAATCTTTTTCTCGGCGATGCGCAAATGATTCAGCGCAAGGTCGGGCTTCTCAAGATACCGTGAATATATTATTCCCAGCATCAGCTCGACCTGCTCGATATGCTCGTAATTGGCGTAGTGAGTGATAAATTTTTCATAAACCGACGCGGCATTACTGTATCGGCCCTCGCTGGCAAACTGGTTGGCGATATCGAGCAAATACTGGCGAGGTAGAATCTGCCCGCTATCGAGCGATACAAGGTTAAGATACTGCTGGGCGGCCGTCTGGAGGTCGTGCCGATAAACGCTGTTGGCGATATCCTCGCGCAACTGCCTAATCTGCGGCTCATCAGGCCCCGGCTTTGTTACCTCTCTCGCTGTTATACTTTTTTTGCCGCCCATGCCGGTGTACGGGTTATAGCCGGTGGAAATCGCGTCGCGGTATACACGCCGGCGGTTCCATTGCTTGAGCATCGCCCAGAGGTCGAATTGCGAACTGCTGAGCAACCCCGTCGCCAGCAAAAACACTGACGAAGCGATGCCGAACGTGTAACCCGCAAGATGCGCGTCGTAAGCAACATTCGTATTCGCTGTATAACGGATAATCACATTATCAAGGATAATCATCTTGAACGCGATAAAGTAAAGGGCCGGCACATCAATCGTGCCGATAAAGATGAACCAGTAAACAATAGTTATAAGGGTCTGCGGAAACAGCACAAGATACGCGCCCGTTACCGCTGCCACCGCGCCGCTTGCCCCCATAACAGGATTGCTGTTTATCAGTGTATGGCCGACCGCGCTGAACACCGCGCCTGCCAGGTAAAAACAAGTGTAGCCGAAATGCCCGAGCTTGTCGTTTACGTTATTGCCGAACATGTACAAAAAGAACATGTTGCCGAAAATATGCAGAAAACCGCTGTGCAGAAAAGCGTAAGTGATAAACTGCCACAAAAACGGGTGAGCAGGCGTAAAAACAAACTGCTCCGCCCAGGGCCTCAGAATATCCCTTGCCCGCTCATCGGGCCAGTAGCTCAGTAGAAACACAATCACGTTTACGGCTATGATGGCGTAATTGGCATAGGGCGTTCTATAGCATCTGATATTTGTGCGAATAGGCAGCAGCATAATAGAATCAATTTACCTTTGAAAAAGCCGGACGATTCAAAGGGCAGCATTGTAATGGCTTTGTGCCGAGCGGGCAAGACATAAAAAAACAGGGCGACTTTCGCCGTCCTGTTTAGGTGAAATGAGGCGTTGGAATCATGCACCTTTGGCCCCGACTATAATTGCGAGGCGATACGTTCTATTTTAAACCGGCTTTCCCCCTTCAGCCGGAGAAATCCAATCAAACAAATTATAAAAAAAGAACCCCTCACCTCCAAATCGAGGCGGAAAAAATCTTTATTTTTCCCGTCTGCGCTGTTAATACTGGCAGCAGGTTTTTGACTGGAGAATTTTTACGAATGGATAAGTACACATATAAAACCCGCCTCAAGGTCGTTCGGGCCGGAATTGTCCGGCTAAAAGCCGATTGCCTTATCGCCACAGAACCGGCCAATGTCACCTACCTGACCGGCTTTACCGGCGACGACAGCTGGGTGGTGGTTTTACCCCGCGCAGCCGCCCTTGTAACCGACAGCAGGTACACCGAGCAGGCCGCGGCCCAGTGCCGATTCTGCAGGATTGTTGAACGCAAAGAGGCAATGGCCAAAGCAATCGCCGAACTATTGCGGAATCGAAGCGGAATAAAAACCGCTGCCGTCGAAAAATCAATATCGCTCGCTAATTTCCAGTCCCTGAAGAAAACTCTGTCCTGCCGGCTGAAGACCGCCGAAGGTATCGTCGAATCAGCACGCAGGAAAAAAGACCGGGCCGAGGTTGCCGCCGTTCGGGCCTCCGCCAAAATCGCAGCACGTGCCTTCAAGAGTGTGCTTCGACAGGTAAAACCGGGGCTGACAGAAAATGAACTGGCGGGAATTGTCGATTTTGAAATCAGAAAAGCCGGAGGCACAAACAGCTTTACAACGATTGTCGCGTTCGGCCCCAATGCCTCAAGACCTCATCACCAGCCCACCTCTCGCAAATTACGCAAAAATGATAACGTCCTAATCGACTTCGGCGTGCGCCTCGACGGCTATTGCTGTGATTTGACCAGATGCTTTTCGGTCGGCACACCCAGCAGGCTTTATACAAAAGTTTACACAGTCGTAAAACGGGCACAAGCCGCCGCCATAAGAATGGTCAAAGCCGGAGTCGAAATCAGCCGGGTCGACACAACTGCGAGGAAAATAATAAAAAAAGCCGACCTGCCCGTATACGGCCACGGAACCGGGCACGGACTTGGTCTGGAGGTACACGAACTGCCCGCAATATCAGGCAAAGCAAAAGGAAAATTGCAGACAGGCGACGTGATTACAATCGAGCCGGCCGTTTATATCCCCGGACGCCTCGGCGTCAGAATCGAAGACGATTGTCTGGTCACAAATGACGGGAGCGTCGCCCTTACCGCGACTTGCCCCGGCGGATAATTCCCCCGCTCTTGCTATTGCGGCGGCAGCCCCCTCCTCTGCATATTATCTTCCATAATCAGGCCGCCTGGCCCTCTCCTCATACCATCCCCTGGCAAACCACGCTGTTGCACTTCCATCGGGCCGGTGCTGCCCCAGGCACGCCATGGCTCCTTGGGCCTCTTCTCAAGCGTCTTCAGCTCGCTATACTTCAAACGCCGTTCCTCAGGCCAGTACATCTGTTTCGCCGGCAATCTCTCCACACTCGTCCCGTCAAAGCTGAACAGCATATCAAAATACTGCCGCGACTGGAGAGTTTTGTCCCCGGACCAGTCGTTCATCGCTACCAGGTCCACCACAACCGCCCCCGTAGTGTAATCTATCGTCTCGGGAAGTTTCACGTCCGCGTTCTTTTTATCTTTATCGCTCGGCTCAACCCTCGCTACCCTGCCTATCACGTCCCCGCGCTTGACCATAAACGGCTCACTGTGCCAATAGCCCAGCACATACCTGCAAACCTGCACCTCCGCCGCCATGGCTGTCTCCTGAACGTTTAACGGGAAGAAATACAGCCGTTTGTCTATCGCTATTTCGTCCGTCGCATCCGAAAATTCGCTCCACAATATCACCTTGCTGTCCTTCTCAGCATCCTCCTCTCGCACCTGGCCGGTACCGGCCACGGGATTGAATACCCCAAGCCGGATACGATATCGATAAATCGCGCCAGGCTCAACAGTATCGTCATAGGCCCAGAATGTTACCGCCTCACGCAGCTTGCTGATATCCTTCCCCGTCGTCAGCTGCATCTTTTTCATTTCTCCGTATATCGTCGCCTCTGTTACCACCGGCTTGGCGGTCTTTTTCTGCTCAGCCGCCGTTGTCGATTCAGTCCGCCGGTCACGCTCCGATGTCCTGTCCGGCTTGGCTGTCGTCGTTTTCGGAAGATTGCGAGTTGCGCCTCCCCCCATTTCCACTCCGCCTCGGCCAGCGCCGCCTCCCGCCCCTCCACGGTAGCCTGCACCACCTGCCGGCCTGCCTGGCGTCGTCGTTCGACCCGTTGGTTCCGTCGTGCCACGGGGCTTTTCTGTCACTTCTCTCGCCGGCCGCCCCGCCGCCTTGTCACGCTCTTCCGCTGCTTTTGCCTCACGCTCCGTCGCTATCGTTTCCCGCCGGTCCTGCGCTTCCTTCTCTCGCCGAACCGCCAAAAACTTCCTGTGCAGCGAAGGCGGCAGCCAGTCATCGTCAGCAGACGCTATCTTATACGGGTCCGGCTGCAGCAATTTCACCTGCGTCTGCGGAGCGCTTAACTTCGCAAGCTGAACCATAACCCCCCCGCTCGGCAGGCCGTTTACATCATCTATTATTTTGTAGTCGTCTCTCTTTGGGTCTATTTTCACGCGGGGCACATCCTCCCACCGGCCCCACTCACCGTTATCACCAAAACGCTGCCTCTGTAACTGAACCGCCGCAAACACCGGCTTGGCCAAACCGGTATCACGCCACCCCTCAGGAACATCTTTGCCCGCAAAACACTCCTGAAAACTGTCTATTAACGGCGCAAGGTCGAAACTCGCCTGAACGGTAACCAAATCCAGGTCGTTTGGCTCATACGTATCTTCCGATTCAACGTTTTCCAAGTTAACCGCAACTTTCGGCATATAGGCTGCCGCCCTGATGTGTTCCAGGGAAACATCATTAACGGAACCAATCACGGGAATGTGGTACTTCTTATCTATCATCGTCTCGCCCGAACTCGGCACCGGCCAGACAACGTTCAAATCCTTATCCAGCACCGAATTCATCTTCGCTAGAAAACTAACGCTTTGTGGCACGTATGGTGGCTTGTGAATCGGTTCCCTCTCCATCCGCGCTTTCAGTTGTTCAGATTGCTCCGCTATGTATATATCAAGCTGACCGGGGCGAAACTTCTGGTTGTCGAAAACCAATTCCGGACCTCGCAGCGCAAACGCATACAAAACGTAGATAGCCGCCAGCCCGCCTATTACCAGCGCCACCTTTTCGATATGCTCATCTATGAAATTGCTTTGTTTTTTAATCATAGTTCCAAAACCCCAAACCTGCGCAGCTAAGCCTCCTAAGTACCTGTCTTTGTCACAAGGTTCTTTATCGACTCCGGCTTAATCTCGTCATAGCCGTTCCTGTTGAATATGTATTCGCATACAAGTTCAATTTCGACAACCGAATCCGCTCCATATCTATAATACCGATGGTCTGCCGACGTCAAATCCACGGGTTTTGCTCTGCTCTCCAAAATGGTTATCTGGTTATGTTTGAATACCTTCGCCGGCTCCTGGCCCGTGAATCCCCTGAACTCGTGCTCCTTTGCGCTGCACAACTCCCGCATAAAAGGTATTATTGCCTTATTGCTCACCACCACCACCAAACCGAAATGCACCACGTCTATGTCCTCGTTGCTCACTCGACCAGTGAACGACTCAGTCAATTGTTCCTCCGGCTTGGTTACGTATTTGGGCTTCCCCTGAGACGTTGTTTTCCCGGTCCCAGCACCAGTACTAAAAAGGGCATCCGGCGCCACAAAACCGACCCGCTCCACACGTTTTACAGGCGACGTTAACACGCTGCTCGAACCGGCATTCATCGCTCCTGCCGCCGAAAATACGTCCTCAATTATCCAGTAACCAACCTGCCAGAACCAGCAGTCCTTGACACTGTCCTCTATATTGGAGTACTGATATGCCTTCCAGAAATCGTACCCGCCCACAGATTCGGGAACCGCATATATGGACACTGATTTAGCTCTGGCGTGACAAATCTCCTCGACTATCCTCGACGATGCCCCACCCGCTGCGCTCGACCCGGGGATTCCCCCCGTCAGCCGGGCGTTCCTCAATTCCTCCGCATCGGGACAATCACCCCCACGGTCCTTCGCTATCAAACCCTCGACCCCCTGACAATATTTGGCGCCAAACCTGGTGAAAAGTAATGTCGAAGTATCCTTCGGCTTAGGAAATATGTCGTAACTGAGCAGTTCACGTTGAGAGGTCTCTACCGATAGCAACTTTATGAGGTTCGCGTCCTGCTGGTATGCATCCTGATATTGTCTTTCCACCTGCGCCTGACCGGCGACAGGCAACTGTTTCAACATTTGCTTTACCTCGTTGCCTATCGGTATACTTTCCTTGGCCACCTTCTGTTTTAAACTGCTGCCCATAAGCCAAGCCGCCGCCAGAACCGCGCCGCACGCCAAAAGTATCACCGCGGGCCAAATCAACACGAGATACACCCGCAATCCCCCCAATCCCTTCATTAAATCCTTCAACTTAGATAAGTCCAAGTTTATCTTTGCCATTACTCCTCCACCCCCTTCGATTTAGTGGGCGCGGCGGTTTTCTTCCGCGGGGCCGGCGCTTTGACAGGACTCGGCGGTGACGGTCTTGCAGCTGGCGCCGCCGCCGGGCTGCCGCCGCCCTCTTCAACAGACGCTTTTGATGAATCCTTCCACCTCAACTTAAAATTCAGCACAAACCAGGAATCGTTAACCTTCGCAGCTTTCTTGCTGCTGTCGTCGCCTTCCATAACCTTGGAGATAATCTCGTTGGTCATCGGGTCAATAAGCACTTCGTTATTGCCCTCACCTGTTTTTCTTACGCCGATACCCTGAGGCATAGGCGCCGCCAAATCCACTTCGCCGGTCTGAAGGTCAAAATGCTGCTTTTCCGTCTTCTTATAAAGCTCAAAGGGACTGTTGCCATCAAACATACTGTCCAAATTCGCAAGCCTGGTGACTAATCCCCACTTATTCGGGTCGTCCTGCACTTTAATAGGGTCGAGCAGTTCGGTAATAGTCTTATACGGGCTGTAACCGGAAATCGTTATTATAAAACCTCGGTCCGCCGCCGCGCCGCCCAGCCCCGGCGACGGCGCTCCTGGCATCCTGCCTCGTACCGGAGGCGAAAATCCACCCGGCATCCTGCTTCGTCCGCCCCCGCCGCCGCCAGGGGGGCCCCTCATCATATCTCTCGATTCCATCTGACCGCCTAAACCTCCCTCTCCGAGCGCCTCTCTCGAATCAAGACCCTTCTCGAAACCAGTCGTTCCGAACTGACCATTCCCAACATCAAGCGTATAGTAAATAGACATCCCGGTTACAAAAATCTGCTTGCGCTCCCTGCGGTCCGGAAACTTCTCTTTTATCGTATTCACGTCGCCGCTGGCAAAAGCACGGTAAAGCTCCGCCTGCTCCGGGTTGCTTTTGGCATTCGGCAATGCCCCTATCAACTTCTGGTACAGCAAAGGAACCATATCACGATACTTGAACAGCTCGAACTCCTTTTTTATCACTGCTTCTGATTCGCTGGCCCTGGCTTCTTCGGCCTTTAGGTCGGCCTGGGCCTTCTTTGCGGCATCCAGCACCAGCTTTGTTGCCCCTCTCTGCGATGCTTTGCTTGTGTAGCTGGCGCGGTCTATAAGCGTTCTCGCGAATGCCAGCACCGACGCCACCAATATCAGGCACGCCGCCAGGACAAAAAATTTCGTCTTGCTTGCCCATACCATTGACTTGGCTATGCTCCGAGGCAATAGATTGCTCTCTATCCGCCCAAGACCAAGCGCCTGCACTGCTAACCCGTACACGACGCCAAAATCACATACGCTTTCATGGAACTTCGCCGCTGACACCGATGCGTTTATCCCGACCTGCTTGAACGCGTCTGGCCGCTCTATCTGCATCTGCAAGCTTTGCTGAAGGTACTGGAGCAAACCTCGCATCTTCGTGCCGCCGCCCAGCGCGACAACTCTCACCAGCTTCACATTCGAGTGCGAACTGGTATAAAAACCGAGGGAACGCTGAATCTCCGACGCCAGATCAGTGAACACCGGCTTCATCGCCTGAAGAATCTGCCTAGCGTATTTGCTCATCGGCGCGGTCCGCTTGAGCTTTTCCGCCTTTTCAAAATTCAGCTTGAACGTGTCCGCTATCGCCTTGGTGAAGGCGTTGCCCCCCATCGCTATCGTCCGCTGCCAAACATCTGATTTGGTGCAGACTACAAGGTCGGTAGTTTCCGCCCCGATGTTCAGAACCACCGTCGCCTGCGTATCCGACCGCATCAGGTCAGGCCTGTCGTAAAAAATATAGTTATAAAGCGCCATCGGCGCTATCTGAACGTATGTAACCTCCAGGTTCTCCCTGCTGAAATGCTCAAGCTCCGTCGTCACCACGTCGTTTTTTATCGCGAATATCCCGACCTTCGCCTCCGCCGCCCCCGCCTCCGTCATCAATTGCCAATCCCATGCGACTTCGTTGATATCAAAAGGAATCTGCTGGCTGGCTTCGAACTTGACGATTTCGGGGATTCGTTTCTGCTCGACGGGCGGGAGGTTGACAAAGCGGGCGAAACTGTTTGCACTTGGAACAGCGACGATGATTTCGTCTCTGCTGAGGTCGTTGGCCTGGACAAACTGGCGAAGCGAAATAGCGATAAGCTCCTGCTTTTCCTGTTCACTGATACCTGAGCCGGAGAGGACTTTTCCGTGCTGGATATGTTCAAAGCCAATAACTTCGAGAGTGCCGGATTCGTTGCTAAGGCGGAGTGCCTTGAGCGAGGTATTTCCGATGTCGATGGCCCAGACCGACCCGATTTTTTCCGCCATAAACTATGCCTCCTGTCCCGGCCTGAAATGGACGGGACCCGTTTTTCACTGCTAACGCAATAGTATAACACAAAGAATTATATTATTATAGGAACTATGAGAACTTTTTCCATATATACGCTTGGCTGCAAAGTAAATCAGTACGAATCTCAACAGATAGCCCAGTTTCTCAATGAGCTGGGGCTGTCGGCGGCGGTGTCGGGTGAGAAGCCCGATTTAGCCGTAATAAATACCTGCTGCGTAACAGGTACGGCTTCAGCCAAGAGCAGGCAATATATACAAAGAGCACTAAAGGCCAATCCAGCCGGCGTAAGGGTCGTCTGCGGGTGTCTTCCGGCGATGAACAGCCGGGAAAGCCCCCCTTGCGACGGCGATAATGTTCATATCATCAGCAGCCGAGATGATTTGGCGCAAAGAATCACCCAAATTATCATCGACCACAACCCCCTTATTAAAGCAAAAAACGGCTCAAAAATCAAGGATGGAATGGCTAAATTCGCCAAATATCCCAAATTGCCAAAATTGTCCGGTTTCAAGGGGCACACAAGGGCATTTCTCAAGGTTCAGGACGGCTGTGACGGCCTTTGCACTTATTGTATTGTACCTAAAGTTAGGCCTGATGTTCAAAGTAAGCCGATGGAGGAGGCGGTAGCAGAGGCAAAGGCCCTTGTGGCGGCTGGGCATAAGGAAATTGTGGTTACGGGGGTCAATCTGGGGGCGTATGGGCGGGAAACAGTGAGAAAGACACCTGAGATTTCCAATTTTCAATTTTCAATTTTCAATTTATTAAGGGAGCTGGCGCGGATAGAAGAATTAAAGAGGATTCGGGTGAGCAGTTTGGAGCCGGGGGACATTAGCGAGGAATTGTTAGATGTATTTTGCGCGAATCGGAACATTATGCCTCATATTCATTTGTCGGTGCAGTCGGGGGCGAGCGCGACATTGAAAAGAATGTGTCGGCAATATACGGCAGAAGAACTGCGAGAGAAAATTGAACTGATAAAAAAGCGATTGGACAGGCCGGCGATTACCTGTGATATTATCGTAGGATTTCCGGGCGAGACGGATGAGGATTTCCAAGAGACGGTGGAACTTTCAAAGTGGGCGGGGTTTTCGAAAATACACACCTTCCCATTCTCTTCGAGAATGGGAACCCCTGCTTCAAGGATGAAAAACAAGGTAGAGCCAAAAATTATAAAACAACGGGCACAGATTCTGCGGAAAGTGAGTGATGAGCTTGGTATTAAATTCAGGGAACAATTTGTGGGTGAGACGTGCGAAGTGCTTCTGGAAGACATTGAACTACCGAGCGGAAGATGCGAACGATACTTCGTAGTCAACGTGAAAAGTAAAGATGAAAAAGAAAAAAGGAAGAATGAAATAGTCACTGTACTTATTACCAGCAATGGAAAAGATGGGGCAGACGGGAAAGAAGTAAAAAGATGAAAATAACGAAACGAAAGATATTTCTGGTTCTTGCTTATGTTCCGCTCGTGGTGGTGATATTCTTGCTTATTAGCGAGTGGATTTTGTTCTTGATACGAGATCCAAAAGATGCACTAATTCATGAGAACTGGCTACAGTTGATTATTATTCCACTATATTTTGCGGTTGCTTATTCTCTTGTATTTGTTAAAGGGTGGAGTAGGACTTGGCCTGCGGAAAGTTCATGGCCTGTACTACGATGCTGCGGGATTATACTTTGGAATATTGCTACGGTGCATGCATCCGTGCCTTTGTGCGGGCCGATGTCTGTAAAGGTTCATCTAATAACTTGCGCTGTGCTTGATTTGCTGTTTCTTGTTCGGATGCTCGTTGGAGCAAAGCGTAAGGAAACCGGTTGGGGCTGGCAGGTATATGCTGTCCTTTATATCTGGCTGACGCCAATTTCTGCGTCTATCTTAGTTGATTTAGTATGTTAAGAACCGTGGAAATATCACCAAGATTGACTATTAAATCAGGAGATGTAAATGGCAATCGAGGAACAGGATAAACCAGAATTCATTGAAGGCGAGCTGGTTTTTCGCACGGACATCAAGGGTGAGCCAAGGTGGCGGTCGGTGCCTTCTTTTATTGCAGGCGGTATATTAATAGGCCTGTTGCTTTGGGCTTATTTAGACAGAAATGTATCTTGGCTTCACATATCAGGGTGGAACGGAGGATTGGCCCTGATATTCGGTTTAATCGGGCTGCCGATGTTTCGTAAAAAAGAGCTGAAGGAATTCCGTATAGATGCGGAGGGTTTTAAAATCGTCTGGGCAGTGGGCAGCAAGGAATACAAATGGAAAGAGCTGGAGGCGGCGCGTTTCGAGACATATCCGGTTATCAATCTTCATACTGATGTGCATTGTTTTAGATTCAGGGTAAACGGAAAGAACACAGAAATGATTATGGACGGACTCGGAGACAAGAGGATGCGTGCGTTTCACATTGCGATGAATAACTTTCTGTGCGAGCATGAGATTCCGCCGGAATGCAAGGAGCTGCACAGTTTCACTCACCTTCTCGCCCTGGGAGGCGCTTTCACATTTGCGGCCAGCGCACTGGCAACGATAATCGCGTATGTTCTGTACTATCGCACGCTTGGAGTTGTTTTCGGGGTCGCAATTATGGCAACCGGCGCGGTAATCGCTTTTATAACGAGAAGAGAACGCATCAGCAAATACGTGCTCGCTATTTCGATTATCATAGTGACATCGCTGATTATTGCGATATGGGCCTTCAATATTAACGTGGGTCAGGTCCTCCGCGACTGGGAGAAACAGGAGCGGCAGCTCGGCCGCCCGCCATGGACACAAACGACGCAGACAGACAGCAATGAATCCGGAGGGGCAACGGGCGGATAAGGAAACTGGCCCCCAGATCGTAGTCTGGGGCCTTCGCTGCGCTACGGGAGGGCAGGCAGGGGGATAAATACCCAATATAAATGCTGAATTGAAGAGATGTGGTTACGGCTGAGCCCAGAGGCAGACGGTTCCGAGAAACTGTTTCTGGTGAATAACGGGTTCGGAGACAACCATGTAGCCGTCGCGAGAGACAAATTTTGCCTTTGTAGGGGGCACCAGTTTGAACTCCCTGTTCCCGACGTCATCGCGACGGTAAGAGGAGAAGAGTTTGCCGTTGCAATCGTAGATGCCAGCGAAAACGATATTATATTGAGTTTTGAGGGATTCGAGAACTCCGTTCGCGTCTTTGGCGTCTTCAAAAGACAGTGCGCATGTGATATTTGAGGAAATCAGCTTTGCCTGTGTGGCGGTAAAATACAGAAGGTTGTATTTGCTGTTTTTACATTGTGAGTTGATAAATGACAGGGAAGTGAACAGCAGACCAAGAGACATCCCCGCCGTAAAGGCGATTACAATGAACTTTCTCCTGAAACTGTCGGCCATAAATACCCTGCTCACCAAGCAATAATTTTGCTTTAAGTCCCTCTTCTCCGCTGGGGATTGCGGCCCGAGTCGTATATTCGGGCGAGTTGCAATGACGCATCGTTATTTTCGGCATTTGGCGGGGACAACTTAACGACTGTTGTAACGTTATATAAGCTTAAGACCGGTAAACACGCGGGAATCCGCGTTGCGAGGGGTTATTTTTTTATCTGGCGTGGACGCCGGCGGGGGCGCAGCAATTAGAATACTCTTCCATTAAGCCATCGATGAGTTCTTTTACGGAGACGAGCTTGTTCACTCTATAGACGTTTGCGCCGGCGAAGGCGAAGCCGTCTTTGAGGTCGCCGTTTTTGGCGTTGGTAAGCGCGATGGCGATGCAGTAAGGGACGTTTTTGAAATCGCAGCTTCTCAGGCATTTCCACGGGCACTTGAAGGGTTCTTTTTGGCCTGAGGCGATCCTGTCGAGAAATTCGCAGCGTATGGCCCTGCCTGGCAGGCCGACTGGGCTGTCGATAATGATGATGTCGTCTTTTTTGCAGCGGAGAAACGCCTGCTTAAACTCATCGGAGGCGTCACATTCGAAGGTCGCGACGAATCTTGTCGCCATTTGCACGGCACTGGCGCCCAACTGCATAAATTTATAGATGTCCGCGCCGGTGTATATGCCGCCTCCGGCGATGACGGGGATACTTTTCTGGAACTTCTGCTCGTAAGGTTTTATCGCGGAGATAACGGGGGGCACCAACTTTTCGAGGGCGTGTTCGGGGTCGGTGATATCCTCTTTTTTAAAGCCGAGGTGTCCGCCGGCAAGAGGGCCTTCGACAACGACCGCATCAGGGACATGATTGAAGTGTTTGGCCCAGGATTTGAATATAAGCTCCGCGGCCCTGTCTGAGGACACGATAGGAACAAACTTTGTGTGCAGCGAGCCAAGGGCATCGAGGGGGAGCGTTTTGGGAAGTTTTATCGGAAGCCCGGCGCCGAGGAAAAGGACGTCAACTTTTTCATCGACTCCGCACTGGACGAGGTCGTCAAAATCCGAGAGTGCGACCATTATATTCAAGCCGATGATGCCGCTGGTTTTGGCCCTTGTCCTGGCAAGCTCTTTTCGCAGCGCCCTGTTGTTCGCCTCGTTGAAATTCGTGTGTGAATCCGGCTCAAGCTGGCCTATTCCAGCGGTGGCGATAACGCCGATGCCGCCGACATTAGCGACGGCCGAGGCCAAACCTGACAAGGAGATACCAACGCCCATCCCCCCCTGAATAATCGGAACCTTAGTTTCGAAATTTCCTATTCGCAGTGTTGGTATATTTTTTAAGCTCGTATAAAACCTCACTCAATATTCGCAGCGAAGAATCTTCCAGCCTGTTAGACCCCGATGCTCGTGGGTATTATAGCTTACGGCAAATCTCCTGGCGAGCAAAAAATAGACAACTGCGAAAAAAATGCGACAGGGGCGAGCGTCGTTCATATATCGCAAGAAAGCAGGACGGAATATAGCGTTTTTTCTATCGGTTGGCACGGAGAACGCCGAAATGTATTTTAGGAAAGAACAGTCCTAAATACCTGTAAGTATATAGGGGTATAATATGAAGAAGTGTCCGTTTTGCGCGGAAGAGATTCAGGATGAGGCGGTGAAGTGCAAACACTGCGGCGAGTTTCTAATCGACGCGGAACTAAAAAACCTAAAGAAGGGCGGCAACGTCAAATGGTATCACAAGACATCGCTTGTCGTTATATCGGTATTGTGTTTCGGGCCGCTTGCGCTGCCTTTGGTGTTGTATAATCCGCAATACAGCGTCGCCAGCAAGGTAATCTGGACGATTATCATTATTGCGGTCACAGTGCTGCTTTGCGTAGGGTCTATTGAAATGTACGCACAGTTTTTAAAGAGTATTGAGCAGATGGGGCTGTAGGGGATGAAGATAGGGCTGCCGAAGATATTCAGGTATTGTCCGGGATGCGGAGCCAGCGGGCCGAAGGCGCATTCGAAAGGCAAGCACATAACGTGCAGCAGGTGCGGATTTGATTATTATCACAACGTGGCATCCGCGGCGGGAGCAATTATCGAGTATGGCTCAAAGATTCTTATCGCAATTCGCGCCAATGAGCCAAAGGCAGGGATGTTCGATTTTCCGGGCGGCTTCGCGGACTACGGCGAGTCGGTTGAGGAAACGCTTGCAAGGGAGGTTCGGGAAGAGTTAGGCATAAAAATCAAAAACCCGCGATATCTTACATCTGCGCCGAATATCTATGTGTATAAAGGCATAACATACGCGACCACGGATTTGGTTTTCACATACAGAATTGATGAACCGAAAAAAATAAAGCTGAACAAAAAAGAAATCGCCGAGGTTAAGTTTTTTGAGCCGGAAAAAATACCTTTGAACAAAATGGCGTTCAGCTCTATTAAAAAGGCACTCAAATACTACATAAAACTTCGTCACCAACGCGGTTAAATTACTTCTTTCTGACTGCAATAGTGTAGATAGGTCTGTTTTCTTTCAGGTATTTGCGTTCGAAATTTGAGCCGACCCATTCGCCTAACTGGGCACCGGGGTTGGGGAGGAAATCGATTTGTTCAAGAACGTCGGATTGGGAGGCAAATACAGATTTTATCTGCTCGAAGTATTCCGCAAAGTCGGTGGCGACGCGGATGGCACCCCCTGGTTTGAGGCATCGGATGAGCTGGCTGGTATTGGCATCGTTGAAGAAACGGCGTTTGTGGTGACGTTTTTTGGGCCAGGGGTCGGGGAAATAAATATGGAAGCAATCAACGGAGGAATCGGGGACACACTCGACGATAAATCGGGCGGCATCAGTGCGGATTATACGGACGTTAGTCAGATTCCATCGGCCAACACGGTCAACGGAGAAACGGTAATATCTGCCTGCCCATTCAATCCCGATAAAGTTGGCATCGGGCTGGCATCTTGCCTGGTTTACCAGAAACGTCCCCTTGCCTGAGCCAATCTCGATGTGGGTTGGAGCCAAACGTCCGAAAATATCGTCAAAATTTACCTTGACAGGCGGGTTTTGGTGCTCAAGGGTTAATTTGGGATAATTATTTAATTGTCTTGACATTTTGAAAACCAATCAGTATAAGGCCAGTTTTCGTAACATTTTGGCTAACAGTGGACTTTATTATATGGAATCGACAGGGTTTTGCCAGACCGCAGTGCCGGGCAGGGTAAAAAAGGGCGAAATAAGGGCTTAAAGTCGATGTCAAGGGTAAACGATATTTATGATGGCTGGGTTGTGAGAGAGGAAGAAGTTTTTGGAGAATTTTTTTGCACCGGAACTATGCCTTGGGCGTATAGATATGTAGTGGCCAAAGGCGTAGGGATAAGCCGGATAAAAGCGACGCCACTGGAGAAAAGGTCGCACAAATGATACGTCAATTAATGAAAACTCGTCGTAAGCAGGTCCTGATAGACATCAACACGCAGATGGACTTTTTCGTGGAGGGAGGCAGGGCGCGTGTTGGTAACCGCAGGAGGGTTCTAAGCCACATCAGAAGGGTAATAGCTTTTGCCCGCGCCAGGAAAGTTCCGGTAGTATCTATATGCGAGGTTCATCCCGACAACAACGGCGGGTTCTGCGTGGATGGGACGGAAGGGATGAATAAAATCAACTACACGCTTTTGAACAACCGGGCGAGCTTCGCGGCGGACAACAACACGGACCTGCCGGTGGATTTGCTGAGGAAGTATCGACAGATTATTCTGCACAAGCGGTGCTTAGACCCGTTTGACGAACCGAGGATAGACCGGCTGCTGAGCGAAATCCGCGCAAATGAATTTGTTTTGATAGGCGCCTGTGCGGAAGGAGCCATTGAAGCGACGGCACTTGGACTGCTGCAGCGAGGCAAGCGTGTTACCGTTGTGGTCGATGCGGTGGGGGCACAGGACAAACAAAGGGCAAGGCACGCGTTTCGCAAGATAGCGGCCAAAGGCGCCAAGCTTATCGATACGAGAAAGTTCGCAGGCATATCACATCTGCGAACGGTAGGCACTCTCAACGACGACATTATGCAGGACAGCCCCGACGTAGTTACGGCGGACCTGCTGGTTGAGTAACCCGCTGCAAACAATCACCAATCGGTTTATTGCCAAAACTCCATTTACCCCAAACAGCCCCTGGCGGTATAATTATAGAGAATCAGGCAATAAGTCCTATAGCAGGAACGTCTTTCCTGCAGGCAATACCCACCCGCCATTGATATTTTGAGAACAAATTGAAGGCGTGAAATACGGAGAATTCTTAATGAACAGACCGTTAATCGCGGCCCTGGTCTTAATGATACCCCTTAACTGGTCTGGCGCTGAACCGCCGCAGATTATGCCTCCATTTGAAAGCAACATCGGGATGGTATCGACAAGCCGCATCGATGTGCTGGTGTCGGCAGGGCTTAAAAAACACGGCATCACGCCGGGGCCCCTCTGCTCGGACGAAGTTTTCATAAGACGTGTGTATCTGGATGCAATCGGCACGTTACCATCGCCGCCGGAAACTCGCAAATTTCTGGAAAACAACAACCCGAACAAACGCATATCGCTTATTAACCGCCTGCTGGAACGGGAAGAGTTTGCCGACTACTGGACGCTGAAGTGGTGCGACCTGCTGAGGGTCAAGTCCGAATTTCCCATCAACCTGTGGCCCAACGCGGTGCAGGCGTATTACCACTGGATTCACGATTCGCTGCGCATGAATATGCCTTACGACCAGTTCGCCCGTGAGTTATTAACTTCGAGCGGCAGCAACTTCCGCGAGCCGCAGGTAAATTTCTACCGCGCGATTCAGGGCAGGCAGCCCTCCGATATAGCCAGGACAGTAGCGCTAACGTTTATGGGAACTCGTTATGAAAGTTTGCCACAATCGGCCCGGACCAATATGGAAGTTTTCTTTTCACAGGTCGCCTACAAAAAAACCGCCGAGTGGAAGGAAGAAATAGTATATCAGAACCCTGCGCCGGGCGGCCCACGGGAAGCGGTTTTGCCGGACGGCAGAAAAGTGCAAATCCAGCCGGCGGACGACCCAAGGCGAGCATTCGCCGACTGGCTTACCGAGCCGAATAATCCGTGGTTTGCTCGCAATATAACCAACCGCGTATGGGCATGGCTGATGGGTCGCGGCATAATAATCGAGCCGGATGATATCCGGCCGGACAATCCGCCGGTAAATCCTGAACTGCTCGCCTTTCTGGAAAAGGAACTTGTGAGGTCCAAATACGACCTGAAAACTATTTACCGGCTTATCCTCAACTCCCGCACCTATCAGCAATCTTCAATTTCTCGCAGCGACAATCCGAAAGCCGAGACGATGTTCGCCTGTTATCCTGTCCGCCGACTGGACGCGGAAGTGCTGATTGACGCTTTAAATCAGATTGGCGGGACAGGGGAAAAATATTCAAGCAACATACCGGAGCCCTTCACGTTTATTCCAGAAGGACAGCGAACCATCAAACTGGAGGACGGCAGCATAACAAGTCAGTTTCTCGAAATGTTCGGCAGGCCCGCACGCGATACCGGACTGGAATCCGAACGCAATAATCAGCCCTCAGATTCTCAGCGGCTGTATCTGCTAAATTCAAACGATATCAAAAATAAGATAGAGCGCAGCCCGATACTGCGCGAACAGGCAGAAGCCGCGAAAGGCAACCGCACTGAGCTTATCAAAAATATTTACATAACTATCCTGTCGCGTTATCCGACGCCGGGTGAAATAGAAACCGCCGAGAAATATTTTCAAGGTGAAGGGATGACGCGCAAGGCCGCGATAGAAGATTTGGCGTGGGCGCTAATTAATACCAAGGAATTTTTATACAGGCATTGAAATAGCGACAACATATATGAAAGAGCAAATAAAAATAAACGCTATCAGCCGGCGAGAGGCGCTGAAGCTGGGGCTTCTCGGGGCGGCAGGTCTGACATTCGTTGAGCGGTTCGGCGGATATGCACGCGGCGAGGACACAAATTCGCCGCCGGCAACCAAGCGAGCACCAGCAAAGGCGGTAATAGAGCTATGGATGTCCGGCGGGCCGTCGCATTTAGACACATTCGACCCCAAGCCGCAGGCGGGTAACGATTACTGCGGCCCATTCAAAAACCCGATTTCGACAAATGTGGACGGCATACAAATTTGTGAGTTGCTGCCACTGCTGGCCAAGCAGGCGGATAAATATTCAATCATACGCAGTATGACCCATGGCATTAACGCCCACGAGACGGCAACATATATAATGAAGACCGGCCGGAAACCAGGCGACAATCTCGTTTACCCCGGTATGGGGGCGGTTGTCTCGTTATTCAGAGGATACGACCACGGCTATAAGGGCCTAATACCGCCATATATTGTGCTTACCGAAACCGAGGGGCGATTTTCAGAGGAAGGTTTTCTTGGTCCGCGCTACAAGCCCTTCGCCACAGGAGGCGACCCGGCCCAGAAACGTTTCGTGGTATCAGGCGTTGTCGCGGAAGGCGTTTCAGACGCCAGACAGAAAAGCCGGCGCGAGTTACTTCACTCGCTCGATTCCTTAGGCAAGGCGATGCAGGGAAACCCGCAATTCGAACAATTAGACCGATGTGAGGAAAAGGCCTACAACCTGATTCTCGGGGACGGCGGCAAGGTATTCGATATGTCGAATGAAAAAGACGAGCTTAAAGATAAATACGGTAGGAACAAATTCGGACAATCCTGCCTGATGGCCCGCCGGCTCGTGGAAATCGGCGTCCCATACATCACCGTTAATTACGGCGGCTGGGACACTCACAAACAGCATTTCGAGACAATGCGCCGCAAGCTTCCCGAATTAGACAAGGGAATGTCAACCCTGCTGGCGGACCTCAGTGACCGGGGCATGCTGGACAGCACAATAGTAGTATGGGCGGGCGAGTTCGGACGCACGCCTAAAATCCTTTGGGAATCACCATGGAACGGCGGGCGGGGACATTACGGCGACTGCTTCAGCGCGGTTGTCGCGGGAGGCGGATTCAAAGGCGGGCACGTTGTCGGCGCATCGGACGATAAGGGCGAGAAAGTCGCACAGCGTCCCGTGCTCGCAGGAGATTTAATCGGCAGTATGTATGAGCTGCTGGGCATCGACCCGGACGGCCCGCTTCCAAATCCGAAAGGTTTAACTCTTCAGGTTATGCCTTCAGGCAACCGGCTAAAAGAAATAGTGTAAACGAGTGCGAGATGACTTTATCGAGACGATTACTGATTGCGGTTTTGGCTTTATATGCGGCAAATGCGCAGGGCGCCTCGAATGAAAGAGAGCCGCACATCGGGTATCTTTACCCGGCGGGCGGGCAACAGGGTTCCATAATTAAAATTACCGTGGGCGGGCAGTTTATCAAAGACGCCAACGAAGTTTATATCACAGGCGAGGGTGTTCACGGCTCGGTAATCCAATACATTGGCCGGGTAAGACCTTTGAATGGCGACCAGCGACGCGAACTCCAGAGGCAAATCAGAGAACTGCGACAAAAAATGCAAGGCCCGGGCAAAAAACCGCCGCCAATCGCACAGGATGCAAATAAACCAGATGACGCAAATATGCCCCCGGTAACGCTGCCGGACCATCCCCTTTTGCGAAATCTCGAAAAGTTAAGTCCGAAGGGACTGCAAAAGGTTGCGGAAGAATTCCTGAGCAATAAATATCCCGTCAGCATGCAGATTGGCGAAATGGCGATTATCGAAATCACCATCGACGCCAACGCCGAGCCGGGAGACCGGGAGCTTCGGCTTGGAGGCCGCATCGGCCTGACAAATCCGTTATGTTTCCAGGTCGGGACGCTGCCGGAAACCCGCGAGCCGGAATTCAAAGACCCGGGCAAACCTTTCACGCCAAAAGTCAATGTACCCATCCTGCTCAACGGACAGATTCTTCCCGGCGAGGCGGACCGCTTCCGCTTCAGCGCAAAAAAAGGTCAGAATCTCACGATAGAGGCACAGGCCCGTCATCTTATTCCATATCTCGCGGACGCCGTGCCCGGCTGGTTTCAGGCGACTTTAACCCTGTATGACGCTAAAGGTAAAGAGCTGGAGCACGCGGGCAATTACCTTTTTAATCCCGACCCGGTGTTATTTTACAGGATTACCATGGACGGGGATTATGAGCTTGAGATTCGCGACTCGATTTACCGCGGGCGGGAGGATTTCGTATATCGCGTCAGTATATCGGAACAACCATTCATCACGCAGATGTTCCCGCTCGGAGGCCAGAGGGGGGTTTTTACCATCGCCTCGATACAGGGGTGGAACCTCGACACCAACGAAATGCCGCTGGATACGATGCCCGGCGGCAGCACAATTCGCTATGCCCAGTTACGGAAAAACAACCGGCGAAGCAATCGCATCCCGTATGCCGTAGATTCACTGCCCGAATGTAATGAAATAGAAGACAACGGCACTACAGAAGACGCACAACACATCACCCTGCCACAGATAGTTAACGGGCGAATCAGCAAGCCGGGAGACGTTGACATATTCCGGTTTGATGCCAACGCCGGCGACGAGATAGCGGCCGAAGTATATGCCCGCAGGTTGAATTCTCCTCTCGACTCGCTGCTGTGGCTCAGTGACGCGAATGGAAAGGTGCTTGCGTACAACGACGATTATGGGGACAAGAATGTGGGCCTGCTCACGCATAATGCTGATTCGTATTTGCGTCTGCGCCTCTCTGAAAAAGGGGCATACTTTGTGCATCTGGCCGACTCGCAGAATCACGGCGGGCCGGATTACGGGTATCGTCTGAGAATCAGTCCACCGCAGCCGGATTTTGTTGTGTTAGCGGCACCATCGAGCATAAACATTCTGCCCGGCGGCACCGTTCCTGTAACAATAGAAGTATTACGAAAGGACGGCTTTAACGGTGAAATCAAACTGACGCTCAAAGACGCGCCAGCCGGCTTCAAACTAAGCGGCGAGAGAATCCCGGCCGGATGCGACCGCCTGCGTGTTACTCTTACGGCTCCGCAAAAACCATTAGAGCAGCCAATCAACCTGCGGCTTGAAGGACAAGCTAAAATCGATGGTCAAACAGTCAGCAGGCCTGTTAGCCCGGCGGAGGACATGATGCAGGCATTTATTTATATGCACATGGTTCCATCGCAGGAATTTATGGTTATGACAAGATTTCCAAATCGTCGCGCGCCAATACTTGAGCTGGTCGACGATAACAATATTAAAATTCCCGCAGGCGGTAAAACCAAAGTGCGGGTAAAAATGCCGAAAAGACCGATGGCCTCTCCTCCCCCTATATATCTTGAACTGAGCGAACCGCCCGCGGGCCTGACACTTGGCGATGTGAACATGACCCCCGGCGAGATGACGTTCACAATTGCGGCGGACAGCAACACCACCAAAGTGGGGCTTGTGGATAATCTGATTGTGGATATTTCCGCGGACCCGCCAAAAAATCCGCAGGGCGATAAAAAAAGACCACAGCAGCGGGTTTATATAGGCACGCTGCCGGCCATAACCTGTGAAATCGTGCAGCGACAAGATTGCGAAGCTCACCCGAACAATAATGACTAAAACCCGGACGGAGTCCTTCCATTGAGCTATTTCAGAGCAGCCGGCCTTGACAACTTCAGGTAGAAGCGGTTATGCTTAGTTGCCTTAACGGGCTCGTAGCTCAGCGGTAGAGCAGTGGACTCATAATCCATTGGTCGAAGGTTCGATCCCTTCCGGGCCCAATTGATTCTTCGGCAGTGCCAACTAATGCCAACTCCTGCTCTTCATTGCCTAACTGTTGTTCTGTCAAAGCGTTATCGATGTCATCCCTTTGCCTAATACCTTGCTTATCCTCAGTCTGATTAGTGCCAACTGTTGTCGATTTGTCATATCCAGAGTAAGCATTTTTTGCAAGTTTTTTGTAAGCTGGTTTGTAAGCGCCATCGGCCACTGAATTATCTGTTCCTGTTGCCTTATGAGCCTGCTTGTTCGGTAAAGATAAATCTGGCAAAGATTCTACCGCCTCGGACTCCTGACCTCTCAGGGTGTGTGTATAACGGCTCATGGTCAGGTTTATATCGCTGTGCCTCATCAAGTCCTGCGCCGTCTTTGGATGAACTCCAGAAGCTGCAAGCATTGTCCCGAAGGTATGCCGCAAGCTGTGAAAATCCAGTTTGCCATTGCCAGTGTCCGCTGAAGCTATTCCTACCGCTTCAAGGTCTTTTCTAAACATCCTGCTAATACTGGAAACATGAGGCATATTGAACGCTCCTGCCCCTGATACTTTTAACATCAACAACTCTTTTATCGCCGCTGCTGTTTCCTCTCTCAGTGGCAGAACCGCTTTAAGTCTATTCTTAGTATATGCCGCCGCAACAGTCACCGTCTTTGCCGCCAAGTCAAAACTGTCAGCCGTCAGGCTTTTTAGCTCCGAAACCCTAAGTCCAGTTTCAACCGCCAGCCTATAAAGCAATGCTCTTTCCATTCCACTCATACCGAAGCTGTTCCCAGCCCCCTGCACGTGTTTCAAAAGCTTTCTTGCCTCATCAACCTCCAATGCCCTGCGTTTTGCGCTTACCGCTTTTTTGGCTTTGAGATGTTCAACTGGACTTTCCCCTGCCCTGTCATCCTGAACCATCCAGCGGCAAAACTGCTGAATGGCTTTGAGATAATAACCCTGCGTCTTTGCCGACACTGCACCCAAGTCCTTAGCAATTTTAATTCCATCCTTAACAACCTTAACACTCTTGCGTAGTCCGCTTATCGCCTTTTCTATCCTACTTGCCGATATATCCTGCCATGTGCGAAAACCGCAACTCTCAAATACCGCTTCTATTCTCTTAGTCTGCACATCCACATGTTTAGCAGTATTACCTTTAGCCGCAAGCGAATCCTTAAAGTCGTTTATATGCTCCGTCAGCGGTTTCTTGCGATGTTCTTTGTATTTATCAATGATACCTGAATCAGCAAGTTCTGCTTCCTTCTCCAGCTTCGCCGCCAGTTGAGCAGTAGCGGTCTTATCCTTAAATCCTTTGACCCGCTTACGAGTTCCTCCAGTATCTTTATAGTCGATGTACCAATACGCCGATTTGCACTTTACTTGCTTGCCTTTTTCACCCTGTGTTGTGTATTGCTGCCTGAAAATGCTCGCCATAATATCACCTAGCCTTTCTGTTAAGCTGTTTGTCAGCGATTGTCAGCCCGAAGTATTTGAACAGGGTATCAGCCGTTTCTATCGTGCAGGTCTTGCCCTGCATTATCCGACATAGTTGGGCTTCGCTAACACCGCTTTCTTGACATATTCGGTATCGTGTCTTACCACACGTCTCAATATGCCTTCTGATTGTTTCGATAATCATATACATACACATACCACATTACTTACTACTTGTCAAGCATAATAAATTATTTTCAAGAATCTGTTTACCCGATTCCGACAATATCTCTGTTTTCTGATTGCTTTCAGGGGTTTTGTCGCCTGTCACAGTGTCACAGAGACAGAATGCTTCGGTTGGTCTACCACCTGTTGGACTGCTTGTGGGGGGCTCCCAATACCCTAGATCAGCATCAATAAGGGTTGATAATTCTGATCGGGCATCCTCAGCAGTGTCATGGTGTTGAATTCGCTGCCAATCTCGGACACTAATCTTTCCATCATGTAATCGAATAATTTCACGAAGGTTGCGTAGCTGTTGATGTTCTTTCCTCTCACCTATAAGGGCATATACCCGTAAGGATTCACTTTTGAACCACTCACATAACTCAATCGCAGCGGCCATGCTGTCTCGGTCTACAAATTCAACATCCTTTGGCTCAGAGTCCACTGGCAAGGCCTGGGCAGAACCGTCATTGGCCACAGAATCCCCCATACAATTAATAGCGGCTACCCTGGCCAAATGGATAACCATAGCAAACCTGGCAGCATACCCCTCAAGTTTAGACCACGCTGCCGCCTCAGGCCCATAAAGGTCCATTTGTTCTTGACCGTGCTGATTGAAAAACTCAACAAACAGTTTCTGAGCATCTGGTGTCAACTTTAGATCAATTATTCCCTTCTCTTTATCAGTCCCTTTAAATGGCTGGAACTCAAAAAGATAATCTAATATTTTAACGAGATCTCTTTGGACTTTTATGGGCACCCCTTCATTTGTCCAAACCCTTTTAATACGAAGTGGCATAGCCATTAACAATCTCGCAGCCAAGCCATCATAAAAATGTTCCTGCCCTAACACTCTTTGAAGTATTTCAGGCTGGATCCCACCTGTTACGGAAACCGCTGCACGTGGAACATGGATAATACCTTGGTCAGCTATTTTCCTGTCAACTAAAAGGGGCTTAGCCCCATGCATGGATAACCAATGGGCGCAATCGCTGCCTCTACCGCCTTTTTTATACTGATTGAATCCTTCTATCCACCCCGATAGCTCATCTGAATACAATAATACGCCTCGTGGATTATTTTGGAGCAGGACAGCAATCGCCTCGATAGTTATGTCATTGCACATATAACGTCGACAGATGGGTTCTTGTGGGGGAGTAGGTTTTTCGCCCTTTTTCTTCTCCTGCGCTTTTTTCCATTTGGAGAGTGCTATCTCATATCCAAATAATTCACCATCATATCGCTTTTTGGCCTCTTCATATAATTTGATGTTCATTGACTCCCTATCAAACAGGGGTTTTAACACCACATCTATAGCGGGAGATTTTTGGGTTCCTTATTCCCCAATAATAACCGTCCAGATAATACAGGGTTCTGTCCAGCCGTCTTTAAGTTTGATCTGCCAACCATTTCCAATGGCAGTAGCTAGAGCAGAAAGTAGAGGCAATGCCACATAAGAGGGGTCACATCCAATTGATTTAGCTGTGACAGTGACAAAACCCCTGATAGGGTCAGGAAAAACGTGGGTGGGGAATGTGCGAAAAGCCTTAATCGGTTTTATTGTCGATAAATCCCGGTTTAATCCCTCCCCAGCAGAACTTTTGGCATATTTGAAGGCGTCAGCTACAACTTGCCGAATTTCGTCCTCATTCATAGGTGGCTTATTAAGATAGTTTTTTTCCAAGATAATCTGTGTTACCACCTCCTGATCTAAATCAAATTTTTCCCTTAACGCTGCAGCTCGCTGGTAGGCTATATTATTTCGCTCACCCTCTTTGATCTCACCCCACTTAGAGGCGTAAAGTTTCGCCCGCAATATAGTTTGTTCGCTGGTGTCAGGTAGCTTTGGAGGAACCTTTCTGTTATCCCTGTTTTCAGTAAGAGGCAAAAGCACTTTCTCAATTTCTTCAAGCCCATAAATGTGTGAAGGATTGCTTTCGATAATGCATACTTCTGTAATTGGTTCTTTTTTCAAATTTTTAAATCCGGGTAATCGCATTATGCGTTCAGGATTTACGACTGCTCGGTCACTATCAAGCGTTGAAACAAGCCGTTGCATCAGGGTCTTCCAAATTTTGAGATCCGTTAACGGCCTGTCAAGAACCCAGTAAGTATGCACCCCGTGTCCTGAATTAATAAGCAAAGTTGGAACAGGTAAGCCCAATTCCCTGAGTTTACTTTTGACAAAATCACCAATACTTAATTCTGGGGGAGGATTGATCCCGTCAAAATCTGCAAACAGTAACCTTGAGTGGATTACATTGTAATCTCCGCTCACATTAAAACCCTTCCGGGGATTAGGTCCCGCATAAATGTTATATCCATCCTCATTCAAAGATATGAGTTCATTATATGCTGCCGGCAAATCCTTTGCATAATACCAGTGCTTTTTGACATCGTCCTTGCTTCCACGAATTGCTCTGACCTCGACGATATCGTCCGAGGAGAAAATTAAATTTGTGTAGATTTCCAAATCGCTCGTCTTCCCGCCTCCTTCCTTGCCTCAAATGTTTTCCTATCAGGGCACCCCAAAGCAATCCATAATTCCAAAGATTGCCGAGGCCAACGTGGCGATGCTCCCACCCTCACACAAGCTGGCGTCCTTAGGCTGGCTGCAAGCCGAAACCATGTTCTACGGCTGATGCCGCACATCTTGGCACACTCCATTGCCGACAAAAGAATTGTTCCAGTTGATGTTTGAATTTCATTTTCCTCTGTTCTCATAACTAAACACTCCTTAAAAATAATTCGTTTTTAGTTACGTTTGAAAGGGGAATAAAAAGGGGATATAGAGATAAAAATATTTTCGTGCGAAGATGAGTGCTGCTACAAGTCCTGCTCAAAACGAGGATTAAAGCTTATAAAAAAATGTAAAATATTTTTAAAGGATTATCCCCTACGGGTAGAAAAGAGGGGGTAAAAGTTATTAATAGGATTCTTCGGCGTCATCCAAATCTTTAGTCCCCCTATCGTCTACCAAAGGTTGTTTAAGTTGTGCGTAGTCAAATTCATCTTTCGACGGATGTATCTTTAAAGTGCAAGCGTAGCTTGCACGCATCTTATCATACTCAATAAACTTGACGTTAGGAGGCACACCCACAAACCCTTTTTGGGCAATATGTCTGTTTAAAGTTTTATTAGCATACTCCACAACATCAGAAGGCTTTGTCTTCTTTTTACAAAGCTCTTTTTTTATATCAGTCTCCCACAAACTACCGCTACTGATCATGAATAGTAAACGGTGTGTTTTTGATTCATTCCCAAAACAAAGGTCTTTAATTTCATCATTAAAGTGAAATAATATAGGTTTGTCATTAAGGACAAAACACGCATCGCCTAGGCGCGCCCAATGCTGAAATTTATCATCCTTTCTTTTAAATTTTGCTATTATTCCTTTCTCTGGCAATATTGGAGCAAGTGCCTCTGTTTTTAGTATAGATTCAAGTTTGTGTATGTTACTATCCAGGTTATTAACATACTCCCAATCTATTTTACACGGGTGCCATTTCGGCAAGCCGTTCCTTATAATCTTCACAATAGATTGTACTACTTCCCTATATCCATCAACGTCTAAAAGTGGTTCAGCATATTTCCCGATTTCAGAAGCCATGTATTCATAATCGGTCCCATTATCAACTTCCCAAACTGCTTGGCCATCCAACTTGTCATCACTCCTAAATTTGCCATTTGTGTAATCCCAAGTCTTAAACAGACGATCTTCGTAATCTTTCCAACCATAAACAAGTCTATCCCAAGGAGCAAAGGATTCGTCTGGTGTATTGAAACTACAACAGACTATTTTGGCTGCTGGCACCAATCTAAGAGTACCCGATAGGTCTGTCTCATCTAGGTCACTAAACCAAAAGGTTTTATCATTGGAATCATAAGGTCCTTTAACGGCAACAGTTTTTATGAAAAAATGACGAAATAACTTAAGTGAACAAAAAATAACTACAAGACGCAGTTCAGGATTTACTTTTCCGCCAAGGCCTGCAACTATGCCCTTAACGATGTCCATTGTTTCCTTAAAAAGTTCGTCCGAAAAATGTTCTATCCCGTGATAAAACTTTCCAACATCACCTCGATCCTGCAATTTTTTCCACTTAAGATGGTTTCTTTGACGCAATCTAATATGCTTAAGATAGCTTCTTCGATTAGGTTTCTGTATTATTTTAGGTAGCTGTAATATTCGTATAAAAGAACTGCAAAAAGCAGTTGCTCTAGGAAAGAAACCCGTCAATTCAAGAGCTGCTCCCCACTCATTTAACCACTCCATCCCGGTTTTTTTATCTGCATTCTCGATATATCTCGTTGGACTGCTTGCTTTAAATAACGGAATACTGTTCATCTTCGGATAACAGTTAAGTAGCTCATTCTCATCGTGTTGAAACTGAGAAACAACTTCCCACCCCAAGCGGCAGATGTCATAAAAATCTTGCTCTCGTGCCTGTCTATAACAAACATCCCAGTTTAAACAAGCAATGCGAAACTGGCTGATAAGGTCTAATATATCACCAAGCTTTCTAATCCTATCAGGGGACTGCTTTATCGTTGCTATAAATTCCTCTTTGGTCTTATTTGCCATATAGGTATAGCAATTATTACTGCCTTTCAGTTGCCTCCGCTTATACTAAACTTACTTTAATATTGGTTCCTTCTTGGCTGTAATTCTATCTCAGTAGGCACCAATTGGCAATGTTTCACCTTCTTTTACCGTGGGCCAACCAGGAATCTGGATACTCTAATATGTAGTGGTACAATAAACGGGGGAAGGTCATCGAGCCTGATTTTGCCGATTAAATCACCCGCTGTGATGCCTATTTTACGCAATAGGAGACGACCCTAGTCGCTCAAATGCCGGATACCATCTGTGCATCTGGGGTTTTGGATTTAGTTCCTGAAGTAAATCGATGGGGTTTCTGAATGAAAGGTTGTCTTTTATCTGAATATACGTTGTTCTCTGTATATATATGGGGTCGAAGTAGTAAAAATGTGATAAAAATCTTGAAAGAATTTTAGGAACCAAAATATTTTATTACATATGCTATTGCGTAATAAAGACTTATATAAAAGCAAAAATATTTAACAATTTTTATATGTAAATTTGGGTCTGTTTTGAATTTCTGTTGGCCGTCTATGTAACTAAAAGCATAAAAGCCATAGTCCTTTATGCTACTCTTTTGTATAAATGATGCAAGCCAACGACTTTGGGTATTTAGGTAACCTTGCTTTTTTCGGGTTTTTTCAACGTTTCTTGGTTCCGGGGAATTCTTGTCCGGCGAAGCGTTCATTGTTACCGGAACGACTATCGCGATTAGAGAAGCAATTTCGGCTGCTGTCAGTGGCGACACCTCTAAATGGGGATCATTTCGGGCGACTTTGGGGTCGTCTTGGCTTGAGATCGCGGTTTATTGGCCTTTCTCTTCGTTGTTACGCGCTACGCCTTACGCCCCACGCTTCTTTCGCCAGCACGTCGCAGAAATTGAACCGCTCGTCCCGAAGCACAACCTCACCGCGACGGATGTCAAGCGGGTGCGAGAATATCGGGCCGGCGAAGCAGAAGCTGTGGAACTCGCCGTTTTCCCCGCAGGGATCGACTCCGGCCGGCAGGTCCGCCAGCAGGTTCAGATCGTACTCGCGGCCGGCGAAGCGTGCGTCGAGTTTCTGTGTGTCCACGCAGGTGAGAACTGCGCGGAAACCCTCGGCCACCATCTGCCGCGCAAGCTCTCGCGTGTCGCGCTTCCAGATCGGGAACACAGCGGTCATTCCAGCGGCCGCAAGCTTGTCCTCGCGATACTTCTTTAGGTCCTCCAAGAACAAATCACCGAACGCGATGCTGCTGACGCCCGCCGACTTGAACTCCATCAGCGCCTCGGCCATGCGGGCCTCGTAGATAGCGTTGTCCGCCTGCTGCGGAATCCAGACGATTCGCAGCGGCAGCCCGGCAGCCGCTGCCTGCGTGAGCACCAACTCCCGCTGTACACCGTGCATGCTGACGCGATCGTATCCCTCGGTCATCGTCGTCAGGAGCGACACGACCTCGTACCGCCCCTCCCGCCGCAACACGTGCAACGCATAGGCGCTGTCCTTGCCGCTGCTCCAACAAAGTGCAATCTTGTCTTTCATCCGACATTTCCCAGATGACTGCTCGCTGACGACCGCCGTCAGCGATGTTCTCGATCTTAACATGCTTTGGCATTTCGACCAGCGAATTCTGGGCATCCCAAGCCCGTACTGTAAAATATGAGAAGTTGTAATTTTGACGAATCTCTTGTATATTTTGCATATGATTTTTAGTTGAAGTTGTATAATAGAAAAGGAAAGGGCAGTGAAAAAGTCTATTGGTGCAAAGACTATTGTTTTCCCGACTCCGGTTTTTATAGTCGGAACTTATGACAAATTAGGCAAGCCAAATGCTATGGCTGTTGCATGGGGAGCAATATGCTGTTCCGACCCGCCGTGTGTTTGTATTGCTCTAAGAGAAGCTACATATACTTTCGGCAGCATTTTGGAACGAAGGGCTTTTACTATAAGCATCCCATCAGAAAAATATATAAAAGAAGCTGACTATTTTGGTATGGTGTCTGGGAGAACGGAGGATAAATTTTCTGCTACCGGCCTTACGCCCGTAAAAAGCGACCTTGTAGATGCTCCCTATGTTAAAGAGTTTCCTTTTATTTTGGAATGTACGCTGCTTCAGACTGTTAAAATAGGCTTACATACACAATTTATCGGTGAAATTAAGGATATAAAAGCAGACGAAACAGTGTTGGCAAAAGAAGGATTTCCTGATATTGATAAAATAAAACCTTTAATTTTCAATCCTGCAAATCGTACCTATTACGGCGTAGGTAAATATCTCGGTAATGCCTTTTCTATCGGCAAAAAGAAAAAAGAGTAATTTTTTTGAAAACAAGAACGATTTTACTAATCTCTTTCATTTTTACCACTATCTTTATTCTTCCGATTTCTTCTTAGGGTCGGATGAATTTTTATATATTACGGGGTAAATACTGTTGCTTTGCAGACAAGATTTTGGCATTTTTAGGGAGTTAGAATGCTTGGTTGCGTAGCCAAGCGTTTAATATGGGAAATCCCGATTTGAAAGGTTCTCTCATGCACAAGATATTTTATACTGTGGTAATACTACCAATTCTGTTTTGCAGTTATGAAAAGAAAGAGAAACCCGGGATTCTTAAAGAACCAGAAAAGGGGGTTGAGAAGATGACCATCAAAATTACAAGCTCAGCATTTGCGCAAGGGGGTATGATACCTTCCAAGTATACCGCCGATGGCCAGAACATATCACCCCCGCTGAAGTGGGAAGGTGTTCCAGACGGGACTGCAAGTATCGCGCTTATCTGCGATGACCCAGACGCTCCGATGGGAACGTGGGTGCACTGGGTTATGTGGAACATCCCACCGGACAAAAAGGAGCTACCTGAAAACATTCCGCCCGACCAAAAGTTGTCGGATGGCTCAATCCAAGGTATTACAGATTTCAGACGCCCTGGATACGGTGGACCCGCTCCACCAAGTGGGACGCATCGGTACTATTTTAAGATATATGCCCTAAATACCAAGCTGGATTTGCCAACCAACTCGACCAAAGTTCAATTACTCAAAGCGATGGAAAGCCATATTCTTGCCGAAGGTGAACTGATGGGCAAGTACAAGAGGCAGTAGTTCTGTCTACACATAAGCTCAGAAGTGCGTAAGATATAATGAACCGGCCACGCTCCTGTTACCGGCAGAAGTCCAAGGCATAGTGCCGTTTAGCAGACTGAGCCGGAACTGTCACAGACAACGGAGAAAGTATGCTTATGAATTAAAAATAAATCATAACCGTTGACAGCTGCCATCATAGCAGCATCGGATGATTTTTTATAGTACGGAACAACACCAGCAGTATTACTTTGGGAGAATAAAAAGTGCGGCGTGGCCACACCCTAACCAACACCGCACTAATATTAAGCCACATTGCGTGGCGTTCCTGTTATTCTAACAGCCCTTCGTCTCAATTCAAGCGAAAGATAATATCAATGCCACAAAAACTTATTTTAAAGCTAATTTTATTCCTAAGGTTTGAAAGCTTATTTTTATAGTACACCGCCTGAAATGTTTATGCGCTTCTGCTTAGTTCTTATTCCAGACGATCCTGGTCAAGGAGAATGGTGGTATGACGATTGGCCCCGTAGTATCTTGCGTCTCTACTTTTGCGGCTTTTCTATCGAGATTGGAAAGGTCTGACATGGCGAGGGTTTCGACCCGGTTTGGATGCCGCCCTTTGACTAATGTTGAAGGGTCAAACGAAGGACTGTTAGAAGAAACATTTTCAACCAGGAGCGTCGTATGTTTTGGAGACTCAAAAAGCCCTCCCTCGACTGGCAGATATGATTCATTTTTCGCTCCACCACCGGGAACCGAATGTTCGCCTTCCTGTATGAGGCGTTGGAAAGAACCGTCGCTATTAGCAGCCTCACTCAACCAGTGCAGCGCAACAGCCGTGGGAACTGGGGCATAGCTTCCATGACCATCCGGAACAAACATCGCGTGGGGATCTCGTGGTCTAAAACTATACATGAAAAAGAGCGAGGAGGTTACCGAAGGATGACGTAGCTGGACCAACGCCATACGCGTTGTGGTCAGCATCTCCATCTGAGGAGACATTGGCTCAATAGCATTACTACGCTCGGTGACCGTATTGGCTCCGCACGTATTCCATTCTGTAATCCAGATTTCTTTACCGGGCAGGCGGTGCTCTATATCCTGAAGGATTCGCT
>JBEKZW010000012.1:0-55567 GCA_049509475.1 Sedimentisphaerales bacterium
GGGTTATATCTGCTCAACTCGCTCAATCCTTTCCGGCTGGAAGGGCAAAAGACGATAATGCTGCGGATTATCGAGGGGCTTGGGTGGGAAGTGCCTGACTGGATAGTTGTGCCGGGGGGTAATCTTGGCAATTCGAGCGCGTTCGGCAAGGCGTTTTACGAATTGAAACAATTGGGCTTGATTAAACAGATACCACGGCTTGCGATTATCAACGCGACTGGTGCGGACACACTGACGGATATGGTGAACAACAAGAAGTTGGTGTGGAACGGTGGGAATGTTAATAACAAGATTATCGCGGATTACTACGCGGACCTGACTGCGAGGAAGTTTTCGCCTCATACGTGCGCATCGGCGATAGAAATCTCACGGCCCGTGAATCTTAAGAAATGTTTGCGGGCGATAGATGTTTGTAATGGCGTTGTGCGGGCGGTGAGCGACGAAGCGATTTGCGACGCCAAGGCGGTGATAGGCAGATACGGGCTTGGCTGTGAGCCGGCATCGGCGGCGTCTGTTGCGGGGTTGAAACTGCTGCGAGACGAGGGTGTCATAGAGGCAGAGAGCAGAGTCGCGTGTGTACTTACGGGGCACGCCCTGAAGGACCCGAATGTTACGGTGAATTACCACAAGGAAAAGCAGGGGCCGTTCAGCAATCCGCCCATCGAAGCGCCGAATGATTTTAACGAGATAATAAAGCTGATCAAATAGCAAACTCATTAATGCAGCCGAAACAGTGTTGTTATGCTGCCTTGCGCCTGAAATCTGTGCGTTCAGAAAAAGCGCAAAAAAACGCTTTCTCTCATCATATTCTCATTTTTCACCCCGTTCTGGTCAGGCGTTCGTAAAGCTCCTGCGCTACGGCTGATTCGTTATAGAGCGGCACCACGACGGAGCAATCGATAAGGGCTTCCGTCGGGATTGGCATTTGTTTCGCGAGTTTTTCAAAGTTAGCCATAGCGTGTCGGTATTATACCCGTTTTTTTTGTTGAGCGGCATCTTTTCAATAAGTTCGCTGGTTCTGCCGGGCGGCATTATTATCTCGCATAAAATTGTCGGGTTCGCGGTTTTCAATATGTTCCGACACAATGTAAGATTCCCACACAAGGCCGGCCCTGCGCCGCTCAATGAAAGCCAGGGTCTGCGGCACAGGCATATTCAGCATTCCAAGCCGATTTCCATTTAACCAGTCCCGCTTCGCGTGCGATTTTCCTATCGTATCGAACAGCGCAAAGACGACTCCTTTATGCTTATAATACTTTACCACTATATCCCTGCCGTTCCATTTTAACCGGCAGACGAAGCAATTCCTGTCGTCCTGCAGAGTATGTCCTTCTTTTTTGAGGGTATCAATTTTTTTTAGAAAGTCAATCGGGTCCGCCCCATGGCAAAAGCTTCTCAGGAACACAGCAGTTAAATCTTCCGCGTCGACACGCAAATACCTGTAGTTTGTCCCCAAAGACTTTTTCAGCCAGGAGCGAATTCTTGTTTCCTTATCCAGTCTTCGAGCGGTTCTTCTGAGAATTGTTTTTACGAGGATTTTTGTCATCGTTTTGCTCATGCTGTTCTCAGCGAGATACGCGGCGAAAAATCTCATTCGGTCGGTGCTGCTCATAATGCCGTACGGTCCCATGTTAAGCTGTACAAGGTTTTTTACGCGATGAACAAAAGGCAATACGGTATTTTTTTTGGTTCGCTCATTATCGATGAAAAAGAATCGCCACAAATTATCATCGCGTCTTACCAGTATGTTGCCAAGGCGAAGGTCGCCGTGGGAAATGCCCCTGGCGTGCATTCTGCCGATGGTTCGTCCGAAATCGCGTATAAACTTGCGCCAATCCGCCAATTGCTGTGGAGTCGTAATTTCGCGTATACTCAGGATATAGTTACGCGCCGATACGGAATTTTCGATTCCAAAAGTTGCGAGGAAATTTTTTGTCTGAAGCAGCCCATCCCTGCATTCGCCCATAGCAATCATTTGGGCGACGTCGAAACCATTTTCTGCCAGCATTGTTTCGGCATTAAAGGCCTGCCTTGCCGGGCTGCCCGAAAAGAACAGGCATTTGAGTGAATGCAGAATCGACTTGAACAGATATTGTTTTACATAAACTTCCCTATCAACGCCGTCTATGCTGACAGTGAATTTATGAACACAACTGCGTTCGGAAGATGGAAGTGTTTTAAAGTCGTCTTGCTGGGGCCACTTGTCTTCGCCGGCCAAAAGGACCTGCCCAAGAGCGTGGTTAAGGAACTGGCTTCTTATATACACAGTCCAATTGTTGTGCCGAATTTTCTCGAAACCGTTGCTCATAATTGTCCGTAATTGACAAGGGTAATCCTGGCATCTTTGAAGTATTGTTTTGTTTTTTTACTGCAAAGGGCCTCAAGCTCGGCCTCTCGCTGTTTCAGCAGTCGCGTGGTAGTAGTATCGAGGTCATAAACATATCCCGGATGGGTCATTACCTCGGCAGTCGAAGCGGTATTATACAATGAAACGGCCCTGAAGAAATTAACATTTATATTTCCCGTATGGGCGACGCCTAAAAGTGCATCGGTTTTGAAAAAAAACATCCGGTCATGCATGGATTGCCAGCGGTTAATTTTTGCCATTGTTCTGACGCGAGACGCCCTTTTTCTGCTTTCACGGTCGGTGATGGGCCAAGGCGTGAAACAGACCTGTTTCGGTTCGAAGGTGTAGCGAATCGCCGGTATGTTGAACTGTTTTGCCAGCCGGCAGACGATCCGAAAAATAACGGGAAAGGAGTGTATATGCTTATGTGAATCCAGATGTGTCGGCTTTAAACCGTTATTAATCACAAGTCGAATCTGGGCGGAAAGCTCTGCTTCGATTGCTGCTGTGACTTTACCTGTTAATAATGAGGCGAGCGCAAGTTTGCCGGGAGATAGCGCGAAATATCCCTGTGAATTTAGAATAAGTTTTACGGCGTCATCCTTGCAGAGTGGTTTTCCGTTAGTGAGATTAAGATGGACGCCGAGACCGAGGGTTGGAAGTTTTTTGGCTAATTCGACTGCCTGCCCGGCGGCGGGCATATTGGCCATAATGGTCGTGCTTGTCAGGACACCTTTAGTGTGCGCTTCAACAATTCCTTTGTTGACGCTTTCGCAAAGGCCGAAGTCATCAGCATTTATAATCAATCGTTTTTCAGTCATTTCGCAGGACTAACTTTATACAAGAAATTTTATACCGTGGAGAAGCACTTGAATTATACCACCAAAGACCAAAGCGAGGGAGCCGATGAGGTGCAGGATAATGGTAATCGCGCAGGCGCGATGCTGGGTGGGGCCGGGGGTGGAGACGTCGTGAATATTGACGAAACTCATTGCAGCGACAGACGTGGGCAGGCCAAAGAGTAAATACAGCAACAGAGGCCAGACCATAACCCGGCTGACAAATACGCCCGCGACCATAATTACAAACACGCTTATCACGGCAATTCGGTAAATCAGGACCGATACCGGTACTCCGAAACGAACAACGAGAGTTTTTTTGTTTACGGCGGCGTCGGCGGGGAGGTCGGGAAATTCATTTGTGAAAATTATGAGGAAAATCAGGATGCCGACGACGCAGGCGGCGGGCAGGGGCGTGAAGCTGATTAAACCGGTTTGGAGATAGTAAGAGCCATAGACGGGGAGGATACCGAAGAGAAAGGCGATGGCGATTTCGCCGACGCTGCGGTAGCTGAGCTTGAGGGGCGGGGCGGTGTAGAAAAATCCGCCGAGCAGGCCGACGAGACCAAGGATTAAAATGAACCGGCTGCGAGTCAGGTACAAAATTATCAGGCCCAGCGTCGCGCCGAGAGCGAAACAGAAAAGCGCCGCGGCCAAAGTTGTCCATGGCGAGAGGATATTTTGCTGGATGAATTGTCTGCCGCCGGAAAAGGGGGTGACATTTTTGTTGAGCCAGTCGTTGCCGGAAAGTGAGTCGAAATAGTCGTTGGTGATATTGGCTCCTGAGTGCAGGGCCATTGTCGCAAACAGAGCGAGCAGAAAAATAGGCCAGTTGAATGTTCCGGCGATTGCGAAGCCCAGTACTGAGCCGACAAGTACGGGCGATGCGCTTGCGGTCAGAAACTGCGGCCTTGATGCGAGAAATAAAGTTACTAAATTTTTTCGGTGAAGAGCCATAAAATTTTAAAAGGTTTACTTTAAGAAACGGTTTTGTGATTCAATTATGCCGATTGGCGTTGTTTTTACAAGATTATTGGTGGGGATGGGTATTTTGAATTTTAATCAAATTTTAAGCGGGCGCTAATCAGCCGGTAACGCAAAATGTTTAAATATATTATCGGTGAGAGTCACAATAGGTTGGCCTTGTTGACGAACCTGAAATAATAGAGCGTCAATAGCTCTTCGCGGGGTGATAGTCGGCACTGATACTCCTAAGCCCGGCGCACTGGATTCGGAAGAAGCTTTGCGAATGGCGGCGATGAAAGACACTTGTGGTCAGGCAAAAGACGTTTGGTGCCATGACCCGGAAGGTGATGGGGCGATACGATTGCGGACGACGTCGTATCGCCCATAGCCGCCACGCACTTCTATATTGTTTCCAGGGTTTCTTTTGCGCGGGCGAGGACGGAATCGACGGTTTCATCGGGGGCGGTGCCGAGGGCTTTATTCTGTGAAATCCTTTACGGGATCAGGCAGTTGACGTTGATGGCGATATCCTCAGGAGCCGGATAATGCCGAAAATAGCTGAAAAACTTGACTTTTTGATTAAGGGAACGGTTGAGATTTATAAAAAATGTCCTTCCGCAGCGTTTTTAAGGCCAAGAGGTTGGGTTTGGGCGGAATTAGCAATAAAATTTGTAAAAAATGCCTCAGATTATTATAACTCCGATGAAGAATTTGATATTATTGTGGCACTGGAAGGCTTGGTTGCGTAGCCAAGCGTTTAGTCAGTTTAATGAATCCGTTGCCTAACAAGTCGCCGGAGCCAACCACCGTTGGTGCTGTCAGTTCCGCTGTCGCGGTTCACGTCACGAGTCGGCGGTGGCTCAGCTTTTTACGTTAGGCATATATGTTTGCTATGACTACTCAAGTTCATCGAAGATTATCGAGCGGGTTCCGCCTGACGGTTTGGCTATGCGCATTCTTTAGCCCGACCGTTTACTTTCTGTTGTTGATGCTTGCCGACAGGTTTAATGTGCCGAGGAGTTTACCAGAAGCAGTCGTCGCCTCGCTGTTTTGTCTCATCCCTTTACTTGCCCTGCTGGTTTGTGAGTCTGTTGTGTGGTGGTCGAGCACGACAGTTGCTCGTAAGATTGGTTGGATGCTTTTTACGTTGTTTGCGATGGCTATCCAGTTCAGTGTTATTCTTGCCATCATCATTGCAGCGACCGGATATGCTCAATAGTTATATGCCTAACAAGTCGCCGGAGCCAACCGCCGTTGGCGCTGTCAGTTCCGCTATTGCGGTTCACGTCGCGAGTCGGCGGTGGCTCAGCTTTCTACGTTAGGCGGCTCACGTTTTATGCGCCCACTTGCTTACATCATACTTGTGATACTTGGGTTGCTGTGTTACGGCATCCACAGATTCACGGGATCGTTTTTGTGTTTTATTGGAGCTTTGTTTCTGCTTTATTCCGTCTGGTGTTTGATTTGCGCAGCGTGGCCCAAATGCCGAGAGCCAAATGTGAAGTTTCCCGGAGGTGATACGGTGCGCGGCTGCATAGTTTGGGCTGTTTATGCCTTGGTTATCGGAGCTATAATTTTTGTTGTCGGATTTGAGTTGAAGATTTGACAGATGAAAATGCCGCCTAACAAGTCGCCGGAGCCAACCACCGTTGGCGCTTTCAGTTCCGCTGTCGCGTTTCACATCACGAATAGCCTTGGACATCCTCACAGCTACCTATTATTTATGGTTTAAACATCCTAACGATGATGTTAATCAGCACTAAAGGAGATAAAGAAGTTAATAATAGTGTTTGATTGCAGCATACTTCAGAGCTTCAAAATGCTCGGCCGATGCCGACTAAGAAACACAAGAGGACTTGTTATTTTATTCCTTATCTCATTAGGACTACCGTTTCTATGGGCATTGCTGCCATCTCAGCATGGTATGACAATTTCGTATTACTTTTTAACAGTATTGCAGATTATCGCAGGGCGATTTATTACCCGTGAAATGTGTTTTATGTTATCTTCAGGATTTCTTTTGCGCGGGCGAGGACTGAATCGACGGTTTCGTCGGGTGCGAGGTCGAGGGAGTTGACGTTTTTGAAGGTTTTGAACCATGTTCGCTGTGCCTTGGCGAGTTTTCGGGTGTTTTTCTTGATTAACTCAATTGCGTCATCGAGAGTTGTCTGGCCTGCAAGATGATTGATTATTTCGGCGTAGCCGATGGCGGAGCGGGCCTGTTTGCTGAGCGGAATCGGTTCAGCGAGGAGCTGTTTGACCTCATCGACCAAGCCGGTGTCAATCATCTTTTTGACACGGGTGTTGATGCGTTTGCTTTCCTCTGTTTTTTCCCTTCGCAAACCAATGATTGTCCAGTCGTGCGAAATGTTCGCATCCCACTGCTGCTGAAAGGCGGAGATGGGCTTGCCGGTGAGTTTGTAAACCTCAAGGGCGCGGATGATGCGCCTTGGGTCATTGGCGCTGATTTTGGAGGCGGCCTCGGGGTCGATTGTTTTAAGTTGCTCGTAAAGTTTATCGAGGCCTTCGGCTTGTACCTGTGCTTTGAGTTCATCGCGGATTTGTTCATCAGCGCCGGGGCCTTCGAAGAGGCCGTAGAGGAGTGATTTGATATAGAGGGCGGTGCCGCCGACGGCGACGATTGGTTTGTTGCGTTTTTTTATGTCATCGATAGATTCTAGTGCCAGTTCAAGGAACCGGGCGACGCTGAATGATTCGCCGGGTTCGACGACGTCGATGAGGTGGTGAGGAATCTGGTCGCGGCTTTCTTTTGGCGGTTTGGCGGTGCCGATATCCATCCGGCGATAAACCTTCATCGAATCGATGCTGATAATTTCAGCGCCGAGGGACTTTGCCAGAGCGAAGGCGAGCTTGCCTTTGCCTGAAGCGGTGACGCCAAGAATAAGAATCATTTTGGGGTTCATAATTTTTTATCGAAGCCCCGCGGGGCGAGTGTATAATACGGTTTTTAAGATGGTAACGCAACTTTTCCGGGGCCGGTTTATGAAGTCAGATAGTAAAGTGAAGAGAGAATTTGAGGGAGATTTGGAACGCAAGGTCAAGTTAGTCAACAAGACGCTTAATGAGCTTTTGATGCGGAAGGATTTAATCAGCAAAGAGCTTAGAGTGCCGGTTCGATATGCACTAACTGGGCCGGGCAAACGCATCCGGTCTGCGATTGTGTTGTGGTGCTGCGAAACGGTAAGCGGGAGGGTTAATCGCGACGCCCAGATGGCGGCAGCGGCGATAGAGATGGTTCATACATATTCGCTGATACACGATGATTTGCCGGCGATGGATGATGATGATTACCGGCGAGGCCGGCTGACGTGCCATAAGAAATTTGACGAGGCGACGGCGATATTGGCGGGCGATGCGCTGCTGACGCTGGCGTTTGAAGTGCTGGCGAAGGAGATAAAATCGCCGGCTATGGCGGCGCGATTAGTTGGTGAGCTTGCGGAGGCGGCCGGGCCTGCGGGAATGGTTGCGGGACAAATGGCCGACCTTGATTTTGAAAATAAAAACGTTGATGAAAAGATGCTGCGACGCGTTCACACCAACAAGACGGCGAAAATGTTTGCTGCTGCCGCTGTTATGGGGGGAATATGTGCAGGTGCTAAAGATAAACAATTGAAACGGCTGCGTGAATACGGATTGAAGGTCGGGCTTGGGTTTCAGATAGCCGACGACATACTCGACGTGTGCGGGACGAGCAGGCAATTGGGCAAGACAAGCGGCAAGGACGCGAGACAGGGGAAGCAAACGTATCCGGCGGTGGTGGGGCTTGAGAAGTCGAAGAAGTCAGCCGAGAAAATCGCTGATGAAGCGGTCGCTGCGTTAAAGCCCTTCGGCGAAAAAGCGGAGGCGCTTCGCCGGCTTGTTGAGACGCTATTGAACAGGACAAGGTAAATTGATTATTGATAATCGATGATTAACCAGTGAAAATGGTTTGCGTTTAACAATTGTCAATAATCACTTATCAATTGTCAATCTGCATTATCAATACTGATAATTAGGTTTGGGGGCTAAGGGTTTTCCTCATTTTGGGGTTAGGGATTTCGACTTATAAAAAATTAAAGGAGTTGTCGATGAGACAATCAGATTTATGGGGACCTGACTATGGAATTACTGATGTCGCCCATAGGGCTGATTACGGTGGTTATAAACCTTTCGCTGCCTGCGGGTTTGGTCTGCGAGAGAGAGGTTTTCAGATATGACGAAGCTTCCCAAGTTTGGTGGGGATTTTACGGATCGAGTCATTTGGTTTACAGAATACGACCACCGCCGAGGCCTCCTTAGGTAAGCTGAACTCTTAAGTTAGAACTGTTTTTGCGAACCAACGGGCCATCCTTAGGAATAAATCAGGGTGGCCTTTTTATTGATTATTAAAAGCGCATGGTTCTGCAAATCATCAATTATCAATTGTTGGCGCTGTGGTCGTGCCAGCCAGCGGGAGCGGGAATATATTTGCCGGATAACCATATATCGCCCGGCAATATGCCCGACATCAGCCGGGTATCGATGTAATATTGTTTAATATAACCATCAGAGCCGAGGTGGCCTACGATGCCTCTGACGACTTCAGTGATACTGCCGTGGACAATGAGAAAGTCCTGAGTGCCACTGTATACTCTTCTGTTTGGTGTATTTTCTGCTCCCCAGCCGCCGCCGCCAACTGTCATTGCGGCCTCAACGATGGTCGGGTCAGGCAAATAACGAGTGTAATTTGGGTCTGAGGTGTTCTTTTTGATTCCGATTGGCTGATAGCTGTATCCGGCTGGATTTACAGGTCCAGGTGAAGTTGGCGTTAGACCCGGGTCAACGACCTTTATTACGCCCTGAGCAATTAGCCCAAGTACGCTGGTGTTTGTATTCGCATTAGGTATGCCATTGGGGTCGAGGCTCCTGTCAACAGGCCCATAAGCTCTTATTGAGTCGGCTATCCATATATTGCCTGTGGCGACGACGGTGATTTTGCCGTTGACGACCTGATTCGGGTCGGTGCTGGAGTTGCTGTCGCCTCCGATGATTACGTTACCGTTTACGTAGATTTGACCGCCGGGGTCGCTTGTATAGCCGCCGATGGTCTGGGTGACATAGGTGTTTGTGATGGGGACGGTGGTTTGACATGTCGGGCATGTCGAGCTGTTTGGTTTGTAGTGGTAGCCGTAGATTTTGTATTGATTGAACGTAGTGGCGGTAACGCAATTGTAATCGCTGGGACCCGGGTCCATTAATCTTACGGCACAGTTGTTGGTGATTCTGATATAGCCAATGCCGCCCGAGACGAAGAATTCGAGCTGGACAGCGGGGGTTTTATAAGCGGATTCAGAGGAAGAAAAAGGCGTCGTAGTGGGCAGGCTGGTAAGATTCGGCGTAAATTGATAGGCAGCCAGGGTGCTGTTTTTGAATCGGGTAACCTTGCTTTGGACGGCTGTCGCATCAGTGATGCGGACATTGGGCTGGCCGAACTCTATGCCTTGTTGAAAGCACGTCATAACCGAAGAATATTTATCGGTTCCGCCGGAGGTTTTTCTGTCTTCGCCCATTTCGACTTTTTGCAGGAATGTAGGGCTGCCGCTTATGAAAATGTCGGCAACGTCCGGATTGTCGTTTTGTTTGTTTATGTGAAGAGGCATATTGATTACCTCGCTGTTGCCGAAATAAACCCCGGTTGTGGAAGATGTCCCGTTAGGGATCGTGCAGGAGCCCATAGCCCATCCGCTTGTTTCCTGTACTACGTCCACGTCAACGATTCTGGTAAACGATGGTCTTCCGCATGTACCAGTCGAGGTTACTCTGAATACAGGTCTTGCTCCGATGAAGCCGTGGAAGCTGATTGCGTAGCTGCAACTGCCTGTTCCGAAGGTAATGGAACCATTGCCTGGAATAGCGCCGAGGATGTCACCCTGCTGGCTCATCCAGAAGATGGCTTGTTCGTAGCCAGCTTCGGCGGCGAGCATTGCTTCGGTCTGGGATTTTGTCTGGACGGCTTGTATTCGGGAACCATAACTTGTCATTGTAGCGCCTATAATGAGCGCCATCAGTATCACCATACCAATAATCACGAGAGGGAGGACGAAACCGTTTTTCGTACTGCGTACTGCGTATTGCGCATTACGTGCCCTTGTAGCAGGCCGCAGGCCGTCTGACGCAGAACCGCAAGTATTAAGTTTAGTATTCATATTATAGCTCCAATATGTGCTATTGAGGCCAAACGTTTCGGAGATAAGTGGCCGCAATGACGGTTTTGGATTTGTTGTCGGCGGGGTCGTTAATAGTCAGATTCATCCGGACGCAGCCCCAGCCGCCGCCGGCCGGAGTTTTTTTTGTGTGGGTGAATACGACGCTGGTGACATGATTGGCCAGGATGGTGGTGCTTACGGGCGTTACCCTGTGGCCTGCGGCGTTGATGGCGCCACCTGTTAGGCCGCCGGTCGATGTGCCTGTGTCGAGCTTGAGTTGGCCGTTATCGAGGTAGAAAAGGGCGTATGTGTCAGCGACGCTTGTTGGGGTAAGCATAGCGGCGGTAAGGTCGGTGCTCCAATATCGAAACTCGACGGCCTGTCCGGTCAGGATTTCATCCGGATCGAGCGGATTGACTGGCGGCGTGGTGAAGGTGCTGCCGGCAACCTGATAGACGTAGTAATCATTTTTGTTGGATTTACGGCCTATTGAGCCGAAGGAAATCGTTGTGGCAATAGAGTCGAGCTGGGAATCAGCGTTAGCGGTTTTGTATGTCTGGTTCCAGCTTTTGTAACCGCTTTGGACCAGCATCGCGACGGGGAGCATAACAATACAGCCGAGGGCTATTGCCGCCATTACTTCAATCAGTGTAAATCCGTTTCTTTTCATAATTTTGCCCCGATGAATCGGGATGGTTACGAGTCACGTCTGACAAAAGTGGTAAAGGTTAAAGTCGGGTCGGAACCGCTGACGGCGCCATTGCCATAATCTTTTCGCCAGCTTACAGTGACGCTGAGCTGCTGGAGCGTTACTCCCGCGACGTTATCGGGATTGGTGCCGCTGCCGACAGGGGCCAGTTGCTGAGCCATGCTCAGATAGAATGTTTGGTTGTCGAGTGTAATAATGTAATTTCCGGCTGTCGGGGGTGTTGGCGCTAAGAAGCCCAGGCCGAGCGTTGTGGCGTCATAGAGGGGATCGCCGCCAGTGCTTTTCCAGTCCTCGAGTAGCAGTTGGGCAAGACGTGTGGCGGTAGTCTGGGCTTCTGAAGTACGGCTGTCCTTTACGTTGTAATATTGAAAAGATAGAGTGCCCAGAGCGACTATAATAATAATCGCGACCGACATCATTACTTCCACGAGGGTGAACCCGTCGCGTTGCGATTCTTTGCGAGATGTATATGTCAGAGTATTCATTATTTGGCCTAAAAAATAAGGAGCTGCCGGCTGAGAAAGAGTCCCAACCGTGCATCCTCCAACCTAAAGTATTGTAAATTTTTGTGTTATATCCAAAGAGGCCGTACGGCGTTTCGCTGCATAAATCGGCGTTTTTGGTGTTGGTGTTAACTATGTAAATAGGTGGCGAGCATGGTCCTATAAAACGGGTCATATAGGCAGTTTAAGCGGTTTGGGTGTATAGACGGAAGTTGTTTGAGTATGGCAAGGCCGTAAATGTGCAGCTTAACTCTGCCAGAATCTTTAGTCGCCCCCGTTGTTCCCGCTTAGTCAGAAAACTATTGACAAAAAACGCCGATTGCCGATGCTGGTCGATTATTTTCGATATTGTTTTTAAGGCTGTAGAATTGTGTCAGCGGCGCCAAAGATATTACTTGTAAATCCGCCGATATATGATTTCGCCGCGTATGATTTCTGGCTAAAGCCCTACGGCTTGTTGTGCGTGGCGGGATACCTTCGCGGCAGGGCGGAATTTACCCTGTTCGATTACCTCGACCGTCTGTATCCGTTCTACGTGACTCACAAAGAAATCAATGACGACCAGTGGGACAGGGGCAGGTTTTATTTCGAAAAAATTCCCAATCCTGATTGTTTAAGGGACATACCGCGTTCTTTCAGGCGGTTTGGTCTGCCGAGAAAGATTTTTCAGGAATTTCTTGCCGCACACACGGGTTACGATTTTGTTTTTATAGGTACGGTAATGACCTACTGGTATCCGGGTGTGTGTGAAGTGGTTGAGGATATTCGCCGGGTGCTGCCTGCCGCCAAAATCATAATCGGCGGCAACTATGTAACGCTGTGTCGTAACCACGCCGAAAAACTCGGTGCGGATTTGCTAGTCGAAGGTAATGACCTTGGGCCTGTTTGGGATTTCACGGGACTCGAACCGGGTTCGACAGGCTCACCGCAGGCCGATTTAAGTCAGCCGGGGTTTTGGGAGGCATATAGCAAATTAAGCGTGGGGGTGTTAAAACTGAGCGATGGTTGTCCGTTTGAATGTACCTATTGCCTTGTGCCAAAGGTGTATGGCAAGTTTCGGCCTCGGTCTTTGGAACGGTCCCTTGCGGAACTGGAACTCCTTGTAAAACTTGGAGCGAGAAACGTCGCGTTTTATGATGATGCCTTGTTATTCGACGCGAAGAATGTTCTGATTCCGTTTTTCGATGAGGTCATTAAGCGAAATATAAAGGTGAATTTTCACAGTCCGAACGCGATTAACGCGAGATTTGTGACAAAAGAAATTGCTCAGTTAATGGTGCTTGCAGGCTTCAAATGTTTTTATCTTGGTTTTGAAAGTACGTCGAGAGATTGGCAGAAGCAAACCGGCTCAAAGGTGTTTTCGGAGGAACTGGCCGACGCAGTTGAAAATCTGAAACGGGCAGGTGCCGAACCGAATAATATCACTGCCTATCAGATTTTGGGCCATCCGAAAACCAACGTTGCCGATTTGGAAGAATCAATGCATTTTGTGAATAGCTTAGGCATACGAGGGATGTTAGCCGATTTTTCGCCGATACCGGGAACGCCCGACGGCGAGCTTTGCCGCAAGTGGGTCGATATGGATGAGCCATTAATGCACAACAAGACGGCTTTCCCGGTTATCCTGCTGGGCTTCGACGAAACAAACCGCCTTAAGGACCTCCAGCGGCAGCTAAATCGGAATCTCGACTCAAGATGATGATGTTGTTATACTTGCTACGAAAATAAATGGATTCGTGAGGAATAAATGACAAGAACAAGGTCGATAGCGATACTTTCAGGCGGCGGGGACTGCCCGGGAACAAACGCGGTAATCAGGGCGGTCGCGAAAAAAGCGATTATCCAGTTTGGGATGGAAGTCATAGGCATACAAGATGGCTACGAGGGGCTTATTCGCCGCAGATGGCGAAAGCTTCATTATGCCGATGTGTCCGGCATTTTGACCGTAGGCGGCACGATTCTCGGCACGTCAAACAAGTCGGACCCGTACAGATACGCCGCAGGCGAAGGAAAGAAGCTTCAGTTCCGCGACGTTTCAAAAACGGTTATCGCCAACATAAAAAAACTCGGCGTCGAGTGCCTTGTCTGCATAGGCGGCGACGGGACATTATTTGTCTCTAACAGATTTCACAAGCAGGGCGTCCCCATTGTGGCTGTCCCCAAGACAATAGATAACGACCTGCGGGGGACAGACGTTACATTTGGTTTCGATACCGCTGTTTCAATCGCAACTGAGGCAATTGACCGGGTGCATACAACCGCGCAGTCGCACCACCGCGTTATGATTGTCGAGGTGATGGGCAGGACCGCGGGCTGGATTGCGCTGTATTCCGGAGTCGCAGGCGGGGGCGATATAATTCTTATGCCCGAAATTCCTTACGATATCGAATCTGTCGCCCGCAAAGTCAAAGACAGGAATAGAATGGGCAAAAGATTCAGCATCGTGGTTGTCTCGGAAGGGGCGAAACCAAAAGGCGGCGATGTTGTTATCCGCCAAATTGTGAAGAACAGCCCCGAACAGGTGCGTCTTGGCGGGATAAGCTTTATGCTGGGTAAGCAGATTGAGGATGCTACGGGTATAGAGACACGCCAGGTTGTCCTCGGCCATTTGCAGAGGGGCGGCACTCCTACCCCGACAGACAGGGTTCTTGCGACCCGCTTAGGGACAAAAGCCGTCGAGCTTATTGAAGCCCGTCAGTTTGGATATATGGCGGCGGTTAAGGGCAATGATATAACAGCCGTGCCGATTGAAGAGGCCGCGAAAGGCCCGCGAAATGTCCCTGTTGAACATCCGTTGATAATCTCCGCCCGCGCTGTAGGCACCTGCTTCGGCGATTGAATGATTAACGGCAGATTACGCTAATTGCGTATCGCCGGTTCGTTTTTTGATGGCTTTGATAATTTCCATCGCCCAGAAAGGCAGCGATGAAATCGCGATTATCATACACCAGTCAAACGCCATTAACGGCTCTGTTTTGAAAATCGTCTGGAAGAAGGGCACATAAACCACCATCATTTGCAGCGCGAAAGATATTCCCGCAGCCCAGAGCAGTTTTGCGTTTGTGAAGACGCCGAGTTTGAAAAGCGATTCGGTTTGGCTGCGACAGTTAAAAGCGTGAAACAACTGGCTGCACGAGAGCACCACGAACGCGGCGGTCCTGGCCCGCGGCAAACCTTCGTTTTCAATAGCTATCACAAAATAAAACGCCGCCAAACTGCAAAAAGCGATAAAGACCCCTTGCGCCACCATTATTAACGCCCTTTCTTTTGTGACGACCGGCTCTTTTGGCGGGCGAGGCCTGCGTTTCATAACGTTGGGGTCGATGGGGTCAACGCCCAGCGCAAGGGCGGGAAGCCCATCGGTTACTAAATTTACCCAAAGGATTTGAATGGGTAATAACGGGACGGGCCAGCCGACCAGCGACGAAACGAACATAACAAGGATTTCGCCCGTGTTGCAGCTTAGCAGGTAGTGAATGAATTTTTTGATATTGTCGTAAATCCCTCTGCCTTCCTCGACAGCAGCCACGATTGAGGCGAAATTGTCGTCGGTGACAATCATATCCGAGACCTCTTTGGTAACATCGGTTCCGGTGATGCCCATCGCGACGCCGATATCGGCTTCTTTGACTGCCGGCGCGTCGTTGACGCCGTCGCCGGTCATCGCCACCACTTCGTTTTGATGTTTCAGCGCGCGCACGACCCGCAATTTATGCTCAGGCGATACGCGGGCATAAACGCATCCTTTTAGCACCTGTCCTGCGAGCTGCTCATCGGTTAATTTGTCTAATTCCTCCCCTGTCAGCGCAACCGAGTCGGCCTGGAAAAATCCTAAATCTTTGGCGATGGCGACCGCGGTATTTTTGTGGTCACCCGTAATCATCACGGTTTTTATCGAGGCGGTCTTGCAATCCTGTATTGCTTTTTTGACTTCTTCTCGCGGCGGGTCAATCATCGCAACAAGCCCGGCGAAAATCAGGTCCTTTTCGGTTGTCTCGGCCTGATAATTTGTATCGGCGCTTTCCAGTTCCTTATATGCCAGACCCAACACCCGCATTGCGTCGTTTGCCATGTGGTTGTTGGCGTTCAAAATATATTCCGTGTCTTTTGGGAGCAGGTTTCTGGTTGCCCCGGCCAATTCTATTTTAGTGCAGTTGCCGAGCAGGATATCCGGCGCTCCTTTTACAAAGGCGATTCGCCTGCCTGAATTTTCCCGGATTATTGTCATTTTCTTCCGTTCTGAATCGAAAGGTATCTCCGTCACGAACTGCCAGTCGGTTTCTGCCTTTTCTTTCCATATATTTGCTTTGGCCGAGGCGGCAAGGATGGCTGCTTCCGTCGGGTCACCGAAAATTTTGAATCTTTCGCCTTCACGAATCAGTTGTGCGCCGTTACAAAGCGTCCCGCAAAGTAACGCCTTGTTGAGTGTCGGGTAATCGGCGGGTTTTATTGATTTGCCGTCCAAAAGGAAATCGCCCTTTGGTTCGTAACCGATGCCGGTCACTTTGAATTGTTTGCCGTCGGCGTAAACCGCCTGTACGGTCATTTCGTTCCTTGTAAGTGTGCCTGTTTTATCTGAGCATATAACAGTCGCGCAGCCGAGCGTTTCGACGGAGGGCAGTTTGCGGATAAGGGCGTGGCGGGCGACCATTCTCTGAACCCCAAGCGCAAGGGCTATTGTTACCACCGCGGGCATTCCTTCCGGGATGGCGGCGACCGCCAAACTCACCGATGTAAGGAACATATCTAATATTTTGCCGCCCCGCATAACGCCCAGCACAAAAACCATCGCAACGAGCACGAAACACGCGTAAACTATCCACTTGCCGAACTGCTCGAGTTTTTTCTGCAAAGGCGTGGAATCCCGTTTGATTTCCTGAATCATCCCCGCGATTTTGCCAAGCTCGGTCTGCATCGCGGTTTCAGCGACAACGGCTCTTGCCTTGCCGCCTGCGACGGATGTCCCCATATAGACCATATTTGCCCGGTCAGCCAGCGGTATTTCTTTTTCTTCAAGGGTCTTAGTCGTTTTCGCAACGGGCGTCGATTCGCCCGTCAAGCTCGCTTCCTGCACGGCGAAATTAGCGGTGAGCCAGACCACCCGGCTGTCGGCGGGTATATTGTCACCCGCCTCAAGCTCGATGAGGTCGCCAGGCACAAGCTCGAAAGACGATATGACGACGTGCTGCCCATCACGTATTACTTTGGAAGATGGGCTCGAGAGTTTCTTCAAAGCCGCAAGCGATTTCTCCGCGCGGTATTCCTGTATAAAGCCCAGTATCGCATTGAGAACTACGATTGCGATAATCGCTAAAGCGTCAATCCATTCCTGAAGGAAGCCCGATACAATCGCCGCACCGATAAGCACCCAGATGATAAAATCCTTGAACTGGCCGAAGAAAATACTCCAGGGGGAAATGGCTTTCTTCTCCTGCAACTGGTTGGGGCCGTATTTAGCTAATCTACCGGTTGCTTCCTGAGAGGTCAGCCCGCCGGATAAATCCGTCTTAAGGTTTTTGGATATCTGCTCAATGCCGATTTGCCACCACTGTGTCATTTCTGACCCCTTAATTGCGTATGGTTTTAACTCTTAACAATATAATCGCCCGTCAGCGTAAAATAAACAACCTTCGGGGCAGTTACTAATCCTAAGCAGGATTGTATATTGAGGCCTGATGTGTTATAAGTACGACGATTATGGAAGTTGCACAACTAAAAAGCGGAATAGCGGAGATGAAGGCCCGGGTTGAAAATATCCGGGACTGGCTTTGACTTGGCGGGCAAAAAAGCTGAGTTTGCGCAGCTTCAGGAGAAGATGAGCAGTCCCGGCTTTTGGGACAATCAGGAGACGGCACAGGGTGTGGTTTCCCGGCTAAGCGCATTGAAGGCGATAATTGAGCCGGTTGAGGAAGTCAGCAGAGAGGCCCAGGATTTGGCGGAGCTTTTTAATTTGGCGGTTGAGTCGGACCCCGATGAGCTTGGCCAGCTGGAGGATGATTTGGCGTCGCTTGCCAAACGCTGCGAGCAGATAGAATTAACGGGCCTGCTCAGTGGGCCTAATGACACGAAGAACTGTTTTTTCAGCATTCACGCAGGTGCAGGCGGGACAGAAAGCTGCGACTGGGTAAGTATGCTTCTTAGAATGTACACACGTTATTTCGACGCCAACAAATACCAGTACAGCGAGCTTGATATTACCCCCGGCGAAGAAGCAGGCATCCGCTCGATAACGCTCCAGGTCAAAGGACCTTTCGCTTATGGAAAATTATCCTGTGAAGTCGGGGTGCATCGGTTAGTCAGGATAAGCCCGTTTGATGCAAACAAGCGCAGGCATACCAGTTTCGCAGCAGTTGATTGTATTCCTGAATTCGATGAGGACATTGATATCGAGATAAAGGAAGAGGACCTGAAGATTGATTTTTATCGCGCGGGCGGAGCGGGAGGCCAGCACGTCAACAAGACAAGCTCGGCGGTGCGGATGCTGCACAAACCAACGGGCATCGTTGTTCAGTGCCAGAACGAACGGAGCCAGCACAAAAACCGCGCATACGCGATGAAAATGCTAAAGGCGAAATTGTATATGATTGAGCAGCAGAAGCGAGACGCCGAAATCGCAAAGCAATACGGCGCAAAGGGCGAGATTGCCTGGGGCAACCAGATTCGCAGTTACGTTTTGCAGCCGTATCAATTGGTAAAAGACCATCGCACGGATTGCGAGACCGGAAAAGTCGATGCGGTCTTAGACGGCGATATAGAGGAATTTATCGAGGCGTATCTGCACCATCGCGCCAAAGGTAAACCAAACGCAAGGGCATCGAAAGTAAAGGCGGAAAAAAATGAAGAAGATAATTAATGTTGAGTTGAAAACCAGGGCAGTTGGCTTATCTGAATGTAAAACACAAATGCTGGCCATAGGTCATTTCTCGGACGACAAAAAACCTCTGCCGGAAATCATCGAGCTGTGTAAAAAACTCGGCGGGGCTGTCGAACAGGTCGTAAAACTCGGCGACTTCAAAGGGAAAACCGGGACCAGCGCCCTGATATACGGCAACAATCGTATAGGCGCGCAGCGCGTGCTTATGGTTGGATTAGGTGAGCAGGAAAAAGCGACTATCGACACCATCAGACAGGCAGCCGCCTTGGCTGCTAATAAAGCGGTATCAATGAAGGCGAATAAAATGGCTGTTGCGATTCACAAAGGGTTCGGCGTCAAATTCGAGTCTGGGCTTTTGGCGCAGGCGATGGCAGAAGGAATTTATTACGGGAGCTTCCGCTATGATGAATATATCACCTCCGATGAAGACGGCAGGAGCGATTCGCTTGTAGTGGAAGTGATTGACGACAATGCGGCGAAGACAAGACGGCTTGATGAAGGATTATTAAAAGGGGCCATTATAGGCAAGGCCCAAAGTTACGCGAGGGCTCTTGCGAACAGGCCCGGCAACGTTATAAATCCGCCATCGCTTGCGGCGGAGGCAAAAAAGCTCGCAAGGAGCACAAAAGGCCTAAGCTGCAAAGTGCTTGATGAAAAGCAATTGGCCAAACTGGGTATGGGCGGGATTCTGGCGGTTGGCAGCGGGTCAAAAACGCCGCCGAGATTGATAATCGTGAAATACTCCCCGAAAGGCAAGGCGAGTAAATTGCCTACGGTCGCTCTTGTCGGTAAGGCGATAACATTTGATTCGGGCGGGATAAGCATAAAGCCGGCACAAAATATGGAGCAGATGAAATTCGACAAGACCGGCGGCATCGGAGTATTGGCGACAATAAAAGCGGCGGCGGAATTGAAACTGCCCGTAAATCTTTACGCATTAGTCCCATCGGCGGAGAATATGCCAAGCGGCACAAGCTACAGGCCCGGCGACATAGTAACCACATACTCAGGCCTGACGGTTGAGATTCAAAACACAGATGCCGAGGGAAGAATGATACTTTGCGACGCGCTGCATTACGCCGTCAAACAAAATTGCGACGTGATTATAGATATCGCCACGCTGACCGGCGCCTGTATGGTCGCGCTTGGGACCCATAAGGCGGGACTTATGGCTAATGACGACAAACTCACAAAGCAATTGCAGCAGGCCTCCGAGACAAGCGGAGAAAGTATCTGGCTTTTACCCTGCGGGGACGAGTACGCGGAGGAAATGAAAAGCAAAGTAGCGGACCTCAAAAACAGCGGCGGCAGATGGGGCGGGGCGTGCACCGCGGCGGCGTTTCTGAGGCAGTTCGTCGGCGAGAAAAAATGGGCGCACTTAGACATTGCGGGCGTGGATTGCTTTGAAAAGCCGACGGCTTCGGCGGCAGAGGGCGCAAGCGCGTTCGGCGTGCGCCTGCTGACAACGTATCTTATGAACCTTACAGGTCCGCCTTTGGCGAGATCTCGCCCGGGGCGGGCGGACACAAAAGCAGGAAAGTGATGCTGGCTGATTGATATGACAAAACAAAAAAAGAAAATAGACGAGGCAAAAATTGAAAAGGCGGTCAGGGAAATTCTTTCGGCGGTCGGCGAAGACCTTAACCGCGACGGTCTGAAGGATACGCCCGCCCGCGTGGCGAGGATGTATGGCGAGCTTCTCGCGGGTATGCGAGATGACCCCAATACGCATATCAGCCGGGTTTTCAACGAGAACTACGACGAAATCGTGCTTTTGAGGGATATACCGTTTTACAGCATGTGCGAGCACCATTTGATGCCTTTTATCGGTTCTGCTCACGTCGCGTATCTGCCATCAGGTAAAATCTTAGGCGTGAGCAAGCTGGCGAGAATTGTGGATTGTTTCGCGCGTCGTTTGCAGACGCAGGAGCGATTGACCTACCAGATAGCTGATTGCCTGATGACCAATCTAAAACCACAGGGAGTCGCGGTAGTACTCGAGGCGGCGCATAGCTGTATGACGATTCGCGGGATAAAGAAACCCGGCTCAGTGATGGTAACAAGCGCGGTTCGCGGGCTGTTCAGAAAAGACCCGAGAAGCAGAAACGAAATTATGAGCTTGATACACCACGGAAATAAATAATGTGACTCGTGACCAGTGCCCCGTCTCTCGTAGTTCGAGTAACGAGTCACGAGCGACGACTGACGATATTATGCACAAGCTTTGCAGATACGTTCGTTTTTCAATTAACCCGTTTTTGCCAACCGATGAGGCGGGGTTCAATTCATTTGCCTCGAAGCCCGCAGGCGAGGGGCTGGCGGTTTTTCTCGAATTAGGGGTTGAACTGGCGGGCCAGGCGGATAAAGCGACCGGGCTGATTGTCAATGTCAATGACATCGACCGCAAAGTCAGGGATTACGCAGTTGGTGTTTTCGCGGAGAAGATAAAAGCCGACCATCGAGCGGCCAGGCATACTGGTTATGATGAGCTGGTTCGGCTTTTGAAAATTGTCTGGGGAAAACTTGCCGACGAGTTCGGCTCAGCCCAGTTATCGAAGCTAAGCTTGAAATTAAGCCCTTTTAGAACGCTGGCAGTAAGTGATAAGGATTGTGCGATGGTTTATTACGGTGAAAAATTCGAGTTTGCGGCGGCCCATAAGCTGTGGAATGAAAAATTCAGCGAAAAACAGAATATCACGGTCTTCGGCAGATGCGCCAACCCCGCAGGCCACGGCCATAACTATATTGTCGAGGTAACGGTAAAATTGTCAGAGGGGCAATCCTTGAAAACCGGCGAATTTGAAAAGGTTATTGATAAGGAGCTGATTAAGGCGGTAGACCACAAAAATCTCAACGAGGATTTGCCCGATTTTCAGCGAACAACTCCCACGGTTGAGAACATAGCTGTATTCGCGTGGAACAAACTTGTCGACAGATTCGGCCCCTCGACTTCGCTCGGGGCAGGCAAGGTGCTTCTGCACTGCGTTACCGTATGGGAAACCGACAAAACATACAGCTCATACTATGGGTAATCTGCTATTATATAGTGACAAACCGATGCTGGCAGAAATAACAGGTGATTGTCCCGAATGGCTCGTAAATGTGCAAAATGCGGCGTAGTATCTGAAATAGAAGAAGCCCTTCTGCCGATTGGCGACTCATACCATTGCGACAAAATATTTTACTGCCCTGCATGCTCGAAGAAAAGGTCAACTCAGCTCGGAGAATCCTATCTGATAGCCTGTGTCATGGCATTAGCCTGCGGATTAGTTTGGGTCATGGCGCGTCCCCAAAATGAATTTGCATGGCTTGTTTTTCAGGGCGGCCTTTTTACGTGTTTTATCGCTGTGTTAGCGGTACCTCATGAACTCGGCCATGTTCTCGCCGCCTTTGCAGCAAAAGCCAGAGTATTTCAAGTGACCATCGGTTTAGGACGGGTATTATACACTCGCGACTTTTGGGGGGTTGAATGGAAATTCTGTGCGATTCCCGTTTGTGGATTTACAAGTGCCGGTTTCAACAATAGAAAGTTTTATAGATTGAGGAGTTTTCTGATTTCGTTGGGCGGACCTCTGGCAAATTTCTTTCTGATGGTCGCTGCGGTGGTCTTACTTTTCCACATTTCTTCACCGTGGCTTTTGGCTGTAATCAGAGCATTCATAGCAGCGAACATCTTTGAATTGGGACATAACCTTCTTCCCCGGAAAGTCAATTTCGCCGGCACACTCGCAGCATCCGACGGCCTGACATTGTTAAAAGCGTCTTTTATGTCTGTATCAGAAATTAATAAGGAAATTGAGGGTTATTATATATGGCAAGGGTGTCACCATAGTATGAAATGTCGCTTTGAAGATGCCAAAAGAAGCTATGAAGAAGGTTTGACTCAGTTTCCTGATAGCGATGCGCTTCAAAGCGGCATGGGAAGAATTTTGTTGGAACTTGGTAATTATGCGGATGCCAGAAATATATTTGTGCAATTGAAGAAAAATACTAACTTTGGACCTTCGATAGTCATTCATCTTTTAAACGAAATCGCGACTGCCGATATTATGATGGGAACAGAGCAATTGCTTAACGAGGCTGATGACTTTTCTCGGACCGCCTGCGAAAAAATGCCGTGGCGGCCTGAATTTAAAGGAACAAGAGGATTGGTTCTGGCAAAAAAGGGCCATATCGAAGAGGGTTTGAGTCTGCTCAGACAAGCACTGAACGAATCGGAAGATTTTTCTCATAAAGCAATATATGCTTCCTATATCGCCGAGTATGAAAACAAAAAAAGTAATGCAGTTTGAAGTAATAAACAAGTGATTTAAGCAGGGTAAAACGTGACGAGAAAACCGGATTTCGAAAATCTGCTGAAGGTGTTAAGGCGGGAGAAGCCGGAGAGGCCGACGCTGTTTGAGTTTTTCCTCAACGGGCCATTTTATGAGAAACTTGCAGGAAGGCCGTTAGGGGTTGAGGGCAAGGACTGGCTTTGGGGGACATTCAATCCAATAGTAACGGAGGCGTTCAGGGCGGCGGGCTATGATTACGTTACCATTCTGGGCTCAGCAATGAAATTCGAGACGGGCGAAATCGAAAAAAAGGCGACGATTTCACTGAACGCAGGCAGCGTAATCACCGACAGGCAAAGTTTTGAGTCATACAACTGGCCTGACCCGGATGCGTTTAGATATTGCGATTTGGAGCGGGCGAAGAAGATGCTGCCCGCGGGGATGAAGCTGATAGTTTACGGGCCGTGCGGGGTACTGGAGAACGTGATTTCATTAGTGGGGTTCGAGCGGCTGTGTATGCTGCTGGCTGATGATGCGGATTTGGTGAAGGACGTATTCGATGCTGTGGGAAAGCGCCTTGTTCGGTATTACGAGATATGCGCTGGGTTCGATTCGGCGGGCGCTTTGATAGTGAACGATGACTGGGGTTTCAAGACGGCGACGATGCTTTCGCCGGCGGATATGAGGCGGTATGCGTTTGGCTGGACTAAAAAGATAGTTGAGGTTATCCAGAAGGCGGGCAAACCTGCGATACTTCATTCGTGCGGCAATCTCGAAAGGGTTATGGACGACATCATCGACGATATGAAGTTCGACGCCAAGCACTCTTTTGAGGATGTTATTATGCCTGTTGAGGAGGCATACGATAAGTGGGGCGACAGAATCGCGATATTGGGCGGCATAGATATGGATTTTATGTGCCGGTCAACGCCTGAGCAGATAAGACAGCGATGTGAGTGTATGCTTGCAAGGACCGCGACCAAGGGCGGTTATGCTCTCGGAACGGGCAACAGCGTCCCAGAATATGTGCCATTTGACAACTATATTGCGATGATTGACTGCGTCAGGAGAAAAGACCCGGTCCGATAGGATGCCTGTGAACTTGGGGCATGATTTTGGCGTATAGTTTGAGTCTTATAATGTAGGGTTTTTGGCAGCGGGGGAGCTAAAGTTATCTCCTTGATACGCCGATACTTATGTTATTAATCGAGGGGCAATTTTGCCTCTTGGCTGAAGTGCCACCGGTTGCTATAATTGCCCGTTTATCAGAATTTTGAGGTATAGGTAGTTTCTTAGTCTCTCGCATGGAGGCGATGGGTGTTTTTTTGCGCACCCGACGGGGACGGAGTCTAAACAGAGTTCTTCGGTTTACTGTTTTCTGGCTGCTTTGAGAGAGGATTAATGAAGGCACTTGTTACAGGCGGGGCCGGCTTCATAGGTTCCCATTTGGCGCAACGGTTAGTCGAAGACGGCAACGAAGTTATTGTTGTCGATAACCTGAGCACGGGCAGTTTGAAGAATATCAAGACCCTCGTAGGCAAGCCGGGATTCGAATTCATAAAGGGGGATATCGGGGATTCAGCGGCAATCGAGTCGGCGGCGAGCAAGTGCGACAGGATATTCCACCTGGCGGCGGCGGTCGGCGTGCAGTTGATAGCCGACAGCCCGGTGCATACCATCGAAACGAATATCGCGGGCACGCAGGTTGTTCTTGAGGCGGCGAATAAATTTAAGTGTCGGACATTCATCGCGTCGAGCAGCGAGGTTTACGGCAAGAGCGAGTCGGTACCTTTCCGCGAGAATGACGACATAGTTCTCGGCAGCACGAGTATGCCGAGATGGGCTTACGCTTGCAGCAAGGCGGTTGACGAGTTTCTGGGTTTCGCGTTTTATCAGCAATACGGCCTTGAGGTTATCATCGGGAGATTTTTCAATACGATAGGCCCCAGGCAGACAGGCAGGTACGGGATGGTTGTGCCGAGGTTTATCGAGTCGGCACTCAAAAACGAACCTATACGCATATACGGCACCGGCAAGCAAAGCCGGTGTTTTTGTTATGTCGGGGATATCGTGGACGCGGTCATTCGGCTGATGGATTGCAGCGGGGCGACTGGTGAGGCGTTCAATATCGGTTCGGATGAAGAAATTACCATTGAGGCCCTTGCCGACGAGATAATTGAAATAACCGGCAGCAAAAGCAAAAAGGAATTCGTCCCCTACGAAATCGCTTATGGCAGACCGATTGAGGATATGATGCGCCGTGTCCCCTGCCTTGAGCGCATTAAAAAAGGAATCGACTGGCAGCCCAGAACAGGCCTTAAAGAAACGCTGTCGATGATTGCAGATAATTTCAAGAATCAGGCAAATTGAGCGAGAAACCAAAAGATATGATAAAAATTATTTGTGTGTGCGGTGCGCGTCCCAACTTTATGAAGATTGCTCCTTTGATTAGGGCGTTCAAAAGAAACGGGCACTTCGAGCCGTTCCTGGTTCATACCGGCCAGCACTATGACGAAAAGATGAGCAAGCTTTTCTTCGACGAGCTTGGCATCCCGCAACCAGACATCAATCTTGAGGTTGGCTCAGGCAGCCACGCCCAGCAGACCGCTGAAATTATGAAGCGGTTTGAGCCGGTTGTTCTGGAGCGAAAGCCCGATTACGTTCTGGTGGTGGGAGATGTCAACAGCACAATTGCCTGCGGTCTCGTCGCGGTAAAACTGGGGGTTAAGCTGATACACGTTGAGGCGGGCCTTCGAAGCTTCGACCACGATATGCCCGAGGAAATCAATCGTATCCTGACTGACAGGATAAGCGACCTGCTTTTCGTAACCGAACAATCTGGCGTCGATAACCTCCGCAATGAGGGAGTGGATTCGAGTAAGGTTCACCTGGTCGGCAACGTAATGATTGACACTCTGCTTGCCAACAAGGAAAAGGCCGAAAAATCCGATGTTCTGAAACGTCTCGGTCTTTTGAAGGGCAAATATGCGGCCATCACGCTGCATAGGCCGAGCAACGTCGATGATATGGCCATATTTGAGGAGATTGTCACTGCCTTTGAGGCAATCGAAAAAGAGATGAAGCTGGTTTTCCCAATCCATCCTCGCACGAGAAACAATATCAAGGGAACAAATCTTGAAAAACGAGTTGGGGCGATGAGCAACCTTTTGTTACTTGAGCCGGTCGGTTATCTGGATTTTCTGTGCCTGATGAGCAATGCTGCACTTGTAATGACGGATTCAGGAGGTATTCAGGAAGAAACAACGATACTCGGCGTACCATGTATGACGCTGCGTGAAAACACTGAAAGGCCCGTAACAATCACAGAAGGTACGAATCGCCTCGTTAAACTGACTGCTGAGGATATAACGAAGAATTACCGGATGATTAAAAGCGAAGGTGCGAATGTTCGCAACCGTGTTCCGAAGTTCTGGGATGGCAGGGCCGCCGAACGTATCGTTGAAGTTATCCGTCGGCATAGTCAGGAAAACATGTAACTTGCAAAAAAAACGCTGTTTTTTATAATCTTTGGCATCTAAATTTTTTTAATCATTATGAGAGGTGCGTATATGGCAAACGGGACAAAGATTCGAGAACCCCAAATCGTTGCGGAAATCGGCTGCAATCATCGCGGCGATTTCAACACCGCAAAGGAAATGATAATGGTTGCAACCCAGTTCTGCAAAGTGGATGTGGTAAAATTTCAGAAACGAAATCCCAAAGAATGTCTTTCGCCGGAAGAATACAATTCACCACATCCAAATCCAATGCACAGCTACGGCGAAACCTACGGAAAACACAGAGAATTCCTTGAGTTCGATATTGATACCCATCGCAAGCTGAAAGAAGTATGCGAATCATTCGGCGTGGATTACTGTTCGAGCGTGTGGGATATTACCAGTACGCGTGAGATAATGTCCCTGAAGCCGAAGATTATAAAAGTTCCCTCGGCGTGCAATACGTATTATGAAATGCTTACCATGCTTTGTCTCGATTACGGCGGCGATATACATATATCGCTTGGCATGACAAAACGCAAAGAAGAGGAGGAGATAGTCGAGTTTATTCAAAAGAAGGGTCGGCTAAAAGACCTCGTGCTGTATCACTGCACGTCCAGCTATCCGGTTGCGTTTGAGGACATCTGCCTGCTTGAGATATCTCGTCTGGTTAAAAGTTACGGCTCGCAGGTCAAAGCAATCGGGTACAGCGGCCATCATCTCGGAATTGCCGCTGACGTTGCAGCGTTCACGCTCGGAGCTGACTGGATAGAAAGGCATTTCACTCTTGACCGTACCTGGAAGGGCACTGACCATGCGGCCAGTCTTGAACCGGACGGTATGCGGCGTGTTGCGCGTAATGCAAGGCAGATAGCCCTTGCTCTTCAAGAGCGAAGACAGGAAATTCTACCCGTAGAGGTCGAGCAGCGTAAAAAACTGAAGTGGGACAGGCGTAAGACAGCCGGAAACGGGAACAGCTAAATATGACCGGAAAAGAACTTTATGATTCGGCCCGCCGGGTAAAGCTGATTTGTGTTGATGTGGACGGAACACTTACAGACGGGGGTATGTACTATTCGGCTCAGGGCGAGGTAATGAAGCGGTTCGATACCAGAGACGCCATGGGTCTTGCCCTTATTCGCAAGATTGGTGTGGCTCTTGCCATAATCACCAGTGAAGATACGGATATTGTAATGGCGAGAGCCCGCAAACTTGGTATAGAAGATGTTTTTATGGGCGTAAAAGATAAGTATGGATGCGTGGAACGGTTGCTTGAGAAAAAAAATTTAGGGTGGGGTGAGTTAGCTTTTGTCGGAGATGATGTAAACGACCACCCTGTGCTGGAAAAAGCCGGGTTTTCAGCTTGTCCCTCTGATGCTGCGGGAACGACAAGCAGTATCGTGAATTATGTCTGTAAAAGAGCCGGCGGCCACGGAGCAGTAAGAGAAGTTTGCGATTTTATTATATCTGCTAAAAACGCTTCTTAAACTGTAATGGGCCGGTCATGAGGTTTTAAGAGTGACTGCAAAGGGGAAAATTTTTCTGATTGCCGGTCTCGGGTCGGTAGGCAGAAGGCATCTTCGTAATCTTCTTTCTCTTGGTTATGTGAGGGAGGACATTATTTTATATCGAACAGGGCAGGGCACACTTTCAGATGACGAACTTGCCGGTTTTGAGGTTTTTCATGACTTAGATGAAGCGTTGAAACGGCGACCGGCCGCAGTAGTAATATCGAACCCTACTTCCCTGCATATCCCCACAGCAATAGCATCTGCAAAAATAGGTTGTAATTTGTTTATCGAAAAGCCCCTGTCGCACAATATGGAGGGTATTGAAGAACTGGAATATGAGGTGAAACGGCAGCATTTGAGTGTTTTGGCCGGATTTATGTTCAGGTTTCACCCCGGGTTTTGCAAAATAAAAAAGTGGTTACAGGAACAGGCCATAGGCAATCTTCTCTGGGTGCAGGCGCACTGGGGAGAGTTTTTACCTGACTGGCATCCATGGGAGGACTACAAAATCAGCTATAGCGCCCGCCCGGGGCTCGGGGGCGGAGTTGTGCTTACGTTATGCCATCCTTACGATTATCTCAGATGGTTTTGCGGCAACGTGGAAAGCGTATCGGCAGTTACTAGCAACAGCGGTCTGGGAATGGATGTGGAAGATACTGCTGAGGCTATACTTCGATTCAAGTCAGGAGTGACAGGTAATGTGCATATTAATTACATTGAGCGACCGGCCGAACATTACCTTCGCATTATCGGCCAAAAGGGTGTTATAAAGTGGGATAATCGTGATGGTGCTGCACATTTGTATCAGGCGGAAACGGATAAGTGGACGAAATATGAAGTCCCACAGGGTTTTGAGCGCAATACTATGTTCGTTGATGAAATGCGTCACTTTACGGAATGCCTGAACGGCAGGGACACGCCGGTCTGTACGCTGGAGGACGGTGTTGCCGCTTTAAGAATTGCGATAGCGGTGAAGTTATCCGCTCAGCAAAGGAGAGAAATAAGTGTATGAAAATATGTTCGATGTAAATGGGCGGGTTGTCATTATAACCGGCGGGGCGGGGCTTATAGGCAGCAGATATGCGCTGGTGCTTTCCGAGGCGGGATCTCATTCGATTGTCGCGGACATAAACGAACAGGCGGCAGTTGAAATTGCAAGCAGCGTCGGGGGCGCAAAGGCAATGGGGATTGGCGTTGATATTACAAAGCCGGCATCTGTCAAAAACCTGGTCAGCAGGGTAATTGGCGAGTTTGGCAGGATAGATGGCCTTGTGAATAATGCAGCATTGGACCCTAAATTCGATACTGTGTATACGGGCGAACATTTATCTTCTTTTGAAAATTTGCCGCTGGATGTATGGAATAATTCTCTAGCGGTAAATCTTACGGGGATGTTTTTGTGTACGCAGGCGGTCGTTCCGTATATGCTCGAAAAAGGGAAAGGAGCAATTGTGAATATTTCCAGCACCTATGGTATGTGCGGGCCTGACCAGCGGCTTTATGAAAAAGACGACCCCAAATCGTCACCGACGTATAAGCCGGTGCATTACACGGTTACCAAGAGCGCGGTTTTCGGGTTCACCAAATACCTCGCGACTTATTACGGCCAGAAGGGCATACGTGCGAACACTCTTACGCTCGGCGGAGTTTTTAATAATCACGACGCGGAGTTTGTAAGGCGGTACAGCCAGCGGACGCCGATGGGGCGGATGGCCGATAGAGATGAGTATTGCGGGGCGTTGTTATTTCTGCTTTCGGATGCTTCGTCGTATATGACGGGCGCAAATCTTGTTGTTGACGGAGGATGGACAGCGTGGTGAAATCTGATATTGAAGTGCTTGCAGTTATACCGGCCCGCTGAGGCTCAAAAGGTATTCCAGGTAAAAACATCAAGCTTCTTGGCGGCTGACCGTTACTGAAGGTTTGAAACGGGACTAAATCAATTATTAAACCCCGGTTTTTAAGAAACTCGATAACAAACTGCTCTATGTCTGATTCGAATATGGGCGTCATAGCTCTTGTCTTGAAAACAACCTTAAGAACGAATACTCAGTAAAAACGTATAACATAATTATAAGCCATCCCAAAACCTCAAAAAACGCCAATAATGGGGGTTTGGGGGTAGGTTATAGAAACTTACCATATACCTGTTTAAAAGTTACAGGGCATAAGTCCTTATTGTAAGGCCATTTATGCAGCAAAAATTGAAACGTCTTGACTTTTGGCTAAGATAGTTGATACTGTTTAGACTTATCTGCCATGTTTCAGAAAGGGCTCATTCACCGTCCTTCGGGGGTTTTGCCCGGTTGCGGAAAGCATATAGCCCAGGATAATGCGGTTTAAAACCGATTACCGTAGTTTTGAGCTGGCCGAGAAAAAAGCAGAGATACTCAGGGAATTGAACAGGAAATTCAAAAGAAAGAAATAAGCCAAGCAGGAGGTTATGTTATATGTTCGATATTGGTTTTTATATGCGGGTTTCTGAACTGAAGAAGCAATTGATGGACCAGAAACTCAAGGGTATGGATAAGCTCGACCTTTTTAATAAAATCGAAGAGTTGCGCAGCCCAAACCCCGTCATTTATAATATCGAAACCACGAATGCCTGCAATATGCAGTGCCAGATGTGCCCCCGGACTACCATGATGACCCGCAAGGTTGAGACTATGGATATGGCGGTCTTTGAAAAGATAATAGATCAGATCAAGCCTTTTACGCGGGCGGAAATCAGTGAATGGGAACGTTTTGCTGAAGAAAATTACGGGATAAAAAAGGAGGAGATGAGCGAAAATCATTTCTTTCTTTATGTAATCCCCCTGGTTCTGGTATTGCATGGATACGGCGATCCGCTATTAGACAAGCATATGCCCGATAGGGTGAAACTGCTTACTGAGCGCAATATCCCCTCGTATTTCAGCTGCAATCCGGCAAACATAAATATCGATAAGACCCTGGCAATATTTGAAAGTGGCCTTGGGTATATAAAATATTCCATCGAAAGCGTAGATGACATGCGTCACAAACAGATACGAGGCAAGGCCTCCAATTTCAGCGAGAGCTATAAAAAGATCATTCATCTTCTGGAAATGAAGAAAAAGCATGGTTACAAAACCACCTTTGTGATCACCATGCTGGATCTGGTCAATGAATACCAAGAAGAGGAGTTTGAGAAGTTGAAAAAGGCCTTTGCCGGCAGGGATGTCTATATATACCTAAAAAGCCAGGACCAAAAATGGTATCAGGATAAAAATCAGCCGACAAAATCTATACACTGGACTGAATTCTGCCAGTTCCCTTGGTCTTCCATGACAATAAAGTCTAACGCCGAGGCAGTGGAATGTGTAGAGGATTTTAACAATGAAATCATTCTAGGCGACGCCAGCAAGGAAAGATTAAGCGATATCTGGAACGGCAATAAATACCGTAAATTCAGGCAGGACCATTTTGATCTGACTAAAGGTATAAAATGCACTGAACAGTGCGATATGCGGCTGATCGGCAGTCTTGTTGAGGGCATAAAATCAAAAAGAAAAGGATGATGGCTGATTTTAATGATAGTAAGGAACCGTATTAATCGCGGAGATCGGTATTAGTCACAACGGGGATATCCATATCGCCAAAAAATTAATCGATGCTACTTTTGCCCGGTCCCGGGATTGCGTTAAATTCCAGAAAAGAAATCCTGATGTCTGTGTGCCTGAGGATTAGAAAAAAGTCGAGAAGGATACACTTTGGGGACGCTTCGTCGTATATGATGGGCGCAAATCTTGTCGTTGACGGAGGATGGGCGGCGTGGTGAAATCTGATATTGAAGTGCTTGCGGTAATACCGGCCCGCGGAGGTTCAAAAGGTATTCCGGGCAAAAACATCAAGCTGCTTGGCGGTTATCCTCTTATTGCCTACAGTATTGCTGCCGGCCTTAAATCCAGGTTAGTCAGTCGTACAATTGTTTCAACGGATGACGAAAAAATTGCCGTTGTTGCCCGTGAATACGGCGCTGAAGTGCCTTTTATGCGGCCTGCGGAGATATCGCAGGATATGACCGAGGATTTACCGGTTTTTGAGCACGCTATAAGGTGGTTTGCTGAAAACGAAAATTATCGCCCCGGTATTATTGTTCAGCTTCGTTCGACTTCGCCGTTTAGGCCGATAGGTTCCGTTGATGAAGCGGTGGAATTACTTATTGGTGACAAATCAGCGGACTCGGTGCGTACGGTTACACCGTCGGGCGAAGACCCCTACAAGATGTGGCGCATCGAAAATGATAAACTTGTGCCCCTGTTGCAAAGCGAATTTCGCGAACCGTATAATATGCCCAGGCAGAAACTTCCGAAAACATACTGGCAAACCGGCCATATAGACGCATTCCGGACCTCTACGGTGACGGAGAAACATTCTTTGACCGGAGACAAAATTCTGCCGCTGGTTGTCGACCGTCAGTTCGCGACAGACCTTGACAATCTCGAACAGTGGGAGCTTGCGGAGTGGATTCTTGCTCATCGCAACATCAAAATAGTAAGACCTGATTAGTGGTGTACACATAATCAATGTGCCGTATTAAAGAATTTGCCAGAAATCATTTCAGTTCGATATACGAATCGGTCCGTGGTCTGTACAAGCGGCATGCGGAGAACAAGCGGTTTGGGCAGTGGAACAGGATAATAAGCAGCACGGCTGACAAGTCTCAATTTTCCGGCCAGGCGGAGGGACAGCGGATAATTGTTATGAGTATGATAGGCAATATGTATCTCACCAATTTTGAGATGCTGCTGGCGTTGGCCCTCAATGCCAGAGGTGCGAATGTGGAGATGGTTTTTGACGATGCGGTTTTCCCGCTCTGTGAGCTTACTACCGAGGACGTTGTTGAAAAGGGGCAAATCGGTTTTTGTAGCAGATGCGTTGCTAATATGAAGTCGATGACGAGCCGGGCGTCTCTGAAAATCCGGCTGCTTAGTGAGTTTTGCGACAAAGGTATTCTTGAAAGTTTCAGGCAGCGGGCGGAAAAGGTCGATTTGTCGCGGGTTTTGTCTTATGAGGAGGATGGAGTACCCATCGGCAGACCGGCTGTGATGGTGGCATTACGGCATTTCCGTAAGGGGACGATAGGCAATTCGCCTAAAGAGGCAGCCGTTATTCGAAAATATCTTGTCTCTGCAATGATAACAAAATATGCCGTCGAGAAGCTCGGCGCAGAGGGCAGGATTGCATTGGCGATTATGAGCCACGGGATTTACACGTCGTGGGAGCCGGCGCTGTTCGCATTCAAAAAAGCGGGCATGCCGGTTGTCGCCTATGACCGTCAGGCCGGAATTGGAAAATACCAGTTTAACTGGAATTCGAGCCCGCAGAACGGCGATATATCCTCGGCGTGGGAGGGCAGATGGCGAAACCGGAAGTTGACGGAAGTTCAGCACAAGGAAGCCGTAGAATACCTTGCCAGTCGCGAGACATTTGCGAGAGAATCTGCAAAATTCTCAAAGACACCTCCGAAAGACCCCGTAGTGCTGCGGAGTGAGCTTGACATACCGACGAGTAAAACTGCACTGCTTCTTGTAAGCAATCTCGTATGGGACGCCGCGGCGGTAGGGCAGGATTTGATATTTAATGATACCCTCGAATGGGTCTGCAAAACAATCGAGATTGTCTCGAGATATCCGAACAAGCTTCATCTGATAGTAAAACCCCATCCCGCGGAGGTAATGCGGGGCACGAAATTATTTGTCGCCGAGGAGGTGTGCAAACTCATTCCACATCTGCCGTCGAACGTTACTATTTTACAGGCCGATGCCGACGTTAACCCGATGAGTTTAATGAAAGCGATTGATGTTGGTATAAGCCATACATCAACAGCGGGTTTTGAAATGGCCGCACTTGGTAAGCCCGTGATTCCGGTTTCAAAGGCACATTACCGCAGCAAGGGCTTCACGTTCGACCCCGACAGTTTCGAGCAGTATGCGTCTTTTATTCAAAATGCTGACACGCTTAAGGCACTTTATACCGACCAGATGAAGGAACTGGCGTTAAAGTATATGTATGTCAGGGCATTTAAATACCAGCATTATATACCGCTGCTCAAAGAATCTGGTTATCTCAACTGTGTCGGCTATAATTTATCTGCGATGGACGACCTGCTGCCCGGAAGATTTGAAGATTTTGACTTTGTCTGCGATGCAATTCTCAAACACAGACAGGATTTTGTAAAGGACTGAAAAGTAAGGTATAGGACATAGTTCATTTGGTCCTCACTATTAGTTTGGGAAATCCCCTGAAATTTCTATATCGCGTAAACGCGGTGTCTATGTTGTTAGCGATTATCGCTGCGGCTGCTGCATATGCGGAACCCAATATGGCGTCGGAGCGGTTGTCGCCGATGGTATTGCCGGCTGCGGCTGCGATTGCAGATGAAGATTCAGTCGTTCTTGCGGGCAGGAATGCGCGAACGGTTATCATTATCGGCAAATTGCCGGAGTATGTTTTTCCGTACTGGGGCGGGCATAGAATTCTGCAGCGATATTTAAAGATAATAACCGGAGTTGAAACGCCTATAATTGCCGCGGATAAATTAAAAAGCATCAATCTTGATAATGCTTACGATTTTCGAATCTGGGTTGGTCGGCAGCCGCAGGTTGATTATTTTATCGGGGCCCAACTGGATAAAATTGATGACGACGGTTTCATTATCCGCTGTGTTGGCAAGGACCTTTATATAAGCGGCAAATATGACTGGGGGACGCATTTTGCCGTTTATGATTTGCTGGAGCGATTTGCCGGCTGTCGCTGGTATCTGTGGGAGCCGCGGTTCTGGGAGCCGGCAAAGGACGGATATTTTGGCATCGGCGATATAATTCCAAAGGCGCCAAAGGTGAAGGTGCCGCGGGACGTGAATATTATCGAACAGCCTTCATATAAAATGCGATGGATGCACGACGTTCCGCAGCATTCGTTTCATATGCGGTACCGTGACAAGTTTCATCATGAGTTGGTTAATTATCTCAATCCCGAAGAATATGCGAATACGCACCCGGAGTATTATCCTTTCATAAACGGCGTAAGGCAGATTCCGCCGCAAAGCAGGAGGTATGATTTCCAGCCCTGTGTTTCAAATCCGGAAGTGGAGGAAATTATCGTTACCAAGATAAAGAAGTATTTGCTTGAAAATCCCGGGCAGAATTCCGTCAGTATCGGTATGAATGATTCGGACAATTTCTGCCGATGCGATAAATGCTTGGCGATTGCGCCTGCAGGCATTACGAATGCAGATGAGCGGATTGCATACGCATTTTTCGATTTCTATAACAGAATTGCAGCCGACGTCGTAAAGGAATTCCCGAATGTGCGAATCGGCTGCCTTGCGTACGCAGGGCTTGTTAATCTGCCTGCCGGCTCAATAAAAATGCATAAAAATATCGTACCGTATCTGACCGTTGACAGCGCACAATTGTTTGATGTTGAACAGCAAAAGGAATTCAGTGAGAAGCTGAAAAAATGGGGGCAATTCAGCGAGCATACCGGCGTGTATGAGTATTGTTTCGGTCAAGGTTTTTTAATCCCGCGGCTGTATAACCGTTATATAACAAAAAACATCAAAGAGCGGTACGGAATCGGCGCCGATGGTTTTTACGCCGAGGATTATCCGAACTGGGGGCTCGATGGCCACAAATACTGGCTGATTTCGAAACTGCTGTGGAACAATCAGGCCGATGCAAACGCACTGCTCGACGATTATTATCGCAATATGTTTGGCCCGTGTGCGGGCATTATGAAGCGGTATTTTGACGAACTTGAAAGTGCCTGGTGTTCACAGTCGATAAAAAGCGACAAGAGCAATTACCGCTGGATGTATGATGCGAGGCAGTTTGAGATTTTCCCGCCTGATAAGTGCGAACGGGCGATGGTGATATTGATTGAAGCTGAAGAGCTGATTGGCAAATATCTTGCGGCTGAAAAGCAAACCGAAAAAGCAGAATACTGCCGGGAAATTGCCGGGCGCATAGATTATTTCAAGTCGTCATTTGCGTTCACGACTTTTATGAGCAAGCGATATGCATCGGCGAAAGAGCTTGAATCGCTTTGCGAACGCCGACCGTTCGATTTCGGCAAAACAGCAGCGGCGTTCGATAAATGGCTCGCTATGGGCAATATGAAGGAAAATTACAGTCATGCGATGGTACTGCCCAAAGCATTTTATCCGGAAGATTACGAGACATTCTGTGAGCGATGGGACAGCTCATCTGTGGGGGCCGTCCGGGCAATGAGAACTCTTGTTGATGAAACAGTTCTGGCGGCGATTGCCGGAAATGATACGAATTCAAATGCTGTTCGCTCTCGTATCGACATTGTTTTCAACGAGAAGGCCGGGCGTGGATATAATCTTGCCGGGAAACTCGTTACGGATACTGCGAAGGAAAGCGGATTTATTTTTGCGTCGGCTGTTAAACCAAAACCTGTTATTGACGGTGATATCAGCGCAGGCGAATGGGGCAGTCCGACGTATAGCGGCAGTTTTTTTAAGGTGTACAGTATTTCCGAGCGTGTGCCGGATAAGACGACAATCTGGGCGACTGCGGATGGACAAAAACTTTATCTGGCGTTTAAGTGCGATGGCGATACTTCAGTTATTGGCGCAGATGTTGTTGGCAGGAATACAGATGTCTCTGTTTATCCCAAAATGGTAAATGACGACTGCATTTCAATCACAATAGAGCCGGACAAGGGCGGTTATGAGGTGGTAAGCGTAAATGCTAATGGCGCTATTCGGGACAAGGGGCGAAACGGCAATCTTGTTTCCGAATATGCCGTCAAGAAAACCGGCGCCGGATGGCAGGCGGAACTGGCTATTGATACTGCAGCGACGGGACTGGCAAAAGAGACCATCGTCGCTAATCCGACTCGGCTGTGCATAAGCCGTTATTACAGGTATAAACCATCGGGCGAAAGTAAAGATAAAACAATCCAAACAGGCTGCTCGACTATCACGCCTGTTCCAAAGACCGGCAATATCATAGGTCATGGCAATCATGTAAATTGTATGGTTTTTATCGATGGGCCATATTTTGTTTATCAAAATTTATTAGAATAAATAAGACAAAGGAAGTGAGTATGAAAATAGTAGGCGCTTTAGAGGTAAAAAACGAGGAACTATTTATAGACGACCAGCTAAAAATGCTGGAACAGTTGGTTGATGAAGTAGTAATTATAGATGATGGTTCAACGGATAGAACCCTGGATATTATTAAGTCGCACGGAATAGTCAAAGCGATGTTTTGCAAGAAGCAAGGAAGTAAGCGTCAGGAGGTGGCCAACTTCAATATGATGACCGAATTAACAAAGCAGCGGCAGGCGGATTGGATATTATATAATGATACTGATACTTTTTTTGAGCCCAAATTCAGGAACTATCTTCGAGAGGTCATAAAAGACGATTCGATAGGTAAAGTCACGTTTCGCCTGATTACGGTATGGCGTGATATGAAACATTACAGAGCGGACAGGCCGGAAAAATTTATTCCTTTCGGAGACCTTATCAGCTGTCCATTGCTGGTTCGCATGTCGCCGAAACTTAGATGGAAACAGCCGTCATATGGGTTAAGAAAAATATATAATCAGTTGACTGGAAAAATCTCGCATAGGAAAGGACAAATTGCAAGAGGTTCTTTGGTTGGCACGGCAGGGAACACAATCTATGCTGACAATATTGTTGTGGTGCACTACAGCGCAGTGGATTGGCGAAAGTTCCTGCGCAAACAGCTTATGTATTTTGAGTTTTTTAGAAATATGTATCCGGCAAAACCGGTAGCGGAAACAGTAGATTTGGCAATGGAAATGCTCGACGAGACGGGACTGATACTGAAGGAAATCAAAAACGAATGGATATGGGATTTTCAGCGTGACAAATCATATATTGATGAGTCGGATTATATTTATAAGAGAACGCGTTATTATATGGAAAAGGGGATATTGGAAAAGATTAGACAAGAGTCATTGCGAGGATTGGGTTAGTATTAGAATTGCCGTTAATAGTAGTTATAGTTTGTCCGTATTAGTAAAGTTCTGGAGCATAAATCTTTGGGTGCCGCACGTTCCATCGGAACGCTGACCGTGCTGAACATCGCAGGGGCAGTAATCAGCGTTGCAAATTCGGTTGTAGTCGCACAGTTTTTCGGCACTGGCAGGGAAGTGGAGATTTACTTTGCCGCGTCCACGCTGCAGACCCTGATACTTTCGTTAACACAGAGCGGCCAGATCGGCGAAATATTTTTACCGGTATATCATCGCTTACGACAGGCCAGCGGCGTAAAGGTTGCTCAGCAGGCGTTTTCGGCGATCCTGAACTGGATGCTGTTATTTGTTTTTGCTCTTGCACTGGCTATGTGGTTGTCGGCCTCATTTTTTTTGAGGATGCTGGTGCCTGGTTTTGGGGCAGACGATCAGGCGAGCGGCGTTATAATGTTCAGGTGGATACTACCGCTTTTGTGCATCCAGGTGGTATTTTCGCTCGTGCAGACATTAGCCAATGCCGAGAAGTGGTTTGGCAGGCCTGAATCGGTCGCTGTCGGGGCCCGGCTGTGCATTGTTATTTCAATCCTGTTATTAGCACCGTCAATGGGTATCTGGGCTATGGTTGTTTCTATGTGGATCAGCCAGAGTTTTCAGTTTTTGGGGTATGTATGGATGTTATACAGAATGGGTTATCGCTATTCCTTTGTGTTTTCTGGGAGAGAATTCAGTGCGTGGTCGATATTTAGAAAGATGGCTGTTACATTTCTATATGTGGGTTCCACACAGATATATCAATTCGGGTTCAATGCAGGAGTAAGTTTGTTGCCACAAGGTACTTACGCAGTATTCAAATATGTTCAACAACTATATGAAAAAACGATGGTTGTTCTGGCTGTGCCGATAAGCACGGTGTTTTTCACCCATTTCTCAGAGGCCCTTGCTAAAGGTTCTTTGAAAGTAAAACTGCTTGCGCAGAGAGCACTTACACTCTGTTTAGGTGTTAGTGTATTGACGATTACAGCTGTCATGGCCGCTGGGGAGCCGCTTCTTAATGCCCTTTGGGGCGGTAAGCATTTTGGAACAGAAAATCTTGCCCTCGCAGTCAAGTTTTTGAAATTATTTTATCTACTGTTGTCTCTATGGGTTGGCTTGAATCTGATTACCCGTAAGATACTTATGACATTGGGATTTGTAAGACAGGTATACTTATCTGGGGTACTCGTCCAAATATTGTCGGCCATTTGTGCATGGTTGTTGATACGGTTTTTCGGCATTGCGGGGGCAATGAGTGTAATCTTTATAAATGCAGCAGCCATGACACTTGCATGGATGTTTGTCCTGTGGATTTATAAGAGAGATATGCTTGTATATTATCCGATTGGACACTTGTTGAAATGGTCCGCAGCAGGCCTGGCGGGAATTCTGGTCGGCTACGGAGTAAACTTTTTTATCAAACAAACCGTTCTTGTTGGCAATCGTTTTGGTCAGCTTTTATGCGCCTGTGTTCTGGCCGGCACGTCAGTTATGGTGACTTTGATAATTGCCTGGCTGCTGAATATCTATGAAGTCCGCGAAGGCACGAGGTTGATTTCAAAAAAATTGCCGTTTTTAACAGTCAGGCAACCTTAAATGGCTGAAAGTCGCATTAGGAAATTGTTGGGTCGTGATTTGTGGAATGTCTGGATATCGCATATTCCATCGCGGATAGGATGGGAAAATGTATGGATATAGATAAAGCAGAATTTAAACCCACCTCAACAATTCAAAATTGCTTGAATTGTCAAGACACGAATATTACGTTTTTTAGCCGATTCATTCATCATGGAATTGAACTCAACTATTGTATTTGCAAGCACTGTGGTTTAATTTTTCAAAATCCGACCTTTACCAAATCGCAATGGGAGAGCTTTTATAAGTTTGCTTACCGCAAGATTTATAGTGATAGCATAAATCCTACAGATAAAATCCGGATAGAACATAAGAAAAGGGCGGAATATCAAACTGATATAATTTCCCATCATATCAAGAGTGTAAGGAGCCATTTAGACATTGGATGTGCGGCTGGCGAGCTTCTGATATGCATTAAAAAGAGGTACCTGCCGGAATATCAATGTGGTATTGAACCAGGGGATGGATACAGACGGTCGTGCGAAGAAAATGGTTTTGAGGTTTATTCATCACTTGAGGCTCTTCAGTCGGCCAGACAAGACAAATTTGAGCTTATTACCATGTCTCATGTTATTGAACACATTCCGAATCCTGTTGAATATCTTAAATTTGTAGTCGAGTTTTTACTAAGCAAAGATGGGTATCTTGTTGCCGAGGTTCCGAATATCAGGGGCGGTAAGTCATTTGAAATTGCGCATCCAATTTGTTTTTCGAAAAAAACTTTGAGCGATTCCCTGCGGTTGGCAGGGTTAGACATAGCCTACAGCCACCTACATGGTAAACCTAAAAGTAAAATAAGAGGCCATATTTATTATCTTGCTATCTCTCGCCGAAAGAACTCTGGACCTAAAGATGACAAGCCGAGGCGGATATCGTGGTGGTATTTGATAACCTCCAAAATGATGATGTTAAGAGGTATTAATGATAATTGGTTTTCATTTTTATTAAAGCTTCCTTATAGATGTGCTAAATATGGTTTCACAGCTCGTTAAGCAATATGCTATTTTACAAGAGATGTTATGAATATTATTATTTCTCTGAAGAAGCTTTTATGTCGTGATTTGTGGAATGTGTGGATATCGCATATTCCATCGCGGACGGTTCGCCTGTTCTGGCTGCGACGAATGCTGGGAGAGCTCGGGCCCGGCGCATTTATGTGTATGCATGTTCATCTTATGGCCCCCAAAGGCGTATTTCTTGGGCCGAGGTCGGTAGTAAATGCTCATTGTATTCTTGACGGGCGTGAGTATCCGATTCGCATAGCCGAAGACGTGGATATTGGAACGCATACGCATATATGGACAATCGAACACGATGTCAATTCCGATGAGCACAGCATAAAGGGGGGGCCGGTTACAATAGAGGACCACGTGTGGATTGCCTCACGGGTTACAATTCTGCCGGGCGTTACAATCGGTCGCGGAGCTGTTGTTGCTGCTGGTGCCGTGGTTACTAAGGACGTACCTTCACTTGCAATAGTGGGCGGTGTGCCGGCAAAAGTAATCGGCCAGCGGAAAAATTCATTGACGTACAAGCTGAATTTTGCCCCAAGGTTCAGGTAAACAATTTTTCCGGAACTAACACATATGAAGGAGCTATAGTCAATTGCGTCGGTCTAATAAAGCTATAATATTCAGTGCGATTTCATGTCTGATATTGGGTTTTGTTACTGGAGTCGTAGCACAGCGTTATTATGGAATGGGGAACATAGTAAAAATTTTCTATCCAGAGCACAAAGTGCCAAAGATGCTTGTGCCACAAGAGTTTCATGGAAAACTTACACTTTTTATTCTTGCTGGCCAATCAAATATGAAAGGGGAGGGGAAAGTAGTTGAATATATTCCGCTGGATACAAAAGGTCGTGTATTTGTATTCACGAGAGATTATAAATGGACTGAGGCGAAAGAGCCATTATCAGGTAATGGCATTGGACCTGGCTTGGCTTTCGCCCATCACCTTTTAGCGCTAGAGCCTAACTTGGTTATAGGTCTAATCCCATGTGCGGTTGGTGGAACGAACATTGGCCAGTGGCAACGAAACCTTTCCGAAAATAGCTTGTATGGGCGCTGCATGATGAGGGCCAAAGCAGCTTCGATTATGGGATATTTTGGTGGCATCTTATTTTTACAGGGTGAAAATGATACCGAGGGAAAACCCGAAGACCATCCAAATGACTGGGCAGTATTTTTCGAGAAGTTTGTTGGAGATTTGAGAAGTGATTTAGGATATCCCAATTTACCAGTGATCTATGGACAAATCGGCCCGAATACGAAGAACTCACCGATTTGGGCTGATGTTCAAAAACAACAGGAAGCGGTTAAACTTACAAACTGCAATATGATAAAAACCTCAGATTTGCAAGTTTATCCTGGAGAGGGGCACTTTACGACTGCGAGCCAGATGTACCTTGGAAGGCGTTTTGCCGATGCTTATTGGGAACTGGTAAAAGACAAATAAAATGACTGATTTACGTGTAGGTATTCTTCCTTATAATCCCGGTTTGAATCCTTACCAACGGCTTTTTGCAGGGGCACTGGAGTCCGCCGGCGTTGGTGTTGAGCGCATACCGAATCGAAAATTTATGCCGATTTCACGGGCTCTGTCGGGGCCGATAGATTTACTGCATATCGAATGGCATCATTTGTTTTACGCGGCAGGCAGAATGCCGTTTCTGCCGTGGGTGCGCAAACAGATGTATCTTGCCGGATTAAAAAAACTGCGGGATTTTCCCCTGGTCTGGACTGCACATAATATCGTTGCTCACGATACGCTAAACCGGGAATTTGAAATTGATATGACGCAACGGCTGCTGGACTGCTGCGACGGGATTATGGTAATGAGCAAAGCAGCCGAGAACGCCCTGCGGCAGGTTTATCGGGTACCTGCTGAAACTATCGTTAAAATTATACCTCACGGCCATTTTATAGGTGTATATCCGAATCAGGTTAGCAGAGAGCAGGCAAGGGGAAAACTTGCTATTGCAAAAAATGCCAGAGTGATACTTATGCTCGGACGCATACTGCGATATAAAGGCACTGATTTGCTTATAGATGCATTTTCTAAAATTGCCAAGAAAAACGATGTGCTTTTGCTGGCAGGGCCCGCTCCGTCAACTGAACTGGCAGCGGAAGTGAAGAGGTTGGCCGAGAAAAGCTGTCCGCAGGGCGCCAGGATTTATTTTACGGGCAAATTTGTGCCTGATAATGAAGTGCAGTTTTTTTTCAATGCCGCCGATGTTGTTGCACTGCCGTTTCGCAACATACTCAACTCCGGCTCTCTGATGCTGGCAATGAGTTTCGGCTGTTGCGTTGTTGCGCCTCGGATGGGGTCTATACCGGAGATTGCTTGTCCCGATGCGTATTTTGGATATGATGCAGACGAAGCGGAGGGTTTGGTATCTGCTCTGCGTGAAGCTCTTGCTCAGCCGAATTTGGTTGAACGGGGTCAGGCGTCGAAGCAATTTGCCCGTAATCGCTATAGCTGGGGAGACATTGGATTAAAGGCGCGGGAATTGTATGAAGAAGTTCTCGGTCGCATCGACCGGCGTTGACGATTTGGTCGGAAATGCTTCTAAATAAAACATAATGAAAGTCCTTATGAAAAACAGAGTCATATTTGTTACGACTGTTTTTGATGATGTTGGCATCGGGCCGAGTATTTACGCCCAGTATCTATGGCGGGCCTTCAAAGATGACCCGGATTTTGAGTTCAACGTGGTAGCGCCAAGCTTTAAGGAGAATCATCCACGGTTACACGCTCTTGACCCCGGCGACCAAAGTGGTACGCTATACCACCGAGTGGCGCAAAAGGCCCTGGAATTAGCAGCCGGCCGGGAGAAGCAGACAATTATTCACGGCAATATAGCTCACGCAATGTTTGATTTTGTGAACTATCCTGGTCCATGGCTTGTTCAGGTCAACGATTACGATGTGGCATACCTATGGCGGCACGCGCACAAAACGCTGCTGAATAATGGCCTGCGCAGGGTGATGAGTCTTGCTTGGCGGCGCAGGCAGGAAAAAAAGATCATACCTGCCGCAACTCTGGTTGTGTGCAATTCGCAATTCACACGTCAAAGTGTGCTTGAATCTTACGGTGTGGAACAGCGAAAGTTAATCACCATTTACAAGGCGGTTGATGTTTCGGATTTTGTTCGCCCGGCGACGCTTCCGCCGGATCCGCTTCCTCTTCGGCCAAAAGGAGCGAGACTGGTTTTTGTCGGCACCGACTGGCCGAGAAAAGGCCTGGACATTCTGCTGAAGGTCTTGGCCCATTTATCCGGAAGGCCGGAGATTACCCTTGTGGTGATGGCCGATTTTCCGGGCTCTCGGCCGGATACAGCGCTGGAATTGTTGTGTAGGAAGCTTGGTTTGTCGGCTCGAGTTTTCTTTGTTGGCTCTCCTGCTCGTTCGGCTCTGGTGCAACATTTGTGGCATTCGGATATTTTTGTGTTACCAAGCCGCAGGGAAGGATTGGGAGTGTCAATTCTTGAAGCGATGGCAGCGGGTTTGCCGGTTATCGCAACGCGAGTAGGCGGGATACCGGAAATAATTCGTAATGAGGATGAGGGGATTCTCTGTAAGTCACAGGACCTGGATGAATTGGCGTCGGCGATACAGTTATTGCTCGATAACGAGCAGCGTCGCCGCAAACTTGCCCAGGCCGGGCCGGTACGCGCTAGAGAGTTCGACGTAAACCACATGATAAAAGCTGTGAGAAAGCTATATTTTGAACTTTTCCAGCTTAGGTAGAGTTTCTAATACGTCTTAAGAACGCAAAATCCAGAATTGTTACCGGAGTTTAGTATTCGTGTCCATTTGATTGCATCGACCGGCGTTGACGATTTGGTTGAAAATACTTATAAATAGAACATAGTGAAACTCCTTATGAAAAATAGAGTCATATTTGTCACGACAGTTTTTGATGAGGTTAACACGGGGCCTGGCATTTACGCCCAGTATCTCTGGCGTGCCTTCAAAGATGACCCGGATTTTGAGTTCAACGTGGTAGCGCCAAGCTTTAAGGAGAATCATCCACGGCTGCATTCTCTTGACCCCAGCGATCAAAGCGATACGCTATACCACCGAGTGGCGCAAAAGGCCCTGGAATTGGCAGCCGGCCGGGAGAAGCAGACAATTATTCACGGCAACATGGCTCACCTAATGTTTGATTGTGTGGGCTATTCTGGCCCCTGGCTTGTTCAGGTCAATGATTATGCCGTGGCATCCTTATGGGGGCACGCGCATACAACACTGCTTACAGACGGTCTTCGCAGGGTGATGGGGCTTGCCTGGCGGCGCAGACAGGAAAAAAAGGTAATACCTGCCGCAACCATGGTTGTATGCAATTCACAATTTACCCGTCGGAGGGTGCTTGAAGCTTATGGTGCGGATGAGCGAAAGGTAATCGCTATTTATAAAGCTGTTGACGTTTTGGATTTTGTTCGCCCGGCGACGTTGCCGCCGGACCCGCTTCCTTCTCGGCCCAGAGGAGCGAGGTTGGTATTTGTCGGTAGCGACTGGCCGACAAAGGGTTTGGACATTCTGCTGAAGGTCTTGGCCCATTTATCCGGAAGGCCGGAGATTACCCTTGTGGTGATAGCCGATTTTCGGAGTCCTCGGCTGGATGCAAAGATAAAACTTTTGTGCAGTAAGCTCGGGTTGTCGGCTCGCGTTTTCTTTGTTGGCTCGCCTGGACGCCTGGCTCTGGCGCATCATTTGTGGCATTCAGATATTTTTGTGTTACCAAGCCGCAGGGAAGGATTAGGAGTGTCAATCCTTGAGGCGATGGCAGCGGGTTTACCGGTTATCGCAACGCGAGTTGGCGGGATACCGGAAATAATTCGTACTGAGGATGAAGGGACTCTCTGTGAGCCGCAGAACCCGGATGAATTGGCGGCGGCGATACAGTTATTGCTCGATAACGAGCAGCTTTGCCGCAAACTTGCCCAGGCCGGCCCGGTACGTGCGAGAGAATTCGATGTCAACCGCATGATAAAATCTGTAAGAAAGGTATATCTCGAATTGGCAAATGCATTTTAGCGAGGCCTGGCCCAAATCCTGATTATAACATTCGGTCGGCCTATAAAGTCGCAATTTTATGGCAGCGTTATTACCGAGTTGAAGATGTTTTGTGTGATAACCTCTTAATATGAGATAGAATGAAGAAGAAAATATCTATTCTCTGTGTTTCGCCGTTTAACAGTCCACACATAAACCCTGTCTACGATGAGATGGCTGCGCAAGAGGATGTTGAAGTGGTGCGTGCATCTCTTAGTCCTCTGTCGTCGGACCGGCTGAAACTGGGTTGGTCTGAGATGACACCGGATTCACCATATCTTCAGCCCTGGCGCAGCATGCGAGACCGCCTGGCATACTACAGATGGTTGCTTCAGGCCGATGTTATCGTTATGCCCGGTTTTTTCCATCTGCGGACTCTGCCGTTTCAACACTGGTTTCGACGGCTGACAAACAAAACAACTGTTCTCTGGTCAGAACCTTTCCTAAACCATCCAAGAACGTCTCACTCTTTTCTTTCGCTGACGCTTAGAAAACTGATGCTGTGGCCGTGCAATTCGTCGAGATATAACCTTCTCGCCACCGGCCACGGTGCCGATAAGGACTACTATGCACTTGGGATGACCCGGTGGAATAACTGGCTCTATGCCTTTGCTGTGCAGCCGCACGAGGAGTTGAAACGCGACCTGACCGCTCCCCCTGTTGGCGGGGTTCATATTGTATACAGCGGAACGGTGGTTCATCGCAAAGGGATTGATATTCTCATAGAGGCCCTCGGCAGACCTGATATAGCGGGTATGAAATGGCGACTGACGGTGGTCGGCGATGGCGACTGTCGGGCGGAACTGGAAGGAGCCGCTACGAGGCTGAAGATTGCCGAAAAAATAAAATTTATAGGCGCTATGCCACTTAACCGCTGTGGGGATATCTATTCTACTGGTGACGTTCTGGTGCTGCCAAGTCGATTCGATGGCTGGGGGGCTGTAGTCAATGAAGCCATGGAATTCGGCATGGCCGTAATTACCAGCGATATGGTGGGAGCACGAACGCCGCTGGTAAAAGAAGGCGTCAATGGTCTGGTTTTCCGCAACGGCGATGTGGCAGACCTGGCTCGTTGTTTGTCACGGTTAATTGGCGACCAATCGCTGGTGGTAAAGATGCGTCTGGCCAGCCGAGACAGGATTCTTATGTTCCGGCCGGACGAGTCGGCGCGACGTGTGGTTGCGCTTTGTCGAGGCTTGGTTGGAGACGCGCCCATGCCGGATTATCAGGAAGGTCTTTGTTCCGCTCTGTTCCCTGCAGGGACAGGCGTGTAAGCGACGAAAGGAAATGCTCAGATGGACACAAGTGGTCTGTTAGGCCGTCTTAAAGCCTTCTTTGAAGGTGTAGGCCCGGCTGTTATCGTGCCGGCCGGTTTATTGCTGATAGTGCTTCTGTTTCTGACGGTTATGGGAAAACGGATGGCGCTATTAGCTTTGTTCATGCTTTGTTTAATGTTTTCCGGTTTTGTTGTTGAAGCAGTTTCTACCGGCAGTACATTGCTTCGCTGGCTGATAATGTTCCTGATTACGGCGACATGCATTTATGGCGTGAAATCGCCCGGCCTGCCGGCCCTTATGCTGAGCGGTTACGCTGTAATTGGTATTATCACAATGCCTATGGCGCCTTCACTTTCATGGGCAATACAGAATGCCGGCCTTATGTTCATAATTACTGTACCAATGGCTGCCGCAATTGCGCATTGTACCGAGTCGTTCGATGATATTATGAAATTACTAAAACTGTATTTGCTGGCGGGGGGTGTGTATGCTTTGCTTGGCATATCGACTCTGCCTTCATTAGTTGCGGGCCAAAGGTTTGCCGGAGCTACCACAAACGCTCCGCTGTTTGCATTAACCGGAGGATTATTACTGCCGATATCGCTCTGGGGGGCGATGAGCAGGACCGGCAAGGGATGGCGATTGTATTGTATATTCCTGACAACAGCCATTGCATTGATTTTGGTCATAAGCGGACAACGAACAGGGACATTTGCAGGGTTTATCGGTTGTCTGCCGCTGCTCGCCCGCTTTGGGATTAGAAAACTTTTTTTGGGAATTATTCTGACAGGTCTGGGAATTGTGGCCGTAATTTATGTTTTCAGCTTAATGCCTGAACAGGCGCAATTTGTTAAGAGGCGATTTACCAACTTAGAGACGACTGGCCGGGCCGAGATATGGTTGGATGCTCTGTCAATGTGCCTTAAGAGGCCGTTTTTGGGATACGGCAGCGGGGGGAGCCAGATTTTAGGTAGTTTTCACAACGCATATCTTACGGCGTGGTATGAAGGCGGCTTGGCCGGTTTGATTCTTTTCGGCGGGGCTTTTGTGGTGATGGCTCTTCGGGAGCTAAAACTTGTGGTACAGCAGAAACACGAAGAAATCCTTGATTTGGCCAGACTTTTACTTGGTTTGACTTTGGCCTCCATAGCGGCTGGTTTTTTCGAAAGTAAACTTGTCAGTCCGAGCAACATAGCAATTTTCACTGCCATTATAGTTAGTGTGATACTGACCCGCCTGAAAAGCTTACTCCGTGAGTATTGGTTTGAGCCGGTGCCCGAGGAGGAGTTGCCGGATGATGCCAGCTACGCCAATGACGGGTATGACTCTTATTCATGATTTGGATGAATACCGCTGCCGACGGTGGAAGACAGCGCGAACTCAGCAGGTTAAGACAATAAATTGGAGTCGGGACTTATGAAACAGATTCTGCAGAATTTAAAGACAGGCGTGCTTGAGGTTGCGGAAGTTCCGCGGCCGATGGTCGGACCGGGACAATTACTGATTCAGAGCCGGTGCACTTTAATATCAGCCGGCACTGAGCGGATGCTTGTTTCGTTTGCTCAAAGCTCGCTTTTGGGCAAAGCAAAACAACAACCAGACAAAGTGAAGCAGGTTATCGATAAAATAAAAACAGACGGTCTTTTGCCGACGCTTCACAGTGTTTTCGCACGCTTGGACGAACCGCTCCCCCTGGGGTATTGCAACTGTGGAACAGTGCTAGAAGTGGGGCAGGGCATAGAGGGCTTCAAGGTCGGCGACAGGGTGGCAAGCAATGGCGCACATGCGGAGATTGTATGCGTGCCCAAGAACCTGTGCGCCAAAGTTCCCGACAACGTAAGTGATGAGGACGCGGCGTTCACGGTGCTGGCTTCCATCGGACTACAGGGGATACGACTTTTGAATCCTATGTTTGGCGAGACAATGGTGGTATCGGGGCTGGGATTAATCGGCCTGGTTTGCGTTCAAATATTACGAAATTCCGGGTGCAGGGTCATAGGGATTGACGTCAATGCCGACCGGCTCAAATTGGCCGAGACATTTGGCGCTGAAGTTATTAATGCGGCGACTGGCGCAGATGTAGTTGCCAACTCATTGGCCAAGACGAACGGCAAAGGCGTGGACGGTGTTCTTATTACCGCTTCGGCCAAAGATGACTCGATTGTTCATCAGTCGGCGCAGATGTGCCGAAAGCGAGGCCGGGTTATTCTTGTTGGCGTGGTGAATCTCCACCTCGACCGTGCGGATTTTTACGAGAAAGAATTAACATTCCAGGTTTCCTGCTCTTATGGTCCTGGTCGATATGACGCTCAATATGAGCAAAAAGGCCTGGATTATCCCTTTGGCCTCGTGCGATGGACGGAACAGAGAAATTTCGAGGCGATTCTACAAGGCATTAGCGTTGGGACACTGAATGTTCGGAGTTTGATTAGCGAGAGGATTCCGCAGGACGAAGCGGCAAAGGCGTATAAGTTAGTGACTGACGACTCAAGCAAAATGGGGCTGATATTAACATACCCAGCCGAGCCAACCTTCTCCGGGACGACAATTGCGGTTCGAACACCGCCTATACAGTCGCCGTCGGCCAAGTCGGTAGTGGCCGGCCTTATTGGCGCAGGCAATTTCGCAACGTTGAGCTTACTGCCTGCCATACGCGGTGCAAATATCCGGCTTAAAACGGTTGCCGACATTAATCCCGTGGCGGGCGCTCATGCCGGTCGTAAGTTCGGCTTTGAAAATATAACGAGCGATTATCACGAAATACTTAACGATTCTGATATCAACACTGTGTTTATCACAACGCGTCATGACCTTCACGCAAAGATGGTCATAGAAGCCATTAAAGCTGGCAAGCACGTTCATGTGGAAAAACCGCTTTGTCTTCGCGTTGATGAGCTGGAGCTGATAAAGAAGGCGTATGAAACTGCGAAAGACAGGCAACTACTGGTCGGCTTCAATCGTCGATTTGCGCCGCATGTGGAGAAGATTCAATCCCTGGTTTCTTCGCGGAACAGTCCGTTGTGTATGACGTGGCTTATAAATGCCGGGTACATACCTGCGAATGTCTGGGTGCAGGACAAAGCCGTAGGCGGGGGACGTATTATCGGCGAGGGTTGCCACTGGATGGACGTTATGCGATATGTGGCGGGCGAGTCAATTATATCCGTTAGTGCAATGATGGTGGGCAGTTCGCCGGACGGAGGCGTCTGCGATGACAAGATAAGCATAACGTTGAAATTTTCCGGCGGGTCTATAGGAACGCTGCATTATTTTGCCAACGGCAGCAAAAGTTATCCGAAAGAAACGTTCGAGCTGTTCTGTGACGGGAAGATACTGAGTTTGGACAATTTCAGAAGACTCACCGGCTACGGCTGGTCTAATTTCGGAAGAATGAGGTTGTTCATCCAGGACAAAGGTCACAAGACGCAATTTAGCAGATTTATAGAGCGTATCAGGACGGGCGGCGGCCTACTGATACCTTTCGAGGATATTGAGAACGTAACACTTGCCAGTTTTGCCGCGATGGAATCCGCGGCCGGGGCCGGCGTAATCAAGGTTTAGCAATGGCATTTGACAAAATCAGGACTCTATACGCGACAGTGGTGTGCAACGGTTTGGGTATATGCGCATTACGAATCGGTTATGAGCTGCGCAAAAAGCTTGGCTTGTTAAAACAAAGATTCCCTGCGTGTAGCTGGTCGGAGCTGAACCTTTCCCGATGGCTTGGGACGCAAGGTAAGCCGGAAGAGATAATCCGGCAGCATCAATCCGGCGGCAGACATTTTTTCTTCGATGGGCGTAATTTGCCGGCGATAACCGATGAAGAACGGAAGCGGCAGATTATCTCCGAGGCCGACGAAATTTTAGGCAACAAGCTCCGGTATTTTTTCGCCCAAAGTTATTATATGGGTGAGGAGCCGGACTGGTTTTTGAATCCGCAAACAGGTCAGCGTATATCTCCTGATAAACACTGGACAGAGATAGGGCCTTTTGACGCCAATGTCGGGGACATTAAATTTGTATGGGAGCCGTCACGGTTTGCCTGGGCATATACGCTGGTTCGGGCACATTCGGTTACCGGTAAGGAAATATACGCGGAGAAATTCTGGTCTCTTTTTGAATCCTGGCTGAATAACAACCAGCTGAATATGGGGCCTAATTTTGCCTGCGGCCAGGAATGTGCCATCCGTCTTATGGCGATGTGTTTTGCGCTATATGGTCTGGATGCGGCGAAGGCGAGTTCCGTTGAAAGAAAAATAAAACTGATTCTAGCCGTTGCTTTTCACGCGGAAAGAATCGAAAAAAATATCGGTTTTGCAATTTCTACTCGCACTAATCATTCGCTAAGCGAAGCGGCCGGCTTATACACGGCGGGGATGCTTTTCCCTGAATTCAAGGATTCGGCTCGCTGGGTCGAACTCGGCAAAAAGGTTCTGACGCAAGATGGCCTGAAACAAATATTCGCCGATGGGTCGTATATCCAACATTCGATGAATTATCATCGCCTGATGCTTCAGGATTTCCTGTGGGTGATGCGATTGGCGGAACTGAACGGCGACAGTTTTTCTGAAGAAATAGTATCTCGCGTAACAAAAGCCGTCGAGTTTATCTACGAAAATCAGGACAGCCAAGGGGGCAGGGTGCCGAATTATGGCGCTAATGATGGCGCATTGATAATACCGTTGAATACCTGCGATTATAGTGATTTTAGGCCGGTGCTTCAAAGCTGCTGGTATCTGCTGAAACAGGAAAAGTTGTATGAAAACGGCCCCTGGGACGAGGATTTGCTCTGGTTGTTTGGTCCGGACGCAGTTACCAAACCGGCAGTAAAAAAACAAAGAAAGTCGACGGCATTCAATTCGGGCGGCTATTATACGCTGCGGGGCGAAAAATCCTGGGCGATGTGTCGGTGCCATTCATATCGAACCCGAGTCGGCCACGTTGACCCTCTGCACGTGGACCTGTGGGCCGATGGCGTGAATTTATTAAGAGATTCCGGCTCTTATGGTTACTTCATACCCAAAGAACCGCAGTTGGAATATTATTTCAAATCCATCTGGGCGCACAACACGATAATTGTTGACGGGGCCTCGCCTCTGGAGCTTATCTCGCGATTTATGTGGTGGCCTTTGCTAAAATCAAAAATTCTTAAATTTGTCCATGAGGAAGATAAAGAAGAGCTGGTGGGGGAAAATCCAACCCGTTGTAATTCATCGGGCAAAATTACTCACCACAGACATATCATTGTCGAAAATGACAGATGGGAAATCATCGACGAGATAATCGGACGGGGCGAACACAGCGTTGAGCTTAGATGGCAATTGCCGGAGACGGCACAAATGGTTAGCTCCAAAGCGGATTTGACGCGGGTTAATTTGTCGAAGGGATGGCAGCTCGAAGTGAATAGCAATGAGGCGGTCATTTTGCGGGCGCAATCGAATGCGGGGTATGAGTCGTTATTTTACGGATACAAGCAGCCGAGCGCTACGCTGTCGATAAAAAAACAAGGCCGGTTGCCGATTGTGCTTCGAAGCGTAATTTGGAGAACGGATTAGGTATATGCGAATATTGCTGGTTCACCAGTATTTTCATCCTCTGCACCATGCACAAGTGGGGCGATGGAATGCTATGGCCAGGGTATGGGCAGAGCAGGGACACCAGACCACTGTAATATCCGGGTCGTTCAACCTCACCAACAACAGGACGTACGATTTCTGCAAAGGTAAAATGTTTACGATAGAGGATGCCGGCAGCGGAGTCAGGGTAGTGCGTGCTTATACAACGGAAAAATATAATAAGAACTTTTTCTGGCGTGCGTGGGCCTATTTATCGTCCGTTGTCTTCGGATTTTTCGGTGCATTGCTGCACGCTCGCGGGAAATACGACGTTGTCATAGCTACAAGCCCGCCTTTGACAGTGGGGCCGCTCGGCGTGATGCTTTCCGCAATAAAAAGATGTCCCCTTGTATTTGAAGTAAGAGACCTCTGGCCTGAATCCGCGATAGATACCGGTGTGCTGAAAAATCCGGTTCTGATTAAACTGATGTATTTTATGGAACGGCTTTCATACCGCAAAGCCGCCGCTATAAACGTGTTGACGCCGGCTTTTGAGGAGCGACTGATTCAAGGCAAGGGAATTGCGGCCGAGAAGGTTTGGATGATACCGAATGCGGCGGACCTGGACGTGATTAAACCCGGTCCCAGAGACGAGGAAATTCGCAGGAAGCACAACTGGGGCGACAAGTTTGTGGGACTGTATATGGGCGCCCATGGACGAGCCAACTGCCTGTGGCAATTAATTGAAGCGGCAAAGATATTAAGGAACGAGCCGGAATATTTGATAGCGTGTCTTGGCGACGGTATGGAACGCGAAGCATTGATGAAAAAAACACAGGAGGATGGGCTAACCAACATTTGTTTTTTACCTGCGGTAACGAGGGGCGAGGTCAACGCATATTTGAATGCCTGTGATGTATCGTTGATTGTCCTCAAGAAAGTTGATACGTTCAAAACCGTTTATCCGAACAAAATGTTCGACTCAATGTCGGCGGCCAAACCGATAGTACTGGCAATCGACGGTGTAGCGAGGAAACTGGTTGCGGATGACGCGCATTGCGGTATTTACGTTGAGCCGGAGAATGCTGAACAGATTGCCGAAAAAATGCGCTTCTACAGGAGTTCCCCGCAAATCGCCAAAGAGCACGGGGAAAACGGATTGAAATATGTCAGCGAGCATTATGACCGCAGAAAATTAGCCATGAAATACCTTGGACTAATCGATAAACTTATTGCAAACAAACGGTCTTGAATTGGTCAAGAGCATAGTATGGTGAGTGAATCTAATGGATAGGCCACAACCAAAAAACAAGTCGTCGGCGGTTTTCATAGCCGGGGTTTTTGTCGCGGTTATGATAGTAATGTTCATAGCCAGGATGCGCAGTCAGAATGTGCAGACAATCAAGATACCGCTCAATAACGGGATAGTATCGCTTTTAACATACAATAACATCTTGGCCGCGATTTCAAATGACAACAAGGTATATGTTTTTGACTGGTCTGACTTGTCAAGGAAACCGCGACAGGGCGTAGTGGAATCCGGCGAGGCGGTTTTTGTCGCCCCAGATACTATCCTGTCGGTGAGGCGAAATAATCCTGATTGTCTGGTTGTGTCCGGGTTTGATGCTAATAGCGAAAGCAAAAAGATACCTCTGTCTTTGACGTCGAATGTTGCGAGTTTGTGTGCCAGCCGGGACGGGAGCAAAATAATTCTTTTGTTGGAGCGGGGCGGCTCTGAACGCCTGACATATGAACTGTTTGAGGTGGAGTTTAATACCAGGCAGGTGCGACCGATGGCCGTAATTTCTTCAGAGCAGAGCAAACTGGGACATTTTTCGGTATCCGATGACGGGCGTTACGTTGTTGCCGTCGGAGAAAAAAAAGAGCACGGCTGGCTGTTCGTCGTGGATACCAAAGAAAAGAAAACGTTATGGCAGAAGGAATTGCCGGATTTGAAAAAGCTGTATAAAGGGGTTTTCTCAAAAGACGGGGATACCATCTACCTGAGGGGCAGCGACAGTATGCTGACGCTGGTCAAAACAAGTTCAGGGGAAATAATTGACCGCCTATTGCCGACCGAAGAAAACAAAGACACTTACAGAGCTTCGCCGACTCAGACGGTTGTAATCAGTAACGATGGCGGACTGGTGGCGGCAGTCGTTGGCGGCAGCATATTCGCCTGGGACACCAAAACCCGCGAAAAATATGATATAGCCGGGGCGAGCCACAAGGTAATGAGCAGTATAGCTTTTTCCCCGGATGCCAAATTTATCGCCACCTCCGATATGCGTCAGAGCGGCGATATTAAGATTGCTCGTGTGCCGCGTCATTAATTGTTCGGTGTCGCAGACATCAAATCTTATAAAAGCACATATAACGTAATGCGCCATTTAGTAAAACGGCTGTTCGATATGATTGCCAGTGCCGCAGGATTGATTGTAATCAGCCCTTTTTTAGTGGTATTGGCTTTTATGGTACGTCTTAAACTTGGCTCTCCGATATTATTTCGCCAGCAGCGACCCGGATTGGGCGGCAAAGCGTTTGTCATATATAAATTTCGGACGATGACGGACCAGCGTGATGCATCGGGGAATTTGCTGCCGGATGAACAACGCCTGCCCGCGTTTGGTCGGTTTCTGCGAAGCACGAGTTTTGATGAGTTGCCTGAATTGCTCAATGTGCTTAAAGGCGATATGAGCATTGTCGGCCCAAGGCCCCTGATGATGAAGTATCTGGGACGATATTCTCCCCAGCAAGCCAGGCGACACGAGGTCAGACCTGGAATCACCGGCTGGGCACAAATAAACGGCCGCAACGCCGTTTCCTGGGAAGACAAATTCAGGCTGGACGTATGGTATGTTGACAACTGGACACTCTGGCTTGATATGAAAATAATTCTCAAGAGCGTCTGGATGGTGGTAGCAAGAGAGGGTATAACTCAGCATGGCAGGGCAACGATAGACGAGTTTTTGGGAACACCGCAAAATAACTCTTCCGAACGCCCGTAAAGATGACACTGGGGAAATAAAATGCTCTCGCATATAAAGGCCGGAAAAATTGAAGCTGAATTCGAGTCGCCGTTTTATATCTTCGACGAAGCCGCATTCCGAAAAAACTACGATGACATAGTCGGCGCGTTTGCCAGCAGATATGAAAAGTTCATATTGGCTTATTCCTACAAGACCAATTACATTCCGTACTTATGCAATATAATCAAGTCAAAGGGCGGCTTCGCGGAAGTCGTTTCCCGGCTGGAATACGACCTTGCGTTGAAGGTCGGCCAAAAGCCAGATAAAATTGTCTT
>JBEKZW010000013.1:0-53014 GCA_049509475.1 Sedimentisphaerales bacterium
ATTGCCGCATAAGCGTTTCTTCCGTTGAGAAATGCTCCCTCGCATAGTTGACCATTTCCGATAATATGTCCGAAACCAGCCCTGAATCTTCAGATGAAACAGGCCGTTCGATGAGTTTATTGATAATTTCAAACAGGTGCTGATGCTGATGGTCGATTTTCTCAACCCCCACGCTGTATTCGTCTTTCCAGCATATCTTTTCCATTTTAATTTCCCTGTTCAGTTATGTTAGTGCCAGCCATATTTGCATTTATCGGCGTTCTAAACATCAAAAGTTTCTCTTTTTCGCCCATTCAAAGCAAGAACCTTGGTTCCTTTTGTGCCTTTTTGTGGCAAAAAAAAGCAGTGTAATCTGCGTAATCTGCCTGCCCTTCGTAGCTCCTGCCCTACATAGCACGCAGTGCGGCGGAGGGTTAGCGAAGAAGCGTGGCTAAAATCCTTTGTGTCTTGGTGTCTTAGTGGTAAAATCCTGTTTCTTATGAAAGTGATGGTCGCGGAAAAATACGGTTTTTGCGCGGGCGTGCGCAACGCCATAAGCACAGCGGAGAAAGTCCTGGCGGAGAAGGGCCAAGTTTATTCGTTAGGGCCTATTATTCATAACCCCGGCGTTGTCGAACGATTAGCCAAAAAAGGCCTTGTAACAGTTGACGACGTGGAGCAGGTACCGGCTGGCGCGACGGTGCTGATACGTTCGCACGGTGCGGCCTCGGAAGAAATCGCTCATCTTAAACAGAAAAACGTGGAAATTATTGACGCGACCTGTGTTTTAGTCAAAAGGATGCAGCAAATCGCGATGCAGATGGAGGAGCAGGGGTATAAGGTGGTGATAGTCGGCGACAAAAACCATCCGGAGGTGCGTGCGGTTGTCGGCTGCACAAATGGGGCGGTGGTCGTCGGCAATGAGTCGGATATAAGCACAATCGGAAGCGGCCGGCTGGGAATTGTCTGCCAGACGACGCAGAGTCCGGAATTTTTTGGCCGGATGCTTTCCGCGATAGCAGGCGCGGGTTTTGACGAGATGAAGGTGGTAAATACCCTGTGCAAGGAGGCGATTAAAAGGCAGCAGTCAGCCGTCGAATTGTGCAGAAAAGTCGATATTATGTTCGTTTTAGGGGGGCGCGAGAGCGCAAATACGCAAAAACTGGCGGAATTGTGCAAAAAGTACAATAAAAAAACATTTCATTTGCAAAACTGGGACGAATTTGATAAAAAGCTGGTTTTCGGCTGTCGGACCGCAGGCGTTACAGCAGGGGCCTCAACACCCCAGTGGATTATTGACGACTTCGTAAAAAACCTGACGAATGTAGACGTATAGCGTTGTGCGTACTGTGTACTGCGGCAAAAAACACAGGACGCGGCACGCAGGACGAAGCACAAATTTTAGGCGTTTGCTGTGTGGGCAGATGCTTTTTGAATTATTAACTTTTTAGCCGGGCTATGTTGCCCGGCGGTTCGCCGGCGTAAATGTGGGGCGACGGCGGGCGGAGAACAAGACGCCACAGGGGATAAACATAGTTATGGTTGACAGAAATATAATTAACAAGTTGGGTATGACTGCCGAGCAGGTGGACTCGCAGGTCCAGGAGATGTTCGGTGAAAAGGAAAACCAGATGTTTCAGGATGCGCTGCTGGCGAAGGTGGATTCTCACCAGCCGGGGACAATCCTGAAGGGTAAAATTGTCACCCAAATCGGTAATGATGTGATTATCGAGGTGGGGCTCAAAAGCGAAGGGGTCGTGGATGCGTCGGAATTCGAGGATGCTTCGGAACTGGTACCAGGCACGGATATAGAAGTGCTGCTTGAGGATACGGATTCCGAGACGGGCTTGTTGCTGCTGAGCAAACACAAAGCGGACCGAATCAGGGGCTGGGAGCACCTGATTAACAGCAAGAAGGAAGGGGACGTTGTCAAGGGCAAGGTCGTCCGCCGAATCAAGGGCGGGCTGCTGGTGGATATCGGGGTGCCGGTATTTTTACCGGCGTCGCAGGTCGATATTCGCAGGCCGGGCGACATCAGCAGGTTCATCGGCAAGGAAGTCGAGTGCATAATCCTGAAGATAGACATCGAAGGTCACAATATCGTCATATCGAGGCGCAAGCTGATAGAGGAAGAACGCCGGCTGAGCAAAGAAAAGATTCTGGCGGAAATCGATGTCGGACAGCGGCGCAAAGGCATCGTCAAGAACATCGCGGACTTCGGCGTGTTCGTGGATTTGGGCGGCGTGGACGGCCTGCTGCACATTTCGGACCTGAGCTGGGGGCGAGTCAGTCATCCGTCGGAAGTTGTCCGGCTCGATGATGAGATTGAGTGCGTAGTCATAGGCGTTGACAAGGCAAACGAAAAGATATCACTTGGCCTGAAGCAGAAAAGCCCAAGCCCGTGGGAAAACGTGGAGAATGACTATCCGGTGGGCACAAGGGTAAAGGGCAAGGTTGTCAATATTATGAATTACGGCGTGTTTGTCCGGCTTGAGGACGGCATCGAAGGACTTGTCCATATAAGCGAGATGAGCTGGACGAAAAGGCTGAACCATCCGAGCGAGATGCTCAATCTCGGCGACGAGGTAGAGGTAATGGTCCTGAATGTCAACAAGGAAAAGCAGGAGATATCGCTTGGATTGAAGCAGACAGAGACGAATCCGTGGTCCGTGGCGGCGCAGAAATATCCGCCGGGGACACTTGTCAATGCCATCGTTCGCGGCGTTACCAATTACGGCGCGTTTGTCGAGGTAGAAGAAGGCATCGACGGGATGATTCATATCTCGGACCTGAGCTGGACGAGGAAGTTCAGCCATCCGAATGAGGCGCTGCAGAAGGGCGACAGGGTCAAGTGCGTGGTCCTCGATATCGACCCGGAAAAGCAGCGGGTATCCTTGGGCATCAAACAGTTGAGCGAGGACCCGTGGCTTCACGCGATACCGGAGAAATATATCCCCGGGCATATCGTCAAAGGCAAGGTAACGAAGCTGACGAATTTCGGAGCGTTTGTGCAGCTTGAGTCGGACCTCGAGGGATTGCTTCATATTTCGGAGCTGTCGGACCAGAAAATCAAGAGGCCGCAGGACGTGGTCAAGGTTGGCGATGAGCTTGAGGTCAAGATTTTGAAGGTGGATAACGAATCCCGCAAGATTGGGTTGAGCTTGCGAAGGGCGCAGTGGGCGGCGGAAGGGCAGGCCCCTGAGGGGCAGGCGGGCGAAGGCGCGGAGGCGGTCATCGCAGATATCGAGCAGCCGGAGGGTTCCGCAGGCGAGCAGCCGGAAGGCGCACCGGTGAAAGAACAGTCGGCGGCGGATGAGCCAGGCCCGGAAGAACCAACACTGTAAAAGCGGTTTGGGGTAGAGATGATAAAGGGTCAGGATAAAATATCCTGACCTCTTTTTTTATTAGCCGTTTAGACGCAGATTGCGCTGATTTACGCTGATTTTTTAACCACTAAGGCACAAAGACACGAAGTTTTTTGGCCACAGATTACGCAGATTACACGGATTTGGTCAGCCGGGAGGCGTACTCGCAGCGGTCATTTCTCGATACTCGTATCTGTGAATGCCTGCTACTCGTCCGCTTGGCGACTTTGTCGCCCATCGCCAAGGGCGAAATGCCGGCTGACTGTAAAATATACGAATTTGTCGATGCCGGCCGAAAGCACTGAATGAAGCCGAGCACACGTAAGCGAAGCAACGGGCCCGCTTCGGAAATAACACGGATTAACCAATTGCTAATTTTCGATTGTTGATTGCTGCCCGCCTTCGCCAGTTGGGGCTATGGCGGGTAAAATTTTGGGATGAGGATTAAATAATTGACGATTATCTCGGCGGAATGGTAGTAAATTAAATCCTGCCGTCGTATGTTAGTAAGAGGAATTACTGTAATGTTCTCAACTTGCGGCCACAATAAATGTAGTTGATGGTGTCGCCAAGTAACGGAAAGGCAGTTAAGCCGATTGCAAGGACCATTACCCAAACAGGAACAAAAGCAAATTTCGAGACAATCCAGAGGCCTAAAGCCACTACAACAAAAGAGCCCGCCTCAATAGGAATTGCTTTCTTCGATTTCAATCTTGCCTTTTCAAACTTTTCTATTTCTTCCTCTGTATTCATTTGGCAATTTCACAAACGGAGGGTTTTAACTTCTCTGTCGGGCATTGTCTCAACACTCCCCAGCTATTTATGGGCGGCCGTTTTATTTTTATTTAAATCTATATCACTTACAACAAAAGCCACACTATATTTTGCTCGTGTAACTGCAACATATAATTTAGTTTTATCTCCAGCCTTTGATGTGTCTTTTGTTTTTAAATACTCAAGCATCGGCCCTGTAGGGAAAATTAGAACTCTCTTGTACGTTCTTCCTTTAGCTAATCCAATATTAATTCCATCAAGACCTAAAGTGTTTGTTCTTTTACTGTATCTAAGTATTATTGGCTTGTGGGTTTTAATATAGGCTTCTACTTCATTGTTAAGGATATGAAATATTCCATCATGGCCTGTTATACTTGAGTTATTTGAAACCATTTTTGGAAAATCAGGAAATATATTGCTTGCAAATTCACATATGTGCTGATTGCATCTGTGAGATTTATTTATTTCTTCAATTTCAATTTCATTCGTTCGTTCTTTTTCTTTCAACCATGAATAAATATTGCTTCGTCTATATTGCCTATATTTTTGTGCAGTGTTGGTACTAAAAGTTGCTTGTCTTGGATCACATACTGTAACAATATTAATTTTTGAATTAAATAAATATTCAAGTAACGTCAAATCGTATCCAGCAAAATCCTGCAATTCATCAATAAAAATATAACTATAAATGTTCTCAAGCCTTTTTAGTATTAGCCCTTCTGTTTTACGATTACATTCACATGCAAATTCCGACACTTTATTGCTATATATGTCATTAGACGAAGTAAAGTAATTATCTTTCTTATGGTAAGGGGAGCTTTTAACTTGGAAAAAAATAGAACGCACCCTTTGTTGATCTGTCATTTGGTTTTGATATGGCCGCACACCTTCTTGAAACAAAAAACTGAACCAAGTCTGAATAGTTACATTGGGCGGGACACAACCAACTTTCTCAATGAAAAACGCTTTAATCTGATCTAAATTTTCATTTGTATAGGTAGTGACAAGAATCCTTTTATTTTTTAATTTAAGTGCTTCTTCGACGATATATGTTGTCTTGCCAGAACCTGCGCACGCAACAATTGCTTTGTTTTTACTTGATTGCATTTTCAATATAATCAGGGAATACGACGCGATCTTCGGTTTCAAAGATTTTCAAGGCGCACTCTGTTTTGTTATTTATCATATAATTTATCATTTGTTCTTTATCTGGGAAAGTTTTACCCAGTACCTTATTTAATACAATTGAATCGTTGCAATTTACAAGTTGAGGCTCAAGTGTTGGCGCTGTGTTGTCTTCTGGTCTACAAATTACGATATTCGAAACGTTTTTATAGTCCTTGTATTTTTTATCTACCCTACTTTCATAGTTACCATCATTATCAGTTACCACAATCACATCTTTTTTTAACTCCTTTGCGATATCGAGAAATCTAGAAAACGATATTCCTCGGGCATTTATTACATCTATTCCTTTTTCAATAGGGAGCACATGGTGTTTTTGTAAATATGCTTTCTGCACAACAAGTTCATCTGAAGGCCCTTCTACCAAAATGGCCTTTTTCGCCAGAACAAGTCTTAACGTATCATAACCGGATAACTTCTTGAAATAATCCTGAGTGCCTTTTGGTAGATTTCTTAAAGTTGCATTTTCAATCTTTTTGTTTCTGTCATCATAGTGAAGCAAAATCAGATGTTCGAGTCCTAGTTTGTTAAGTACATAAGTGCTATGAGTTGCAATTATTATTTGCTTTCCCACGCATCTATCTTTGATTTTTGAAATCAGAATGTTCATTGAAGAAAATGACAGATGATTTTCCGGCTCTTCAATAAGAATTATATTTGATTCAACACCTTTACGTTCAAGCGCAAGCATAATCTTAAGAGCATTTTGTTCTCCTTTGCCAATAAGCTGAAAAGGTAAGTCATCTAGGTGAGGTATGAGGTTTGTCTCCCAGTTTGACTTCTGTGAGATGTCAATTGAAATAGAAAGATCCTTATTTGTAATAGCACCTTTCTTGCTTTGTAATTTGTCGTTGATTCCCTTAATAGAGGATTCTTCAGAAAAGAGTTCTTTCAGTTTCCTATAGGCAACGTTAAGCTCTACTCGTTCTTTTGCGTCAAGATCATTCTTAATAATATCCTGAAGATAATAATCCGTGCCGCTTTGTAATCGTATTGTCGTAGCATCAATATACGATAATTGTATTGGCAAGCTTCTTGTGGTAATTGCACGATTAGCAAAAGAATACCATTGAGCCTTATAATATTCTGCAGGAATTAATTGTACTCTAGACGAGGTTGCGATTAGATTTTGATATTCTTCCCCATAATCTTCATCAAATACGATTTCTATTTTTACGCCAGCACAGTCTTCTTTTTTTGTGTTATTGCTTCCTCGCAATGATGCCAGATCTGGGTTGTTATCAAGATATAGTTCAATAATAATTTCCGGCAATCGTATTGGCTTGCCATCTTTTAAAGACATTAGGTATTCATTAGCGCATTTTTTGTTAAATAGATATGGCGATATTTCATATTCAATCGGCTTTCCGTTAAGTCTCTTTGTCAAAGCAAGATTAATAGCCTCAAGAATAGTTGATTTACCAACCTCATTGTCGCCAACGATGATATTTAAGTCGCTGTTCAACTCCAGTTCAAATTTATCGAATACTTTATAGTTCTGAATAAATATTTTTTTAATCGTTCCTATACTATCCGGCTTATGTTCACCAACATCTTTCACCGCGTCATTCTTCATGATTTTTCATTCGTCCATAAAAACCAGATACATCCACTGTTTTTCAACCTACCACGCCAGTGAGATAGTCAAATCACCAAAGGTATAAAGGGCATTATAGAGAGGTGATTGTGGGGAGGAAAGGGGAAAGTGATTGTCGATTGTCGATTGACGATTTATTTCAGACCACAGACTCAAGACGACAGACGCAAGACAGAAGGGCGGATAAATATTCAATAACCAATATCGAATGTTGAAGTAAATCCGCCACAAGTCGTTACTTTATTTTTATTGAGCCGAAGCTTGTTTTGAGGTCGATTTTTCCGCTTCCTTGTCCGATAGTGCCTTTAATGTGGGTTTTGCCGAAGTCGCCTTTGACTGTAATAGGCAGTTCCGTTTTGATGCTGCCGAAACTTGTTTCAACGGCTATGTCCCCCGCGAAATTATGCGGGAGAGCCACATCCACTTCGCCGAATGAGGTCTCGATTCTGGCCCGTAAATCGGCGGGGCAGGCGTTTGAAAAATCGATATCCATTTTTCCGTAGCTCGATTTTGCGAGAAAATCGTCTGTGGTTATCGATTCGCAATCGACCTCGCCAAATGAGGTGTCCAGACGTATTTTGCCTGTGATGTTTTCCGTGCATATTTTGCCGAAACTGGTTTTGGCGTCGATATCGCCGGTGATATTTTTCATAGCAACTTCACCGAAGGAGGTTTCGCATTTTATGCCCGTTCTGGTCGGCACGGTAACATCGAAACTAACCCCGACTGAACGGTTGCAGCCCAGATTAGGTTTTTCAATTTTGAAGACGAGGACTTTGCCTTCGGTGACAAGCGTTATTTTTGTCTGCTCCGCGAGCTGTTTGGCCTCTTCGAGAGTCGGCGCCCGGCCATTGATTTTGGCGGTGGCGCTGCATTGCGTCGTGTCGGTCCCTGTGATTTTCACCTCCCCGAAGCTCGTATCAATTTTTATCTGCTCCAATCCTGCCATTGAAGCCGATAAAGTCTCTATCCTTTCAAAGTGCTGCGAACCCCAGCATACGCAGCATCCGCATATAAACGCGGTTAAAACAAGACAGCAGGCCAGTAAAGCGACGGGTAAATACCTTCTCATTTTTTGCCTCCTGAAATACGCAGCCATTTCGAACATCCGCATCTTACGTCAGGTTCTTATTCTGATTCGCCAATGTTACGATATTGTTACGATATTGTCACTTTTTGGAATATTTATGCAAGTCTTATCTGACGTGAGGAACTCGGGGACTATTTTTTTTGCCACAGATTACACGGATTACGCGGATTTTTTTAACCGCGGAGGACGGGAAACAGTCTTGAGTGTTTAGTGTTGAGTGTTGAGTTAAGGCGATTGCTTCGGCCTACGGCCTCGCAATGACAGACCCCGAAGCGGGCTTCGGGACTAACCATCGGCGGGGTAAACCCCGCCCTACAAGTGCTGGCCGTGTTTTCACGGGCTGCAAGCCCGTGCTACGGACGCTTTATTCGCCGCCGCGGACGCACATAGCCAGTGAGTAGAGTTTTCCGTTGCCTGTGACTATGTAAAGGGTTCTGTAATCGTTGCCGCCGAAGGCGATGTTATAGGGGTTAGCAACCGAGATGAAACCAAGCTGCTGGCCCGCAGGCGAGACAATCCAGACGCCGCCAAGACCGCAGAAATATAGGTTGCCTAATTCGTCGATGGTCATACCGTCGGGAACGTTGGTGGTGTTTGGCGGATTTGTTGGCTTGAAAAACAGCGATGGGCTGCCTAATGAGCCGTCGGGATTAATATCGAAAACCGACCATCGCTGATTGGCGGCGGTTGAACTGCCTTCGGAAACATAGAGTTTGGTTTCATCGAGCGAGGTAATAATGCCATTTGGCTGATTGAGGGTATTATTTACACGTATTACCGTGCCGTTAGGTTCGATTAGCCATACGCCCTGGACTGATGGCCCGCTGCCGTCCCAGGTAGGGGTGGTAAAATAAATATTGCCGTTGGTTAACTGGCACAGGTCGTTGGGCATTTTTGTAAATCCATCAGAAGAGTCAGCTAAAATCTGAGTATCGCCGGGCCCGTTGATTCCGATAAACCTGCTTGTTATCTGTAAAGTGCTTTCATCACAGCAAAGTAATCGACCATCGTTCGATATAATCATTCCGTTTGTCTGGTTAGAAGGATTCATCCACACCGTTACGGTGCCGGGCGATTCATAGCGCAAAATCTGATAAGGCGAGGTTCTTTTCGTAAAGAAAAGCTTATGACTGTTCGGGTCCCAGGTTGCCCCTTCGAAGGCGCTGCCGGATATGGAATACAGTTCCTGCAGCGTCGCTCCGGGCATAACAAAATCGGAAGTGAAGTCCTCGAGCCAGTTATCGCACAGGACGGCGAGGTCTTTTTCGTCGATTACGTTGTCGGCAGGCGCTGAAATATCGCAATTGGGGTCCCAGTTTGAATCGCCCGAATGGCTGCCCCAGGCATTTGCGAGAATGGCGAAGTCCTTGAAATCAATAAAGCGGTCGCCGTTAAGGTCGGGCCAGCCCGGTGCGGCATTAACAAGCTCGATTCCATCGCCCGTGCCGAGGTTTCGGCTGTATTGCTTATTAGTGGCATCGTTCCAGTGCTCGTGAACGCCCAAACTCTGAGTCAGCCCACCGTCGTGATTGGGGTCATAATGCGTTCCCGACGGAGGATTGGGAACCAGCGCCGCCTCGTGCAGGTAGTCATCCGTGCCGGAATACTGCGGATATCCGTTAAGAGTTCCGACTGTTCCATTCCATTCATTATCCATAAAATCGAAGGCAACGGAATCCGCGGCGATGGGGTCTTGCGAAAGAAAGATACTGGAAGGCCAGTCATTATTAAAAGGCGCCATATTCCATTTAATTGGTTCGGAATCCCAGCTTCGGCCTCCGTATAGACCATCAATTAAAACCAGCAATGTCTTTCCTCCGAGCTTAGGATGTCCCAATAAATCAACATTAGCTCTATAATTTCCGATTCCAGGATCATCAGGTAAAGTTGGTGTATCTGCACAGTGCGGCCTTGTCCAGTGCATATTGTAATAACCGGAGGCATTCGGCGCTCTCATCAAGGCACCGTAGAGATTCTTGCCGGAGAGAGTTATACCGGCGCTGTTGTGGCTTTTAAGAATTGGGAAGTCTATAAAGTAAGTTGCCTGCGAAAAGTGCGTCGGGATATGGTCGGTATTTGTAACGCCGCTCCAGTGCGCTGAACAGGGGTCGCTCCAGTAGAAAGGTGAATTTAGATCGGCAGTGACCTTTGTTCTACCTGTTTGAGAATATGTACTTTGTGTTAAATAAACGACGCCTGGGCAATTCGGCCCGACCATATTATACCAGTAATCAGCCATACAATTCTGAGGGTCGCCTATGCTTATGTTACCGGGGCTGACGCCCGCGGGACCGGTGAGCTGATTAAGAAGGGCAATTGCAAGCTGAGGCGAGTTGTCAATGTCATCCAAATAGTTGTTTTTAGTTCCATTAGTGTTGCCGACCATCAAGACCCAGTTCATTTTTATCGCGATTTTTTCGCCGGCAGTGTAACCGACGTTGCCTCTGCCGTGCTGCTGGTTGTAGTTTCTGAATATCGCGTCCCAGGCGGCGGAATCATCGCCTCTGCCAGTCAGGGCGCGAAGCGATTTTGAGAGCATTTGATTGACGACCTGCTGATTTATACAGGTGTTATCCCACCAATATGGGGGGTGGCCGCCGTTCCAGTTTGTGGCATTGGGGTCGTAAATCCAGGCGACTCTGCCGGGGTGGACGCCTTTGCCGACGCCGATAGGGCTGTTGTGGACGATTGGCTCGTGGGCAGAAGCGGGCTTGTCATTTGTGCTGCTCATTGCCATCCAGATAAAGCCGACACTGGCGATAATTGCTATGCCGGCGACGACATATCGTGCTTTAGCAAGGGCGAGTTTTGCTTTTCGATAGGCGACTGCTGAGCCGGCAAGACCGAGCAGCCAGATTATAAAGCCCGAGGCAATGGGGAATGCCACCCGCTGGCAGGGGTATGTTGCCCGTGACGGTTTGGGTATGACACGGACTAAAAACCATATAAGCGCAGCCAAACCCGCGAAAGGTAGCATCCACCAGGGCCAGCGGAATTTGCGGTCTGGGTGGATGATTTTGCCTGTTTTGGGACAAACACGGGGGTGGTCTTCGTTCTTTAGAAACGACATCATCACTCTCCTAAAGAGGATATACTGGGGTGCAGCTTAAGTTATACCGCCAGTTTAAGCTAATCTGGGCGTTAAGTCAATGGTTTTTCGAGATATTTGCGGGATAGCACAGGGCAGGCCAAAGAAACCCCCCCGAAATCAGGGACTTCGGGGGTTGAATATTTTCTGTGGCAAAGCACCTATTCGAGAATAGAGGTGACGGAGGGTTTGCCTGCCGGCGCGTTGTCCATGGGTTTGAGGACCTTTTCCATTTTGGCCGGGTTGGCGGAGCGGGCAATGGCCTCTTCTCTGCCGATGAAGCCCTTGAGATAGGCGTCGGCGATACTGCTGTCCATCGTCTGCATGCCGAATTTCCGGCTGGTCTCGATGATGTTGGCTATTTCGTAGATGCGGTTTTCGCGGATGCAGTTACGGACAGCCGAGGTGCAGAGAAGGATTTCTGTGCAGGGGACCATACCCGGCTGGTCAACTCTGCGGAACAGGGTCTGCGAGATGACCGCCTGGAGGGTGTTGGCGAGCATCGTGCGAATCTGGTTTTGCTGGCCCGCGGGGTAAATATCGATAATACGCTCAATTGTCTGGGCGGCGTTGATTGTGTGCAGGGTGCTGAAGACGAGGTGGCCTGTCTCGGCTGCCGTTACAGTTGAGCGGCAGGTTTCGAGGTCGCGCATTTCACCGACCATTATGATATCGGGGTCCTGACGCAGAACGCGTTTGAGAGCGGAGCCGAAACTTGGGCAGTCGAAGCCGATTTCACGCTGTTCGATGATGCACATTCTGTTGTCGAGTGCGTATTCGATTGGGTCTTCGAGCGTAATGATGTGCTTTCGGTATTTTGCGTTTATGACGCCGAGCATCGAGGCGAGAGTTGTGCTTTTGCCCGCGCCGGTGTGGCCTGTGACGAGGACAAGGCCTCTTGGCAAATCAGTGAGGTCTTTTACGATTGGGGCCAGGTGCAGGTCGTCGATATTCGGAATCTGATTCGGAATTAGACGGAAAGCGATAGCGATGGTCCCTCTCTGGTAGTGGGCGTTGACGCGGAAGCGGTGGCCGTCGTCGAGGGTGGTTGAGAAATCGGCGTCCCTGAGCGCCTCGAATTTTTTATAACGTTCCGGCCCGAGCATACCGAGGACCATTTCCTTTGCGTGCTCGTTGCTGATAATGGGAAAGTCCATGTCTATCAGGTCGGTGTTTTTACGGAGAATGGGGGGCAACCCAACGTTGATGTGCACGTCGCTTGCAAGTTGCTGGATAGCTCCTGTAAGTATTGTTTTTACATCAACCATATTCCCTCGCTCGTTATAGCCCCTTTAAAGACGACAAGATGTTTAATAACGGTCAACATGCTGTCCGGTAAGCCGGCATCAATTCATCGACATAAAGGGAGGATGGCTGAATTTGTTTATTGATTATTGATGATTGAAAATGGATCCCCTGTTCAAACCCAAGGCAGCAGCACTCGGGGATGACGCTATCGCGTCAATTTCACTGATTTTTTAGAAGGAAGGGCTGATAATGTCGGGTTTTATGTGTGATTGAGTTTCAGGGCGATGCCGTAGAAACGCCAGATGCTCTGAAAATATTTATGGGACATTTGGACTTTGCCGAGGACGGGGTCGCCGATAGTTACGGTATTTTCGCCGACTTCAATGACGGCGACGCAGTGGTCGAGCAGGAAGGTGTCCTTTACCACCGCAAGCGTAACGTCTGCTTCGCGCAACTGACTGATTGAGTCGAAGTGGCGGAACTGACAATCGATACCGTTGCCGGCGCAGCGGTCCTGAATCGCCTTGTAAAGCTCCCACGGCATAGTGCCAATGATGGGGCTTGTGTGTGAGAGGATTGCTAATTCGCCTTCATGGGCGCGGATGCCGAGTTGACCAAGGGCAGTAACGGCTGCAGCCGGGCCGCAGGTGTAGGGGGTGCTTTGGAAGCAGATATTGTCGGCATCGGTTAAGGTTGGCAGCCGGGCGAGGTGATTTTTGATTATCAATGGGTATGCGAAGGGCATGACCGCACCCCAGGCGACGACGCCAATCATAATGACAAAGAGGAATGCCTTTTCGATGCGGTTTGTGAGCCGGCCTATGAGGGTCATAGCACCCATAGTGACGGAAAGAGCGATAATGACGAAACGCACACGTCCGCTGGAAATCCAGGCGAACAGCGGGGTAGAAGCATTTAAGCTGGCGCAAGTGATGAGGAGCAGTAAAAAGATGAGCATCAGGGGCAGGAGGTAGCCCCAGCCCCAGTGGGGATTTTTGAGACGAGAAAATGAACGGCCTGCGACGGCCCCTAAAAACGCGGCTGTTATTACACCTGCTATTTCAAACCACCCGCCCATTTTTCTGCCCCTCCGGCCTGTGCCGGAAACTCAAGATGCCACGATGATATAAGCTGATGTTCCCTCACTCGCTTCGATTTCAGTATATCAAATTGCAAGACTTAAATCAAGGGAAAATAAGCCATTGCGGATTGCGGATTTAGGAATGCATCTTCTTAAAATACTTGCTTTTCTCACCAATTTAACGATATACTGCCACCTAAAGACCGGAAGAGATTTGCACCCTTGACCCACAACTTTGCCGTCCGGCAGTTATTAAGTTAATAAGAAAATAATAGGTGGCTGCCCCTAGTTATTAACCGGACTAAATTTAATAAAATTGGAACAGTTAATTTATGCTGGCTGATGGCGGTTTTTGGCCATACTTCAAATGATCCAATTCAATCATCTGACCCTGAGTCAGCAGGATTAAGAGTGTGTTAAAATGAAAATTTTAATTGTATTTGCTTTATTTATAATTGCCTTGGTTACGTTGTACAAATTTAAGTTTTTTAAAATTTGTGTATTTCTGATAATAGCGGCAATACTTTTGACATCCGGATGGGTGGGAGCGCACGCAGCCGGCGCATCGAGTGATTTTTTATTACCTTATATTATCTATGGTGCTGACAGGGTAAAATCGGAAAACATCAATGTTATAGATTATCGTGACCATAAGTTTTTTCTTTCAAACGGGGATGTTATTCCTTTCGATAAAACTCGCAGTTTAAGTCTGATTATGAGAGTGATTTTTGCACTTGCCGGCGGAACAGTAATGCTTCTGGAATATAAAGCCGTTCTGAGTTTGAGCGGTAAATTCCTGCCCAATCTTTATCAGGGACTTGCATATTTTTCTCGTTCTCGTTTTAAATAATAACAATGAGAACATTTTGCTCTTTGAAAAATTAGGATTTGTTTCTAATTTAGGGTTTATGATACGATATCAAATTAAAAACAAACGCCTTTATAAACAAAAAGGAAATAAGTGTGGTGTCCCCGGATTTCAGAAAGGTTTTGGTGCGACACCACGGAGATAGGTAGAGAAGTTCTCGGGACTGTCAATCCGTCACAGTTCCACTCAAGTCGCTTTCCTCGCCGTACTCACGACGGCCTTCCGGCCTCCAGAACCCCGTGGTGCCGCAAAAGACTTTATAAATAACGGATTATAGGTAGATGTTATTAGTTTCCGCATAAATTCTTTCATTACTTTCTTGGTCCAACCCAATTACCATTATTATCATAGTTTAGAGACCTCGCTTGGCCTGCAGCGTTCCAAACAGTATCAAATATCGGTTTCATCAATTGCTCTATCTTTGCATCGAAACTTTCAACCAATACTTCAGGTATAATAAGGTCATTCCTGTCAATAGGATGACGACTCTTTCGTTGAACAATAGGCTCGCTCCAATCTAAATAGAGATCTTTTACTCCTATTAGGGTGAGTGATATAACTATCGGAAGAGATATCGACCATTTTTTTTGAAAAGAAAGATACTTCTTAAATGCTTCTACAATAGACAATTCATAAGTGTAAGAGATAAATGATTGAATTTTATAAATGTTCACTGCTTCAATGATTCCATTTCGGAAAAGTTGAACGTATCCATTATATTCTCCCATAGATTCCGAAGGTATAGGATGGTCACGTGAAGGTATAGGATGGTCATGTGTAAGTAAACCATCAAAGTTATATCGATATGCTTGTGGGCTGTATTGACCAATAGGAGGCAATTCTAAGTAATTTACGCTTTCTATATTAATCATTGATTCTCGTTCTGTACCAAATGCTGAAAAGGGGATAACATGAAGCATCATCATCGGTCCTGTACTTAGCATTATAGGTGTCTTATAAGCAGAAATATTATTCACCCGTTCAATTCTAAACTGCCTGATACGTTGAGGAAGAGTTTCTGAAAGGACAAAAGCCATACGTATTTCTCCTACATCTAATTGATATTTGCCAGAACTTGTCCGAGAATAAAAACGTGAGCAATTATTAAGAGTAATCATATGAGGACCAGCCCAGCTCTTGGGTATTCGTATTATGATAATCGGGCCATTATTGAAACCATCGATTTCCTTAATCTGAATACCCGGGATTCTTGGTTTGATACCATTTTGGATTATTTGCTCTAATTTTAACTTCTGTTCCCCCGAATTGATCTTACCTAATCCAACATATTCGGGAATACCGGTATTTTTACCTTCAGCATCCCTCTTATCCCCTAATCCATAAATTATATGGCCGCCCGATGAATTGGCAAATGAGGAGATATCAGCCAAATATTCAATTTTGTCCTGTTCTTTTCCACTAGGCAAATCTCTTTTATATTCCAAATGTTTATGTTCTATAACATTATCAACAATAAGGCCGTCAATATCGGATTTTTTAATTTCTTCAAATGACTTATCGAGCATGGTTTATTCTCCTGAAAAAGTTATAAAAATTATGTTATAAATATGAGCAAAAGTCAAGGTAGGCGTTTTACGACAAAAAACTGGATTACTGCTTTGGTTCGGCATTGTTCACCACAGGTCGCAGGAATGACCCTTCTACGCAAATCCTTCTTCGCTTAAGCTGCGAAGGACATGGGCTACGAAGGGCAGGCAGAGAGTAACCCCTAATAAATCCCCCTTCCGGAAAAACCGGGGACAGCTACCGTTTTTCGTAGCGTATCGAAGACCTCGGCGTTTACCTCGGCGTAGTTCTTAACATAGACGGGTAGTTGCCCAACGAAGCCGGGTTCCCGCACAGTTTTTCTTTTCTAATTTCTAACCTCTAACTTCTCACTTCTAAATTTTTGCCATTTACTTTTTGCTTTTTGATTTGATGTTGATCTGTACGCTGAACGCTGCAAAAAACACTCAAAACTACTCACTTCCCCCACTTTTTCTTACTTTTCCTTCATTTTTTCACTTTTCGCTACTTTTCCATACTTTTCTCAACTTTTGCCTATAATGCGTCCTGCTGCTTGTTTTAACCGCTTATGCGCCATTTTCTCCACTCAAATTTCCCCCAAAATACCCAATTCCTGAATTTCCGCATTTTTTTCGATTTTAAAAAATCCGTAAAAAAATCATAAGTTTCCACTAATACTATTGTCCTCCAATTATCATTCGGCCAGCTTCGAAGCGATTGACCCGGCTTCGTCTTCGACTATGCCGTGGTTGACAAGTTCCTTTGGCGAATCTAAAATTCATAAACACAAAGGGCTATGGCGAGCATAAAAAGAATGATTAGATTAAGGGAATTTTGATGAAGCCGACAGAAACGCTCAAACAGGAACATAAAATTATTCTGCTTGTTTTGGCAGCGGCTGAGAAACAGGCCAAGGCGATTGAAGCGGCAGGCAAGATGGACGGCGACAAGATTGATAAGCTGCTCGATTTTTTCCGTAATTTCGCTGACCGATGTCATCACTCAAAGGAGGAAAAGCACTTTTTTGTCGCTTTGGATCAGCGAGGGATGCGGCCTGATGTTGGGCCAATCGCGGTAATGCTGGCTGAGCATCAGCATGGGCGCAATCGGCTAAAGGCGGTTGCTGATGCGCTGGGCAAGGCACGCACGGGAGACAGGCAGGCGATTAGGCAGGTAAGAGAGAATCTGGCGGCATACGTCAAGCTGCTCAAAGAACACATCAGCAAGGAGGACAACGTTCTGTTCGCTATGGCCGACAATATTCTCACTGCCGGAGACCAGGTCGCTTTGTCGGAGGCGTTTGAAAAGGCAGAGACGGACGAAATGGGCGAAGGGACCCACGAGAAGTATCATCAGCTTGCACATGAACTGGCGGCCAATTGAACCTTCCTGACAAAATGAAAGTTATTGCGAAACCCGGCGTGCCGAAAGTGGATTCCCGCTTCCGCGGGAATGACATTTTAGTTGTTGGGTTGGCGCAGATAGTGATGGTGTGTGCGGCGTGGGGGGATTGTCCGAAGTTTCTGGCGGGGCACGAGGTCGGCAAGGTTCAGTCGCCACAGATAACGGGGGCATCCGGACTGGCGGCGAGCAGGAAGAATCCGGGGGTGCTGTGGATTCATAACGATTATGGGCCTGCGTGCGTTTACGCGATGACGGCGGAGGGAAAGCATCTGGGGGTGTATAATCTTGAGGGGGCGAAGAACCGCAACTGGGAGGACATCGCGATTGGGCCGGGGCCTGAGCCGAATGTCGATTATATTTATGCAGGGGACATCGGTGATAATGATTCGAGGTGCAAGAGCATAAAAATTTATCGCGTGCCTGAACCGAAAGTAGATGTCAATCAGGCACCCGCAAAAGTTACGCTTACTAACGTTGAGACGATTGAGCTGGTTTACCCCGATGGGCCGAGAGACGCCGAGACGCTGCTGCTCGACCCGCTGACGAAAGATATTTATATCGTTTCAAAAGAGCAGACGAGCAAAGTTTATCGGGCGGCTTATCCACAGTCTACCACCGGCAAAACCGTATTAGAGCAGGTTGCTAAACTGCATTGGGGGATGGCGACGGCTGGGGACATTTCACCTGATGGGCGGGAGATTATCGTAAGAGGGTACTTTGGGGCGTCGCTGTGGCTGCGGCCCAAGAATGAGCCGTTGTGGAAGGCGTTCGAGGGCAGCGAGTGTGCGATTCCGATTATTTTGGAGCAGCAGGGTGAGGCGATTTGCTTCGACGCGAACGGGGCGGGGTATTACACGACGAGCGAGCACAGGTACCAGCCGATTTATTATTTTCCGCGTGATACGAAAAAGATAAATTAGCCACAGAGGCCTCGTTTTTTTAAGCCACAGAGGACACAGAGCACACAGAGAGTAAAATAATTAAGGGGCGGGGAGATACCAGCGTTTTATGAAATTTTGTTCGGATTTGGTGAGGGGGACGAGGCCGCCGAAATGCGAGGCCCATAAGCGGACGAGGGTTGTGCCTGTTGCGAAGTCCTTTACGATTGATTCGGTTTTTTTGTCGGCTGCGATGAAGAGGCCTACGCCTTTGACGAGGAAAGTGGAAACGTGTTTGTTACCATCTCGCACAATTTTTCTCATACCTTTTGCGATTTTTTCAGAGGTAGGTGTTTCGACCCACAAAGGAGTGCCGTTGACATAGACCATTTCGGCGGGTTCGAGGGGGCCCATCGCGAGGAGTTTGGCGGCGTCGGGGCGGTGTAAAAAACAGGCGATTGTTTTATTGTAAATGAAGGTGACGGAGGGGCGTTGGCCGGTTGTGCTGAAGACGGCCTTTTGGATAGCGGATTTGACTTCGAGTATTTTTTTCGCGGCGGGAAGTTTAAGGCGTAATGGTTTTAATCTGGGGAGATTTTTTTCGCAGCGGTTGAGGACTTTGTGCAGGAGTCGCATCGCGTCGGGGGCAGTTTTGGCGGTGACGAACAAGCCATGCTTGGCGAGAAGCATAATCGCGGGTTTTCTGCTGTAACGTTTTTCGTAGTCGGTTACGAGGCGAGATGTTTTTATCGCGAGGGGAAAGCCGGGCGGGGCATAGGGAATCCAGAGCGGGGGACATTTTTCGGATTTGAAGAGTTTTGCGATTTCCCTGCGGCCGTTTTTAGAATTTACATACGCGCCGATTACTAATGGGTGCAGGTGAATGACGCATTTATCGAGAAGTGCGTGCAGATTGGCTTCGACGGAAGGGCGTGCTGTGCTTTCAATTCCATCGCAGCAGCTTATGAGGTGGCGGCTGAGGATTTCCTGCTCGCGTCTGGCGGTGGTCATTTTCGCAAGGCATTTATCTCTGATGATGCCGTGAAGTTTGTCGAGGTGGAGTTTTCGCCAGCCGCGTTTTTGATTCATATCTTTCAGGGCGGTTCCGCTTGCCTTGATGAACATAAACTTGCCGTCGCTGGTTTTGACGGAGGTGTTGCCGCCTGCGGCCTGGGTAAGCGAGGGGTCTCTGCCCGTTGTGTTTGATATTTTTATCAGGTCAGCAAGTGCCTTATCCATTTGTGTTTGGAGCGGCGAATTTTTCGAGGAGTTTTTGTTCGGCCTGGGCGGTCCAGATTCCGTTGTTGAGGCAGGCGGCGACTTCCGGCATTTTGTCGGCGAGTTTGGCAATCGGCGTGAGGGGCAGGCCTTTGCAGGCGGGATACACAATAATTTTGCCCGCAATCGAGCGGTTTTCGATTGCGCGGATTCCGTCGAGGGCGCCATCGAGGCCGCAGACGGCGGCGACGGATATATTGGTATCGAGGCCGCCTGATTCGAGCTTTGCCAGCTCGCGTTTCATATCTTCGAGGACGGAACCGCTTGTGCCGACGAAATACATTTGTTTTTCGATATAGGCGTCGAGGTTTATTTTGGCGGTCATCGTCGCCGGTATTCCCGCGAATACATTAATAATCGCGCGTTTACCTGCGCTGAGAACTGCCGCTGCGGCAAGCTCCGGCGCGGGCGCCATAATAACGGTGTAGTCAATGCCTTCGGGCATCTTGTCTTTGACGGGGCTGTATTGCTTGTAGGGGACGTTTTTGGCCGTGGCCATCGGTTCGGCGGTTTTGAGCAGGTTGGCAAGCCGGCCATCATCGGAATCACCGGCGAAGATACTAACTCCTTCGATGCCACGGTAGATGTTGCGAATAACGTGCATTGTCCCCATAGGCCCTGCGGCACCGACGATGTTTATTTTGTCGCCCCTGCGGACTTCGCTTGATTGGGGGATGTGTTTCATCGAGTTAGCTGGTTCGTAATTGATGGTGCCGGTTATGCGGATGCCGGCGTAATGGACGCGGCCGATGGGGACGGCGACGTCGCGGCCGAAGCGTTCACCGCAGAGGACGATATTGAAAAGTCCCTGCGGGCCGACCTTTGAGAAGAGGGCCTCGACCCTGTCTGGGTTGGCGCCGAGATAAATCACGTCGTCGAAACTGGAATCGGTCAGGCGCGCGATTTCGGGGCAAAGCTCCATATTGACGCCGGGGACTTCGGGGGGCCTGTATTGTGAGGCCCAGATTACTTTTGCGGGCTGCCCCCATTGCTTGAACAATTCCGTGAGGTCGTTGGGGGTTACTATTACGTCGGCGACAATGAGCATTGTATTGTCCGGCTCGATGCGCTGGGTTTCATCGGAGACATAAGCATTTTCGACGCAGCCCCACGGTTCGATGAGGGCGATTGCCGAGGCGCTTAGTTTTTCGGGCGCGGGGATGAGCATCGATTCACCCTGCGGAGAGGTGATGACTCTTTCGTCCATAAGGACGTATTCCTGCAGCGCACCTTCGAAATTGTAGCCGAAGGCGCTGGTGGATTGTGCTGTAGGAAGCCAGCGGTAATCGGTCTCGACGAGGAAACGCTCGCCCGGTTTGAATCTGGTTATGCCCTTGCCGACGGCTTCAATGCGGACGACGGTTTCGTGGCCCGGGACTGTTGGTTTGTCCGCAGGGACGTAAGAGCTGATTTCCCGGAGGATGTCCTGGGTGATTCCGGATATTATTTCTGCTTTTCGTGGATGTGCGGCGAACTGTTTGATAAGTTTGAGATCGCTGAAGCAAAGGCCAACCGCTTCAATTCTACAGAGGACCTGATGCGGCCCCGGCGAAACAAGGGGTTTTGATTTGTTGAGGACCAGCTCGTTGGCCGCTACTAATTGCACGGCATGCTGCGTGGTTCGGCATAACTCATCGCTGTTATTTTGCAATTCAGACAAACTCCTTAAAGCATTTTCATGTTCACCGCATCATCTCAAGCTTGTTAGTTTATATTTATTGGTCAAGCGATGCAATGTCTTATCATTTTTTTATGATATTTTTTTCGCGTCGGGATTTTGCAGGCGAAATTCCGACGGCACAAACGAGCGGCGAACGAGAGCTCTGGCCCCAGAGAGGGCGGCGATTAAGCCTGTTGCTTTGGCCTGCATGAGGATGTTGCCGAGTTCGGTCGCTTCGACGGGGCCTGCTGTGATGATTTTGCCTGTGGCGTCGGCGGTGAGCTGGTTGAGCAGGGCGTTTTGTGAGCCGCCGCCAACGACGTGCAGGCGGTCAAGCCGGGTGCCGGTTACATCTTCGAGCTGCTTTGTCGTTTCGGCGTACTTGCGGGCGAGGTTTTCGAGAATTATCCGCGTCATCAGGCCCTGGTCGGAAATGGGTTTTTACCTGGTTTTGACATCCGACATAATGCGTGAAAAATCCCAGCACAGGGAGCCATTCTGTTCGACAGGCCCATTGATAAATCGATGGGTTTCTTCGAGACGAATCTTTTCTGCTGAGACGATGCCGAGCATTACCCGCCCGCTCTCAGCGCCAAGGTCAACCGCTATGTATCGCTTTTCGTCTGCCATAGTTTATGTGTTGTTAATCTTCGGGCGGGGCGGTCAGGTTGGATGCCGCCTGGAGACCTGAAGACATTTGCGGGATGATACCAAGCTTGACGTAGATTGGGCGAATGTTTTTTCTAAGTTCGGGAAGTTTACGAGCGAACATGGCTGCAGCGAGGACGCACAAGGTGCCGCCGATAATCAAGGTATCAGGAGCGCCTATGGCGGCAGCGAGGGTTCCTGCCATCAAGCTGCCGAAAGGCGCGGTTCCGATAAAGGCCATAACGTAGAAGCTCATAACCCTGCCTCGTTTGTCATCGTCAACGATAGTTTGGATGATTGTATTGCTTGCGACCATTTGCACCATCATTCCAAGACCCGTTATGAACAACAGCGGCAGGGAAAGCCACAATACACGAGATAAAGAAAATGTAATGAGTCCGATACCGAAGAGTGCGGTGGATAGAGGAATAATTTTGGTGAGGCCGCGGGCGTTTTTTCTTGAAGCAAGATAAATAGCACCTGTCAAAGCGCCTAAGCCGGCGGCGGCCATAAGAAGACCGAGGGTAATAGGACCTCCATGAAGGATTTTGCGGGCGAAGACGGGCATAAGCACCGAATATGGCATGCCGATGAAGCTTACCAGTGCAAGCAGAAGCATAATGTATCTTAATGGGGCAAAACCGGAGGCATAGTTGAAACCTTCCTTAAGCTCGTGCAGGACAGCGGTCGTTCGAGGTTTGGCATTTTTATAAGTTATTTTCATCATGAGCAGGGAGGCGATGACGAAGAGGAAACTGACGGCGTTTATGGCGAAGCAGACGCCCTCATTCGATGCGGCGATGATTAGACCAGCGACGGCTGGGCCGATGAGGCGTGCGCTGTTGAACATCATAGAATTCATCGCGATGGCATTGCTGAGGTCTTCCTTGTTTTCCACCATGGCAATGACGAAGGATTGGCGAGTGGGCATATCGAAGGCGTTGATAAGGCCGAGAAAGACGGCGAGAAGAATTATGTTCGGGACGTTGATGTGGCCTGTGAAAAACAGGATTGCCAGGAGCAGGGCCTGGAGCATAGAAAGGGTCTGGGTGGCGAGGAGAATGCGGTAACGGTTCCAGCGGTCAGCCATAACGCCCGCGACGGGTGCGACAAGAAAGGCAGGAATCTGGGTTGCGAAACCGACGACGCCGAGGAGGAACTCCGAGCCGGTGAGACGATAAACGAGCCAGGGCAGGGCGATTTGCTGTGTCCAGGTGCCAATAAGGGATATAATCTGGCCCGTGAAGAAAAGGCGATAGTTCCTGTATCGCAGGGAACGAAAAATAACCTTATGTCCTTTTAATTCGTTCATTAGTGTTTACCGGCTGTGAGAAGTTATATGCGCCCACTTTCTTTTACAATCATCGATTATAAGTAATAAATAGTCAATACGCAGTTGCTCTTAGTCGGTGCGGGTTTATAATCTTTGTCACGATGAGAGTTTTGATTTATGGAGCCGGCGCGGTTGGTTTGGGGTTGGCGAGCTGTTTGCTGAAGTCGGGCAGCGAGGTCTGTCTTATTGCCAGGCCCAATACTATCCGCGAGTTGAGGCAGGGGGGCTTAGTCAGGACGGGCATATTCGGGCAATTCCATGCTGAGCCAAACTCATTTGCAGCATATCAATCTTTGGATGAAATCAGGAATACGACGTTTGATTTTATTCTTGTTTGCGTCAAATCATTTGATTCAGCATCATCGGCAGAAGACCTTTCGAGGCACCCGGGCGTTTTCGGGCAAAATACGAAAATAGTTCTTTGTCAAAATGGCTGGGGTAACGCGGAGAAATTCATCAGTTATTTTCCGAAAGAGCGCGTTTACAGCGCACGGGTTATTACGGGATTTACACGGCGAAAATCCAATGAGGTTGAGATAACAGTCCACGCTGACGCTATTCACATCGGTTCGCTTTTCGGCTGCGGACTCGAATGCGTCGAGCCGATTGCCGGCGCGATAGCCAAAGGGGGTATTCCCGCCGTAACCGTTGGCGATATTGAAAAGGACCTGTGGGCCAAGATGCTTTACAATTGCGCGCTTAATCCGTTGGGCGCAATTCTCGATGTTCCTTATGGGGTGCTGGCTGAAGATACATACAGCAGGGATTTGATGAACCGAATTACAGGGGAGGTTTTCGTGGTTATGGAGGCGGCGGGTTTCAAGACACATTGGGCTACGTCGGGTGATTTTCTGAAGATTTTTTACGACAAGCTGGTTCCTTATACTGCCGGGCACAAATCATCGACTTTGCAGGATATCGCGGCGGGGAAAAAGACCGAAATCGATTCGCTTACAGGCGAGGTATTGGCCCTGGCGGAGAAACACCGTATCGAGGTTGCTTATAACCGTGCTATTTACGCTATTATTAAGTTTGTCGAGGCCCGGCGGGCGGTGTAATCGCGGAAGTGGCGTATATCTGCTCTTGTTAAAATAGGCAATAAAACCCGCTGGATGTCAAAAAAGGGCTTGACAAAACCGGGCTTTTTCAAGAAACTAATATGTACTTGCCGATTCAGTAAGGGATGGGTTTATGAGGTTGAAAAAACGAATACCGAGCGGTAGAGAAAAGGACCAGAAAGCCATAGAGTTGCTTGCGCGGTTGCGGGAGGAAGTTTATAGCGAGAATCCGTCGGCAGCGCGGCATGCGGCGTTCAATCTGTCCTGGATGCAGGAGGATGGATTCGATATTCTCAAGGAAGCTCTTTTCGGTACCGCAGGCAGGGCCACAAAGGGTGCGGCTGCTTACGGGCTTCGTAAGATGCGGGGCAGGATGAAGAAAAGCGGTATGGCGTTGCTTGAAGAAGGTCTCAAGCATTCCAATGAGGGGACACGTTCGGTTTGTGCACGCGCGATATCGCTGGACAAGGAAGCGAAACGGCAAGCTGCTCAGCAGCACCAACAAAAGCAGCGGCAACCTGATTCGCAGCCGCAGCCGAGAGAGAGATTTAAACCGAAGTTCAAGATTTCTGAAATATCACACAAATCAGCAAGGGAGAGGCCCAGAATCGGCAGGAGGAATCCGCCGGAAGAGTCGAGATTTAACCGATAGGCGGGGAATTTTTTTGCGCAGGGGCTTATAATACCATAGCTATTATTCATTATATTGCGGTTGCGCGCTTTCTGAGCCGTATATACTTGAATTTTGGCAGCGGATGTGATAAGATAATACCAGAGTGAGGGACGGGGGCATCAGTCGCAGTATTTTATTGGGGGGATTTTAATATGTCGTTTTTCGGGGCATTGGGACAAGAGCAGCTGGCCTCACAAACTTCGCATATTGACCAGCCAGCCGAGAATAAATTCAATCTTGCGGACCATTTTCATGTCAGGCAAATGGAAAGAACGCTTGAGCATACATTAGAAGAACTTGAGCAGGTAAAGAGCCGACTAAGCCAGCTCGAAAAAGCGATGGCGGAGCGAGGCGAGGGGAATATCACTGCCTGCGAGGGTTCTGAACAGTTGCCACCGGCCCCGTTGACGCATCCGTTGCCAATCACTGAGATATCTCAGCTTGCCGAAATGGCGAAGCGACTCAAATAGCAGTCATCAAACAGGCAAACATCACAATTATCAATTTTGTAACGTGATTGAAATACCCTTTCTTATTTCGTAATATGTCCTGCGTTTCTCAACTATGTTCGTTCGTCGAGTTGCGAATAACGGGAGACGATTATGGCATATTTAGCAGTTCCGATAGCGGCCAAGACATTGCAGGAAGCCGAGGAGCAGATACAGGCCGCGGCTGCCGCGGGGGCGGAACTCCTCGAATTACGCACCGATTATCTTGTGCATTTGTCCGTTGAGCTTGCGTTACAGGTTATCGATGCTGCCAGGCAGCTTGCGCCTGGACTGCCTATAATCGTTACCTGCCGGGATTCTCAGCAGGGCGGGTCGCTTCGTCATCCGAATGATTTGCGAACAAACGTTCTTACCGCGGCGGCTCGGGCGGGGGCGGAATTCATAGACGTCGAATATGAGAATTTCATATCAGTGGCGATTGGCAATAAGATTTCACTTGCGCTTTCGACGGGGACAGGAACGAGGCTGATTCTGTCTGACCATAACTTCCAGACGAAATTCAAAAACATCACAAAGCATTACTGGGAGATAGCCAACGTATTTTCCGGCGCGATACCGAAACTGGTTTATTCGGCGCATCACATAAACGATTGTTTCGATATCCTGGATTTGATGCACGGCGTTAAGGGTGAGAAGATTGCGTTTTGTATGGATGAGCCGGGTTTTATGACGAGAGTTTTGACGAAGAAATTCGAGGGCCTTGTTACGTTCGCAAGTATCGGCGAAAAAACGGCTACCGCGCCGGGCCAGCCGACGGTCGAGCAGCTGCGGGATATTTACCGCTGGGATTCGATTGACGCACAGACCGAGTTTTACGGGGTGATAGGGGACCCGATTGCGCATTCGATGAGTCCGGCGGTTCACAACGCATGTTTTGCCGAGCGTGGTTTGAACAAGGCATATATGCCTTTGCTTGTGGCAGGCGAGCAGGCGGATTTTAACGCGTTTATGGATAATATTCTCGCCCGCCAGTGGCTTGGTTTCAAAGGATTCAGCGTTACTATTCCGCATAAGGAGTACGCGATACATTACGTCAAAGCAAAAGGCGGCGTTATCGACCCGCTTGCTGAAAGAATCGGCGCTGCAAATACAATCATCGTCAATGGCTCAAAGCTGTCGGCTTACAACACCGATTGCATTGCGGCGATTGACGCGATAACCGCCGGACTTGGCATTGACAGGGCGGGTCTGCGGAAAATGCCGGTTGCGGTAATCGGGGCAGGGGGAGGGGCACGCGCGGTTGTCGCGGGGCTGGCGGATGCGGATGCGAAAATCAAAATCTATAACCGCACCGTCGAGCGGGCGAAACATTTGGCCCGCGATTTCAAATGCGACTACGCTTCACTCGATAAACTGCATAAGCTTAAAGAGAAACTAATCGTCAACTGCACGAGTATCGGGATGCATCCGCATGTTGACGCGTCGCCGGTTGATGTGAGACTTTTGCAAAAGCATATAGCGGTCTTCGATACGGTTTATACTCCGCCTGAGACATTGCTGTTGAAGCACGCAAAACAAACCGGCTGTCACGTTATCTCCGGCGTAGATATGTTCCTCAAACAGGCCGCAGAGCAATTCAGGTTATTCACGGGCACAAGCCCGAATATTGAGACGATGCGTCAAATACTGAAGCGCAAGTAGAAAAGCCACAGAGACCATAGATTTTTTAGCCACAGAGGCCACAGAGAATAAAGGGGTTAGAAGTTCAAAGGTGGGAGACACCAATATGCCAAAGTTGTTAGTAATGGACAAGAGTGTTTTTCATGGCACTTCACCAGAACGTCTCATTCAATTTGTTGGAGAATACAATGTACTTTTACCTAATACTTTGGGAATAGAGTGCATAATTAGCGATGAAGAAGATGGTAAGAAACCATCGAAAAATCCAAGTAGATTATTAGACAAGTTATGCATCTTGATAAGAAACGGGGCATATTCTGGACGCTCCATGGGCTCTATGATTAATCGGGAAAGAGAATCTCATAAAATTACTGATTGTATCATTGATCATGAGAATACAAAGTTGATTAGGGAAGGAAAAATCAATTTAGATCCCTCCTTTATTGAAAGTGAAGCAGAAATAGCCAAAGAAGCATTTTTACCAATGATCGATTTTTGCAAAAAGATGGCCACAACAACTTACGAGAGCCTTGTCAAAAAGAATTTGCAGAAATCATTTAGGCAACAATGTAATCAAACTGATCCTGAAAATCGTCTAAAAAATTGGATTCAGGCTGCTGACAAATTGAGGGAACGGATACTTAATGATCAATTGTCTTTGCCCAGTTTTTATATCACCGATAGAAATGACAAATGGTTAAATTGGCAGTTACTTAGGATTTATTTTGCGTGGGCTATGGAATGGGCTTGCAGAAGAAATGCCTCCGATTCCGCAATGAATAATACGGATATATCGAATGATTTCTATGATATGGAATATGTAGTTTATTTAAACAATGCAGATGGAATATTGTCGAGGGATGGCAACTTAGTATTACCATTATCGAAGGCAGCATTTCCTGAGAAGGATGTATTTTCCTGTCTTGATGATGTGACGGAAGAGTATCGGTGCTAAAGGCAGATAAATTTTTTGATAAGTTTTTAATTCTCCGTGTCCTCTATGCCCTCTGTGGCTAAAAATAAGAAGAAAAACTCTGTGGCGAAATCACTTTCTGTTCCTTGTATTGGCGGGGGTTTGTGGTATAATGATGATAAAGGCGGTGAAAATATGAGCAGCCATATAGCGATACAAAAAGACAAGATAGAGGCGTTTTGTAAGCAGCACGATATCTGCGACCTCGGTCTTTTCGGCACGGTTCTGCACGATGATTTTCGCCAGAACAGCGGAATCGGCGTGCTGGTCGAGTTTAAGCAGGAGCACGTGCCCGAATCAGCCAAATTAGGCGAAATGCGGGATGAACTGACGAAGATATTCGGTCAGAATGTTGACCTTGTGGAACGTCAGGCCGTCGAGAAAAGCGAGAACTATATTCGCCGACGGCATATCCTTAAAGCTGTTGAGCCGATTTACACAGCGTAACGCGAGCAAAGCCGGCCCATCCTTGAAATCAATGCCGAGAAGGCGTTTTCAAACTTTTCTAAGAGTTACTGTCATTGTCTTTCAATGGCCAAGTGTGTATAATCCCCTTTTTGCTAACATTAATTGAGGACGAAAATGGCGAAGAAGGAAAAGGTAGTATTGGCGTACAGTGGCGGTCTGGATACGAGTGTGATTCTGCCCTGGCTGAAAGAAACGTATGGTTACGATACAATCGCGTTCGCGGCGGATTTAGGGCAGGGCGATGAGCTTTCGGGTATAAAGAAGAAGGCGCTCGCGAGCGGCGCATCGAAGTGCATCGTCAAGGATTTGCGAAAAGAATTTGTCGAGGAATATCTCTGGCGGCTGCTCAAATCCGGTGCGATTTATGAGAATGGATATTTACTCGGGACGAGTATCGCTCGTCCCCTGATTGCCAAGCATCAGGTTGACGTTGCTCATGCGGAAGGCGCGATGGGCGTTGCTCACGGCGCGACGGGCAAGGGCAATGACCAGGTGCGGTTCGAATTGACATATATGGCGTTGGACCCGACGCTGAAAGTAATTGCGCCGTGGAAGGACCCGAAGTTCGAATTAACCAGTCGTGAGGCGGCGGTCGATTTCGCGGATAAGCATGGGATACCTATTGACCAGAGCAAAAAGAAGATATATTCGCGAGACCGGAATATCTGGCACATCAGCCACGAAGGTGCGGACCTCGAAGACCCGGCGAATGAGCCGAAGGATGAGCTGTGGGTGATGTCGAATCCCGTTTCGAAGGCGCCCAATAAGCCGGATTACGTGGAGATTAGTTTTGAGCAGGGCGTTCCCGTTAAATTGGACGGCAAGGCGATAGACAGCGTGAAGCTGCTCGAAAGATTAAACGAAATCGGCGGCAAGCACGCGGTAGGGCAGATTGATTTGGTCGAGAACCGTTTGGTCGGCATGAAATCACGCGGGGCTTATGAGACACCCGGCGGGACGATTCTGATGACCGCCCACAAATCGCTTGAGACGCTGACGCTTGACCGCGAGACGGCACATTACAAGCAGCAGGTGTCGCTGAAATACGCGGAGATGGTTTACTATGGCCAGTGGTTCTGTCAGTTGCGTGAGGCGCTGGATGCCTTTATCGACGTTACCCAGCGGAGCGTTACGGGCAGCGTGCGGGTTAAACTTTTCAAGGGCCGGTGTACGCCTGCGGGAGTGAAAAGCCCGTTCAGCTTATACAGCGGCGCTTTAGCCAGCTTCAAAATGGGCGCGGAATATAACCCGACCGACGCGATTGGTTTTATCCGGCTGTTCGGACTGCCGATGCAAGTAGCGGGTGCGGTGCGCAGGAATACTAAAAAGAAATAAGCAGTGAGCGGCGATAAATGCAGGGAAGCGAAATAGTATTACCGATGTGGTTCTGGATGGTTTTTCTTTTTGCTATCGGCTGCTGCGTGGGCAGTTTTCTTAACGTTGTGATTTGCCGTCTGCCGTATGATAAATCCCTCGTTAAGCCTGCGTCGGCGTGTCCATCCTGCGGCAAACATATTCAATTTTACGACAACATACCGCTCGTCTCCTGGCTGCTTTTGGGCGGCAAATGCAGATATTGCAAGGCGCGTATTTCGCCGCGGTATTTTGTGATTGAGTTGCTGACGGGCCTTGTTTTCATCGGCACGTTTCTTCTTTATTTTAATTCCGGGTTGCGCCACGGCATACCGGCGTTTTTATCCGGCGGGTGGGTTCTGTACCTGATTTCCGTCATCCTCTTTTCCGCGCTTATCGCGTGCTCAGCAATCGACCTGGAGATGTGGATTATCCCGTTGTCCATCTGCTGGTTTGCCACGGCGGCGGGGCTGATTGGCGGGGCGATTACACCTCTGCTTATTCATCCCGCGACCATTCGTCATTATTTTCTGATGCCGACGACCGCCGATTTGATATTTATCAATCATACCACGGTTGCTTCTTTGGTCGCAGGCGCAACAATCGGGCTTGGCATATCGATATTGCTGCTGGTCACGGGAATTATAAAAAGAAGTTACGATTTCTCCGGGGTTGGGAATTCGTCTGAAAATCCTATAGGTTCTGAAAATCCGGATGGTTCAGCCAGCTCATCACAAGCCGAGGAGGGATTCAGCGACCGTTTTGAGATGTTTCGGGAAGTCCTGTTTCTGCTGCCCATAATTATTTGCGCGCTGGCAGCCAGCCGGATTGTCAATCAATGCCCGGCCCTGCATCAATGGTGGCTGGTTTTTTCGCAAAGGCCTGTTGTTGAAGGGTTTATGGGCAGTTTGGCAGGCTATTTCGTCGGCTGTACGGTTGTCTGGGCGACGCGGATTTTTGGCACGCTGGCCTTCGGCAAAGAGGCAATGGGTTTAGGCGACGTGCACCTGATGGGTGCGGCCGGGACGGTAATTGGGCCGTTATTTGTAGTTATCGCTTTTTTTGTTGCGCCGTTCTTCGGACTTGTCTGGGCGGCGGCGCAGATGTTTTCAAAAAAAAGCAGGCAAATTCCTTATGGTCCCTTCTTGTCAATAGGAATAGTTGTTGTTATGATTTTCCACGATGGTATTATTAACTATCTGAAGGTTGTGTTTGGCAGATAAGAAAGGATTCGCTTTAATATTTTGAAGGAGGCACAGAAATGCAGTTTACAAAAAGTAAAGTAGCGTTGTTGCTCGCTCTATTATCCGTCATGACGTTCTCCGGCTGCACCGACTGGAAGAAGAAACACGATGCGCTGAACGTAGAGAACCAGAATACGAAGGGGTTGCTGGAACGGGAACGAATCGAGAAGGGCCAGATGGCCGACCAGCTTGCCAAAGACCAGCAGACTATCGCGGACCTGCAAAAACAGATTGTTGAAAAGAAGAAAAGTCCCGCTGACGCGACCGGGTTCGGCGAGGGTTATGACGTCAATTTTGACGCAGCAGCCGGCACAATTACGGTAACGCTTCCGGACGCGATTTTGTTTGACTCAGGCAAGGTCGCGCTGAAGGGGTCAGCCAGCAAGTCTCTTGACCATATTTATTCGGTGCTGAAGGCCAAATACCCCGGCAGGCACATTGAAGTGGCGGGTCATACCGATTCCGACCCAATCAGGAAATCGAGCTGGAAGGACAACCTGGAGCTTTCCTCACAACGCGCAATGGCGGTTGCCAGGTATCTTATGCAAAAAGGCGTTGCCGAGAACAAGATTTCGGCGTCGGGCTATGGCGAAGGAAAACCAATCGCGTCAAATTCAACAGCGGAAGGCAAAAAGAAAAATCGCAGGGTTGAAATTGTGGTTCATATGATGAAATAACACAATCGGCCTGTTGCCGAAAATTTGCAGGATTACTAAAGCAGCCTGTTAATAAGCGGGCTGCTTTTATTTTACGTAAGAGGCGATGTTGATAATTCCCTGTTTGTTTATGCAGACAGTTACTGCCCCGTTGAGACCCGTATAATATGATTTCAGGCCTTGCCGTGGTCTGGTGACCTGTCCTTTTTCATAAGACGATTCGCTGTTACTGGCGATGGTGACGGCAGCGCCGATTGTATCTGCGAAGGACGGCTCTGAGGTTTTTGCGGAACCATGGTGGGGCATTACTAAGACATCGGCTTTGAGGTCGGGATAAAGACGGAGGATTTCCCTTTGTGCGAATTTTTCAATATCCGAACATATCAGGACTCGTTTGCCTGCGTATTCAATCAACGTTGCTATCGATTTGTCGTTGTCGCTGATTGAATTGTTTTCCTGTATATCCGGACTTGGCCAAAGCACCCGTATTTTCGATGAGCCGAATTTTTGCGGGAGGTTATTTATTTCTGTTATTTCTTGCAGCCTGTTCCGCAGGAATTTTGCTGTTTGCCGTTTGTCCTCGAAAAAAGCTTTGCTTGCATAAACGGTTTTTGTCCGGATGTCCCCTGTGACTTCCGGTATGCCGTTGATGTGGTCAATGTCACCGTGGCCTATGACAACTGCGTCAATTTTTCTTATGCCGCTGTATCGCAGGAACGGCGTCACAATTCTTGTCCCCACGTCGGACCTGCTTTGCGAGCCGGCGTCAAACAGGATATTGCTTCCGCCCGGCATTTGGGCGAATATTGCCTGGCCGTGGCCGACATCGAGGATGGTAACGGTTAAATTGTCTCCATGTGTCCTTTGCCATTTCGGTATCGCTACCATTGCGACGAGCGCCAGTGCCGCTGTTACGCAAATTGCCTTTTTGATTGCCGGATTCCGCAGGCGGAAGAAGAACGCGAATACTATCAAGCCGTAAAACAGAAGAATTACCGCTATATTTGTTTTACCCGTGAGTATTTCGGATATATTCAGGTCTGCGAAAAGCTTGACAACCCAAATCAGCAAATCTGACAGCTGGTTAATTATTATTCCCATCACCATCGAAACGCTCGGCAAAAAGAACGCCACAATCAATTTCAGATACCCTAAAAGCGATACAAGTCCTATCAACGGGGACACGAGTACCGTCCATACGCTGGTGAGATACTGAATGCCGTAAAAGTGATACAGGAGTATGCCGACGTTTGCAAACCAGGCGGCCACACTTACCGCGGAGGCAGATGTGATAAGTGATACGATTTCAAAAGTACCACGACTCAACAGGCCTCGTTTTTCCGGCTCGACGAACCAGCCGGAGGTTGTTTCGGTGAGGAAGTTTTGAACTGGTTTTGAAATCAGCAGGATGCCAAGAACTGATACAAATGAGAGCTGCCAGTCCGGTTGGAAGATGCCTGTGGGTTTAATCAGCAGCAAGACTATTGCCGCCAGGGCGAGCGAGTTAAATGAGTTTGAATTTCGGCGGACTATGAACGAAGCACAAAACGCAAAACATATTACCGCCGCTCGTAACGCAGGGGCATTTTCCGGCACAACCATAAGAAAAACAATGGCGGTAATCGTGCATACAATCGCCCGGCCCGGCTTCATAAGGCCGGCTGTTTTGCAAACCCACCAGACAAATCCAATAACCATCGCAAAATTCATTCCCGAAAGACAAACAAAATGCAGCAGGCCCGTTTTGCGAAATGCGTTATAAGTTTCTTTATCGATATTGGTCCTGTATCCCAGGACAAGGGCGAGTAATAAACTTTCGGATTGGTCCTTCGGATATGGCCCGCCCAAAAGCGCGTTAACGGCGAACTTGCGCAATTTAGCTTTTATTCTTGCAAACAACCCTGCGGCATCATTGCTTAATAGTTCAATTGCCTGTCGTGAGTCGGCTGAGCCGGCGACGAAGACGCCATTGCTGGCCATATATTTGGCCATATCAAACTCGCCGGGATTTGTCGGCCCTCTGAATTTATTCAGCAGGCAGTATATTTGAACACCATCGCCTGCCTTCAGGTCAAAAATCGGTTCATTAACCCTTACCCGGACAAGCCCGCTTGTTTTTACCCAGCCGGTGGTTGCTTCGGCTTCCGTGAGTTCCAGGTAAAAACTGCTGCTGCGGTCAGCGGGTGTGAATTTTGAAAATTGCCAGTCGTTGCCGTCGATATACGGCTCGGTGACAATCACGCCGCGAATTGTGGCTGGTGTTGACTCATTGCCGACTAAATTACGGATATCATTCGATGGCGCGTTGTTGAAACTTGCGAGGCGAATAGCACCGAGACAAAGGAAAAGAACAATTGTAAGCAGGGGTAATGTAACGGGATTTTTTGCTCTCATCACGGGCCATATAATAAAAATTACAGGTAACGCGATTAGTATTACCGCAAAGATTATCAGCAATGAAAACCAAACCTTGACCGGCGCGGGTAAATGGTCTTGTATGATTATTCCGGCAATGAGGCCAATGGCGCAGAACACGAGTGGGGCGGTGATAACAGTTTGCTTATAGTAATACGCGGGGCCGCTGTCGAGCTGTCTGTCGATTTCAGCTAATCTTCGCTGTATATCGTTCAAGTTCTCATCTTCCTAATAATTTATGGAAGTTGGGAAGGGTGTTTATAACTGGATATATTCCTTGGGCTTGAAGTTTGTCTCCATCGTCCAGGTGGTCGCTTTGCCGTGTTTGAGGCAGTAAACGACGAGGACGTCGTAGCCCTTTTTATCGACCCATTCTTTCAAAAACGGAAAATCTTTTACGACCTGTTTTTTTAGCGAAAGGTCTTCAATTTCTTCAACCGAGCCGGAAACGCGTATCTGGCGTCCCTCCGCGGCATTGTAGAAGCACAATTCGACATTTTCATTTTTTGAAAGCTGCCTGTGCACGTCCTTGTTCTCGCCGGTATTGAATATGATGCCGTTTTCGTCTGCACGGTAGAGCATCATCATCCGAACATGCGGCTTGTTGTCCTCAGCGGTGGCCAGCGCAAAAACAGGATTGTTTTTCATTAACTCGAAAACCTGTTCTTTTGTCATCTCGCTTGTCTCCTGATTATGTTTTTGTGATTCGTTCCTGTCCACCCATATAGGGTTGCAAGACCTTGGGCACGGTAATCGAGCCGTCGGCGTTCTGGTAAAGCTCCATTATTGGTATCAGGACACGCGGGCTTGCGATGACGGTGTTGTTGAGCGTGTGGCAGAACAGGTTTTTCTTTGTCGCGGTGTCCTTATAACGCAGGTTCATCCGTCTGGCCTGAAACTCGTAAAATTTGCTCGCGCTGTGCGTTTCGCAGTAATTATTCCGCGAAGGCATCCACGCCTCGATATCGTATTTTTTCGCCTGGCCTCGCCCCAGGTCGCCCGTGCAGACGGCGACGATGCGGTAGGGCAGCTCGAGGGCCTTCATTACTACTTCCGAATTGTTCAGAATTTCTTCGTGGTATTTGTTGCTTTCCTCGATGCTGTTTTTGCAGATTACGACCTGCTCGACCTTGTCGAACTGGTGAATTCTGTAAAGACCGTAGGTATCTTTGCCCGCGGCGCCTGCCTCGCGTCTGAAACACGTTGACATACCGGCGAACTTAATCGGCAATTCCTTTTCGTCTAATATCTCGCCCATCCGGTAAGCGGTGAGAGGCACTTCGGCTGTCCCGGCGAGGTTTACTTCGTCTTTTTCCATTCGGTAGGTCTGCTCTTCCGAGCCGGGGTAATAGCCGGTTCCGCGCATCGCCTCATCGCGCATCAATAACGGTACCGACATCGGCTTGTATCCCCTCGCTATCATCACATCCATAGCGAATTGCAGCACTGCCCAGTGTAATTTTGCGCCGTCGCCTTTGAGGAAATAACTTCGCGTGCCCGCTAATTTGACGCCGCGTTCGATATCAATTATGTCGAGGTCAACGCCTAATTGAACGTGGTCTTTTGGTTTGAAATCGAACTGCCGAACCTGTCCTTCTCTTCGTATCTCTTTGTTTTCTGTATCATCTTTACCATACGGCACATCATCGTCTGCTGGTTGTGGCACAAGAAGCATAAGTGAGTCAAATTCTGGTTGATGTGTTTTAATGACCTCTTCCGAGGATTTTTCTTGTTTTTTGAAATCAGATAAAAAGCCTAATTCTAATTTTTTTTCAATTTCTGTTAGCATAGGGATCTTTTTGCTGATCTGATTTTTTTGAGTCGCAATAATCTGAAGAGTATTTCTTGTACCCCTCAGGAGATTATCTAAATCTATCAATCTATCGATATTTACATCGATGTTTTTATCTTTGGCAGCTTTTTTGAAACGTTCTGGGTTTTCTCTTATTTCCTTAATATCAATCATTGTCTTTTCACCTTTAGTCCAGATACTTTTTTACAATGACGACGTTATTCTGGCCTCCGAAGCCGAAAGATTCTTTCATCGCGACATTGACCTGCATTTTTCTCGGCGTGTTAGGGACATAATCCAAATCGAGCTGCGGGTCGGGGTCGTTGAGGTTTATCGTTGCGGGGACGATGCCGTCACGAATTGCCAGGACACAGGTAATCAGTTCAGCCCCGCCTGCCGCCCCGATTAGGTGACCCATCGAGCTTTTGATGCTGCTGACGACTATCTGTTTTGCCCGTTCTTTGAATACGGCCTTAATCGCCTTTGTCTCTATCGAGTCGTTTTCCGCGGTGCTTGTGCCGTGCGCGTTGACGTAATTCACATCCCGATAAGTTATCCCGGCGTCCGCGATAGCCGCTTCCATTGCCTGAATCGCTCCTCGTCCTTCCTCGTGCATATCGGTTACTCTAAACGCGTCTGAACTGGAGCCATAGCCGATGATTTCCGCGAGAATTTTTGCCCCGCGTTTTTTCGCGGAGGTCAAGCTTTCGAGTATTACTATCGCCGCGCCTTCGCCCAATACGAACCCGTCTCTGCTGGCGGTGAATGGACGCGAGGCGGTTTGCGGGCTGTCGTTTCTTTTCGATAGGGCGGTGAGCCGGTTGAATCCGGTTTGTCCTAAGGGGTGAATCATCGAGTGTGCGCCGCCCGCAATCATAATATCGGCGTCGCCCCTGCGAATCATCATCGTCGCCTCGCCGACCGCCTGGGTGCTTGCCGCGCAGGCGGTCAGGCAGCTTCTTATGGGGCCTCTTGCGCCGGTGAGCATTGATAGATGCGCTGCGGGCATATTCGCTTCCTGCTCCAACTCGTGCATCGCCCTCATTTGCACCGCCGCGACGTCGGTCCATTTTGTCCAGTCCATAATATTGGCCTGGTCATCCCAGCCGGCGGCGATTGCTCCGAAGAACGCCTCGTGATTTGCCGCTCCTTCGCCCGCGCCAAGGTAAATCCCGATTCGTTTGCGGTCGATGCCGTCAGCCGGGCTATCGGTTTCGACGTTTATGCCCGCCTGTCTGCACGCTTGGACGGCGGCGCCGACGGCGAATTTGCTTCCGCGGTTGCCGTCTTTATGCAGATTCGGATTTTTTACGAACTTAGCGACGTCGTAATTTTTTACTTCTGCGCTGAACGTTGTCGGGAAGGTCGAGGCGTCGAAAATAGTTGTTTTTGCTACGCCGCTTTTACCGCCTAAAACTGTCTGCCACGTTGTTTCAATATCGTGTCCCAGTGGGCAAACGATTCCCATTCCTGTAATTACGACACGCTCTTTTTTATTGTTTTGCATCATTACTTTAATTCTCAAATTTTTTGAGTATGACGGCGGCAGTTTGTCCGCCGTAAGTGTAGCCGCAGCACAGGGCGTAACGAATATTCGTTTTTTGCGCCGTTGTTACGATATTGAGATTGCAGCCGGCGGCTTTTTTAACGCAGTTTTTCGCTGCCGGTATAAAGCCGTTGCGCATCGCAAGAGCCGCCGCGACAACGTCCAGTCCGCCGCAGGCGGCACCGGTGTTACTCAGCATACTTTTCGTGGGCCAAACGGGGATTCGTTTCGTCTCTTCGCCGATTGCCGCTTCAATTCCTTTTGCCTCGGCCAAATCATCCTGCGGTATACCTGTGCCGTGCGGAATTATTAAATCGATATCTTTTGGCGATATGTTCGCCTGCTCGAGTGCTTTTTCAATCGCTATGGTAAGCCCATATCCATCCGGCTCGATATGCTCATACGGCGAGTTAATACAAGCGCTTTGGGCGGTGCCGACAACTTCTGCGTAAATTTTTGCGCCGCGTTTGGTCGCGTTATCGAGATTTTCCAAAATGACAATTCCGCCTCCGTCGCCGAATATCGAGCCGGTCGCGCCAGCATCGAATGGTCTGCATGCCCCATCGGTATCATCATTGTGCTGATTCGTAGTTCGTTTGATTAAGCACTGGCGCATTATCAAGACAGGGTTTACTTTTGCTTCCGCTCCGCCCGCAATCGCGATGTCACTATTGCCTCGTGCGATGACCTCCGCCGCCTCAGCTATCGCGATGTGTCCCGAGACCTCCGCGCAGGTGATTGTGTTGCTCGGCCCCTGAATGTCGTGAATGATGCCTACGTGGCAGGCGAGCATATTCGGCAAATACTTCAACAGCCACAGGGGGGTTACTAATTCAATTCCTTCTTTGCCCCATTTTTGGATATCGAATTTGCCATCGGTTAAGCTTTTGGCGACGGCGGGGGCAAGTTCGCATGGGTCACAGCTAATGAGGCCTGCGCCGAGGTTAATTGCCATACGCTGCGGATTTACGTTTATTTTCTGCTCGTCGATTGCTTTTGTAATTAAGCCGCTATCTCTTACCGCTTCGTCCGCCGCGATTACCGCAAGCTCGATGTCCTTTGACATCAGCTTGGTCGCCTTGCGGAATGCTTTGGGGACATACTGCTGGATTTTGTATTCCTCGACCTCGCCCGCCAACTGGCAGGTGAATTTAGCGGGGTCAAATTTCGTTATTCGTTTTATGCCTGATTTTCCCGCGCAAAGTCCCTCCCACATCCGGGCCGAAGTCAAACCCAGCGGGCTTACCGCCCCAATTCCTGTTATCGCCACACGGGTCCGTCCCACAGGGTTTGTCTCCTATCTGCCTGTCTTCTGGAAAACCGCTCCCTGCAGAAGCGATTTGAACATATCGGTGAACACAAAGTTCTCCTTCGGGAATTCCTTGCCCGCAAGGTTTTGGTCGATGTGACTGAACATCAGGTCGATGTCGGCTACTGGTTTACCGTCGCAGGTGATTGTTCCGGTTGTGCTGGCGGCCTCCGGCGCTATCGATTCGATTTTGGCGGATAATCTCAGTGTATCGCCCGGCCTTGCGAAATCGTGGAACACCGCCTTTTTAATTTTGGCGAGGATGACTTTTTCCTCGAAGTTTTTCGCCTCGCCCACCAATATCCCGGCTGTCTGAGCCATCGCTTCAATCATCAGGCACTCAGGCATAATTGGAAAACCCGGAAAATGGTCGTGCAGATGCTCCTCGGCAAGCGTTACGTTCTTTATCGAGACTGCCGATTCGCCGCTTTTGAACTCAACGAACTTATCTATCCAAATCCATCTCATAGCACTGCATAATAAGACAATCGGCAGGTTTGCTCAAGCAAAACCTGCCGATAACGTTCAAAAACAACTATTGCCGTGTTAAGCCGCCTTCAGCTTGCTCTGGATGTAATTTACAATCATTCCCACCGTGAACAAATCAGGTAATTTGCTCAGTTCGGGGTTTTTGGCGAATTCGCTTACGTCGGTATGGGGCATTCTGGCCTTAAGCTCAGCTATGCCTTTTGCGGTAAGTTTGCCGTTACTGACGTACTCCGGATTATTCATCAGGGCTTCAGCCGGGAACAGCTCTTCCCTGGCGATTTTTATTCCGAACGCCTTTTCCAGACGGAACACTATATCGAGAAAATCAATGCTCTCTGCGCCCAAATCACCCATCAGCGTCGATTCCGGTGTTACCTCGTCATCATCTACTCCGAGCGCATCGACCATCACTGTTTTAACCTGCTCTAAAACCTGCTCACGGCTCATCGTTGTCGCCATATCAATTTATCTCCTGCATCCGCATTTTTTATTTTTGTATTTTGATTTTTAATTTATTTCTTAAGCAGTTCCCAGCGTTTTTTCATTTCGCTGATAATCCTGGCGTCAACCGCGGCCAAGCTCGAATCTTTTTCGGCGAGGTTGAAATGCCGCAAGCCGAATCGGGCCTCGACTATCTGTTCGCCGTTTGATACGCCTGTGCCGGAAAAACTGCTGACGTTTTCCTCGATTGTTTTTGCCTCAACCGAGTATTCAATCTGCGCCCCAGGCGCCAGGAAGGATTTATATTTAACATTTCTGGCCTCTTCGAGCAAGACCATACTATGCGCAAAATTCTCCGTCACCCGCACAAGCCACGATGCCGACTCAATCAGCCCTTCTAAGAGCAATACGCCCGGCAGGACGGGAAAAGTCGGAAAATGGTCGGCCAGATACTCCTCGGCTAACGTTACGCCTTTGACCGCCTTTATCCGTTTGCCGTTTTCGATTTCAACAATTTTATCAATCAGTATAAACCGCATAGTTGCGGCAATTGTAGTCATAAGCCAGGATTTTTCCAGCATTTTTTGCCCCGGTCGTTCTGTTGTTATTAAAAGAAAAACGCCGCAAAGGATTAGTGCCTGAGATTGACCCGCTGTCGCTGAAGCTGTGGCGGGCAAGATATTGAATCATTCTACAAGATATGACTTGCAGCCAGGGGATTGTTTTTGCCGATAAATATCAAGAGTGCCGAGTCGGCGGTAAAAGACTGAGAAAAAAATGGCAGAAAGATGCTGGCGGATGGATTCCCAAGGCGGTGAAGACAAAAAAGAGCTAATCAGGTTTGCAATTTTCTGTATTTTAGTTTGCGCAATATGGTGCGTGTTTTATGCGATTCGGATCGCGCCGGAGCTGGCAGACCCGGACTGCTATTTGCGATTGAACCGTGTGCAGAACCTGTACGAGGGCGGGGGGTGGTATCAGACAATATTTTTTCGCAGTAACGCCCCATACGGCGAGAGCTTACATTGGACCCGTCCGTTCGATGTCCTGCTGCTGGCAGGCGCTCTGCCGGCGACGGCTTTTGTCGATTTCAGAACGGCTCTTTTCTGGTGGGGGGTAATAATCAGTCCTGTTTTACTGGTCACTATGCTGCTGACGATGCTGTGGGCCGCAAGGCCGCTGCTGAGCAGGCAGGGACCATTTCTCCTGGGAATCCTGCTTTTTTTCCAGATGGGGATAATGGCCTATTGTCAGCCGGGCAGACCCGACCAGCATAGTTTACTGATTTTATTGTTCGCTGTGCTGTTTGGTTTTGGCCTGCGTCTTGTTTCGGGGTCAGCGAATCGATGGCTTTGTTGCGCCGCCGGCGCTGTTGGCGGCCTGTCGATGTGGGCGGGTTTGGAGCTGATATTAGTTGTCTTTGTGATAGCGGCGATACTCGGTTTGCTGTGGATTTGGGAGAACGGCGATTTTGCAGGAAAGAGCGCATATTACAGTATCTGGCTTTTTGCCGCTGTGGGGATTAGCCTGCTGGTGGAGCGTGGGTGGAATAATCTGGCTGCTCCGGAATTTGACCGGCTGTCTATTGTCCACTGGTGCCTGTGCGGTTTCCTTGCTGGGTTCTGGATTATTGTCGGTTTGATAAGCCGTTTTTCGGGAGCTTTTGGACGTCGAAGCATACGGCTGATATTTGCAGCGGCAGGAGCAGGGCTGACCGCAATTTGTGTGTTGTTTTTGTTTCCAAAGATAAACCAGAGTATTTCGTTGAGCTTTATGTTTCCGAAATTCTTTGGCGGGCAGGTCTCCGATGTTAACCCGCGTGTAATTGAGATATGGTACGAGCACGTAAGCGAGCTGCAGCATATATTTTCGAGAGGGGCGCCGATTACGGTATCGGTCCAGTTTGGGGGGACGGCCCTTGTAAGCGCTGGTATTCTTGTGTATCTGCTTTGGAGCAGGGGCTGCCGGAATAAAAGAGGATGGGGGTACGTGCTGGTTTTGTCGCTTGTTTATATTCCGCTTGCGATTTACCGGATAAGATGGACTCCTTACGCTCAGATTCTTCTTATGCTCCCCATGGCCGAGATGATGGACAGAGCATTAAAAAGAATAGAAGGGCAGAAGCCCGGGGCGATGAGAGTGCTGAAGAATGTTTCGACAGTATTGGCATTTTCCGCGACGTTTTTTGTTCTGGGTCTGGCGGCGGCATGGGCTACCGGAAACGACCAGACAAAGGAACAGGGCAAAGAAGTTTCAATAGTTAAAATATGCCGGTACTTAAATGAAGACAAGAAATGGCGAGGCAGAAGCGTGCGAATACTGACGGACACTAATTTCGGTCCTGAAATGCTCTATCGCACGAGGCACGAAATGATTGGCTCGCCTTATCATCGTAACTGGAGAGGAATACTTGATACTTACGGTATTATGGAAGCAGGTACCGATGATGCGGCACACGAATTGATAAACAATCGCGGGATTGAATTGATTCTGCTGTGTTTTAATTCACCTGAATTCGGCGGTTACTCAAAACCGGCAGGGGAAACGAAATTCTATCAGAGATTATTTCGCAATGAATGTCCAAACTGGCTAAAGGCGGTGGAACTGCCAACGGAGCTGTCAGCCTCTTTTAAGTTATTTGAGGTAACAAGCATGAGTGATTAACTATTGATTATTGGAAGAAAATTGCGGTTTTTTGTGGCACAAATAAGGTTGACATTCTATTGTTTTTAGTTTATAATGCCAAGTCGGAACCAGGTTGCAGGTTGTTCACAGCTCTCAAACAAATACGTTTCTGAATAAGAGGGTAGGATAAATGAATAAATCAGAAATTAGGTTGTTTCAGAAAAATCGTGAGAATCAAGCAGGGGGTTTTTCTGTGAGCTGTTGCCGGTCTGCAACCGGAATGGCTATGCAGAAAAAAGCCGCCCGCCGACGAGGGTCGGCGGTTGTCGAAACAGCGTTAGTTTTTGGAGTGCTGTCGTTACTCATCTTCGGTGGATTGGATTTTGCTATTCAGTTTCACGTGCGTTACCTTATGAGCAGCGCTGCACGGGATGCTGCCCGTTATCTGGCGGTTCAAAATGGAACGCAAGCACAGGCGACAACTGCGGCTCAGGCTCGATTGAGTAGTATCAATGCCACTTTCACGGTGACTTTCCCGACACCGGCTTCCAACACGGATGTCACGGTTCAAATCAGTGTGCCTCGAAAAACGGTTTCGCTGGGCTTATTCCCAGGTTCGCCTGGCGCAACCATCACAGTCAAGAGCACGATGCGAAAAGAAGTTTGAAAAATCATATTCACGACAGGAGACGATGCGATGACTACCAAAATAGATGTTCGCCGTAAGGGTGTCGTACTCGTATTTGTTGCGATAGTGCTTGTTTGTCTGATAGGCATTATGGCATTGGCTTTGGATGTTGGATATTTATACAACATTAAAGCAGATCTTCAGGTCGCGGTGGACGATGCTGCACTGGCCGGGGCCGGCGGCTTGAGCACTGACCAGGCTACGGCTCGTGCCCGGGCGATTGATATTGCGCAGAAAAATTACGCCAACGGCCTGCCAGTGATTCTCCAGAATTCCGATGTGCAACTGGGACTGTGGGATTCGGTGACAGGATTTACGCCGGTTAATTCTCCGACCGCAAGGGCCAATGCCGTCAAAGTTGATGCCAAACTCATGGGCACGAAGACTATTTTCGCCGGCGTCCTCGGAATCAAATCCGTAAACGTTGGCGCATCGTCGATCGCCGTCTTCGGCGCAAGGGATATCGTGCTTACACTCGATTATTCAGGCTCTATGAGCTATGACAGTCAATTTATACATAAACAACAGATGGGCCTGACTGCGGTGGAAGGTTATCTCGATCAGAGTTGGCAAGACCTCAGCTATCTCTGGCAAAAGCCGGGGTCCCCTCTATATGGTACTGGCTTGCTGCAAAAAAAAACTTATATCTCCAATAATAATACTGTGATTCTCAATACCCTGGGTCTCAGGAATGTCCCCTATCCCTACCCGTCGGGCAGTTGGAACGAATACATCAATTATGTCAAGACGGATAGCTATGTTGGACAGGCTGGTTACCAAAACTATTATGGTTATCGGACCCTGCTCAATTATTGGCAAAACCAGCAGGAAATGGCAAGCCAAACCCCGGATCTTTGGCAAACTCATGAACAGCCAATCACGGCAGTTAAAGATGCTGTGACGCTTTTTCTTGCCTATATGGACGAACTGCGAACGGACGACAGGTTAGGCCTGGTTTCGTACACCTACACCAATGGCGGGGGGCATCTTGAACAGCAGCTGACGGATGACTACACCCTGATTGAAAGCAGATCGCGGCACATGCAGGCAGGGAACTATTTTGATACTACCAATATTGCCGGCGGCATCGCGACCGCCCTCACAGAACTGCAGACACGTGGTCGGACCGGAGCTTTGAGATTGATTGTGCTTCTCACCGACGGGCAGGCGAATTATCCTGACCCATGGACAGCCAAGGATCTCGCTCGGGCCCAGGCCCAACAGGCAGCAAATAATAATATTCCAATTCTCACAATCTGCCTCGGCGCCGATGCGGATACGGAGCTCATGCAGGACATCGCTGATATAAGCAAAGGAGCTTATTTTGTTATCCCCGGGGGCCATAGCGTGGACGAATATAAACAACAATTGGATGATATTTTCGCCCAGATTGCGAGTCGTCGGCCCCTCAGGCTGGTTAATTGATTGGCAGGTGGGGCGTCTTCAAAACTGGCAACTGGCTATCAGCAAGTAAGGCCGCGCCGACAAATAAAATCAAATGGCCAATATTAAAATATCCCAGAGTTAATATCTCCACAATACTGTACGTATTATAGAATAATTTGAAAAAGACAAGATATATTCGGCGGCTTTAACATTTTATCGCCATAATACCTGCTTTGCCAGCCGGTTAAGCAGATTGTTATATCGCCTTACCATATAACGACTTACAGATTTTTCAATTTTATGTTTGACAATAGCAATCCTATGTGTTAAACTGGTATTAAGTTTAAGTTGCAGGGGACGGGAGCCCCATTAGATAATGCAGGGAAAGCATAGGAGATACTTTTGCTGTATCAGGTAGCGATAATAGAATCACTGATAATGGTAAAGTATATCTCTATCAATAGAAATGCGTGTAAACGGTAAGGAAAGGACCTTGCTGTTTAAAATGTCAAAGAAGTCTTAAAAATTGTTGTGGAGGTTTAGAGATGGAACTGGTAAAAAGATTCATTAGAGACGAGCAGGGCCTTGAGACGGTCGAGTATGCGATTATCCTCGGGCTTATCGTCGTGGGCACAATCACCGCGATCGCTACTATTGGGAATAAGGTAAAAAATAGCTTCACGAATGTTTCGACCACGCTCCCATAATATTTCGCTGCATAGAAGTTAAATTTTTGTGGCGGGCGGATGGAGCTGACCTTAAAAGACATAATCCAGTGGGGCGTCGTAATCGGCGCCTCACTGGTGGCTGCCATAATGGATATCAGGACGCGACGGATACCTAATCTGTTATGCGGGCCATTGTTTGTGGCAGGGTTGGTTTGGTCTGCCTGGCACGGCGGTGCCTATGGTTTTGTGGAAGCGTTGGGAGCGGCCGTATTGCTGGCGCTGCCGTTTGTGCTGTTGTTTATGCTGGCTGGCGGAGGAGCCGGTGACGCGAAGCTGACCGCTGCTATAGGAGCGTGGTTAAGTATAAGAGAGGCCGGTATTGCTCTTGCGTGTATATGTATCGCAGGCGGTATTCTCGGAATTATAGTTGCTATTTATAAAAGACGCCTTAAAATTGTTTGTGCAAACTTGGTGTTGCCTGTTTGTGATTTACTGGCGGCAATGTTAGGATTGGCGGTTATGAAACAAGCGATAGAATCCACACGGGCGATAGAAGGTGAAAAATTGACGGTGCCTTATGGTGTGGCCATATTCGTTGGTGTATGCGTTGCCGGAGGGATAGTCCTGATATGAAAAATATAAAAAACCAAATAGTTATACCGCTTTGGTTACAATGGCCTAAAGAATAGAATAATGAAATAAAATATTCTGCTGAAAGGGCAAGTAACACATGAGATGGGCGATTGTGGTTCTGATTATCCTTGGGATTCTTGCGGCGTTTTCGGCCTCTTTGCTGGTCAAAGCGCTGCGGTCAGAAAACGAAATGGGCGGCAAAGGAGAAACCAATGCCGTCATCGCGGCCAAGTCGCTTCCGGCTATGTCCCAGATAACATCGCAGAATATTACTATTAAGAAGGTGCCCAGAAAGGGGCTGTTTGCCAATTACTTTTCCGAGCCGGTCCAGGTAGTCGGAAAGGTATTAGCTGTTCCGGTAATTGAGGGCCAGGTTATATCGAAGAGCTTTCTTATTGGCGAGGGCACCGGCGCCCAGTTGGCCGCGGTTCTGCAGCCCGGTATGCGGGCCGTTAGCGTTCCTGTCTCAGCAAATTCCGTAATGGGCGGCCTGCTGTATCCCGGCTGCCTCGTGGATGTTATCGCCACCTTCAGATTGCGCTATCAGGATGAACGGGGCCAGGCGATTTCCACAACGCTTCTGCATGGCGTCCAGGTCCTGGCGATTCAGGATGAGTCCATTGTTTCAAAAATCGACCTCTCGTCCAGGAGCGTCTCTCGCAGTTCGGAGGGCCAGGTGACTGTTACGCTTATGGTTGATACCAGGCAGGCCGAGGCACTGCAGCTTGCTATGGATAGCGGAAAAATATCGCTCGCTATGCGAAATCCGCTGGACCAGAAAACAGTGGCTACCGAAGGTATGGTTTTAAGCCAGGGACGTCTCGCAAGTGTAACTGATCCCGCTGCCAAGAGCGCAGAGCAGCTCGGCGGCGGAAGAGGTATGACTGTAATAAGAGGAAGAGAGGTCAAGGAGGAAGCCATCGGGGGGCTTCCAGTGACCGATGTTGTGCCCTAAGAAGAAACCGTCGTCCGTCGAAATGGACGAGGAGAGGATTTGAAGGTTAAAAATGATTAGAGGATTGAAAATGAAGACAGATAAAAAGAAAAGTCACTCGGTTATTTTTAAATGTCTCGGTGTTCTTGTGTTCTGTGCCCTGGTTTATTCACAGGTATTCGCACAAGTTGTTTCCAGCGCCAATGGAGGAGAACAAATTACGATAACGGTGGGGCAGTCCCATGTGATAGACTCCAACCGGCCTATCGTTCGTGTCGCGATAACAGACCCCAAAATCGCGGACGTGCAGACATTAACGTCCAACCAGGTTCTTCTGCAGGGTCTCAAAGTAGGTTCGACCGATTTGATTATGTGGGGCAAAGATGAAAACGATATAAGGCAGAGGACCGTTCATGTAACTCTCGATAAGCAGCAGCTTCTTGACCTTTTCCCCAACTGTGTTCTCGACGTGAACCAGACCGGGGATGTTATGGTCGTTAAAGGGCTTTTGCGAAGCGCAAACCAGTCTGTGCAGCTCAGAGAGTATCTCGAAAAAGCCCAGATCAAATACGTGGATATGACAAGCTTGGCGGGTATCCAGCAGGTTCAACTGCAGGTTCGTGTTGCAGAAGTAAGCCGCTCGGCTGTTCGCGCCTTAGGCATAAACGCGATGCAGAGAAGCGACAATTGGTTCTGGGGCACAAGACCCGGCACCGACGCAGGCGGAGCACTTGTTCCCAACGCGGGATTTATTCCTGGTTCTCCTGGTGGCACTGGCAATTCCGCCCTGGGTAAGCTGGATTTTTCCACTGTTGATTCATTTACTTTGCCCACCTCACTGACCGCGATGGTAGGCATTCCAAGGGCGGACCTGGAAGTGTTCATCCAGGCCCTTGCCGAAAATCAATACCTTAGAATCCTGGCCAATCCCACACTTGTGGCCCTTAGCGGCGAAGAAGCCAGCTTCCTTGCAGGCGGAGAGTTCCCGATACCGGTAGTTCAAAGCGCAACTGGTACCGGCGGCGGCACTTCAGTTACGATAGATTACAAAGAATTCGGCGTGCGCCTCAAATTCCGTCCTACTGTCCTCGGCGACGGGACCATAAGATTATATACCGCTCCGGAGGTCAGCGAGCTTACTACGGTCGGCTCGGTAACCCTTCAGGGCTTCCAGATCCCGGCCCTTACCACTCGCAGGGCCGAGACCACAATTGAGCTCAAAAGCGGCCAGACCTTTGCTATGGCGGGCCTTATGCGCAGCAAAATTAACGCTGTTAATTCCAGATTCCCCGGTTTGGGCGATTTGCCCATAATCGGGCCTCTTTTTAGCTCGACCCGTTACGCAAAAGACGAGACGGAAATGGTCGTTATGGTTACCGCCGTGCTTGTCGAGCCGATGAACAATGCGCAGGCGCCGCTGCTTCCCGGGTTCCTGCATAAAGAACCGAGCGACTGGGAGTTTTACATAGGCGGTCGAATTGAGGGGAAAGAACCTGTCAGGATTAACTCCGCCGACGCCGAACGGCTCAAACAGATGGGCCTCGATAAGCTGATGGGGCCCGGCGCCTGGGATTCTTATGGTAATTCCGCTGTTCCAAGCCAGGCGGAAATGGCTCCCGCTGCCGACAATTCCGGGCAACAGGGACGACTCGAAAAACAAGGCGATTCACAGGATATGACTCTTTAAAGCAAAGTGATTTACTGATTAAAGGAAAGTGAGAGAGAACTTTTGATGAAATCATTGCCGCAAATAGTGCTTACAACCGAAGAGGCCGGCTTTGCCGAGAAGTTCAAACGGGCGATGCATGCAAATCATAGCGGTTCGCTTCTGGGCACCTGCATGGGTATGTCGGAACTGAAGACGTGTCTCGGAGACGCTAAAGCTCCCATTGCCATTGTGGATATCGACTCCGACCCTCCCAGGATGCTTCGTGAGCTTGACCGTCTTGTACCCCTGTTTCCTTCAACAAGGTTTGCCGTGGCGTCGAGTGAGTCCAGCCAGAAGCTTATGCTTGAAGCTATGCAGGCCGGCGCCAGACATTTTATGCACAAGAAGTCCTTTGAATCGGAGCTCGACAGGATTCTGGAACGATTGCTCGTCGATGATACAAAGGTCGCATCAGCCCTCGGCCAGATAGTGACGGTTTTTTCAGCGAGCGGCGGCTGTGGCGCGACCACCGTATGCCTGAATCTGGCCAACGAGTTTCGGCTGGAATCAATGCAGCCGGTCCTGACTATTGATATGGATAGTTGCTATGGAGCCGTGTCCAGCTATCTCGGCATAACCGGCGGGTATAGCATCGACGACGTGCTCAAGCGGAATGACAGGATTGACAGTCAGTTTATCACGACAAGCGCCACAAAGTACAAAGACAACTTTGACGTATTGGTCAGCGCCACGGGCGCCTCCGATAACGGAAGCGACCGGTATCCGCATCTTGCTGATGCCCTTGAAGCATGCAAAGGGGCATACAAATATACAATAATAGATGCGCCGAGATTGCCGAACCAGACGATGAGATTGCTCGCCAGCGCAAGTAAAGCCGTTCTATTGGTTTTTCAGGCCAATGTAAAAGACATCAAAATCGCCAAAACCATGCTTTCTGCGTTGCGGGAATTTCACGTCAGTTCCGATAAAATCTTTCCGCTTGTAAACAGGTTCAATCAATGGTGGGGGCCATTGGTACCGCTTGAAGAGGTGAAAAAGGCGGTCGGAACAGAACGTTTATATACTGTGCGCAATAACTTCAAAAAGGTAGTTAACTGCGTGAATCACGGAAAGCCGCTGTCGGAATTGGCGCCGCGTTCTGGTATCCGCAGGGATTTCCAGAGATTAGTGAATAACCTTCACGGCCATAACGGCAACGGTAAAAAATAGGGATAAAGCAAAATGGCAGATGAACATAAGCAGCCGATCGGTAATGACGTTGGCGACAAGCAAAGCGTTACCTGGCACCGCATAAGGGAATCTGTTCACAGGAAATTACTTGCCATACTGGATATGCGTGAAGCCAGACAAGTTCCTATTGAGCAATTGCGCAAGGAATGCTCAAGTAAAATAGACGCCTTGCTTGGCGAACAGGGTTACCCGCTGACTGCGCCGGAGAAAGACCAGTTGCTACACGAGGTAATGAACGAAGTATTCGGATTTGGGCCACTGGAGGAGTTTCTGGCTGACCCGGAAGTAAGCGATATTCTTGTTAATGGGCCGAATCATATATACATTGAAAAACACGGCCGGCTTGAGCTGACCGACGCGACTTTTGCCGCTAATGACCACCTGATGCGGGTGATATCGCGAATTGGCTCTAATGTAGGCCGGCGAATCGACGAAAGCTCTCCGATGCTCGATGCACGTCTGCCGGACGGCTCCCGTGTCAATGCTATTATTCCTCCTTTGTCGCTGGATGGCCCTATGTTGAGTATCCGCCGGTTCGGAGCGGAACCCGTTGACATCAACAAAATGATACAAATGAATTCGCTGACCAAGGAAATGGCATTTTTCCTCGATGCCTGTGTCCGCTGCAAAATGAACATCCTTATTTCAGGCGGCACCGGGACAGGCAAGACCACTTTGCTGAATGCCTTGTCACGCTGGATTCCGCCTGGTGAGCGCGTCGTGACCATTGAAGACGCGGCCGAGCTCAAGCTCCAGAGAGAGCATGTGGTTCGGCTCGAAACCAGGCCGGCAAATATCGAAGGCAAGGGACAAATTACCCAGCGAGACCTGCTCCGTAACAGCTTGAGAATGCGCCCCGACAGAATCATTATCGGCGAAGTTCGTGGAGAGGAAACGATGGATATGCTCCAGGCGATGAACACCGGGCACGAAGGGTCGATGACGACCGTGCACGCCAACAGCCCGCGAGACGCTCTGCGGCGGCTTGAGAACATGCTGAGTATGGCGGGATTAAACTATCCGGTCCACGCGATGCGTGAGCAGATAAGCTCGGCTCTGGATGTTTTAATCCACCTTGACCGTATCACCGGCGGACCAAGAAAAATCACAAACATAGTGGAAATAACCGGCACCGAAGGAGACGTAATCTGCCTGCACGATATATTCCGCTTCAATCAGATTGGCATAGACGCCCAGGGCAACGCTTACGGACAGTTTGAAACCTGCGGCGTGCGCCCCAACCTCGTAAATCGGCTCAAGGCCGAAGGAATTGACATACCGGCTGTTCTGTTTCAACGGCGGGTGCTTGACGAATCCGACAAAAAAGGTTCTGAACCTGCGACCAAAGGGAAAAAGGAAATTAAATGAAGGAGTAAAACCGCATAAGGATTTTATGCGGGCTTTAATAAATAATGACACTAAACATAATCATCCTGGTTACGGTTTTCGTTTTGGTTTTTTCATTGTGGTGCTTTTGTGTTTTTGCCTGGCTGGGACATTACCTTTCCAGATTGAAAAATATTCAGCAGCGGCTCGGACTTATAACGAGTGGAACCGTTGATGAATCGAAGATGCTTCGGCTGTGGCGCGATACGCAGGCAGGCACGCAGGCGGGTCGAGTCGAAGTGGTCTTAACGCTTCAAAAAAAGCTCAAAAGGATTGCCAATGACGCCGGATGGCGTGTTTCCATTAATACGGTTCTTTTCGGATTAGGCGGTGCGTGTTTTTTAACAGGCATTATCGCATTTGTCCTTACCAACAGCATAGTGGTAGCATTTGCCAGTGCGATGGTCACCGTTTCCGGCTTTTCAGTTTATACGCGAAGAAAAATCGACAAACGAGCGGATTTGTTCGAAAGTCAGCTTATCGACGCACTGGGAATTGCGGCACGTTCTCTGAGGGCCGGACATCCCCTTGCCGGCGCATTTCAGCTAATAGCTGAAGAAATAGGCCCGCCGCTGGGAGATGTCTTCTACCGTATATGTAAAGAGCAGGAGCTGGGCGTGGATATGAAAAATTCCATCAGGTCAGCGGCCGAAGAGACGTCTAACTCGGAACTGAAGTTTTTCACTTCCGCGGTGGCCATCCAGCTACAAAGCGGCGGCAATCTCGCTGATTTGATGGACAGTCTCTCAGCGGTAATCCGAGTCAGGGTCCGTCTTGCCAGAAGAGTTCGAGTGCTTACCGCCCAGACGAATTTCAGTGCCAGAATACTGATTGCGATGCCTGTAATCCTGTTTATTTTGCTGAATATAGTAAATCCCAATTATATGGCGCCAATGTACAAAACAACAACGGGGCAATACATTCTTGCGGGAACAATCGTCAGTGTTCTGCTGGGCTGGTGGCTAATGAAAAAACTATCGGTGTTGCGTTTTTAATAACGGTCAAGGAGATGAGTTTCGTATAATTATGATGGAAATAGCGATACCTATTCTGGCTTTTCTTTCTGCCATGGCCATTGGCGTTTCATTGCTTCTTGCCTACAGGCAAAGGCAAGCAATGGTGGGGATAAAATTGCAGGACAGCAGATTTGTGAGACTGCCGGGGAAAGAAAGACCGAAACAGTTCGATATTTTGAGATTGCTGGCGAGAATTGGCAATGTGGTTTCTCATGGAAACGCCAGCAAATCCCTCAGCGAGCAATTGGTTCGCGTGGGATACATCGGCTCAGCATCGCCTGCCGTTTACACCGGCGTCAAAATCTTACTGTTCATTATCGGACTTGTAGTAATGACAATGTTGCTGATGCCGACGAGTTTTTCAGGCACTGAAAAACTCGTTCTTACCGTTCTTGCGGCTTCTGTTTTGTTCTTTATTCCGAATTTTATCGTTGTGGCTAAGCTGGCAAGACGCAGGGAAGAAATCCGGCGGCATCTGCCTCAGGCCGTGGATTTGCTGGAGATATGCGTTTCGTCGGGTTTGGGACTTGATATGGCCTGGAGCGTTGTTTCCGAGGAAATCCGGCAGGTGAGTCCTATTCTTGCCAATGCCATGTCGCTGACAAACTTCGAGATGAACCTTGGCGCAAGCCGCGTCGATGCAATGCGTCACATGGCCGAAAGGACCGGAGCCACTGAATTGTCTTCCTTGGCTACAATACTGATTCAGACCGAACGCTTTGGGACCAGTATTGCCGAAACCCTGAAAATATTTGCCAATTCGATGCGTGAAGCGAGAACATACACTGCCGAAGAAAGCGCGGAAAAAATGACGGTGAAGTTGATTTTTCCAATGGCTTTGTTTATATTTCCAGCTGTGCTGGTGATAGTGGCGGGACCCGCCCTTATAACCCTGTTTGGTTCGAAAATGTTTGGGAGTGGCTAAAAATGATTATAAGTAAAAACAATTGTGTTATGAAAACAGTTTTTGTAATTGAGTTGGCCCTTTTATGTGTGTTTGTCTGTGGTTGTAATAATACACACAAGGAAGCTATTAACGAGGGCCAGATGAATGCCGGACTGATAACCGCGTACAACGACACGGCGATGGAAAACGCCATCATCGCCCAGCATTCTTTGTATTCGTATCACTTCGTAAACAACAGCGACCAGTTAAACGAGCTGGGCCGGCGCGACCTTTCAATCCTCGCTAAACATTTTAAGGAATATCCCGGTCAGCTTGATATAAGC
>JBEKZW010000014.1:0-52666 GCA_049509475.1 Sedimentisphaerales bacterium
GTTTCGCAACTGCGATTACGAAAACCACAGACAGCAAAATCTTGCTTTGAGGCGTTATGTACGGTATAGAAACAAGAAAGCTCAAAAGTCATAGTACCTTTTTGGAAACGGCACTAGGAAGCATAAGGTGAGTAATGGCAAACATAGCGATTACCAAACGCATTGAAGAACCTATCCAGAATGCAGCTCAAGTCACAGATGGAATTAGCACAGGATACACAGGCATGTCGGGATTTGCTCAGTTTAGATGGCCTGGCACTTTAACTGTCGACCTTGGTTCTTCAGCCACTGTTTACTGCATTCGTTTCCTGCTTTGGGATAAACTTGGACAAAAAGGACGACAACGTGACTCACGTATATATAAATATCGATTACTCACTTCTCTCGACCACCAAACTTGGAACGTCTTATTTGATACAGGCGATACTGGCTCCAACGGTTGGCAAGTTTTTGCCTTTCCTGAAGGCACTGAGGTTCGGTATGTCCGCATCCACGGCCTGTTCAACTCTGCAAATGAAGCTTTTCACGTTGTCGAAATTGAAGTATATGACGACAAGAACCCTCCAGCGCTAACCGCAGAGTGTAGATTGGAGAAAACAATTAGCAATCCACGAGAACAGGCAGAAACTGGAGATGCTTTTCCCCTTGAAGACAAAGTTCGCGGTATAATTGACCAAATCGACCAGCTAGTAGAGGATAATAAAGCAATTTTAAATCCTGACCCTTTCAGAAGACTAATAGCTCAACTTCGAACTCAAGTGACCGACATTACCAATATCGAGAAAGCCATGAATTCGATAAGACGAGAGATAATGGACCCTGTCAAAGCCGAACTTGAAAGTTCAGGCAGATTCTCCGTGTGGGGGTTTGTGGTCGGGATAATAGGAGGACTCTTAGCATGTGTCTCCCTCATTGTCACTTTATGGCCGGCCATTATTAAGTTCTTCCAACATTAGTCGCAATTCCACTTTTCAAGAAAAATGACATATCGAGCATTAACTCTTCTTTCATTTGGGTGCTATGTCTTGATTTTCTTTTATCGCCGCTAAGCGGATATCAGTAGCGGTGCTTTTGGCAACCGCGGCTAATGCGTACTGCGCCTCAGAGTATGGAATATCCTTGTCAATTCGCAGCGTAACGACCCTGCCGTTGGCAGGCAGGTCTTTGAGCCGGGCATCCAAAAGCTCGGCAACTTTCTCGGCCATTTCGTCATAATTCGATAACGCAACTTTCTGAGAACCCACCGAAAAACTGCTTTTGCCCTGCTCATTTTTCATAACCGTAACGGTGGTAATCTGCGACTGTCGCTCGTCGTCGAAACTGGCAAAATTGCAGTTGTCGGGGACGTAAACTTGTAAATTCTCCGTCGCTATAAGCTGGCAGGCCAGCGCGAAAAATATAATAAGCTGAAACAAAACATCCACGAACGGTATCACATTTAGCGTCTGAACCGTGCCGCGGTATCGTTTTGGAACCTCAAAAGCCATAAACACTTTCCGCACTTAAAAATTATGACGACAGCGTCGATGTCCGAATTGTTCCGCCTGATTTTGGCGGAATTTCAACAATCGGCTGCTTCGGGCCCGATTTGGTCTGCTCTGTTCGCTTCTGCTCTCTTAAAATATAAGCTATTTGAGAAAGGGTTTTTTCCGCCTGCTCAGCCGATTCACTGGCGAGCATTTCGATTCGGTTCTGGAAAACGCCGTGAATAGTAAGCGCCGGTATCGCAATCATCAGCCCCCACAACGTTGTTACCAGCGCTATTGAAATACCGCCTGCCAACTGCGAAGGGTGCGGCTGTCCGCCGACCGCCGCCATCGCGTTGAACATTTTGATTATCCCCAGTACCGTCCCGAAAAGCCCCACCATCGGCGAAACATTGCCCATGATGTTCATCCACTCGATTCTGCGTAAAAGCGCCATCGCCTGTTCCTGAAGCGATTCGATAACCAAACTGCGCATTCGGCTCAAATCACCGCCGCACCTGCCAACCGCACTACTAACGGCGACACTGATAAAATCGCTCCTCTCGGCAAGCCGCCCAGGCAGTTGCGCCAAGCCCGCCTGCCGCGTAATATCGGCAATGGTCCCGCAGACATCGTCCGGCAAAAGCTTTTTCCGGCGAATGACAAGAAAATACTCCGTCGCCAGATAAACCGTAACCATCGACATCGGCAAAAGAACAAACCAGACAACCGGTCCGCCCGCCACAAAAAACTGCTCGAAATACGTTTTAGGCATAGATAGCCCCGCCGACGCGCCGTTGAAATTTGTCCTCGCGGCTGTTATCAGCATCATCACCACCACAACAAGAGCTGCAGCCATAAAAAACAGCTTTAACAAAATCCCTTTATTCATTACCGCATCCCCGCCTTAATACCGCCGCGTCATTTATCATCGTTCTTTTGTTCGCCGGCGCTGCCGACCATTACAAATTTCCCGCCGCTTTCCTTCGCTATCGTCTCAAGCACCGAGCCATCCTGCTCCGTGCACCAGAAACCAATCGTGTTTATCTGCGTCTTCGGCGCAAAACTCCTGTGCATTGTAGCAACCTTGTGCGCAAAACGCGAACCATCCTGCTCGCTCAGCTCAAAACCGTCCGTCAGAAAATATATCGCCGAAGCTCCGACGCCGGCCCTGTCCTTAACCATAATCGCTCGCTCCAGAGCAGCCGTCGCGTTTGTCGCCCCCCTCGGCTGGATCGCCGCGATAAAATCGTATGCCTCTTTTTTCGCCTGCCCGGTTGCCCGCACCATTTTCCCGCCGCCCGATTCCAGTATGCTGCCCCCGCCGAAAACAATCACGCAAAAATAATAATCCTGCTGCAGCTTCCCAATCGAATCGATAAGCTCTTCCTGCACGCGTTTCCACAATCCCTGCATACTCCCCGAGCAATCGACGACGTAACAAATCCTCCTGCCCTGCGCCGGGCTGTCGAAAAATTCTATATTTGCCGCTGATTCCCCCCCGCCGGCCGCAGTCGATGCATCCTGCTGAATCGGCTGCTTTAATTCTTCCGCTTGCGGTGAGCTTGTCGAACCCGCCTGCCGATGATATTCTCCTTTCGGCAAATCAAACACGGGGCCGATATCCGCCGCAGGTCCTTTTCCCGCCGATTTTGTTATTGGCCTGCCCTTAATGATGTCCGCCTTGAGCGCTCCCGAAGAATCGAATGGTTTGCTATCGACGGTATTAACCTTTGGCTTTGGCGTAACCGCCTGCCTGTCCGCAAGTCTGATAGCCTGACTGATGCTCACGGTCGTTGTCGTCTGCAATTGCACCGGTGCCGTTTGCGAAATTTTCACAGCAGCGAAAATCGATAACGCCACAATATGCGCAAAAACAGACACCCCCAGTGCGTATAGCTTAATCCTCCGATGTTTATTGACCGTTCCCTGGCTCACAACACTGGATTCCTTCTCACCGCATTTTTCAGTTTTAAGTTTTAAGTGCTTAGTGTTGAGTTTTTAACAGCTTCACTCAACTAAAAACTCAAAACCAAAAACTAAAAACTATTAATCAACCACGTCCACAAGCGACTGCCCCGGCATCATCAGGTTATATACCAGTATCGCGTCGCCGTTATGCAGCCTGATACATCCCTGAGAACCGGGCGTCCCGATTTGCTCCGGGTTCTTCGTGCCGTGAATCGCAAAACCCGTCTTGCCCACCGCCGCTCCTTCAAGGCCCTCAAGAGCTATCCACCGCGAACCCAGCGGATAATCCGGGTCTTCGGGATGATACGTCTTTCCGCTCACCGGGTCCGTCCAAATCGGCTGTATCAGTTTGCCGCCCTCTTTCGCACGCCATCGCCCTGTCGGCGTTTCCATCCCAGCCTTGCCCAGCCCCACCAGAAAACTCTTCACGTATGTGTTCTGCAGATACAAATCCATCGTAAACGTTGAACGATAGACCCTCACGTGGAAAGGCCCATTGATTACCTTTATCGCTACGCCCGCCTGAAGTGCCTCCGGCTTCGTCATATTATTTATCTGCATCAAAATCTCATACGGCACATTGTGTTTCTTGCCGATTGTCGAAAGCATATCGCCCGAGGCAACCTTGTAACTGGCCGTCAATTTGTCCTCCGGGTACACAACTTTACTGAACAGCCACTTGTCCGACAGCTCCGCGAGTTTGGTTTTGATAAAAACAAGCTCCTGTCCCCGCGCCAGAGGCAAAAGCTCATTAAGCCTGTCCCTCGCCTCGATAACTTTAGGCGTCGACTGATTCAACAGTTCCATCGCCTGCGCAATCTGCGCCGACACAACCGAGCCGTTGGCATCCATCGCAACCGGCGCTGTGGCCTGCGGTGAGCTTGCCTGCCCTGAGCTTGTCGAAGGGACCGAACCCGCTGCTGATTTCGCGACGCCCGGTTCCATTTGCGCAACAGGCAATGCCGGCTGACCATGCTCAGTCATATTCGCCTGCGACTCAGGCGCGACTTCCTGTGAACCGCCTCGATTCCGCAAAAGAATATATCCCGCTATCGCGATAACGGCCACCATAATTACAGCTATCGAAACATACAAGATTCTGCGAATCTGAGCCGAACGATGCTCATTGTAACCACTCGGATAAACAGCCATTTCAATCTCCTTCTATTTGCCCTGTCTGTTAACTCTTGTCTTTTTGGCCTTGACGCCGGATGCCGGCTTGTCCTTGCCAAAATACAGTACTTCCTCATCGGTAACCAGCATATCAACAGGCACGTCGCGCTCCGTCACCGGCACTGTTTCTATCACCTGCTCCGAAAATGCAAAACCGCATTTCCGCGCCTTTAATTCCTTGTTGGTGAAAAACCTGTCGTAATATGACCCCCCGCGCCCTAAACGATTGCCCCTGCGGTCAAACCCAAGACCGGGCGCCACCACAATATCAATATCCTCAAAGGGAACCGGCGCTCCTGTTATCGGATTTCGCAGGCCCGGTACCTCCTCCGAAAAACCCGTCTCCAATGAGTTTATCTGCACGGGTATCATGTGTCTTTGCTGCCAGGACACCTTTGGCACAACCACCGTCTTGCCCATCTGCCAAGCGGAAAGTATCGCCTCCGACGTATCAAGCTCGTGCGGAAGTGACATATACATCATCACTGTAGAGGCGTTTTGAAACTCAGGCGTCGCAATCAGATTTCGACACGCCCTGCGGCTTTTCTCTTTCCGCTGTTCAGCCGATATGCCGGCCAGAATCTTCTGCAAATCAAGCCGCAACTGCGCTTTGTCCATACTACGGTACTCCATTCAACCGTTACCCTGCTCCATTAGGCCGTTCAATCCCTTTGGCCTTGCTATCTTTTATCAGTATTTCGAGCTTTTGTAAATAACCACGTATATTTTTTTCGTATCCTCTGTCCGTCGGCTTATAATATTTCTTCTTTATACCGCCCGGCAGATATTCCTGCACTACAAATCCGCCCTCAAAACTGTGCGGATACTTGTATTCCGCCCCGAAACCCATCTTTTTCGCCGCCCGATAATGACTATCCTTCAAATGCTTGGGCACTGCCACGGTTTTCTCGTTCTGGACATCGCTTACGGCCGTCCAAATCGCGGACGATGAGGCGTTCGATTTCGGTGCGCTCGCCACGTAAATCGCCGCCTGCGCCAGTGCCAATTGCGCCTCAGGAAGCCCCACAAATTCGCTGATTTGTACCGCAGCAGCCGCCAAAACCGTCGCTATCGGGTCCGCGTTGCCCACGTCCTCCGCCGCACAAACCGCGATTCTTCTGGCGATAAACCGCACATCCTCCCCGCCCGCTATCATTCTCGCCAGCCAGTAAACCGTCGCATCCGGGTCGCTCCCACGCATACTTTTCTGAAACGCGCTCGCCAAATCGTAATGCGTATCGCCCGTCTGGTCATAATCAATTGTCTTACCCTGTATAGAATCCTTCGCCGTCTGCAAATCGAACTTTATTCGTGTCGCGGGCATCTTGCCCGCGCTACATTGCGACAAAATTCCCACTTCCAGGGCGGTCAATGCCTTTCTTGCGTCGCCATCGCATACTGTCGCAAGATACTTCAGCGCCTTATCTTCCGCTTCAATCTCGTATTTGCCAAGCCCCCGCTCCTTATCCGCTATCGCCCGTTTCAATAACCCGACAATATCATCTTCGCTTAATGGTTCAAAATAAAATACCGTGCTTCTGCTTATTAACGGCGAATTGACGGCGAAAAACGGGTTCTCAGTCGTCGCCCCGATGAATATCACTATCCCGGATTCCACGTCATCCAGAAGCACGTCCTGCTGCGCCCGGTTGAAACGGTGTATTTCATCGATAAACAAGACAGTTCGCTTGCTCGACGACGCCAATCGGTCTTTCGCCTCCGCTATCACGTCGCGAATATCTTTGACGCTCGCCGCAGGCGCGCTTATATATCGAAATTCCGCCTTGGTCTGGTTGGCGATTACCATTGCCAGCGATGTCTTTCCCACCCCTGGCGGCCCGTAAAATATCAAGCTGCTCAACGCGTCCGCTTCGAGTATCCTCCGCAATAGTTTTCCTTCGCCGATAAAGTGCTGCTGACCCGCGAATTCATCCAGAGTCCTTGGCCTCATCCGCACCGCCAACGGCGCCGCCGCCGTCAACTTCGCCTGCTCGCCTTTCGCAAACAACGTCTTTTCATCTTTACTAAATGCCATCCACGCCATTATACGTTTGTCTTAAACCAATGTCGAAGGGTTTACGGCAAAGGCGTTTTTGAGCTGAAAATGGGGAGCCCCGAAGTTTGCCCTTTTTGCGCCGAATAATCCTACAATTTTTGGGATGGTTATTACTTCGTGCAAAACTTGATTGAACGAATTATAATCTACATTCAGAAACATTATGAGATTTATTGGTTCGAAAGAGAAACTGTTGCCTTTTATCGAGGGCATTTGGCGCCGTTACATCGGACCGGAGACTGTCCGAGTGGGGGACGTCTTTTGTGGTACTGCCGCTGTTTCACGGCTCTTCAAACAACTTGGGAATAGAGTAATTGCCAATGACAATTTGCGTTTGGGTTATGTCTTCGCTCAAGCTACGTTAAATATCAATGATGAGCCGCATTTTGAACGTTTGTTTGCAAGTGGTGAGATTCCCAAAGGTAACGGACATTGCTTATACCCAACCTACTATGATCGAGTTCTCGCATTTCTCAATGACCTTCCGGGAGAAGATGGATTTTGTTTCCGAGAATATTCCCCAGGCGGCACACATCGAGGATCATATGAAAGGCGGTATTTCTCAGACCAAAACGCACGGAAGATTGATGCAATCCGGCAGAGACTATGCAAGTGGAAACAGTTTAACTTGTTGACGGAGGCTGAGTTTTGTCTTCTTCTTTCGAACTTAATGCGTTCAACGAACCAAGTTGCAAATATAGCGGGTACATATGGTTGCTTCCTAAAACATTGGGATGCGCGTGCCCAGAAAACGTTGTGCTTGCAAAGGTCGCCGATTATCCGAAGTGCGTTTGACCATCAAGTTTTCTGCAAAGATGCAAATGAACTTGTACGGGATACTGAGTTCGATGTTTTGTACCTAGACCCTCCTTATACATGGCGTCATTATGGAGCATATTATCACATTTTGGAAACGATTGCGTGCGGAGATCATCCCGCTATTTCTGGACGCACAGGTCTTCGGCCATGGGAAGATTCTAAGTCTAGATATTGCGACCGATCAGATGCGGCCACAGCCTTAGCGGAATTGGTAATCTGTGCAAACACCAAACACTTGTTTTTGAGCTATAACGACGAAGGGCTAATTTCTCATGAACAGATTATGGAGACATTAAGTACTCGAGGACATCCCCTTTGCTTGGAAATTGATTACCGTCGTTACCGAAGCAATAATGGGGGATCGAAACGAAATGTTTTGAAGGAGCGTTTGTATTATGTCCAAACACAAGAGAATTCTAAGCCCGAAAGACGAAGTTCCATTTTGGCATACCATTGAAAGCAATGGGCGGAAGAAACATAAAGGCAAGTTTGGTGTTGATTTAGGTGAACGAGGTATTTTTGACAAAAGAAACTTTCTCAATGAACTTACCGGCAAGGAGTGGACGTTTTTTCTGAACAGTATTTGGATCAAGGCGTACCCCCCCATTGCCGACCGTTGCGGATTCGATCTTCGCAAAGTACACCCTTGCCCTAAACCTCCACTTTTGATGCGAGATATTATTTTGTTTTTCACAAAGCGAGATCAGTGGATTTTAGATCCCTTCGCTGGGGTTGGAGGTACGCTTCTTGGTGCTTCGCTCTGTGAACCAACACGAAATGCTATCGGGATCGACCTCAACAAGACTTATGTCTCGGCATATAAGGACGTGTGCAAATCCGAGGGTTTGGTATTACAACGAATGTTACACGGTGATTCAAAAGATATGCTTTCGTTTTCTGATATTAGAAATCATGAATTCGATTTAATCCTTACCGACCCTCCATATTCTGATTTGATGAATAGGCCCAAAAACGGGCATAAGAAAAAACTTTATGGGCGAAATGATGCTACACCATTTACAAAACTTCAAAACGACTTGGGAAACTTATCTTATGATGATTACCTTGTACGGCTCCGCGAGATTCTGTTCGCAGCGGTATCTAAGCTTAGGAATAAGAAGTATTTGGTAGTTTTTTGTCGTGACTTACAGCCTACAAAAGAACGACCATATCTTCTTCACGCCGACATGATCGGAACAATTTGCCAAATTCCAGGAATAGTTTATCGTGGTATGCGCATTTGGCATGACCAAGCGGCTGATCTTTATCCTTTCGGGTACCCTTATGCTTTTGTTATGAATCAAATGCATCAATATATACTGATATTCCGAAAGGAACTTGGAGATAAGTAGCATGCCCAACGGAAAGCACCAAGTAACCGCACATTTAGCACAACAGTTCGCTTCTCTTTTCGACGACCCTCTTGCTCGTAGCACACTGATGAAATTCAAACCACACGTTCGTTTAAAGACATTTAACTTAGCGACCACCAGCCTGCGTCATCTCAACATGTGGTTTGATCGAATACATGAAATCAACCAAGGTCTATCAAGAGGTCACGGCAATTATTTCAGTGACCCAGCGGCCATTGGGCTAATAGATAATACCGTTCGTCCTAGTGTCATTACGCCCGCCGGATATGCATTTCTAGAATATCGTTCAACTTTTCGTAATAATCCGCTTCGTGCTGAATATGAGTTGCTCAAAATCCTCTATTTCAGTCAATATTCACATTCTACGTCCGTGCAACAATTCTTGTCCACTAAGCGGGAGCACCTTGTCTTTGTACTCAACCAATTTAGTCCAACGCCTACTCGGCATCTCTTCTTGACTCACCCAAAACTATTTGTGATTGCTGAGTTGATTGCAAGTTTTCCGGGAGCGGTTGAGCGTCTTATTTCTCTGCCTGAGGCTGACCTAATAAGCCTTGAAGCTCTTGGCGAAAATGGTTTTAAAAACCTTTGTTCGGGCGCTGGTTTCCCAAGTGGACTTAAAAATTTGTGTCAGAGAATAAGTGGCGACTACACGAGAGGCGAGGAACGCCGTCTTCACTATTTGATGAGTATGTGCTTGCTAACCATCGCTCAAGAATTGCCAAGTCATACATCTTTGAGTTTGGTTGTCCCCCAACCATACTGTAATTTGCTTACCGAATCAGATATTTATCATTTCCATAATCAATATACGAACGACATCAATGTGTGGTTTGATGGAGTTAATTTCCAAGTTAGCACATCTTTGGCCCTACCGCGAGGCGCTCGCGTATCACCAGCATCCCCTTTGCAAGAGGTCGCTCTTCAACCACAAACTACCATCCCAAGCGGAACAAACATCGCACCTCCGATTCACCAGAGTCGCCGAACTCGTCGGTCAGCAAAACGGTCACAAGTTACGGTTATAATTGACCCTATTTTAGCCGAACGTGCCGAAGATCTCGTGGAAGACACATTTCTGCAGCCACAGTATGGTGATCGACTTGTTCGTGTCGGTCACAGGGCTGGGGAAATAATCGCATTGCCCGACGGTATGGTCCCTGGTGCCGATTTCTATGTAACCAATGATTCACCAAACCCAATTGAATTTATTGAGGTAAAATCTGTTACTGGCACTCCTCCCTTTAATGTGGGATTCACAAGGGCTGAATTTTTGAGAACTCAGAGATGTACTGCTGCGAACATTTCTTATAGGTTGATCTTGGTGGATGTAACAACCGGTCATTTTTATGAAGTTTCTAACTTTGCAGCTAGTCTCTCTATTCTCCAAATTGGTGAAGCAATACAATTTGTTGTCCGCATAGGTATTTAGTTAAAATTCCACAAATCCGGGGACACCGCACTGATTTCTTGACAGCATTCTTCGCGTTCACACATAGCGCAGCGACGAGCCCGCTTCGGAAATTAACTCCGGCCCGTTTTAATTTTCGAGTATCAAGTATCCAGTATCGAGTATCCTCTTTCTATGAACTACGAACTGTCTTTTTGCCATTTACTTTTTGCTTTGCTTGTCCTCGATTCAAGCTTCGAAGGCTTCGCTGTCGGGGATTGATTTGATGTCGACCTGTACGCAGTACGCTGCACGCTGACCATGAACAACGAACCACTAGCCACGAGCCACGGGTCACGGCTTATGAGTATCGAGCAGATAAAAACTCTAATCTTGACAAACTCCGCTTACTAAGTTACTGCCTAACAGATAAATTCTTTCTTTGTTGCTTTTGAGAGGTAGATAAAAAATGCATTGGTCAAACGATGTTATAATTCAGACCGTTATTGAACTAATATTGCCCTTCGCCACGTTTCTGGTTGTCTTGGGCATCGGCTTTTTGTTTAGGGCATTGCTCTTTATACGTTTGAGCCGCTGGGCCCAACACACAAAAAGCGAGCTTGATGACGTCATTATCTCCGCGATAAAAGGACCGTTCATAATATGGTTTTTTATGCTGGGAATATATTGCGCATTGCAGTTCCCGAAATTGCCCGAAAACCTCGTGTATACGGCGGGCAAAACCCTGCTTGCCCTCGGCTTATTGTCCGTGACACTGGTTATGGCAAATATCGCGTCAGGATTGATATCTCATTATTCCGACAAATGGAATCTGCCCGGCGCATCTTTGATACGAACCATAAGCAGGATACTAATCTTCATAATCGGAATCCTTGTTATCCTCAACGCCCTCGGAATCTCCATAACACCGATTATCGCCACATTAGGCGTCGGCGGCCTGGCGGTAGCCCTTGCCCTTCAGGATACCCTCTCCAACCTTTTCGCCGGGTTTCACATCGTTACCAACCGCATCGTCCGCGTCGGCGACTATATAAAACTGGACTCAGGCGAAGAGGGCTACGTCATTGACGTCAACTGGCGCACCACAAAGGTCAAAATGCTGGCCAACAATATCGTGCTGATTCCAAATTCAAAACTCACCCAGACAAACGTGACGAATTATTACCTTCCCGACAAGGGTTTGGATGTGACTGTTAACCTCGGCGTGCATTACAACAGTGACCTTAACAAGGTTGAGCAGATAACCTGTGAAGTGGCAAAGGAAGTTATGCGGGATGTTCCAGGCGGTGTTCCTGACTTCAACCCGCTTGTTCGCTATAATACCTTCGGCGATTCGAGCATTGGCTTCACCGTCACCCTCCGCGGCAAGGAATACTTTGACCAGTATCTTATTAAGCACGAGTTTATCAAGCGCCTGCATCAGCGATATGCCAAGGAAGGCATAGTAATTCCTTACCCCATCAGGGCAATTAACTACACTCAGGAAGGCGCCCAGCCAAAATAAAAAGAATCCTGCCTGCCTCCGCGAAACCATGGTTATGCGCAAAAGATGTCCCGCATAATCCATTGTTAACATTAAGTCCCATAAGCACCAACAGGCAATTTGACCGCGGCCCTTCAACCCTGTTCAGGGCAGGTATATACCCCTAAAAATCACAAATAAATTCTCTTGACAGATACGCCCTGATATTTTAGCAATAAAGACCTTATCAGTATTAATAAACGTAACCGCAGTCCGATAGGAGAGTAAAAATGGAAGTTAAAATTCATCTGAAAGAAAAAGACATACCACGCAAATGGTACAACCTCGCCGCCGACCTGCCCACACCGCTGCTTCCGCCGCTCGGCCCCGATGGAAAGCCCATCGGCCCCGAAATGCTGGCCCCGGTCTTCCCGATGAACCTCATTGAGCAGGAAGTCAGCACTAAACGCTGGATCGATATCCCTGAGGAAGTCCTCGATATCCTCTACAGATGGCGGCCGGCACCCCTGCGAAGGGCCGTTTACCTCGAAAGATTCCTCAAGACCCCGGCCCGTATATACTACAAAGACGAAAGCACCAGCCCGCCCGGCAGTCACAAGCCGAATACCGCCGTCCCGCAGGCCTGGTATAATAAGCAGTTCGGCATTAAACGTCTCATCACCGAAACAGGCGCAGGACAATGGGGCAGCGCGCTCGCCTTTGCCTGCCAGTTGATTGGCCTTGAATGTAAGGTCTTTATGGTCCGTATCAGCTTCGACCAAAAGCCCTTCCGAAAACTTATGATGCAGGTTTGGGGCGCAAATTGCGTCGCAAGCCCAAGCACCGAAACAAACGCCGGCAGAAAAATTCTCGCCGAGATGCCGAATACCCCGGGCAGCTTAGGCATCGCCATCAGCGAGGCAATCGAGCAAACCGTCACAGACCCGAAAGGTCAAACCCGCTATTCACTTGGAAGCGTCTTAAACCACGTTCTGCTCCATCAGACAATCATCGGCCAGGAAGCTAAAATGCAGCTCAAACTCGCGGGCGAAAAGAAAGTCGATATCGTAATCGGCTGCGCAGGCGGCGGCTCAAACTTCGCCGGACTTTCATTCCCCTTCGTCACCGACAAAATCAACGGCGCAAACATAAAAATTATGCCCATCGAACCAAGCTCCTGCCCATCATTGACTCGCGGACCATTCTCCTACGATTTCGGTGACACAGCCGGAACAACACCATTGCTTGCGATGTTCACAATCGGGCATACCTTTATCCCCGCCCCAATTCACGCGGGCGGCCTGCGCTACCACGGTATGGCCCCTCTTGTCAGTCAGGCCACTGTCGAAGGGCTGCTCGAACCAAAGGCATACCCGCAGACCAAGTGTTACCAAGCAGCAATGACCTGGGCAAAAACTGAAGGATTTATCTGCGCTCCGGAAACCAGCCACGCTATCGCCGCTACCATCGACGAGGCCATAAAAGCCAGGGAAGAAGGCAAGGAAAAGGTCATCCTGTTCAGCTACAGCGGACACGGCCTTATGGACCTCTCCGGCTACGACGCCTTTATGTCGGGAAAACTGACCGATTACGAGCTGCCCGAGGATGACCTCAGAAAATTCACTGCCCCTTTGAAGAACTTCCCGAAGGCAGAGGCGAAAAAAACAGGAAAATGGTAATTTCCTTGACTGCGTAAAATAGTTAAAGTAAAGATATTTCAAGAAATAGACCGATAAAACAGCTTTTTGCAGTACGGTATGGGCGGTAAGGGGACCCCCTTTGGGGGAAGGCAAAAAAAACAAAAAATTACTTGCCTGTCTTATCAGTGTTGTTATACTGCCGTTACCTTCCGGTGTGTTGCCGGAAGAGCGGATAAAAACATAGTAAATTTATTATGTGAGAGTTTTTTTAAGGAGACGAAAGCAATGAAAAAACTATTGTTAATAGCTGTGGTTCTGTTTGGCATGGTTGCCCCGGTGCTCGCCCAGGAAGGCGATCTCCACGGCGACATCGGCTACACCTATGACACCATGCATGTCTGGAGAGGTTATTTGACCTGGGGACATCATAGCGGCAGCAATCCATTCATCGACCTCGACCTGTATGGCACCGGCTTCGGAATAGAGGCCATAGGGCATTATGCCAATGGAAGCGGTAGCAATCCCGATGGGCTGGGTTACGACCACGAACAAAGATGGGACTATTCGGTGTATTACAAAGGTGCATTGGAGCCAGAGGAAACTTATGCAACAATGTACAAAGTCGGCTACAGATACTTTAACTATCCCGAGATGAGCAGTCACGGTGAAAACAGCATAGACCTGCAGGAACTTTACGCGGGAGTTCAGTTCCCGAAACTGCTCGGCGTCAAAGGCCTTGTTCCGGGGTATGTCGTCGTTAAGGGCTGGCCAAGCAATTCGGATACACTTGTAGGTGCCAGAAATCCAAACGGTGGAACATATTCCGGCTGGGCTCACATATTTATGCTCGATTATGCCCTGCCCCTCGAAAACGTCTCCTCTGAAATTCCCAAGCAGGACCTAAACTTCCACATTGAGACGGTTTACAATTGCGGCGTTGACCCAAGACCAGGTGGCGGCTATACCGACCACGACTGGACACACGTCATGATGGGCGTCTCAACCGATTTCGACCTCGGCAACAATCTTATCTTCACCCCCGGTTTATACCACCAGATTACTATGGAAGATGACCCCGTGACGGGCGTCTCTCCGGACCACAGCATGACCTGGGGAGAATTCACCATAAAATACAAATTCTAAATAATAACGCCTTTGGTCTGTAAAAACCCAAAAGCCGGCCTGTTTCAGGCCGGCTTTTCTTTTGCCCAAAACCGCTTTATCAGTATTGATGCACAAGAAAATTTGGATTTTTTACTTGACATGTGCCGATACGTTGTATATCCCTGTTATTTGGAAAGTGCTGCGATTCGAGGAAATTGGCTACGGTTGGAATCGCTTTAGCCGTTCAGCGAACGCTTTCTTGAAGTGGCACTCTAAAAATAAATTTTTTTAGAAAGGAGTGATTATGAACAAAAAATTGTTACTGGTGGTTGTGATATTTGCTGTCCTTGCTCTGATCAGTTCAGCAGCTATGGCCATGGCGCCACTGGGAACTCCAACGGCTGACCTCAAAGCGGGTCAATTTGGAGTCGGTCTCGATTATGCCTATGCTAGTACGAAAATCAAAATCGATGGTGAAGGTGACCGCCTCAAAACAAACATGTTTATGGCCGACCTTGGTTATGGTGTTATGGATGACCTGAAAGGTTTTGTGCGTCTCGGGGTCGGCGATGCCAGAGCAGAGGGCTTCAGCGGTGATTATAAGTTTGCCTGGGGCTGGGGAACAAAATACACCTTCCTGAAGCAGGACAATCTTGACTGGGGCGCCCTGTTCCAAATGAATTGGTTAAGGTCTGAGGATAAAATTGCCGGTGAGACAGCCAAATTGAAACCTTACGACATCGTTCTCGCCGTCGGACCAAACTACCAGGTCAGCCAAGACCTCTCGATTTATGGCGGACCTCTCCTGCAGTGGATGCGGGGAAAAGCCACCTTTGCCGGTGAATCCGGCAATATAAAAGAAAAATCCCTATTAGGTGGTTATGTCGGCGTGCAGGCCACGCTTTGCCCGAACACTTCGTGGTATGGCGAATTACAGCTCACAGGTTTCACCGGTTATGCTATCGGTACCGGCATAACCTGGAAATTCTAAGATAGAGCGGCTTGTAAGTCATTCAAAAGTAAAAAGGCCGGCTTATTAAGCCGGCCTTTTTCTTTTAAAACTGATAACTCTCAAGCCGTCCGCCCAACTACAAATCTTGCCGTCTCGACAAGCGACCTGCTGCCGCTGTTATCCCCAACTCCGGCTATCGCCGTAATCGCCCGCTCAACAAACTCCTCCGCTCGCTTTTTTGCGTATTCGATACTGCCGCAGGCATTCAACTTCTCTATTAACCCCATTCTTCCGGCGTCTCCATTTTGCCGCGACAGAATCTGTTTTACCCTTTGCTTATCTGCTTCACCCGCGGTTTTCAGCAAATGTATCAGCGGAAGTGTCAGCTTGCTGTTATCGAGGTCGCTGCCGACCGGCTTGCCCGTCTTGTCCTGCTCGCCGACCAAATCGAGCAAATCATCGGTAATCTGAAACGCGATACCCGTGTTGCGTCCGTAAGCCGCCAGCGCCTGCGCCGTCGATTCGCCGGCTCCCGCAAGCATCGCCCCCGTCGCACAAGCGCCCTCAAACAACGCTGCCGTCTTTCCCGTTATTATCTCGATATATTCCGCCTCGCTCAGTGACCAGTTGCCCCTTTGCGCTATCTGCCTAAGCTCCCCTTCGCAGGTCCGCATAGCCGACAATGCTATTATATCCGCAACTCGCTTATCCAGCCCCACACACATTTGCATTACCCGGCCAAGCAGAAAATCACCAAACAGAACCGCCGACTCATTACCGCAAATGCTGTTCAGCGTGGAAACCCCACGCCGGCTTTTCCCCTCATCAACAACATCGTCATGGAGCAGCGACACATTGTGTATCATCTCGAAAATCGCCGCCGCCCGTATATGATTCTCTGTCAGTCCTCCGCACGCAAGCCCGGACAGCAACGCCACTCCGGGCCTTATCATCTTGCCCCGTCCGGCATTCACACTGGCAGCCATACCGCTAACCAGCTCGCTGCAACCAGACAAATACCCCTCAATAAGCGCCTTTACCCGCGCAAGTTCTTCTTCGATAATAGAAAAAGAATGAAGTAAACGACCCGCGGCGTTTTCGCCCTTCGCCCAAGCGCCGCCCGTTTGTGCAGATGATTGCATTGCGCCGACCCGCAGCCCACGCGTCTTGCCCCCTTTTTGCTTTCGCAATAAAGCAGGAGAGAGCGCAGACTACTTCTCCTTTCCGTGTGCGTACCGGAAGAACTTATCCCTGAGATGTTTCGTGACAGACCCCGGCTTGCCGTCGCCGATTACCCGGCCGTCTATCTCAACAATCCCGATAACCTCAGCCGCCGTCCCGGTCAAAAACGCCTCGTCGCTGATATACAAATCAAACCTCGTAAGGTTCTTCTCGACAACCTCGATGCCTTCTTTCTTCGCCAGCCTCATCACAACTTCCCGAGTTATGCCCTCAAGGCCGCCTGCCTCGGCCGGCGGCGTATATACAATGCCCTTCCTCACCGTAAACACATTGTCACCGGTGGCCTCCGCTACGTATCCTTCGTGGTTGTACATTATCGCTTCGGGGACGTTGTAATCGAGTGCCTCAATCTTGGCGAGTATATTATTCAGGTAATTCATGCTCTTCACCTGCGGCGGTATCGCCAGCGGATGATTCCGCACCGTCGTCGCGCTGATTATCTTAATCCCCGTTTCATAAAGCTCCTGCGGATACAACTGGATATTGTCCGCGATGATGATAATCATCGATGTTTCACAGGTAAACGGATTCAGCCCCAGCGACCCAATGCCTCGCGTAACAATCAACCGAATATAGCCGTCGATGACCCCGTTGGCCTCAACAGTCTTTTGTGTCGCCTCCATAAGCTTTTCCCGCCTCATCGGTATATCCAGACGAATCCCCTTTGCCGAGTTATAAAGCCGCGTTATATGCGCCTCGAACTCGAATATCCGCTTGTTATAAACGCGTATCCCCTCGAACACACCGTCCCCGTAAAGCAAACCGTGGTCGAAGACGGATACCTTCGCGTCCTGCTCATCAACAAGTTTATTGCCAAGCCAAATCTTTAACGCCATAACTCACACCTTTTCACTTTACCTTGCCGTCGGCCAGCGTTATTATCCGCCCCGCCCGCCGGGCAACCCTTTCATCGTGCGTTACCATAACTATCGTCTGCCCCGCACGATTCAACCTTTCCAGCAGTTCCAGAATACCATTTCCTGTCGCAGAGTCAAGATTACCTGTCGGCTCATCCGCCAAAAGCAATCTCGGCTCATTGACCAGCGCCCTCGCTATGGCCGCCCTTTGCCGCTCCCCACCCGATAACTGATACGGCTTATGCGTCGCCCTTTCCTCAAGACCAACCGCCTTCAGCAGCTCCAGCCCTCGCTTTTTCACGTCCGCCCGCTTCGACATCCACGCAACTACGCCAGCAGGCACCATCGCGGGCAAAATCACGTTTTCCAGCACATTTAATTCGTCCAGTAAATGGTAAAACTGAAAGACAAACCCAATCATTTTATTGCGGTATTCGTTCAGCTCGCCACCGCTCATCCCGCCCAGGTCCCGCTCTTCAAACCGCACTACTCCCTTATCAGGCCTGTCGAGAGCGCCGAGTATATGCAGCAGCGTGCTCTTGCCGCTGCCGGAGGCCCCGACTATCGCCACAAACTCGCCTTTTTTGACCGCGATGTCGGCCCCCTTCAAAACCTGCACCTGCGCTGCTCCCATCCGGTACGCTTTATGAATCTCTTGTGCCTCTATTATAAATCCATCTTTGCTCATAACTGGTTCACCTGTAAAACATCCGCCGGCCTGGCCCTCGCCGCGCTCACGCTCGGCAACACCGCGCCCGCCAAACACGCCAAAATAGCGCAACCTGTAACCACCATTAACATCGTCAAATCCAATCGATGCGGTATCTCGCCTATCGCGAAAATCGTCCGGTCCCACAACTGAAAACCGAACCGTTCAAACAACCAGCCCTCTATTCTGTTTATATTCCGCAGGAAAAGCATCCCGCCCGCGACACCGACCGCCGAACCGGCGACGCCCAGCCCCGCCGCGAAACCCAAAAACAGAACAATCACATCGCCACACGATGCCCCTATGCTCTTGAGGATGCCGATGTCCCTGGTCTTGTGACTGATAATCATATAGAAGACCACGTAAACAATAAACACCGTCGTCAGCCCCACAAGCCCGAACATCATCATCAGCATCGCCTGTTCCTTCTCCATCCCCGCGATGCTTTCCCTTCTGTGCGATTTCCAGTCCTGCACGCTCACCCCTGAGAGCAAATCTGCATTTTCCTTTCCCTTCTCCTCGTCGCGGAATTTGGCCCACATTGCCTGAATTTTCCGGCAGCCATCTTCAATGTTTGTCCCCTGCTTGAACTTTATATGAATCCACGACGCCCTCTTGACCGGCTCAGTCATCCCGCAAAGAACCTGCGCTTCATCAAATGGCAGATAAATAATCGACCCGTCCACCCTCGCCAGACCGCTTTGCGAAGAATCGCTGAAATAAAACGTCTTCGTGTTCACCACGTCCGTCCCCGCCTTGGCGAGCGCCCCCTTGGCCGTCAGCGGAAAACAGGTTACAGACAACGCCGTCGCATCAGGACTTGGGGCATAAGAATACTCGCCCTTTTCATTCCGGCCGCTCCACAAGTCCGCGCCGATTACAAAACCGGGAAGATTAGCATCGCTTTTTATATTAAACGCCTTCGAAGGGTCGTTTTTATGATAATGCAGCGCCAGCCCGAAACCCGTTACCCTGCTGTAGCTCCCCGCCTCGACACCCATTAATTCCACGCCGACATTCCGTCCCGAACTCTCCGTTCCAATAAGGGCGTAACTCTTAATCACAGGCGTCATCGCCTCAACGTAATCCGCTTTCTCCGTAATCCTCGCGAAGTCCTCGTAATACGGAAAACCCACCAGCGACTCCGTCCCCACAACACAATCACCCGTATAATTATGATTCTTCCGTTTGAAATCGCCGACCAGCCCGTCCATCACGGTCATAACTACGACAACGATAAAAACACATAGCGCAACCGCAGCAAGCGCAAGGTAACTTATCCGCCTGCGATAAAGATAACGAAATGCCAGTATCAATTTATACAATTAAAAATTCCTATTCGTATCTGAGAACATTTACCGGCCGGGTCAGCGCCGCCGACAACGCCGGTATAACCGCGCCAATCGCCGCTCCAAGTATCGCCGACAAAACTATCCACCATACGGCGTGCCAGTAAACCTCGTTTGGTATCCTGCTGAACATATAAACGCTGGCCTTCCACAATTTCAAACCGAACGCGACCCTTATCCAGCCCTCAACCTCGTTGATGTTCTTCGTAACTATGTACCCTGCTGCGGTCCCAAGTAATGTCCCCAACACCCCCACAAACGCGCCGAACCCGACAAATATCAGCGCGATAGACCCGCTGTCCGCCCCGCAGCTTTTCATTATCGCGATGTCCTTCCGACGCGTCTCGACAATCATATAAAATATGCAGAATATCAGCAGCACCGCGCTCAAGCTCACCACCCCGAATATCAAAAGCAAAACGCCCATCTGCTTGCGAATCTCCGCCACGAACCGGCTCTGCATCTGCCTCGACGTCTCTATCATTGTCGCTCGAATATCGTAATCATCCCACCCGAGTTTCTCCGAAGCGAAAACCTTCCACACGCCGCGAATCTCCGCTATCGCCGAATCCGCGTCAGCTCCCGCCCTGAGTTTAATCTGAATTCTGGCGGCGACCGGCTCCTTTGAATCCGGATAAACCGTTCCGCTCAACTGCTCTATTGGCAAATACACTAATCGGCTGTCGAAATAATAAATCCCCGTAAATACAGCGTCCGCCATCGTAAACTGTATCGTCCTGCGTCTGAATTTCTGCTTTTCGTCAGCAGTCGCACCGCTTGACGTCGAACCAGTCGTAATTACGAACTGTTGTCCAATCATTCTCTCCGCGGCGTTGACATCATACTCATCGGTTTTCTCATTCGGCTCCGCCAATACCCCTATCCCAACATAACCTTCAATTTGGGTGTCTGGGGTCTGGAGTCTGGCGTCTGGGGTCTTTTTCGTTTTCAGCAGCGACTTATCAAACGCCGTCACCTTCCCGAATTTCGCCGGCTCAACACCCCATATCTCAACCGCCCGAACGTTGCCCCTGCCCAGATGCAAAAGCCCCTGCGCAGACAGCGTCGCGCTCGTCGCTTCAACCTGCTTTATCTCCTCTAATCGCTTCTCAAGCTCCGCGTATCCCGTGAAATTCTTCTCAGGCGACAAAACAACGTCCCCCATACCGTCAACCGCACTCTGCTCGAATGCGTTTATGAACCCGTTGAATAAGCTGGCGACTACTATCAGTAGCGCCGTCGAAAGCGCAACCGCCGCGATACTCAGCAGAACCACCCTCCTTTTCCTGAGGTATCGCAGCCACAAAAATATCTTCAGCATCCCTTACCCATTCGATTTATCTTTGCCGTAAATCCTTCTTTTTGCCGCTGAGGACAACCAACCTCTTTATTTTAGCCGCAGAGGGCACAAAGAGCACAGAGAATTTTAATCAGAATTTTCCGCCGATTCTCCTCTTCGGTTAGCCCCGAAGCCAGCTTCGGGGTCTGTCATTGCGAGGCCGTAGGCCGAAGCAATCTCTAACGACTGTTGACTAAGCTGATGCCTGATGATAAAATAGGGTTATCTAAATCATAACTTAGCGAGATTGACAGCTAAACACGGGAAATTTACTCGAATGAGCAAGCGGACTATCAGGATACTATGGGCGGAAGACAGCATCAGCGATATCCTTCTCGTCAAGGATGCCTTCGAACAGGCCGGCCTTCACCATCACCTTAACGTCTTCGATGACGGCGTTGAAGCGACGAATTTTCTTTTCCATCGCGGCCGATATGCTCACGCACAACTGCCGGAACTTATTATCCTCGACCTGAATATGCCCAGAAAAAACGGCCGTGAAGTCATACAGGATATTAAGACCGACCCGGCACTCCTCCAGATACCGCTTGTTGTCCTGACCTCTTCAAACGACGACATCGACGTCCTCGATGGCCTCGACCCTAAACGCTGCCTTTATCTCGTAAAACCAACAACCTTCCAGAACCTCATCGAGCTGGCTAAACAAATCAACGACTTCTGGCTGTCTCTAACAAACCCGGACCAAAAACCCTGACCAGCCTTCGCCTCGCTTTGCTTTACCTTTTACATCGGAAATTGGCCAAAGGCGCATCTTCAGGGAAGTTCAACTGGGCAAATTCCTTATGGTATTTTCTCGCCGCCGCGTCGTATGCCTTTGCTGCTGCCTCGCCAGCCCGCTGAGGTCCGCATTCTTTGTGGAAACTGAGGGCGAGAGAGTTAAAGTGTTTCTGATTGATGATTAGAATTCTCGGATTTGCCAAAAAACACTTGCGCGAAAATGGATAACAACTGTTTTTGTCCAGAATTTAAACCGTTGTCGAAAAAGGGGTTAGGGCAAAAATAACCTAAAAAATGTCACCATGCTATCTGTAAGTGCTGATAGGAAAAGATGTTAACGCCGCTTTTTTACACTAAAAAACGTAGTATGTGCTTGTATGTGCTAGTATGCGCTACTATGCAAAGGGTTTGGGGGCAGAAAAAAGAAGATTGATAATATTTTTTACCATTCTGCCAAATGTTATTTGCTTATTCCTTTCTGAAAGAATATCTGTCCTTAACTTCTCTGTTAATGAAGCTTCCTATAGATGGGGCTGCCATAAGCATCGTAAATACTTCCTGTGGTACATTCTGATATACATAGATGGTACCAGAGCTTTTGAACTTGACGTACAGTTCCATATTATCAACATCATATCCAACTTGTTCCACATTTGATGATTGAACATACGTCATTTCTACCATATCGTAATTCCTTCTTTAAATTAACCTTGGAACGATTTTGCTCGCCAATTTTTTACAGCTTGAGCATATAATTTTGAATCTGGCCTTGCCCCAGTACTCCATGCTGCTCCCAAATCAGGGTTATCTCCAACCGGTTTATTCGCTGCTCGCCACACTTGAATCCTAGAAGGAATAGGCATTCCTTCTCCAGTTATAAGCGCTTCACCCGTTCTTAACGACGGAAGCATTGCTGTCAGGTCACCCAAGTCGTCAGGCATCATTGCTGCCACCGCAGAGCGGTCTGTTCTATTCGTCAATCGCATTGCAACCATTGTACCGCATTGACTCACAACTGTGCTATCTACTTCGCCAGGTCTTTGAGTCACAATCGTCATTCCAACTCCATACTTCCGTCCCTCTTTGGCAATTTTCCCGATCGTTCTGTGCGCTGGCCCACTGCCGCCTTCTGGGAGGAATAGGTGGGCCTCTTCCAATACAATCATAAGCGGTTGTTGTCTTCCACCGATAGGAAGGGAACCACCCCAAAACAGAGTGTCGTAGACAATTCTAATAAGTGTGCCTACCACGGCTGCGGTTGTTTCGGATGGTACACCCGACACATCCAATACGGTTAACGGCTTATCATGCCCCACCCAAGATGCCACAAGAACATCTATATCTGATGGAAGTTTCCCATCTTCTTTAAGGTTATATTTGCTTTCTTTATTAAACAAGAAACCATAGTTATCGTCTTGGATCCTACTTCGCATAAAATCTAGATTCCTCTGAAGTCCTCTTGGGCGTGCAGCATACGGCTCTTTCATTCCAGGACTTGGGGGAGGGTATTCATTAGACGTAAAAGTATTCGCATTCCCCGCTTTGGTGGGCTGTAAGGGGATTTGACCCTGGTTATCTTTATAAGTTTGGCGTTCTTTACAGTCTAACCGAAACCATAATTCTCGCATATTAAATGGTATTGGCGAATCCGCAGTTATTTCACTTGATGGAACCTTCAACTTAAGTGCTGTAGCTTTTTCTCTCTTCATCTGTATTATTTCATCAGCTACATACGTTTCGTTTGCAGATTGCATTCCACCCATTGCGATGTTTCGCAAATCATCGAAAGGCAACGCCCAAAACGGAACTTCGAGAAGTTTTTCTTTTGAAGCAGTCTTTGGTCTGATGCGAAACACATATCCATTTTCTCCCACACAACTGCCATATTCGCCATGTGGATCCACAACCAGAACACGTGATTTAGGAAATCGCTTGCTAGAAATCGCATCCAGTAGAATTGCTACAAAGTTTGATTTTCCAGTACCTGTTGATCCAACAACCGCACAGTGTCGAGATAGAACTTTTCCGAGATCGAGATTCCCTGCAATACCTGAAGAAGCAGCCAGATTACCAATTGTGATCTGGGTATCACTTTCAGTTGAACGATATATGGTGGCTAAATCATTGTTTGTTACGAGATGTACTTCATCGCCAACCGTCGGATACTGACTTACTCCTCTCTCAAAAAATCCCCCAACTGCTTCGCCAAAAAGCGTTATGGATATCCACCGACGGGTCTCATCTTGATTTATAACATTAGAAGGAATGGCGTCAGCACCTATCTTAGTGCATATTCCATAGAGTTGTGAGTATCCAAGCGGTATGCGAAGAAAAGCCCCGATCTGTCCGACTCGATAAGACTCCCCAGCAATTAAAAGAAGCGTAGAAGGCAATGCTCGTAGTTTTACGCTCACAGCCCCACCTGTTACTGATTCAACTTCACCGATGAAGGTTGGCTCACGTAGTTACCTCCTTGTTCTTATCAGCGTCTGCCTTTTCAATAGGGGTATTTGCATCTTGCGTGACAACTTTCGTTGTGTCAGTAGCAGTAACTTCTCCTCCCATCTCAGCGAGTGCGTGACACAGTCTTACAAAATCCCCTGTTAATAATTCCCCCGTATGGCTTTTTTTGTTGGGATCCGGTTCTGCATCACTGTCGAATAGAATGTCCATGAAACTGTGAGTTTTCTTATCGACTTGTTCACTCAGCCACCAACCTACATGCTTGCCCCTTATGATTCCGCTTTTTCGCCCCAGCACCATAAAATTTGGCCTCTCCGCGGCGGCTTTTATTAAGAACGAATCCGGTGAAATATCCCCATACTGCAAAGATATAACATGACTCAAAGGATAATTATCGAGCGCGTTGAAAATAACCTCATTAATATGCTGATCTCCGAAACTAAAGCCACAGGTTACCATAATTGAACCATCGTATGATAAAACTGTACCGAGCCTATCAAGCATTGCTTGATATGGAAGCTTCCGCGACTCATCATATTTGCGGAGAGACGGCAGTATCATTTCGCCATCTTTAATCACTTGACCGCGAGTTATTGACGAGTCACGGCCACGCTTTATTCTTTGCCAGTTAACCGAACCATGTATCTTCCAAAGCTTGACCCATTCACCTCCCAGAGGGAAACAATCTTTTCGAAGATATTCCGGGCAAAAGAATGTTTCATGGCAACCAACAAAACCATCAAATACAGGAATTCTCGCCCTCTCCAGTGCTCTTTCAATAAGCACATCGTAGTTTGTGGTGAATATCTCCACTGGGCGTTTACGTGTTATCTGTTTTATCCATAGAGCAAAATCGCTGTGAGGTGTTTTTAATGGTATTTTGTCTAGATCAGGTGCTGCAATTTGCGCGATTGTTTTTCGAGTCATTGTTTCAAATTCTTTTAACTCATTGCGATTTAGTCCGACAGATAAATCGTCACTTCCCATCGCGTCGATCTTGGCTCTAACCCTTGAAAGTATCGTTTCAATATTAGCTACTTCCCTCGCCTCCGTACACTCCCTTACAATCGCTTCCCATGCCGGAGGATATTTTTTACCTATCGCTATTACTTTTTTCTTACATTCATTTGTCAAACCAGCAACATCGGGAATCAAAGGTCGTGTTTTCGTTGGGTCTTTCTCTTCTGGCACGGTCACAGAACACGAAGTGCCTGCCCCAAATATGAAACTCAGCGGCGTATCATGTATAGCCAAGTGGCTTCTAAGAATATCTATAACCTTACGAGGATCGAAATTATCCATTTGGTCTCCTAGTATATTCTGCAATATTTCAACAGAACTTCTACGATAACATCTTATACTATAAAAGACATCTGCCGGACGCCAAAGTTGACGGTCAAAGGTGCGAACCTGCCCTCCGTAGCCCTTGGCGAAGGAGGGTTTCTCTCCAATTTTTACCACTAAGTCCCTAAGACACGAAGTTATTTCCTTTTATCAATCCGAAATCAGAAATCTCTGAGTCTTCCGGCCTTAAAAAACCGTTTTCGCCAAACCCACTATAGATTTTCACAAACGAGGTGTCAAACGTTAGTTTTGGGTAATTTCTCAGGCGTTCTCCGCCTCCCACACGTAGCGAAGTTTACCCGCCATAGTGTCAATGAAGGCGGGCGCAGGGCCCGCTTCGGCAATCTGAAATTGAATCTGCCTGTCCTTCGTAGCTCTCCGAGCGTAGAAGGATGTTTTTTGCCAGCCGACACCCCTTAGGGGGTAACAAAGTTGCCCGGCGGAAGAGACAAGGGCCTTGCGCAAAAATCATATTTAGAGCAAAGGTCTTGTCGATTACGCCCCGGCTGACTAAATCTGTGTAAATCCGTGTAATCCGTGGTTGAAAAAACCTTCGTGTTCTTCGTGTCTTCGTGGTGAAAAACAGCGTAAATCTGCGTTAATCTGCGTCTAAAAAAATCCGTGTAATCCTGCCAAGGATGCTCTGAGCATTTAAGATACCCCGACTAAGCATTCTCCTTATAGATTTTTCAGGCGAGCAGAGGACAATAGCAGGGAAATTCAGCGCTATAATGCGGCTGCGTGAGCTGCGAAATCAATGAAGACCAAAACTGGGTCGTGTGGGCTCTGGGTTAGCACAATAGAAAGCGAAATATAATTTTAAGGAGAAGCAAAATGAGAAAGTTACTGGCAGGTTTAGCGGTATTGGCGGTGGTGTTGAGCGTGTGTGCGCTCTCGTACGGGGCCAAAAACACAGGGCATTACGTCCTCGTTTACAAAGGGACCATTTCGGCAGCGAAAACGATTTTTGATGTCAATGACACCAATAACTTGCTCGCCGGCTCTATTCAAGGTTTTTGGGCGGTGGACATTAATGGTTCTGGTACTACCGGTAAGGGTGCTGTCCTTGATTCGAACTCGGTGCTTTATACCCTAAAAGACAAGGAATACACTGTTATCCCGAATGCGATTGAAATTAACCCGCATGACCCGTGCCGTGTCGAGTTACTTACTTTCTCCGCAGAGGACGCTGATGGTGGCGGTTTTGATTTTGATGTGGTCGGCAAAGGTCAATCAATTAATATTTACGATGCTAACAAGCACGACCCCAACACTTTGGTGAAGAAGTTTGCTCCCATGAGCATGAAAGGCGGCGGGTTCTCAACTGCCTTTAGTTTCTTTGATGCTGATGAAGCACTCTCAGGAACGTATGCGGTGACAATGACATTAGACCCTACTCTAACCAAGCATGCAAATCACGATGGAAATAATGTTGACGGTGTCACTAACAGCTTCATATCTAAGTTGAATAAGAAAGGCGACTTCACCAAATTCCATCAATCGCCAGCACCGGATTAACAGTTAGGTCGAGACGAAAGTTAACGAGAGAGAGTATAGTGTAAAAGTAAAGAGGGAAATGTATTTCCTGCCGGCCTGTCGGGATATCCACCCTGCATGCCGGCCTTTTTATTTTGGCCACGCCAAGTCCTCTATCCGCATCCCTAAATTGACATTTACCCGCCGTGCAGTTTGGCAGGTTTATCCGCCGGTCAGTTTTGGCGGAATCGGCAATCGAAACTCCCCCCAGGGCATACGAATTCCTTTGAAATAAGCATAGCAAGGCGTTATACTACCACCTTTTGAACGGTTAACCCCTATGTGGGCTTCTACGAACGAATAGCAATGAACAACGAACAATGAACACATAACATGATAAGGAGATTCGTATGCCATTGGTAACGACGAAGAAGATGTTTGAGATGGCCTATAAGCACGGCTACGCCGTCGGGGCGTTCAACGTCAACAATATGGAAATCACACAGGGTATCGTCGAGGCAGTAGCCGAAGAGAAGGCCCCGCTGATTCTGCAGGTATCGAAGGGCGCCCGCGAATACGCAAGCAACAGCTATCTTACTGCGATAATGAACGTGGCGGTGAAGGAAAACCCCGATATTCCAATCGCGACGCACCTTGACCACGGCGACAACTTCGAGACGTGCAAGCAGTTCGTCGATGACGGGTTTACGTCGGTTATGATAGACGCCTCGAAGTTCCCCTTCGAAGAGAACATCAGGATGACAAAGGAAGTAGTTGAATACGCGCACAAGCACGGGGTAGTGGTTGAGGCGGAACTTGGGCAGCTTGGCGGCATCGAGGAGCACGTCGTCGGCGTTGACGATGTCGAGAAGCACCTGACGGACCCCAAGCAGGCGGTGGAATTTGTCGGCAAGACCGGCGTTGATTCATTAGCCGTCGCGGTAGGAACCAGCCACGGCGCATACAAATTTAAAACTGTGCCGAAGCTCGCGATTGACCGTATAAAAGAGATACAGAAATTGCTGCCCGGTTTCCCGCTGGTGATGCACGGGTCGAGCACGGTTTTGAAGGAATTTGTTGACCTGATTAACAAATACGGCGGCAAGATGCCCAACGCTATGGGCGTTCCCGAAGCCGCGATAACCGAGGCCTCCAAACTCGCCGTCTGTAAAGTGAATATTGACACGGACTTACGAATGGCGATGACGGCCAAGATTCGGCAGGTGCTCGCGGAGAAGCCAAGCGAGTTCGACCCGCGGAAGTATTTGGGGCCGGCCAGAGACGCTATAAAGGCGATGGTAAAGCACAAGCTGCACGTGCTGGGCTGCGCGGGCAAGGCGGCAGAGTGCCTGTAGGACATTGGTAATTGATTACTGATTATTGATTATTAAGATGGGCGTCTGTTGATTCTTCAGCAGAAGTCAGGACGTGCGTTTTAACTACTGAAAGAGTGAAGAATGCAGAGTAATCGCGGGTATTGGATGAGGTTGCGGGTTTTATGGCCCGCGATGATAATTGGATTTTGCGCGGCGGCGATATGTTTGCGGGCTGCGCCGTATGGTCTGGAGATTAATCGGCCAGCGGAGGTTGAGGGGCATAGCGGAATCGCATCGGCGGCGGCTGATTTCAACAGCGAGCGAGGGGTTGTTGATATGGCCTGCGGGCTTATTGATAACGGCAAGTTTGATGAGGCAGGCCAGGCAATAGAGGAATCTAACGGGATTCAAAAGGGTTGGAAGCAGGTCGAAGAGTTAAACGATATAGTGGCCCAGTGGCAGCAGTTGCAGACCAAGCGTGAGGAGCAGAAGCAGGTCACATACAAGGAGGAGCTGGCGAAATTCGAGCGGCTGATTTCGCCCCGCGAGGCCGGGAGAAAAGACGCTGACGGCAACGACGCCAACGACTCAAATGAGCCTAACGGGCCTACGGCGATATTAGCGGCGGTTATCCGGACGATGGAATTTGCGAATGAGCAGCAGAAGCAGAGGTTATTGAATGAGCCGTGTCTGCTGGACGCGATTGTAAGGGCCAAGGCGGAGGCGGCGGCGTATGAGCGGAGGGGCAAGTGGCTTGACTCATATGTGACGTGTTATAGCTGGCTTGCCGCTCTTGAGCCGAACAACAAGGCGTACTCAGATTACGCGGAGCAACTGATAACCAAAGCAGAGATAGCCGGTTCGTTTCAGGACAATCCCTGCGAGACGGGCAAGCAGCGGCTGGAGGGCGTAAAGAGGCGAATATTTGTCAGGGCGATTGACGAGCTGAATTTCCGTTACATAAGCAAGATTGACTACCGTGAAATGGCATCGAAGGGAATTCGGCGGTGCAGATTGCTTGCGGACGTGGTAGGGACACTGACGTCGATGCGGGACGCCAACACTGCCGTGACAGTATCGGCTGCCCCGCCCGCCAAAACGTTAACGCCCTGTGAAGACAATACTGATGCTATTGAAAAGGCCTTGTGTGTCCTCTGCAGCTATTATCATTTGTGTATCAACGGCCCTAAAGGCGACACCGAACCGAATGGCCGGGTAGCGGCGCTGGGAGAAAGTTTCAAGGATTTCAAGCCGGATGCCAACGCGCTGGCGGCGTTCGGTGCGGCGATGGCTTCGCTGGAAGATGAAGTAAATAACTGGCCCGAAGCCGGGAGCAAGGACAGTTTTTTGAACGCCTTTGAAAAAGTTCTGGAGCGAAATCTGACGACCGCCAGGATGCCGGAGGGCGTTGTAATCGCCCAGTTCGCAGAGGCGTCACTGGCGACGCTTGACCCTTATACGATTCTGGTGTGGCCGAGAGATGTTTCGGAATTTGAACAGCAGATGACGAATGAGTTTACAGGGATAGGCATAGAAATATCGAGGCAAAACGGACAGCTTACGGTCGGGAGTCTGCTGCCTGATACCCCCGCGTACAGCTCGGAGATTGACGTTGGAGACGTGATAGAAAAGGTTGACGGTATGACTACGAAGGACGTGCCGCTTACGTGCGCGGTCAGCCGTATAAAAGGTCCGGCGGGGACGAAAGTAACGCTGACGATTCGCCGCGGCAAAGAGCAGACGTTTGATGTAACGCTGACCCGCGCAAAAATAGTGGTTCCCACGCTGAGGGGACTACAGAGGGGCGGCGAAGGCAAATGGCTGCGGATGATTGACGAGCAGGACAAGATAGGATACATTCGGCTGACGAGTTTTTCGGATACGACTGCGACGGACACAGAGGCGGCGCTGAAGTCGCTGGAGGCGGCCGGGATGCGCGGCCTGATTCTGGATTTGCGGTACAACCCAGGCGGGTTTTTCGACAGCGCGGTTGAAGTGGCGGATGAATTTTTAGATGAGGGGCTGATAGTCATAACGCGGTCGCGATTCGGGATACCGGCATACGCATCGGCGCACAGCAAGGGGACACATCCGAAATACCCGATGGTTGTGCTGATTAACGCCGGCTCGGCGAGCGCATCGGAGATAGTCGCGGGCGCCCTTACGGACCCGTCGCACAAGCGGGCGACGCTTGTCGGGGAACGGACGCACGGCAAAGGCGTTGTGCAGGGAATATCGACGTATCCGGGCGATGGTTCGCAACTGAAATACACGATGGCAAACTGGTATCTGCCTTCGGGTCAGAAGATAAAGAGCCAGGAAGAGGCGAAGAAAGAAAACAAAAACGACTGGGGCGTGGGGCCTGACGTGGCGGTATCGCTGCGAAGCGATGAGTTTCGCAAGATGTTCGAGCTGCAGCGGGACAACGACGTTCTTGTGAACGCCGGGCATGATGACGCCAATGCGCCTTTGAAGAAACACACGATTGCCCAGACCGTCGAAGTTGACCCGCAGTTAATGACGGGGATATTAGTGGTAAAGAGTAAGCTGGTAAAAGAAGAGACGCGAAGCACGAAACCCTAAATACCAATATCTAAATCCTAAACAAGAACCAATGACCGAATTTAAAAATACCAAAGATACGGCGGATAAATTCGAACAGGCGAGGAATGAGAAGTTACACGCCATAAAAGAAATGGGTATTGACCCATACGGCGGGCGGTATGACGGGGCGGAGCCGGCGGCCCAGACAAAGACGAGATACAAAGATGGTGAAGAGGGCCAGAAAGCGAAATGCGCGGGGAGGATTGTGCTGCTGAGGGACATTGGCAAGCTGATATTTATTACATTGCGAGACAGCTCAGGGACGATACAGGTCGGCTTGAGCAGAAGCTTACTGGAACCAAAGTGGAGTTTTATGAAGCTGCTTGAGCTGGGGGACATAATCGGGGCCTCCGGCGGCTTAGGCAAGACAAAGACGGGCGAGATAACGATATGGGCGGACGAGGTTGCGCTATTGAGCAAGTCGCTGATGCAGCCGCCGGAGAAGTGGCACGGTCTTGCGGACATCGATTTACGATACAGGCAGCGATACGTTGACCTATGGGCGAATCCTGAGGTGATGGAATTATTCAGGAAGCGCAGCGCCATACTGCGGACGGTGCGCGAGTACCTGACCGGCCGCGGGTTTATGGAAGTAGAGACGCCGATGATGCAGACGATAGCAGGCGGCGCGGCAGCGAAGCCATTTATCACGCATCACAATACGCTGGATATGGATTTGTTTTTGAGGATTGCGCCGGAGCTGTTTTTGAAGCGGCTGCTTGTGGGCGGAATGGAGAAGGTTTTCGAGATAAACCGCAACTTCCGCAACGAGGGGCTGAGCACGAGGCATAACCCGGAATTTACGATGCTGGAATTGTACCAGGCATACGCCGACTACAATATTATGATGGATTTGACGGAAGAGATGATTTGTCTTCTGGTGGAGAAATACTGCAAGGACAGCAAGACGACTTTCGGCGAAAGATGCGTTGATTTTGCCAGGCCCTGGAAGCGGGCGAAGTACGCGGAGCTTTTGAAGGAATACGCCGGCTGCGATATCGCTGATATTGGGAGCATTCGCAAAAAGGCGGAGTCGCTAAAAATTAATCATAAGGATATGGATGACGCCGTTGTAATCAACGAGGTTTTTGAGCAGACAGTCGAGGAGCATTTGAATAACCCGACGTTTGTGATTGATTATCCGGCGGCGTTGTGTCCCTTAACGAAGCGAAAGAAGGACCAGCCGGAGATTGCGGAGCGATTCGAGCTGTACATCGCGGGAATGGAGCTGGCCAACGCCTATACGGAACTGAACGACCCGGCGATGCAGGAGGAGAATTTCCGGCAGCAGCTTCGGGGACAAAAAGAGACGATGGCGACGATGGACCACGATTTCGTGACGGCGCTGAAGTACGGGATGCCGCCCGCGGGTGGTCTTGGAATCGGCATAGACCGGCTCGTAATGATATTGACCGGCGCGACGAGCATACGGGACGTTGTGCTGTTCCCGTTGTCGAAACCGATAGTTTAGCCACAGAGGTTTTTAACCACTCCCGTTCCCGGAAGGGACGCCTTTCGGCGGGATTCACACGGATTTTTTTAGACGCTGATTGCGCAGGTTTCGCCAGTAACAGTCACCAAGACATAAAAATGCTTACCGTTTTTGCGGGTAATTACATAATTGAGTTCTTGCACTCCTGGCGAAACCTTATTATCCTTGCTCTTGTGATTAAGAAAACATATTCATAATCCCACATCAGCGGGATTGAACATAGTGAAATCGAGGGAAACAATGGCTGATTATCGAAAGATTTTAAAAAGAGCTGGATTGGTTCTTGTTATAGTTGGGCTTGCCGACATATGCTACCTGATTTACTGTATTGCAAACTCAAGAAGCTATCAATCAAGCTTTAATATTTTCGCCGTGGTGGCGGGAATCTTCCTTTTAAAGGGGAGTCTCAAGGCTGCGAGAATTATCTCCATGCTTACAGCTTTTATGATTGCCTGCTTTTTGGGAATCATGCTGCTAATACCTTTGTTGTTTCCTTTCGACCTGCTTCTCGCATATTTAAAACTTAAACCTGTGAGTATTGGTTTGGAATTACTTATATATATCGCGATTATATCGCTTCTTATCTGGCTTTACCGTTCGCTCACATCTGCATCTGTCAGGGCCGCAATGAACGAGTCACAAATAAACTACAGTTCATTTTGGCGAAGGCCAGAAATTGGATTCTGGATTGGCGGCGGTGGTGTTGTTTTGATTTTCGTTTTCTTGTTTCTTCTTATGGGCGGAGAAACAGCAGATAACGCCAAAGAGAAGGCAGCCGCTCAGACTGGTCCAGGATATAAGTTTTATGTCAACAATCTGAATATTTCATCAAGTTCTAATGGAAAGCAAGTTCATGCTGTTGTCACTGCATACAATAATGACGAGATAAAAGAATTAGTGATTGAATGGTCTGAATAGCAAACTATAAATAAGTAACCCCCGCCATCCGTCCCGCCTGCGGCGGGTAAACATCAAATAACCAATATCGAAGTAAACGGCCCTTCGATGCGCTACGCTTGCTCCCGATTGCCGGGGCAGGCAGGGCAGGCAATTAAGTCCTAAAACACATCAATACCGGGCGTAAATGGCTGCTGTTTGCAATAAAAGGCGGCATCCGTAAGCCGAATTTCAGGCCCAATATCCCCATATAGCGATGTCACAAGGGCGATTTGGAACCCAAAACGAGCAATTGGAACAACAACGAGGATTTGACCAGGAACTATTGTAGTGCAATAAGCGTCTTTTAATGCCGATTATGGAGGTTACGGAGCAGCAACACAAAATCTAAACAGCAAATAAACTGAAAGGTCGAACTATGCAAATCGAAATGAAGTGCCTGCGATGCGGCGGTAAAAACGTCGAGCCAAGTAATCTGCAATCAACGGGCAAGATTTATTCCCGCCCAAAACATGCGAACCTGCTTGGCGTCCTGCTGACCGGAGCGCCAGTCAGCGCATTAACCTGCATGGACTGCGGTCACGTCGAGCTGCTTGTAGATACAAAGAAGGCCAAGGCACTGACCGCTTAATGGTGATTATTCGTGACGCGGGGCAAATTCGGGCTGCAACTTCACGTCGGGACACCCGCCGATGTATGGTTGCAGCCCGCAGTATATCCTGGCAGCCCGCGTGAACGGCTGACACGACTATTCTGCCCGGGACCCACTTAAGTCCTAAAATCGCAGCATTTTTGTAAATCAGCACATATAAATTCTCGGCACAGCATTTGGTCAAACGCCATAAAACTGATAGGACGTTAGTTATGGGGCTGGTTAGGGCTAAAAGCAGGCACCTAAAGCCGAGGCGGGCAAAGGTCGATTCTTACAGCGAGAGAAGAGGCACCAACCATTACTTTATGACTATAATGACGCGAGGACGCGGTGAACGACGAAAGACGAAATAAACGGCTGCGACTGCTGATTAGCCAGCTAAACAAAGAACGCAAAAAGCAGGCGAAGCAAATCGATATTTTATGCAACGATTTCGTTGCGGCCCAAAAGGACTTCGTAAAATCACTGAATGCAATCGGTTTTGCCGCGGACTTTTACGAGGCAATAGCGGGTCTCACCGAGCTAAATGAACTGCTCTGCACCGCAGGCAACCTCATCAAAGACCAAGTCCCGGACGCAAACGTCGCGTTTTTCCTGCTTGCCCCGAGCGAAGTCGAGGGGCTTGCCCCCAGCGCGGTCGAGGGACCGCAGCGCGACAGTTTTGAACTGCACATATTCGAGAGCGACCAGCCAATCGACCTTGGGGACAGGCGCATCGAAAACTGTTTCACGGCGGAATTAGTCGGCAGCATCGCCAAATCCAACCAGGTGTGCACCATCGAAGATATGCTGGCGATGGGTCTTGCGGGTCATCCTGCCTGCTTAGAAAAAATTTCGGCGGCAGCCGTACCGTTATCAACCCCAGCCAGCTCAATGGGGTTTGCCCTCATTTACCGTTCTTCGCGTAATAAATTAACCGCAGACGAGCTCAAGGCCGTCGCACAGATTACGCCCGGACTGGGGCGTTCAATCGCATCCTGCCGGGCATTAGTCAGCAGCATTTAATCGTTCCCGCGACGCCAAAGATTGCCCAAAACAGTTGCATAAACCCAGTCATCCTGCGCATAATAATGGAGTAAAATGATTTGAACTCGGAGAGCCATAAAACATGGCAGGCAAAAACGAAACAAGCGAAGAAACCTTTGAGACGGTCGAACCGGTAGGCAAACGCGTGCTTATCCGCAAGGACGAGGACAAGAAACAGACAAAGGGCGGCATTCAACTGCCCGACAATATCGAGATTCCCACTATAACCGGAAGAATCGTGGCGATATCAACTGAGATTGAAAACACGCCGGAGATACCTCTGCAAAAATACGATAAGGTTCTGTTTAATCCCAAGGGGGCCATACCGGTTGACTTCGAAGGGGACAACCGGCTATTCGTCGTCGAGGTCGAAAACGTCGTCGCCGTATTCAGAAAGACGTAGCCGGCACACCGCAGCAGCTATTGAAACACAAGCAAAAAAAATATGCCAGAAGACGCTTGAGGCCTTCTGGCATTTCCGGGTTGCCGGACCGAAATCGGCAAACAGGGGGATAAACTTTGATTATTACGTTGTTATATTCGCGGCATTGCGTCGGCTTCTTACCAGCATAAGGACGCCGCCAAAGAACAATGCCGCTGACACCGGCTCAGGAACCGGGACGGGAACATCATTAGGCGACGAGGGCGAGCTATTTCCCGACTGTTGCGTCGTGCCGCCCCCGATTCCCCCTCCGCCCCCCACGCCAAAACCCGACGAAGAAGACGTCAGCCCACCGCCGCCTTCGCCACCGCCACCCGCCGTCTCATCGTCCTCTGCGGTCGTCTCAAATTTATTCCGCTCAAAAACAGCGATGACCATTTTCGGAGAATCAAGAAATACCAGGGTGGTACCGGTGGTGGTATCACTGACGTTACCCAGCCAGCAAACAAACTGATAGCCCGGTTTAGGCGTGGCTACCAGAGTGACCGCGGCATACATGTCGTAAGAGTGAACGCCGGGGACAACATTAAGACTGCCGCCCTCGGGAGGACTCACCTCAAGCATTAAAGACGTCGCCTCTTCCTGAGCTGACGCCTGCGCGGAAAAGCAAAAAAGAAACGTTACGCAGCATATAAAGACCGCGCAGCCCAATGATTTTGAATTCCCTTTTTTCATCTTATTCATCACCTGTGCGAAGCTCACAATATTCTGCGCGTATGAGCCAAGCACTCCCGCCGATGTTAATTTCGCCACACCATTTATGCGAAACAGTCCTTGCCTGGTCTGTCCATCAAAAAAACGGCGCGGCCGGAAATTAGAACCCTTCTATTCCGGAAGTTTTCAGAAATCTTCCATCTGGCATATCAGCCGAATCCCACCAGAATGCCTTATTCAACGGTAAATTCATTAGTCTGGCGATTACCAAAGAGGCAGCAAGCATCGATACGGGACACATTAACGCTTTACAAACAGCCAAAATTTTCAACATAATTAATACTCCTTGAAGTTATGAAGTTCCTTTTTACCTGTATCTCTTATTCATCACACACATTAACTAACCAGCCCCCAAGCCAAGCGTATCCAGTTCTACCCCGGCCGGCGTTTTCTACTCCGCTTCGCTGCGAACAAAGCCGAAGCAGCACCAAACAACGCTAAAGTGCAAGGTTCCGGAACATCAGGAGTCGGCGGCTCGGTTTCGGAAGCAGTCTCAACCTTAAAGCTGCCTTTAACGGGTGCATTGTTGCTGCTGAAAATCAAATACCAGGAATTTTTGCCCGCCGTCAGGAAACCTCCGTCGGCCGACCATTGCCATATCCCCTGCTCCCCAGAAACCTTGGGGTCCGGCGCGACACTAAGTACAGAGCCGTCCCATTGTGTGGTGGTGCTGTGCATAAGCTGCTGGGCAAGCGGATTTCCCGATTTATTCAGAAGACTAAATAAGCCGATGTCCTCGCTACCGCTTTTATTTATTATCTGGTAGGCATATATATAACGGTCGGTGCCGGGCTTGGCGGTCGCGCCATTCCAAGTAAATTCAGCGGGATTAGCTACAGTATCGTAGACATTAAAATAGAGGGTCATATCAATCCCGTCCTTGTTGTAATTCTTATATCCCTGCCACTTGTTCTCGTAGCCGTAACTGCTGTAGGACAAAGCCATCGCGTTCTGCGCCAGCGAGCCCAAGACAATTAGTACGCATAGTAAACTTCCATTTTTCATCAATTTCATCACTTCTCCTCAGCTAACATCCACTGTTGAGTTCACCAGGTTACATCCAAACGAGACACAACCCATTTCCTCCGGTTAATCTTTAATCTTCCTACCTCGCCTGATTGCCATTAACGCGCCGCCGATTAACAGTCCCAACGTGGCCGGCTCAGGAATGCAAATGGTAGAAATAGCTATATGGTCGACAACAATGTCGCCCTTGAGGATTACCCACTCGCTCACCGGATTCGGTTCCATCGTGACACTGAAGACTGTTTTGTATAAAGGGGCAACACTCACTGTTTTGTATAAAGGGGCAGCACTCGTTATTAACTCCTGACTCAAAATCGAAATATCCGGAAAAACGACCAAGCTGGGATCTGCATATAGGGGGTAAACCGAAAGCAAAGGTTGCGTAGGCCAATGAGGCCAACCCTGTCCGCTGCCTGCCATCCAATCTACTTCAATCTGCATCTCTTTTTCGACCCGCGGTTGGGGATTATTGGGTATGTAAAAATCCATTTCGTCTGTAATAAGCGCCCAGGTGCCAGAGTTGTAGCTGGCACGGCTGCCTATCCATGCTGATGGATCTCCATATGGATTAGACTTGGTGGCGGCGTCAGGCGCAACATTTTGCATGTCAGAATTAGGAAATGACCATTCCTGAAACGTGGTGCCCGGTCCACTCCACACACCAGCAGCAAAAGCCGCCACTGTGAAAACCTGCACCAAAGTTATTGCCAACATCTGTATCAAGATTAACTTGCTTCTTTTCATCAATAGGCCTCCTTTTATTTAGTTATTCACCTCTCTATTTATTTTTATGTTTTCAAGCACAACGGCAGACCGTGTGCATAACGCCTCACCCGGATAACTTACCTGTTGAGTCCTGTTCCCTGTTTTGCGTCCAAATTTGCGAAGTAAAACCGTTCCGAAACCGAACAGAATCCCCGTTGCCGGCAATGGGACGTTCACAGCTACAACACCGGAACCAAAATCGCGACCGTCTCTGCCGCCACAGCCACCGCCAGACGTTCGCATACTGCTGACCCCCACACGCAACTGGCCAGAGCCAAGGGCGGACGCCACGTCACCAAAATCATATCCCTGCAACAAACCGATAGTTACCACAGTTGATTCTCCGGGATTAATGCCATTTCGATAGTTATTAAAATTCGCAGACAAACTGAAGCCATCAGTTGTCTCAAAGAGCGGATTGAGATTTTCGCCTCCCGGCAAATCGCGAGTGCTTTTATCTGTATGAAACGTCATTCCCTCACCGAATATGGCTACAACGGTTGAAAACAAACCGGCTTCATCATCGAAATAAATATGTGTTATCGATGAATTCTTTACTGTGCTATTATTGGAAAATACAAAATCCACCAGACCAACTCCTGCATCAACAGATTGAACAGATATATTCAACTTCGGAACATCTCTATTAAATACGTACAACGGATGCTCCGCTGTCGCCTGAGCAAATGACGCATACCCAAGCAGACAAAACAAGGGGAACAATATCCACCACTGCTTCCTGCGCATAACACCTTATCCATCTCATTCTCACGTTCCCCCGTTCTTAACTTTTTAAATCCAATAAGCTGTTCTTCAACGGCATATCACTTCTCGCACCGACTCCGCCAACAGCGCGCAGAACGGGCGCACAATTCTTCTCACTTCTCTTCTCGGAAAATTTCCCCTACCCTGCCCGAAAGCTGGACCCCTTGCCCGGCTATCGGCTCGAATGATTGTAAGTCGCTAAAAATAAAGCACTTACAACGCTTTCACTATGTGAGTTTCCTCTTCCCCCGCTTCTCAAACGGTACTACGTGTGACACATAATGAGAAATCACTCACTGTCAAAGAACATTACCACTGTTTCTTTTACTGTGAGTTTTCTCGTCAGCCCCCAAGCTGATAATCGTATTAAACCATATTGCATAAACGAAGTCAAGTGTTTTTTGGGAATTTTTTAAAATTTTTTTTCACTCCATAAATACCACCAAAGTCCCCAAAAATGTGATGGTCCCAAAATAACAGCAGATTCAGGAGTTAGTTTGCCCATTATGCAAAAAATGCGACTGCTGCAATTGTCGTCAAATACGCCAACGGTCGGCTTTTAAGCCGGCCGTTGGCAATTGAGGACGTGCTATTTTGGAGGCAAAAGCTGATAACTTACAAACGCAACGCGTTTGCTGTCCGGCGACCAGGACGGGACATTTATGGTTCCCTGTCCGCCGAATAAACTGGTCAGCACTTTCGGTTTTCCTCCGCTGGTCGGCAATATTTTCAGGACAACATCTTTGTTGGCGGGATGGTCTTTAACGCTTTTGTCGTAAGAAACAAATACAAGCCATTTGCCATCGGGCGACGGATGGGCAAACCAGTCGGCGTAATCCTTGTCGGTAGTAATCTGCTACTGGTCGCTGCCGTCAGCGTTCATACGCCAGATTTTCTTCTTAATTGTTTTTACTGTTTAGTTTTTTTAACCGGCTTTTCGCGGACAAACCGGCTTATATTGCGAACTGCCTGGCGCAATCGCTGCTCATTTTCAACCAGCGCAATCCTGACGTATCCTTCGCCGTTTTCGCCAAACGCCCCGCCCGCCGCAACGGCAACTTCCGCATACTCCACCAAGTCCATAGAATAATCTATGGTGTTTTTGCCTTTGAGGTGCTCTTTTGGGATTTTCGCCCAGACGAACATACCCGCCCGCGGTTTTGGGGCATCCCAGCCGATGCGGTTAAGGCCATCGCAAAGGACGTCGCGTCTGGACTGATATTTTTTGTTCTGCTCAATAATATCCTGCGAGCAGTGTCGCATCGCGATAATGCCGGCAATCTGCACCGCCTGGAAAATGCCGTAATCGTAATAGCCCTTTATGGTGGCCAGGTAATTAATCATATCCTTGTTGCCCGCGGCGAAGCCGACCCTGAAACCGGCCATACTGTAGGGTTTGCTCAAGGTCGTAAATTCGACGCCCACCTCTTTTGCGCCTTTGGCGGAAAGGAAACTCGGGGCCTTATAGCCATCGAAGCAGGTCTCGCCATACGCGAAATCGTGAATAACCGCTATGCCGAATCGCTTTGCGATATCGATGATTGGCTCAAAAAAGCCCTCATCAACCGTCATCGCGGTGGGGTTATGCGGATAGTTCAAAATCAGCAGTTTGGGCTTGGGATACAAATGCTCACAGACCATAACTATGTTGTCTATGAACTTCTGGTCACAGCCCAGCGGCAGGGATATGACGTTTGCGCCAGCAAGGGCGACGGCATAATTATGAATCGGGAACGCCGGGTCGGGCACAATGGCCGTATCACCTGAGCCGAGCATCGCCAGACACATATGACTGAAGCCCTCCTTGGAGCCGATACAGGCCAGAACCTCTGTCTCGGGGTCGAGCTCCACATTCCAGTTGCGGGCGTATTTTTTCGCCATTTCGTTTCGCAAACCCTTGATGCCACGGGATGCACTGTAACGGTGATTGCGAGGGTCTCTTGCGGCTTCGCAAAGCTTATCAACGACAATCTGCGGGGCCCCGTCAACGGGGTTACCCATACCGAGGTCTATAAGGTCGGCGCCTGCCTGGCGTTTTGCGTGCTTCAGGGCGTTCAGCCGGGCAAACAGATAAGGCGGCAAACGTTTTATTCGCTGTGACGGCTCAATCTTAAATTCGCTCATATAATCATCTCACAAATAATAGAAAAGGGGTATTCGAGTATAATCGACAAGCATACCGCAAAGGGGTTAATTTTCAAAGGATTTTGTAGCAGAAGTAAACTTCTGAATCAGACAAGCTCACCGAACAATGTAAGCGGGGTCGTTCTGGTGATTTTGACGTTTGCGAACCGGCCCGCGAGGTTTTCAGGGCCGTTGAAGACAACAATCCAGTCACCTGCGGTCCTGCCGACAAGCTGAGGAAGATTGCCGGGCTGATGCGCTTTTTTGCTTGGGCCTTCGACGAGAACTTTGACGGTTTGGCCTGTAAATTCGGCGGCCAACTCTCTGCTGATTTCTTCCTGCACCTTGAGAAGGTCGTGGTTTCGTCGTTCCTTGATTTGCTGCGGGACGTTATCTTCGAGACGTTTATCAGCATAAGTGGCTGGACGAGGTGAGTATTTGAAAATGAAGGAGTTTTTGTATCTCGATTTTTTGACGAGGTCAACGGTTCGAGCAAAATCGTCATCGTTTTCATCGGGGAAGCCGACGATAAAGTCGCCCGCGATTGCGATATCGGGCACGATTTGCCGGGCGATATCGAGCAATTCAAGGTATTCGGCCGAAGTATAGCCGCGATTCATCGCCTTGAGGATTTGGTCTGAGCCGCTTTGCGCAGGGATGTGCAGGTATCGGCAAACCTTCGCAAGATTTGCCATCGCAAGCATAATTTCTTTGAAATACTTTTTAGACGGGTAACTGGTAACGAACTTTATCCACTCAACGCCGTCGATTTTGCTTATCATTTCGAGCAGGTCGGCAAGGCAATAAGTTTTATCGCCTGCTTTGTATTCGTAAGCGTTGATTCTCTGACCAAGCAGGGTAATTTGTTTGATGCCATTTTGGGCGAGGCGTCTGGTCTGCTCGATTATCGCTTCAGGCGGGCGAGATGTCTCCGGCCCGCGGACGTAAGGTACAACGCAGTAGGAGCAGAATTTGTCGCAGCCGTGCATCGCCCGGACATACGCCTGAGCAGGTATATCCGTATCATCGCCACTGTATCCGATTTCAAACCGTTCGAGCGATTGAGCGTCAGGCGATATCTGGCGAATGTTTCCTGTAACAGCAACCGTCTTTTTCTTTTCCTGCATCGCCTCGGCTATCAGCCGGGGTATTTCAGCAATTTGCGCGGGGCCGCAGACAATATCCACCGCCGATTGCTTAAATAGCTCATCGCCCAGACGCTGGGCCATACAACCAATCACGCCCACAACTAAATCGGGTTTGGTTTCTTTGATGTGTTTTAAATTCCCCAGATGCGACATAACCCGCTGTTCCGCGTGGTCGCGCACAGAACAGGTATTCAACAAGACAACATCCGCGTCTTTGGCATTGTCGACAAATTGATAGCCGGTATCCCTCAGCGACGATTCAACAATCGCCGAATCCAGCTTGTTCATCTGGCAGCCGAAGGTTTGCAGGAATACTTTCATAGCAGATGCTTCAATTGCGAACTTCTATAAGTCCTTTATCTCAACTAAATTAAGGGTATATGTTTCCGATTCTTGAGTTTGATATAATTTTACATGCTGTAGTTCAGGTCGCTCTATTAACTTCTTAAGGGCTGACTTTAAGCTCTCCTCTGTGTACAAACCAAAAACAACTTCTCTTATCGACTCTGGATTCAGACGCAAAAACCAAGTTTTTTTGCCGTTGAAATCTTTAAAACTTGCTAGGCCATGTTGCTCTAATCCCTTCAAATGATCATCGAGGAATATCACACGAAATTCTTTTTCATAGCTCCAGTCGACCGATTTAGTAAATAATACTTTTCGGAATTTTTCGAGTGTAACATCGGACAAAATGTTTATTTTGGGTCTCAGTTCAGAATAGTCAACAGGATCTATTTTCATCTTTACATTAAAAATATTATCAAAATCAATTCCGATTACCGCTCCTTTGTGTTTATCCGCATAATGAGCCCACATCACCGTGTTTTGTGCGGTTTTTGAAACAGATAGCAGGTAACTCTTTTGGTTCCATTCTTTCTGAAGTTCCCGTTGACTTTTTTCAAGTATTTCATGAATCTCGCCTTTTGCAATTTTTTCCTTATAGTCCACTGGCAAATCTATATTCCTACGCTTAAATACATCTATACATGCCGCCTCAATAGCATCTTTGTCTTTTGGACAATAAAGAATTGGTAAACATTCAAGCGGGTCGTTGACCTCTGAAATATTTGGCAATTTTAGTTCTAACGACCCCAAGATTTTTACAATACCCAACTGTTCGCAATATTTGTATAAAACATTCATATTTATTGTCCCTCCCGAATATTTATCCCCGCGTTTAGCTTTGTTAAGGCAAAACTGCGGGGGCATCCGAAGGTTTGAAGGAATACTTTCATATGTCTTATCTTTTACATTTTCGCGGCAAAACGTGCGCCCATCTCGAATGCCTTTTGGCAATCCTGCGGGAATATCTCTTTTCGTCTTTTTAATTTCTGCACAGGGTCAAACCGCGGCGCGACTACTTTTGAATAATCCTCGAACTGCAAGGTATCAAAACTTAACAGCGTTTCGCCTGAACCGAAGATTATTTTCAGGAGGCGTTCAATATTTGCGAAGCGTTGTTGATAGCCGAACTGATTCATTGCTTCCTCGCTAACACCCATCGTATAAATAAACCCTGTGCGAATCTTTTTTGGAAAAAGCGACGCCGGCGGGTCGCTATAAATAATATACGGGAAAACAAGCCGCTCCATAAATGACTGCATCGCGCCGGTGACAGTTCCCAGATAAACAGGTGAACCAAAAATAACGGCATCGACCGTTTCCACCTTTTCAAAAATCGGCTTTAGGACATCTTTTACCACACATTTGCCGTAGCTTTCGCCGCCTTTCTTTTTGCAGGCAAAACAACTGATGCAGCCTTGATACTTCAAATCATACAAATGAATCAACTCCGTTTCGGCCCCCTGTGAAGATGCGCCTTCGAGGGCCTTTTTAAGCAGGGTCGCTGTGTTCCATTCTTTTCTCGGGCTGCCGTTAAACGCGATTATTTTCATTGGAATGTGCCTCCTTAGATTCCTTCCACCACAATGGCATTCGTTTTGGCCGATTGCTCGCGGAGGGGCGCAACCGCCCGATACTCCGGCGAACGCCACCAGGCGTGAAACTTTCCCATCGAAGCGAACTCGACAATAATCAGCCGGGCGGGTTTCCAGTCGCCCGAAACAACCGTTACTGCCCCACCGCGGGCGAGATATTTACCGCCGAATTTTTCGATAGTCCGCGGAACTTTTTCGATATACTCACCATATTTGGCCCTATCCATAACTTCTTTGGCCTCGATAATCATATAAACCGCCATAGTTTTCCCCTTTCCTTCCGTAACAATTCCGGTTAATAACCGAATGCGTAATAATGACCATTTTCCTTTTTTATACGAACCGGGACTTTGAACAGGGCACTTATATTTCTGCTGTTAAGGATGGCTGCTTTGGGCCCGTCTTTATAAAATCTACCTTTGCGCATCAAAATGACGCGGCGAATCTGCGGAATAATGTCCTGCAGGTTCTGAGTAATAAGAATTATGCCCGTTCCGGCCCTTGATATTTTACGCAGAATTTTCCTGAACTTGTATTGCGCATGCAAATCCAGCGCGATTGTCGGCTCATCGAGGATAAGCGCCTTCGGGTTGTGTATCAACGCCCTTGCGATAAGAAAACGCCTGGCCTCGCCCGATGACATCTCGGTCATAAATCTGTCCCTTAGGTGATAAACTTCCAGGAACCTGAGGATTTTTTCCGTTTTCCTTTTCATTTCGCGGGTAACGCGATGGCCGTACAAGCCGATACTGCTGAAGAATCCCGACAGGACAACCTCCATCCCGGACATCTCACGTGCAAAGTCATTCTGCAACTCGCTCGATACAATGCCTAACAGGAACCGCAAATCGAAGACGTCCCATCTGTCTTTGCCCCATATTTTGAACGAATAATTTTTTTTCTGCGGCAGCGGGTAATACTCCCTTGTGATGGTTTTGATGAAGGACGATTTGCCCGCGCCGTTGGGGCCGAGTATCGCGACGTTTTCGCCGGCGCGTATGGTTATCGACAGGGAATCGAGGATTTTTTTGTGTCCCCTGATAACTGTAACGTTTTTGAACTCCAGCAATGTCGGCCGTTTAATCATTTATCGAAGCTTTCACAGCTCCCCAATTCAAATCAACTCTGAGCGGCTTCTGCCAGAGAAGAACTTGACCACTTCAAACCAAATCACGCTAAGAACGCCCGCAGACAAGGAAATGAGGACATCATTTGTGTGCAGGCGTTCGAAATGGAACAACCTCTGCAAAATCGGGACATAGATAGCCAGCCCGAGGAACAAAGTCGCGCCCGCCACGACCCGGACAAGCCATTTATTATGAACCGTAAGGGAGCTGATGATGCTTCTTGACCAGGAACGATTGGTGAGAATCAGGCACAGATTGGATATTACAAGCGTGGTGAACGCCAGCGTTCTGGCGTTTGCCTCACTTTGGCCAAGCCCAAGTGCAATCTTGAAAACACCGGTTACAACGAGAAGCGAGAACAACCCCTGGAATAAGCTGAGAATTACCAGCCGGCGGGAAAACATAGATGTTTTGGGCGAGCGGGGCGGGCGGCGCATAATGTTCGACTCTTCCGTTTCCGCCTCAAAAACGATTGAGCACGCGGGGTCGATTATAAGCTCAAGAAAAACGATATGCACAGGATACAGGATTATCGGCCAGCCCAGCAGGACCGGAATCAGCGAGGAGCCGGCTATGGGGACATGGACACTGATGATATAGGCGGTCGCTTTCCTGAGATTATCGAAGATGCGCCTGCCCATCCTGACCGAATCAACTATGGACGTAAAATCATCCTTTAAAAGCACAAGGTCGGACGATTCTCTTGCCACATCGGTCCCGCGTTCGCCCATAGCAACGCCTATATGGGCGGATTTCAGCGCGGGCGCATCGTTTACGCCGTCGCCCGTCATCGCCACCACTTCGCCATTGGCCTTGAGGGCATCAACGATAAGCAGTTTTTGTTCAGGAACGACCCGCGAAAAGATGTTTACCGTCCGGATTCGTTCGGCGAGCTTTCCGGGGTCTAATTTTTCAAGCTCGGGGCCTGTAATAACGTTATCGGGATTTTTAAGGCCAATCTGCTTTGCGATGTTGCAGGCAGTAGCGGGGTAATCGCCGGTAATCATAACTACCCTTATACCGGCGTCGTAACACTCCTTTATTGCACAGGGCACGGTTTCGCGAACCGGGTCTGCCATTCCTATTAAGCCCACAAGATAAAAATCAAAATCATGCTGCGACGTAGGAAGTTTCTGTCTCTCAAAATACGCCTTGGCCACGCCTAAAACCCGAAGTCCCTCTCCTGCCATTAAATTTATTGTCCTGACGAGCGATTCTCTTTCTTCTTCAGTCAAATGACAAAGGTCCGCGATTGCCTCCGGAGCGCCTTTGGCGGACACCATATAACCCTCGCCATCGGGGGTTTCCCACGCATTGGACAGCGCTCTTATTTCCCTCGAAAGAGGGTATTCTTCTATCAAAGGCCAGTTATGAAGATGCTCAGTATTATAAAGCGTTTTGTGACCCAGCTCGTTGAGGGCCTTGTCCATCGGGTCAAAGGGGTCTTTTTTGCTGGCGAGAATTCCGTATTCGACAACCTCGTGAAAATCCTCCGGCAGAGTGAACCTGCCGTCGGTTTTTACGTCGCAGAATTTGCCGCCGGCAAAAAGCTTTTTTATGGACATCTTGTTTTCCGTAAGTGTTCCTGTTTTATCGACGCACAAAACAGTCGCGGCGCCGAGGATTTCGACCGCAGCCACCCTTCTTGTCAATACCCCTTTGCGGGAGATGCGCCAGGCGCCCAGCGCGAGGAATATGGTGAGAACAACGGGAAATTCTTCGGGCAAAATCGCCATCGCCAAAGTAATGCCAGCCAAAATACCTTCGAGCCATTGCCCACGAGTTAAGCCATAAACCACAACAACAATAAGGCAGAGAATGATTGCTATAAGGAAGATAACTTTGACAACCCTGCCTGTTTCTTTTTGCAGGAGAGTTTGTTCGTCTTCTATTGTGGTGAGGACTTTGCCTATCTTGCCCATTTCGGTCTCGGCTCCGGTTGCGATTGCGCGTGCAATGCCCTGGCCCTGCACAACAAGACAGCCGGAGTAAAGGAAAGGCAAATCATCACCGCCGGGCCGACAAGATTCTATATTGACCGTATCCGCCGGGGTTTTGCGAACTGCGAGTGATTCACCGGTAAGAAGCGATTCATCAGCCGTTAAATGCAAACTCCAAAGTAAAACCGCGTCGGCGGGTATTCTGTCGCCTTCTCTTAGAACAATTATGTCATCCTTAACTACCTCTCTGCCGGCTATTCTCGTCTGAATGCCGTCGCGAATCACAAGCGCGCGGGGACTCGATAAATCCCTCAACGCCTCAATCGCCCTTTCGGTCTTGCCCTCCTGGTATATCGTGATACCCATCACGACAAAAACGAACCCCAGTAGCATTGCCGCTTCGCCTCTATTGCCAAGAATCAGGTAAATTGTACCGCAGGCGACCAGCAGCAAAAACATCGGCTCGCGGAACACTTCTATAACGATTTTGAAGATGCTCCTCCTCTGGGATGAGGGCAGCTCGTTGAAGCCATCTCTTTTGAGACGCTCCTGAACCTGGGCCGTTGAAAGCCCCTTTAGATTTTGCAGTTCCAATTCGGATAACATCGAATACCCTTTTTACTCGAATGGGTGAGTATATTGGATATGCGCGGCAAAAGCAACGCAGGCGAACTACCCGCTGAACCAGTCGCAATGCCCGGCACAATACAGCTTATCTGACAAAATGATATTCGTTTTTATCGACTGAAGCGTTTTTTCGTTTCCGGCCGATATAATTAAAAACACTATCTGCGTTTAAATCGTATAGACGCAAGCAAATGTTTTTAGAATTTTATGGAGTGCAAGAAAATGACAAGATACGCAGTTTCGGTACCGGTTACGGTAATATGTCTGGTTGTTCTGGTATTCGGCGTCGGCTGTGACAGTAATGCCAAGAACGACGCGCTCATCGGCGGAGGGGTAGGCACCGGTGCAGGAGCGATAATAGGACATCAGTCCGGCAAAACCGGGCAAGGCGCGTTAATCGGCGGCGCAATCGGCGCAGGAGCCGGCTATCTCCTCGGTGATGCGCAAGACAAAAAGAAACAAGAAACGGCAACGCCCACTAAATCCGAAAAACAGGATGCCGCCAATATAGTCACTGTCAACGTAACAAACAGCAACGGCTCGTTTACGCCTGTCAAGCTGACTAAGCAGGGCGAAAATAATTACGTAGGCCCCAAAGGCAAGGTTTACGACCACCTGCCCACGGAAGCCGAATTGAAACCCGTTTACGGGTTCTAAATAACCGTCGATTATCGGGGCGCTATTACCATAGCGCCCTTTTTTTGCGCAGCTGGTGTCGCAACCGTTAAATCGAGATTACCAGATACAGGGTATAAGTCGGAAACGGACTTGTTTTACGTAGTCGGTATAGCCGGGGAGTTCTTTTTGGAGGGTGATGTCTTCGAGGTACGTGCGGATGACAAGCAGAACGATGGTTATGCCGGCAGGAACCAGGGCATACAGCGAGCCGAAAAGTACGGCTGAAGCGGGGGCAAAGATAATCATTCCGACGTAGCCGGGATGACGAACGAATCGATAAGGACCTTCAGTAACAACATACTGGCCCCGGTCGGTCTGAATGCGGACCCGGCTGGAAAAAAAGTTATTCGCCCACATTGCCCAGTAAATAATACAATAGCCGAGAAGAACCAAAACAAATGCCGCCAGATACAGCAAAATGGGTAACTGCGGCGAACAGTGAAACCGGCCCGCGTCGAGGGCAGCAAGAAAGCTGACCAAAAAAGTCATCGGAACATAAAGAACGAAAATGATTCTGTCCCACCATTTGACGCCGGGGCCGGGCCTGATGCGTTCCCGCATAAGTTCCTGTTTGCCGGCGAAAAAGACGCCGAATGCTGCCATAAGAACCAGAAAAGTCGAAAAGAAAAGCCAGCCCTGCCAGTAATCCAGCCGTCCCGCTAACGCGAAAATCGCTGCTCCCATTGCAATAATACTGATGAAGGAACGTATCATTATTCTTCGGTATGATAACTTCTTTTTTGTCTCGATTTTCATATCCTGCATTTTGTTCTTTCAGGGCTTTTCAAACGGCTCCAAAACGGTTAAACTCATTGCCGAAAGTATATCCTGTATCAAAATTTATTGAAAGGAGAAGATATGCGTTGCTGTGCTATGAATCCTAATGACGTATTCCCTGTTTTTGTGCTGACTTTTGTGGCCCTGGCGTTATTTATTTCTCTGATTATGCTCCTGGTAAAAACCTGGATTAACTGCATGATTTTTCACAAGGCAGGTTACCACTGGGCGTGGGGATTGCTGACCTTAGTGCCGATTGCCAACATAATTCTGCCGTTTGTTCTTGCGCTGGGCGACTGGCCCATACGCAAAGAGCTTCGCCGGCTGAAAGATGCCGCCAAGACACAGGCAGTCTAACTCCGTCTTCTAAAAATAGCTAAAGGGGTTACTTTATGGGATTAGAAAATCCACAACGCGTTAGCGTAATCGACCCAATCGGCCCGGCCATCGGGCATGTCCGGCTGATGCTTTTCAAGCCGTTTGATTTGTCAAAGTGGTTTATTATTGGTTTTTGCGCATGGCTTGCGCAACTTGGCCGGGGCGGCGGTGGCGGTGGCGGCGGCAACGGATGGAAAGAGTACGGCCACGGCGGCCCGGTAATGGAGACGATAAAAAACGGCATACTCGCTCATCTGGCAGTAATAATTATCTTTGCCGCGATAGTCATCCCGATAATCATAATTATAGCGGTAGTTCTTTGCTGGCTTCGAAGCAGGGGACAATTTATGTTCGTCCATTGTGTCGCGGGCAATAAAGCCGAAGTCGTTGCTCCCTGGAACAAATTCGCCCGGCACGGCAATTCGCTATTCCTGTTCCGCATCATACTTGGGGTTATCGGATTCCTTGCGATAGGACTTCCGGCTGCTGCCGCTGTCTTCGCCGGGTTTGTTATGTGCGCAACAGGATTTAATCCGGCAGCTATAATTGGTTTGACCGGGGCTGTTTTTGTTGTCGTTGTCGTCGCGGTTTTACTTGGCCTAATCGCCAAATTCACCACTGATTTTGTCGTACCGATTATGTTCCTTCACACCGAAAGCAGCGTCGCCGGCTGGAAACAATGTCTCGCGCTTATGGGCAGCCACAAAGCCCAAATTATTTTGTATATCCTGTTTCAGATTGTGATATTTATGGTTATAGCGTTTATCGTTTTGGCCATTTGCCTGATTGGCTGCTGCTGTTGTTGCGCGAGCATACTTTTATTGGTGCCGTATATAGGCACGGTAATTTTACTGCCCCTTATCGCTTTCAAACGGGCGTATTCGCTCTTTTACCTTCGCCAGTTCGGAACACAATTTGACGTTTTCAGCGTGCAGGCAACATAGGCGGTTATGACCGGCCAGGACACCAAACAGACAATTTTTATTAGCGCTGCCGAACCCAGCGCCGACAGGCATTGCGCCGCCCTGATACGTACTATGCGACAGGCAAATCGGAATTTGGAATTTGTCGGCGTGGGCGGCCCCAAAATGGCGGAAGCCGGCTGCACGCTAATCGAAAACCCCGTCAGCCGGGCCGCGATGACCTATAACGCCTTTGCGCACGTCTCTGGCTATTACCGGCTGATAAAAAAAGTCGCGAAGTTTCTGGCAGCCAGCAAACCTAATCTCGTAATTGTCTGCGACTCGCCCGCTTTCAACTTTCATATCGCGAAGGCCGCCAAAAAATCGGGCATCAAAACGCTTTTCTACGTTGCGCCGCAGCTCTGGGCATGGGCGCCCTGGCGAATCCGGAAGCTTCGAAAATGCTGCGACAAGCTCTGCTGCCTTTTGCCCTTCGAGCAGGACTGGTTTACAAGCCGTGGCGTCCCCGCTGAATTCGTCGGCAACCCCCTGCTTGACGGACTTACGCAATCGGATTTAAACAGAGCCAAACGTGACTATCGAAATTTCAATCCAACAAGCGCCAAAATCGCTATTGTCCCCGGCTCAAGACCCGCCGAAGTTGGGACGCTTTGGCGGCCTATGCAGCAAATAGCGATTGCCCTGCGAAAAAGATACCCCAATGCCGCGTTCACGACGGTGGCAGTCGATGAAACAACCAGAGGCGCGCTTGATTCAACCCGTCTTCTGGGATTTCGAACCGATTACTCGATTGACTCCGTATATCAGACGGCAAGAAGCTGCGATTTCGCGCTGGTCGCCAGCGGCAGCGCCACTTTACAGGTGGCCTCCGCGGGCTGCCCGATGGTGATTATGTATCAAACCAATCCGTCACTGTGGCACCTTGCAGGCCGATGGTTAGTTACCACTAAATACCTGTCACTGGTCAATATCCTCGCGGGCAAAGAGCTTGTGCCGGAGTTTATGCCCTATTTCCGTTCGATTGAACCTATTATCGAAACGGTTCAAAACCTGCTCGAAGACAAAGTCCGGCTGGCCCAAACCAACTCCGACCTGCTTGCGCTTGTCGGGCCGCTGGCAACCCAAAAAGCCGGAAGTGTTGTTGCCCGGATAGCCGCATCAATGCTGCCCTGAATCAACAGTACCAATCAAAAACAACCTCGAGTTTAGTCCTAACCGGCTACCGACAACATATTCGCGTACCCCATCTTAACAATCTTCGGCTCTGGCAGGGTCATTTTCAATGCTTTAATGCGGATAATTTCCAATCTCGATGAGCGTTTTGCCACTTAAAACTGGCGAAAAACCGCGTCTGCAGCGAAAAAATCACTAAAAATGGATAAGACGATAACAAAACAGTAACGCTGCGCGTTATAATATAGAGAATATAGAGCGTATGGATGGGACACGGCCAAGGCAGAGGAAGCCCCCCAGAAAAACAGTTTTTATCACGAGAGGAGCAATTGTGAAAAAACGCAGAAAGTGGATTATTATAACCATAGGGGCGGTTTTGGCGCTGCTGGTGATTGGATGGCTGGCATATAAAAACCAAAAAGGAAAAGGCAAAGAAGAAGTGGTGCGCATTGAGGAGGTCAAACAGGGGGACTTGACCGAGCGAGTAAGCGCAACGGGCGAAATTGAGCCGAAGGAAATGGTTCAGATAAGCGCGAGGGTGTCCGCCCGGATAATTGAAATGCCTTATGATGAAGGTAACGTTGTTACCTGTGGAGACCCGAACGCGAATCCGCCTATACCACCGTCAGTGCTGGTCAAGCTTGATGCAAAGGATTTGGAGAGCCAGTTGCGGCTGGCGGAGGCGAGCCGAAATGCGCAGGAGGCACAGACAGAAGTTGAAAAGGCGAGGATTGAGAGCAGCAAGTCCACTCTTGTTGCGCTCGCTGCTACATTAGAGCAGGCGCAAAATGACCTCGAACGGAAAAAGGGGCTGTTTGAGTCAAGGGATATAAGCAAGGCGGATTTTGACCTGATAAAATACAAGGTGGATGAGCTTAAGGGACAGTACGAGTCGGCCAAGTTTAACCTTGAAGCGTCTGATAAGAATTTAAAGGTATTGAAGTACAATTTAGAAGCGGCCGAAGCGCATATAGAAGAAGCGAAGGAAATGCTCAGCTACACAACAATAAAGTCACCAATCAACGGTTTTATAACACGGATTAATAACAAAGTTGGCGAAGTGGTGACGGGTACGATTAATTACCCCGGGACAGTGATAATGGAGGTATCGGACCGCTCAAAAATGCTGGTTGTGGCTCAGGTTGATGAGGCCGATGTTGGGGAGATGGAGCTTGGTCAAAGGGCGGTTGT
>JBEKZW010000015.1:0-48882 GCA_049509475.1 Sedimentisphaerales bacterium
TTATCGCCATAGGTCTTAGCGGAAATGACGTCTGGCAGCAACAGGACTATATGACCGGCTCCGGCAGCATAAGAATGATGCTGGACCTTAAGGCAACTAAATCTGCAAATATTCAAAGTGAAACAGTCACTCAGTTAATAGAAAACTACGAACAGATACTCGAACAAACGAAAGGTTATATACCTGAGTAAACATCTGCATAACTGACATTGAAAGCTATTCCTTCGGTAAGATACTCTGAAGGAATAGCTTTTTTATTTGTGAGCAGTCATTACCAATTAACATTTGACTTTACGACAACTGCGCCAGTTAGATTGCCATTGCCTTCTCTGGCAACACCCTAAACACCCCGCCAAACAACACAATGCAAACCCCCTGTCTTCTGCACATGGAAATCATACACGAGCGTCTTGAATGCGAAAATGATATCGACGTCGTTCAGACAGCGCCGACCGTCAGCTATGAAGTCGTTACCGCGGGTGGTGTGGTCAAAAAAACGATTCGCCAGCCGACCCGCCCGACGTAACAACTATAGAGGAGTTGAGGGAACCGTTTGTTCGTCTTGAAATTATCACCACCACCGGCACAATCGGCGGTATTATGCAATTGTCCGAGAGCCGGCGATGCAAACTGATTGAAAAGGAAGGCAAGAAGCGAATGAAGAACATCAGCTCCGGTTCCGATTAAACGCCCTTCGGTACCTCAATTCACCCTGTCAGTAACTGCCACTGCGACATAAGCATTTACGAAGCCGCAATTAGGCACTTCCCTTATAGACGTTTTTTGTTATATTTACCATTATAGGAACAAGGCGCAGGGCCTGAATTCCTGGAAAAAGTTAAAGGAGCATTTAGAGAAAACTTCAAAGTTTAATTTTGCTAAACTGTGCTGTCTAATGTATCGATGCTGGAGGCGACGGCAAGGAGGCTGGGAAAAACTTGGTTGTTCGTTGTAGTATATTTCTGCTGGCTGTTCTCTGTGCGGTTATGCTCGCGACCGTTCAACCAACATGGTCGAGTGAGGAGTTATTCCATTCCTCTAATAACGCCGTTGCTGTCGGCAACGAGCAATGTTCGCTTGCATATTATCTTTCATCGGCTAATAATCCTGAAATCAGTCAACTTGCCATACTTTACCCGGTGACTATGGATGTCCCTGCGAGCGAGCCGACGTCTGTTTCTGCGATGGTACTGCCTGCCGCTCCCGCCAGCGGATTCTTGGCGCTTGTAGGATTTATATGCATTTCCCTGATACGTAACAGGAGAATATGGCTGACTGGATTTGCGGGACTATCGCTGGTTGGCCAAACGGGGGCACAAGCAGTTGCCTCCTCATCTCGAAACGATGATAGTCAGGCAAGGGGGAACCTGTTTAGTGGTTATGCCAAAGGCCCGACTCTGCCGAATACCGCCGGCGTATTTGCCTTTTCGCAAAAGGATATTCCCTGCGTCAATTTTACTAACACCGCATTTGGCACTGCTGTCGGCAGTGATTACCATTGGTCTTATTCCGCGGTACTGAACCTGGTGCTGCGTCCGGATTTGAATGGATTGTGTCTGGTTTCCGGAACCAGGCAATTTGTTTGTTTTTCACCCGCACTCATCTTCTGCAGGATGCCGCGAGGCCCTCCTATTTCTCAAATGAGACCTTTTTGTAAAACTGTATAGGAGTGTAATCGCGAAACATTTCTTAAGGTTAAGGTTTGAATCGTTTTACTAAAGAATCCGGCAAATGCCGGAAAAATCGGAAAGGATAATAAAAATGAAAAAGTTACTTTTAGCAGCCGTAATGGCATTGATGACAACACCGGTTCTGGCTAATCCTGCGACATTTGGCGACGGTGGGGCGGCATTACAGGGCGTGTTGAACGCTGATACAGCGCCGTATCCGGGCACAAGCAGTGTGAATGTAACGACAGATGAACTCGCCGACGGCACTGATGCGTACTGGCACATACAGGCGTCAGGCGGGTCCGTTGGGACTCTTGTGTTTAACGTGGGAGCGGCTTTTGCACCTACTAATACCTTTGGAGTTTATGATAGGGCACATCCGGCAAACATGGTCCAGATATTTGCAGGCGGAGCTTCTGTAGGTACTCAGGACACGCTTGCCATAGACAACCTTGGAAAGGTCTATTTGAACGGTGGGTTTACTGGTACAACGTTTAGCGGAAGTACGTTTGGGTACTATTTGGATTCGTCGTTCAACGCTCCTGCAGGCGGACTCTGGTTTAGTGACACCACCAAAAATGCTGATGGTATGGACCATATGTACGCCTACCAGGGTAAGGGTGATACCTTTAAAGTAAATCCTTGGCCTGCCGGCATATGGTCGGCCGATGAGTATGTTTTGGCCTTTGAGGATCTTGCTAAACCGGTTTCCGATAGGAATTACACAGACATGGTGGTTATGGTCGAGTCTGTAAACCCAGTCGTTCCTGCTCCCGGTGCAATTCTGCTGGGCAGCATTGGTGTGAGCATTGTTGGTTGGCTGCGAAGGAGAAGAACACTGTAACGGATTTGAATAACCTGGGATAATCCCAGAAAACAGAAGCTTACTTTGAGTTAGGGACAACTTTAGGAGATATCAGTATGAATGTGAAAAAATTAATGTTTATAGGAGCAGTTTTCGCCTTGATGGTTTCGCCAGCACTGGCGAGTCCTACGCATGGCGCCGGTTATAATGGCGGTCAGGCCAATTATACTCGGGTCATTGGATACTACGCAGGGTATGGTGGCGAGTTTACGATTCAGCCGAGTGGTCTGCTCAGTAATGCAGCATACAACTCGGCGACACGCGGGATCTCCGGCAGTACGTCATTCCAAACATTCTGCTTGGAGGTTACGGAATATATAGCCTCGCCAATGAATGTATGGGTTAGTACGGCCTGGGCTGACGGCACTAACAAACCTCAATGGGACGCAGGCAACAACCACTCTCCTCAGTCGCATGCTTGGCTGGGCGGTAAGGTTTCCGGGGATGACCTGAATCCTCAGACGGCATATCTTTACCACCAGTTTGCCACGCGAAATCTGCAAAATTATGATTATTCTCTTGGCAGTAGTGAGCGAGCTGCCGATGCGGGACAATTGCAGAGGGCAATCTGGTTCATAGAGGAAGAGATACCGTCCCTGAACGGTTACACCCAGGCACAATTGTGGGTTCAGGAAGCCGTTAATGCTACAGGTGTGGCCTTTGGCGCCTATACACCATCAGTAGGTAGTACCCCAACTTGGGGCAACACGATAGGTGATGTGCGTGTCCTCCAAACGTACTGGGGAGATACCCTCCAGCAAGACCAGTTATATTTGACAACCACGATTCCCGCTCCCGGCGCAATTCTGCTGGGCGGAATCGGTGTGAGCATTGTCGGCTGGCTGCGCAAACGCAGGACGTTGTAAGAGTTCGTTCAATAGATAGGTCAGAGTTGTGATGTAAAGCAAAGGGGCTGGGAGTTATGACCCAGCCCCATTTTTTGCGCAGGTTTATCCGTGTAATCTGTGAAATCTGTGGTTACTGTTGTTTTTCCCACAGCCAGTTCGTTGCTAAAATGTCGAGGTCGCCTGCGTCAATGCAGGGGCTTGTTGATGAATCTATTTATCCAACCATCTTCAATGCTGTTTGCCAGATAGTATTATGCGAATAATTCAAGGTTCACCCAGTCGATTAACCCGCTGTTGTCCAAGTCTTCAGAAATATTTCCTTACTGCTGCCAGAGATACAATTACCGGCAACAGCAGTATTATTACCCAAATCTGCTTGGTCACCCTCGCTCCTTATCAAGTTGTGCGGCCCGCCGATTGATTGCGAGCCCCCTATCCTGCTACCCCAGTACAAGGCGAGGATTTCGCCATCTCCCGATTCCATCCCACCATGCGGAAAGGTAGTCAACAAACTGCCGCTCGTTATGCCGCTGCCTGAAAATATCCGCCGCCGTATCGCGCAGATGGGCACGACGTACAGCTATCGAGTATTCGCTTTCAACACTGGCGGCGATTCTTTGCCGTCGAACGTTCAAACGCTGACAACACCGGCGTTACCGACAACACCGCCGCGGAATGTAAGGGCAACGGCAGAAACAACAGGGACACTGTCACGCTGACAATAACGAATGCCGCCAACAACGAGACCAGCTTTACGGTCCAGCGTGCTACAACCGCCGCGATGACGGGCGCGACCACTACCACTGTTAATTCGACAGCGGCCCCCGGCGCGAATGTTACAGTCACACAAACAGGGCTGCCACGCTTCACAACTTACTATTATCAGGTCCGGGCGAATAATGCCATTGGCTCATCCGCATATGCGCCGGCTACCCCGGTCTCGGTAACGACACCGTGATTTGCTCAAGTTAATTAGTGAATGCTTTTTATCCGGGAGGGATGGGCAACCATCCCTCCCTTTCTTTTTTCATCTCCCCTCTTGCTATTAACCATAGCGGCGTGTAGAAAAGAGCCGCATAAAAAACCGCTTATTTTTTCCCGGGGACCGTTTCCGAAACTTCCAGACAGGGAACAGTTGAGGATTATAAAGTAGATTATTTCAACAAACCTGCGGCGATTTGTGCGGATTCGACGGTGTTGTAGAGAAGCATTGTAATTGTCATAGGGCCGACGCCGCCGGGGACAGGGGTTATGAGCGAGGCCTTTTCCTTTACATTCTCGAAATCCACGTCACCAACAAGACGATAGCCGGCCTTTTTTGTCGAGTCCTCAACGCGATTGACACCCACGTCTATGACTACCGCGCCATCCTTAATCATATCTGCTGTGATTGTATTAGGGTGGCCCGCGGCGGCGATGACAATATCAGCTCTTTTTGTATGTTCCACAAGGTTTTTGGTTCGAGTATGACAAATGGTTACGGTTGCGTTACCGAGTGGGCTTTTCTGGATGAGTATATTTGCCAGCGGTTTGCCGACGATGTTGGACCTGCCGACGATGACGACGTTTGCGCCTTCGATTTTTACGCCGCTTTTAATCAGGAGCTGGACGACGCCGTGAGGGGTACAGGGCAGGAACGCCTTTTGGCCTGTTACCATTTTGCCTACGTTTATGGGATGAAACCCATCGACATCTTTGGCGGGGTCGATTGCCATCAGCACTTCCAGTTCATCGAAGTGCTCCGGCAGAGGCAACTGCGTCAGTATGCCGTGGATTCTGGGGTTTTTGTTTAGCCGATTAATGTGCGCCATCAGTTCTTTTTGGAAAGTCGAGGCGGGCAGACGATTGTCGTCGGAGTAGATGCCGATTTCCTCACAGGCCTTTTGCTTGGCGGTAACATAGGATTTCGAGGCGGGGTCATCGCCGACGAGGATGACCCCAAGCCCCGGCACAACACCTTTTTTGGCAAGGACAGCAACATCGGTTCTGAGCTTTGCACGCATATCCGCAGCTATTTGCTTGCCGTCAATTATTTTCGCAGTCATACTTTTGCTACCGCCGAAGTAACCATTTATAAAAGTCCTTTTACCTTTCCAGTATTGACGTCAACGTCGATTCTTCTGAAAGCCGGGTCTGAGCTTGTGCCGGGCATCAGCTTGATTTCACCCGCCAGGGGCACGATAAATTCCGCGCCTTTGTAAACGAGGACGTCCCGGATAGGAAGCTGCCAGCCGATGGGGCGTCCTTTGAATTCCGGGTCATAAGACAAACTAAGATGCGTCTTCGCCATACACAATCCAAACTTCTGCGTCGCCGGATTTGCCTCCAGCGCCTTCAGCTTTTCGAACGCGATCTCGGAATACGAAACACCATTGGCCCCGTAAACCTCCCTGGCAATCAGCTCTATCCGTTTTCGCAGAGGCAGCTCGTAATCATACAAATACTTGAAGTTGTTTTTCTGCTCACACGTATCAATCACGGCCTGGGCCAATTCGATAGCGCCCTCGCCGCCTTTGAGCCAGTGTTCGGAAACGACCGCGATTGCGCCCTGCTGCTCGGCAATTTTTTTGATGAGCTTATGTTCGGCTTTGGTATCAGCGCTGAAACTGTTGATGCACACAATCGGCCTGACGCCGCTCTTCTTGACTATATCGATGTGTGCCATCAGATTTTCACAGCCCTTTTCGAGCAGGTCGAGATGTTCTTTTGTGTATTCTCCACTGAGAGGCGCGCCTGGCCTGACCGGCGGGCCGCCGCCGTGCATTTTTAACGCGCGAACGGTCGCGACAATAACCACCGCAGCGGGGTTAAGCCCGGAAATTCTGCATTTAAGGTTCCAGAATTTTTCGTAGCCGATGTCAGTGCCAAAACCACTTTCGGTTACGTGATAATCGCCAAGTTTTGTGGCGACGAGGTCGGCGATTACCGAACTTTGACCTATGGCTATATTGGCAAAGGGGCCGGCGTGGGCAAAGAGGGGCTGGCCTTCCATCGTCTGAAGCAGGTTAGGGTTGAGAGCATCGAGCATCCATGCGGTCATTGCGCCATCGACCTCAAGGTCGGCGGCTGTTATATCATTGCCCTTGCGGTCTTTGGCGACCACAATTCTTGCGATACGCTGCCGGAAGTCCCCGAGGTTTTTCGAAATCGCGAGGATTGCCATAACTTCGCTGGATACAGTTATCTGAAAACCGGAATTCATTTCGAAGCCGTTGTTTTTGCCGCCCAGACCTATTCTTATATTACGAAGCGACTGCGCGCAAAGGTCAATCGCCCAGCCGATTTGTATGGAATCAGGGTCGATATCGAGCCGGCGGAGGTTTCTTTTGGCAAGCCGTTCGTCATCATAATTTCTTTCGTGCTGCATTCGAGCGGTAAGAGCCACCATACAAAGATTATGCGCATTGGTAACGGAGTCGATATCGCCGGTCAGCCGGATTGAAAATGGAATAAGGGGTATGCACTGGGCAAGGCCGCCGCCGGCGGCGCCGCCCTTGACATTGAAGGTCGGTCCCGCGCTTGGCTGTCGAATTGCGCCGGTCGGCCGTTTGCCGCATTTGGCAAGGCCCTGAATCAGACCAATGGTCGTAGTTGTTTTGCCTTCGCCGAAAGGCGTAGGTGTAATGGCGGTAACATCGATATATTTGGCTGTTGGAACATTTTTAAGCCGGTCAATAATCTTTGCAAAGTGGACTTTACCCAAGGTGTGGCCTGCCGGAAGCAGTTCGTCTTTTTGCAGACCTATCTCTTCGGCCAACTGGAAAATCGGTTTGATATTTTTCTCAGCCGCCTCGGCTATTTCCCAGTTTTTCATTTTCGTCGGGTCAAGTTTCATTGAACATTTCCTTCGCCTTTTAACAATTAAATCGCGTTTTATTCTCACACACTGTTATCCTAACCGCACCTCGACATCTACAACGCTGCCCGGCTTAAACACGCCGATGATGTTACCGGCGGTGTTGGATATGATGCCGAGATAATCCTGACAGCCAAGGTAATTTATCCACGGCGTAGGGGTATCGGGCCTGGTTATAACGAACTCCCTGGCTTTGTTATCGAAGTAACCATAACGCTGGTTTACCGGCATAGCGAACCTCTTAATCAACAAACATTCGAGTACATTCTCGGCAATCGCCTTTTAAGCCCGTTACTATACCGTCCCTGTCGGCGAAAATCAACCCGGCTGAAATACAATCAAGCAACGTTTCTGCTTGAAAATTGGGCGTCCGATATGTATAATCCGCATTTTTACTCGAAAGGAAACACAAATGAAATCAGATGTAGCCAATATGTCGCTTGCCCCCGTAGGCAAAAAACGAATTCTGTGGGCCGACAATGATATGCCCGTTCTGGCATCGATACGCGAAAGATTCGCGAAACAGAAACCGCTGGCCGGCAAAAATGTCTCGGCCTGTCTTCACGTAACCGCCGAGACCGCCAATCTTGCCCGCACCCTCAAGGCGGCAGGCGCAAATCTGGTTTTGTGCGCATCGAATCCGCTTAGCACGCAGGATGACGTCGCGGCATCATTAGTCAAGGATTTCGGGATACCCGTTTTCGCAATCTGCGGCGAGGACCGCAAGACATACTACAAGCATATTCACGCGGCGCTCGACCATAAGCCCGTCATCACCTTGGACGATGGCGCAGACCTTGTTACCGAACTGCACACCAGCAGGACCGAAGGCGCTTCTCGCATAATCGCCAGTTTAGAAGAGACGACAACCGGCGTCATCAGGCTTCGCGCACTCGAAAAATCCGGCAAGCTGAAATTCCCGGTCATCGCAGTCAACGACGCGGCAAGCAAACACCTGTTCGATAACCGCTACGGAACGGGCCAGTCAACCGTCGATGGCGTAATTCGAGCCACCGACCTCTTACTCGCAGGCAAGAAAGTCGTGGTCGTCGGTTACGGCTGGTGCGGCCGGGGCTTTGCTATGCGATGCAAAGGCATGGGCGCACTCGTCATCGTTACAGAAATAGACCCGATTAAGGCAATCGAGGCCTCAATGGACGGATTCGACGTTATGCCTATGGGCCAGGCCGCTAAAATAGGCGACCTCTTCGTTACCCTCACAGGCAACAAAAACGTCATTCGTGCGGAGCATTTCCGCGCCATGAAAGACCGTGCGGTCGTCGCCAACTCGGGCCACTTCAACGTCGAAATCGACATACCAGCGCTGGCAAAACTGAGCAAAAAGATGAACAAGGGCGTGCGAGAGCACGTCGATGAATATATCCTGAAAAACGGCAGACGAATACATCTTCTCGGCGAAGGCCGGCTGATAAACCTCGCCGCCGCCAAGGGCCACCCGGCTTCGGTTATGGATATGAGCTTCGCCACCCAGGCGCTTGAGGCCGAACACGTCGTAAAAAAAGCCGGCTCAATGACCGCGGCAGTTTATAATGTCCCCGTCGAAATTGAAAATATCGTCTGCACTCTGAAACTCAAGTCGATGGGTATTTCGATTGACAAGCTGACGCCTGAGCAGGTCAAATATCTCGCCGCCTTCGGCGAAGGCACATAACGCGGACGATGCGAAGATGTTCAAAGCCGTTTTGTTTGACCTCGATGGGACGCTGCTGTATACGCTGAAAGACGTGGCCGACGCGATGAATGAAGCACTGGTTCACTTCGGCTACCCGCCTCATCCCGTTGACGCATATAAGTATTTCATAGGCGAAAGCGTCGAGACCGAAGCCCGGCGCGCCCTGCCTGAATCGGCCCGCGACCCCGAATTCGTCAGGAAAGTCGCGGTATATTCGGAAAAAATATACGACAAATGCTGGGGCGATAACACCCACCCCTATCCGGGCATATCAGAACTGCTCACGGAACTTCCGCGACACAGATTATCTTTGGTAATCCTTTCCAATAAAAATGACCGCTTCACAAAGGTTATGGTCGAAAAAATCCTTTCGCAGTGGCGATTCAAAATTGTTCAGGGGGCATTGCCGAATGTCCCATTGAAGCCCGACCCCATAATGGCGCTGCAAATCGCAAAGAAACTCCGTATCCCGCCCGAACAATTTCTTTACCTTGGCGATACCAGCACCGATATGCAAACGGCCGTATCCGCGGGGATGTTTCCCGTAGGCTGTTTATGGGGTTATCGAACAGCGGATGAATTGCTTCAATCCGGCGCAAAAATCCTTATCGATAACCCACTCGACGTTCTCAGCGTTATCGAAAATCCGCAAAATCTTTAACGCCTGCTTTCAGACGATTTGCAGGACTATCTTGCCGCGGGTATGACCCGCTTTGTTTAATTCCTGGGCATAGTACGCTTCGGAAAGCGACAAAACAGTTCCTACAACGGGCACAAGCAGGCCCGAATCAACCAGGTCTGCAATCTCAGCCAACTGCGTCGCGTTATTCCGTACGAAAACGAATGACTGTCGCACGCCATACGAGTCAGCTTCTTCCTGAGAGGGCTGACTTACTATAGAAACCAGAATCCCTCCTTTGGCCAGCACCTTCCATGACCTCTTCTGTGTCTCTTCTCCAATCGTGTCTAAAACAACATTAACATTATGAACGACGTCTTCAAATTTTGTGGTCTGATAGTCAATTGCCTCGTCAACGCCCAGTTCCATCAGAAACTCCTGGTTGCTCTTAGACGCTGTGCCTATTACACGCGCACCTGCCCACTTTGCAAGTTGCACCGCAAGATGCCCAACACCGCCGGCGGCGGCGTGAATCAAAACCGATTGTCCCGACTGCAAATTGGCGGCCTCGAACAATGACTGCCAGGCCGTCAGTGCCGCAAGCGGTATCGCCGCGGCGTGAACGTGGTCAATCGATTTTGGCTTGTATTCCACGTCCTCTTCGCGCATCACAAGATATTCGGCGTACGCCCCGTCACGAAGCAAATCGCCTCTGCCGAAAACCTCGTCGCCTTGTTCAAATCTCTGCGTGCCGGGGCCAAAAGAATCCACAACGCCGGAGAAGTCCCACCCGGGTATAAGGGGCAGTGTGTGATTGGCCCTTTGTTTCAAATACCCCTCCCGGACCTTCCAGTCCACCGGGTTAACACCCGCAGCGTGAACTTTTATCAGGATTTCACCTGCCCCCGGCTGAGGCCGCGGGATTTCTTCATATCTCAATACCTCCGGGCCGCCGTACGAATGTATACGAACTGCTGACATTGTGCCTGTTCGCGCTTTTTTGGAATCAGATGTCTTAACTTTAAAAATGCTCATATTTCACTCCTTAACTCGCTCTCGTCAAAAAAGCTGCCTTTGTTAAATAACATTTGTTTTTACTTTCTACTCATCGCCGAATTTATAAGCCATAGGGAAAATGCCTAAACGGTTTTCGCAAATGCTTATTATGAAAATTTCGACCGTTTAGACCGGCGCAAATAAAAAACCCCTCGATAAAAAATCGAGGGGTTTAGGATTTTGTTCAACTATCTCACGATTTTATTTTGGTTTTGGCGCATCCGGCTTTTTGGGCGCCGGCTTGTTCGGCTCGGCCTTAGTCGGTTCTGGTTTTGCTGCGCCGACACGAGTAGCACTTACATCCCTGGGGCCGCCCCTGTCGCTCTTGAAAACGCCCTTTATCGAGTCGCCCTCAACGGTCCCTTCAAATTCCGACTCCATAATGCGGCCACCGAAATCGGTGGCGCGGATAAAAGTAAGTTTTCCACCTTCGAACTTCATATTCGAAATTTTGCTTTCTCCTCTTCGGCCTTCCCATTTACCCGCAAGCGTCCCGTCGGTGTTCTTTGTTATGGTGAGTTTTTCAACGTTTTCTCTTCCCGGCGTATTGATGCTCATCTGCCAGGCGCCGACAATCACATCCGCCCCGGTCTTTGCTTCTCCCTGTAAAGTCCCCTCGAAAGTTGCCTCTCCAAACTGTGCCTTGCTTTTACCCGTAATTTTCGTGCCCTCGACGGTTCCTTCGTAAGTCGTCTTCATTTCCTGCCCGCCGAAATTGTTCGTCTGGACAAACTTCAGTTTACCATTTTCAAAAGTAATTTCAGACAACTGGCTTTCGCCTCGCTGTGTTGACCACGTTCCCGCGAGCTTGCCATCGGCACTCTTGGTGATAGTCATCGTCGCAGTCATTGACCTTGCCGGCATCTGGTTTTTGAATTCCCACTCGCCCACTACACCCTCTGCTGCAATAACAATCGGCGCCAACGATAAACACGCCAACACCACACCCACTACAACTATTTTGGTATTCATAATTCAATTCTCCTCAAAAAAACATTAAAAGAATTCTCGTTATCCACGAAAACAACTGAAAGTAAGACGTTCCGGCATCTATATTTATTTCAAATATCAGGCGTCTGCCCGTGGCTTTGCGCAAGCGGCCTGCCTGTAGAGAGAAAGAGTGGAGGCAATCATACCGCTGACGTGACGGTTTTGGCGTAGGAACTGCTGGGCGTCAGCAGCCAAACGCCGGGCCTCGTCGGGTCTGTCAAAGAGCCGTTTAAGACAATTATAAACACTAAGCTGGTCATCGGGGTTAAAGGTGAAAGCGGTTTTATCTTCAATGATGAGGTCGTCAACACCGCCTTTGGAAGCGACGACGGCGGAACCGGCGCTCATCGCGGCCAGCAGCAGCATATTGAAACTGCCTGACGGCCGGGGCACAATGAATATGTCGGCGGCAGAACCGGCGGAATAGAGACCCAGCGAAGGAGGAACAATAGTAACGGCGTGGAGAAGGTCCATGGAACGAAGCTGCTTCCAGAGCAGCCTTTCCGATCGCCCAGCGGCGATAATCGCAACAATGAACTGGCAGCCATCGACAGTAAGGCGATGGAGCGCCTCGAAGATATTACCGAGATTGGCAGGATTGTCGACGGGCGGCGAGATGACGATGCCGGGCAGACGTTCGGGATGTGCAAAACAGGCGGTGGACTCGTCAACGAAGGTGCCGATATCAATTTGCCGGAGGCGGCCCGCGACTTTGGGGTGGGCCTTTATGAAATGGTCGGCGATGGTCCCGGCGGGCACAATGATATTTGCGCAACGGGTCTCGGAAAACGTAACAGCAGACCGGCGCGAAGAGATTGAATTTACATTGAGCAGATAAGGGACATTAAGATTACGGGCGAGCCATCGCGCCAGTGAAGCCGAGGTTTCACAGAGGCAATGAAGTAACTGCGGCCTGAATTCGTCAATCCTGTCGAGAAGAAGGCTGTTGTTGTAATGCTGCATCAGAGAAATATCAATAGCCGGATGCCGGACGATTTCTACGGCGGGGGGAACGATAGAGTCAACATCGCCGACAGGCGGGCAAATAAGAATAGCGGGAACGGAATCGTCCACCAGACCTATGAGCAGGTGCTTGAGATAGGAAGAATATTCGGCAAGCGTCTGTCGCGACGCGATAAGAGCGACCCTGGGCGGTTTGGGCGCCTCAGGTTCCAACTCAGATGTGAACTGTTCATCGAGCATAATTACCCTTCAAGACCCCATTAACGGGATAAGGTATTATAGCAGGAAGATTTATTATCTACTAATGATGATTGGTAATTGATTATTGTGAATTTAACGGATTTTGAGGGTTGCCAGGGCAATGGCGGCAAAGGCAGCGGCGACAAGCCAAAAACGAACGACGACCTGTGGCTCGGACCAGCCGGCGAGGTGAAAATGGTGGTGGATGGGAGCGCAACGGAAGAGGCGTTTGCCGCCGGAGTATTTGAAGTAGCCAATCTGGAGTATAACGCTGAAAAGCTCTATCATAAAGACGCCGCCGATGATGAGCAGGAGTATTTCGTTTCGGGTAACAAGCGCTCCGTATCCCATAGCTGCGCCGAGGGGCAGTGAGCCGATATCGCCCATAAAGACCTGAGCCGGATGGCAGTTATACCAGAGAAAACCGAGGACTGCTCCGAGGATAGCGGAGAAAAATACGGCCAATTCGCCTGCCTGAGGAATAGCTGGCAGAAGCAGGTAACTTGACCAGGTGGCCGTCGAAGTTCGGCTCATCGTTTCGGATGCGACGTAACATAGAATGGCCAGAACGAATGAGGCGATACCCGTGCAGCCGGCGGCGAGGCCGTCCATACCATCGGTGAGGTTGACGGCGTTGCTGGTGGCGGACAAATACATAATAGCGATGAGGATAAACATCCAGTTGGCCAGCGGCAGGCCGTGTTTATAGAAAGGCAGCCAGAATTTTCGACCATCTTCGATATTGGAGAAGTCGACATAGAGGAAAGAGGCGATGAGAACCGCGCCGCCGAACTGGAAGAGAATTTTTTCCCAGGGTTTGAGGCCGTCCCTGCTGCGATGGCTTGATTCTGCGGTGAGTTTGAGCCAGTCGTCAACAGCGCCGAGGGCGCCGAACCAGAACAGAATTATGATTGCCTTCTGAACGAAGGGGTTGTTAAGTTTTGCCCAGAGAATGGTAGAGACGAAGACGGCGACGATAATGATGAGGCCTCCCATAGTCGGGGTATTGGCTTTTTGCTTGGTCAGCTCGTTGAGAGTAGCGTGGTAGAACTCCGGACGGTCGCCGATTTTTTTTCGCATAAGCCAGCGAATAAGCGGCGGACCAAGCACCAGCGCAATAACGAGGCCCGTTAGCAGCGCGGCAAAGGCGCGAAAAATCACCTCCTGGTAGGCGTAAAAACCCAGTCGATGCGTAACAGTATTTCGGAAATACCAAAGAAGATGATAAATCATTCTATTCCCGTCTTCCGTGACCAGCGAATCCCTGTTTATTGGGGTTCACTGAAGAGTTTTTTCAATTTATCAACAACCAATTCAAGCTTATTAATTCGTGAGCCTTTAACAAGTATTATATCGGAATCTTTTATCATAAGCTGCAAGTTATTGCAAAGGTCTGTTTGGTCGGCAAAACAGCGTGTTTGGATGTCGGGCCTTTTGGCTTTAGCAACATCGGCAGCGAGAATAGCAAGATTACCGAGGGTGATGAGAAGATTTACCCCTGCGTTTGCGATTTGTTCACCGAGCTGACGATGTAAAATTTGTTCGGCGTCGCCGAGTTCCGCCATATCGCCGCAGATAAAAACAGCGCGGCGTTTTTGACTGCCGGCGAGGTTTGCGAGTATATCAAGGGCGTTTTTCATCGAGGCGGGATTGGCATTGTAACAATCGGATATGACGGTAATCGACCCAAGCTGCAGCATTTCAGTTCGCATAGAGACGGGGCTGATGGTTTTCAGGGCGTCGGCAAAATCGCGGGCGGAGATGCCGAGGGATGAGCAGATCGCCCACGCGGCAAGGGCGTTTTCAACATTACCCCGGCCGGGCAGTGGGATTTCGACAGGCACGCCATCGATGGTAAACCCGCTGGCAAGCGACCTGATAGAAATATCTCTCGCAAAGAAATCGGCGGACTTGGAACAGGAAAAAGTTTTGAAAGTAAAGCCGGCCTTACGGGCAGTAGCGAGCAATGGCGGGCAATCAGCATTGATGATAAGTGTTCCGGCGGGAGCAAGGCCTTTGGATACGGCCAATTTTTCTTCCGCTATTTTCTCGACGGAGCCAAATCCGGCAAGATGGGCGGGATAAACATTAATAACCAAGGCAATATCCGGCAAGGCGATTCGAGTCAGATATTCAATTTCGCCCGGGTGGTTGGTGCCCAGCTCGACAATGATAATTTGCTGATTCGGTTCGGCCCCCAGCAAGGTGAGGGGCAGGCCGATAAAATTGTTGAAACTTTTCGGCGACTGATACGTTTTGAAATGCCGCGACAAAACGTGGTAAATGATTTGCCTTGTTGTTGTCTTGCCTGCTGAGCCGGTGATTGCGACAACCTTGAATTTGCAATCCCTACGATACCAGCGGGCAAGGTCGCCGAGGGCTTTTATTGTGTCGGACACTTTAAGAATCGTTTTGCCTGGAAATTTGTCGGGCAGAATATCCTGACTGACGACGGCGCAGGCAGCACCTTTGGCGAAAACATCCGTCAGAAAATTATGTCCGTCAAAATTATCGCCTGAAATGGCAAAAAAGCAGTCGCCGGACTTCACGGTTCGTGAATCAGTGCTTACATCGGTAACGTCATAACTTGTGCCTGACGCCCGATGGTTCGCCTTTATTATTTTGGCCAAATTTGTTAGTGAAATTTCCTTCATAAATCACGTTTTTGAAGACACAGCATACGCCTGTTGGGGTTGAGAATCAATTCAAAAAACAAAAGTGTAATATTGCAGAGCTATAGAGTTTTAACGCAAGACAAATTTGACAATTAATTCATTCGGATTTACAGTTGCTCTTGGCAGAAATGTGATTTTAGATTTAGTATATAGCAGCATGGGATATATGGTAAGATAATAGTATGAGTAGTATTCATTCAGATAAACTTCCGACGAAGAGAAATATAACGCTGGGGTGGATTGACTCCGCATCTATCTCACAGGTTGTCCAAGCGTTCGACATTTATCCTAATAAAAATGTTCCTTGGGAGTGGGATATTCCATTATTTGTAACTCGTCTCTTAATTTCCACATCTACCCGTAACATCGGGCTTGCTCCAGGAATTTCGCCAATTGCATTTAAGTCAGACGGTCCTATCGGTGGCGTAACAAGGAAATTGCTTTCTTCTGGAATTATAGCAAGAAGAATCTCAACACCTCAGATTAGAGAGAATGCTCTGGAAAAAACAAAAGATAGAATTAACACATCCCCTAGTGAATTCCAGAAAAGGTTTAAGGATTTGCTAAAAAAAGATGGAGATAAAGTTAGCGGGTGGTTGGATTGGTCGAGACGTCGTGCGTTAGTAGAACACTTCCAACTTTTCGGTAATCTTTTTGATGAACGATTTATCCCAGAAATTGCATTACTTCTAAATATGGGGGAAAATGACGTCAGAAAACTCTACAAGGCAACAAGTCAACTAAAGGACATAGAAGTACTTTCAAAACAGAAGAAGAATACAACTTTTTGCAACGAGGTTCTTTACTGCTATCTCATTGCTGCTATATTAAGAGGTATATACCACGACAACGTTGCGGCAAGCAGCGGATACCAAGTCGCCCATCATCCGATAAGAACCACCTTTTTATCCGATTTGCCTGCACAACCTTTGACGTTTGAAGTATCGAGCGCAGAAGATTACTTGGCAAATATAGTTCTTCATGATGCTCTGCTCGGTGAGAAGAACCTTGAAAACCGTTTAGGCCGTTGGGCAGAAAACATTACCAAAATTCGAAATGCAAATAAACCAGGGTATCAGAAAATAGATCTTAGACCCAAAAAAGATCCATCCTTGGCATTCGATGAATCGCTGAGAGCAGCCCGGACACTTGGGATATATTGTATTCCACGTAGCCTCGAAAATATTCTGCCCACGGTCTTTGGAAAAGTGGCTGGAAAGGTGATTGGATATGTGCTCATGCCTTTTATTGGAACTTGTGCTACTTTAGCTGAGGAAGCTGTAGTAGAAGAGTCTACCGAGCATTTGGCGAGAAGGGGCATACAGACTTTATATGGGCGTCATGGCCGTCTTGTTAAATTGGCCAAATTACCCCCTGGACGCCTCTCAATATGGAGAAAAATATTCCCCATATAATTCTCATTGGCAGATAACCATTTTTGAGAAAGTATGATTAAAATCATGGCCATACGCTAGGTTTATTTTTAAGACAGTTCAGGGCGATTTGCTGGTCGCTGAAGGGGAATTTTTGTTTGCCGATGATTTGATAATTCTCGTGGCCCTTGCCCGCAATGATAACAACGTCGTTCTTCTGTGCTGATTCAATGGCAAGAGCGATTGCCTTTTTCCTGTCTGGTTCAATTTTAATTTTAGGTGAGCCGGGGTCTTTGAAACCAGCAACAATTTGACTGATTATGTAGTCGGGATTTTCGGTTCTCGGGTTATCGCTTGTTACTATTGCGAGATCCGCGTATTTCTCGACAACCTTTGCCATACGCGGTCGTTTTGTTTTGTCCCTGTCGCCTCCGCAGCCGAATACAACGATGAGCCGGGCTTTACTGAGCGGCTTTAGAGTAGAAAGGACGTTATCGAGAGCATCATCGGTATGGGCAAAATCGACAAGAACAGTAAATGGAGCATCTGGTTTTACATTTTCAAGCCGGCCGGGGATTGCATCGAGAGCGGACAAACCACAGGCAATCGTTTTGAGGTCAAGACCAGCGGCGAGACACAGGCCCGCGGCGGCAAGATGATTAGCGACATTGAACCGGCCAAGCAAAGGCGTTTTTACGCGGATACTTTGCCCCTGATACTGAATGGTGAACGCCGTACCTGAGCCATCGATTGAGTGAATTTCAGCAGAAAGGTCGGCTTCTTCATCAACGGCAAACCAAAGTATCTTGGCCTTAGAGGCCGCAGCGATTTGCTCTGAGTAAGGGGATTGTTTATTAAGAACAGCGATTGAGTCGGGAGAAAGCGATTCGAATATTTTCGATTTTGCGGCGAAGTAGTTTTCGGTGGTTTTGTGGTAGTCGAGGTGGTCGCCTGTGAGGTTGGTGAAGGCGGCGGCTTTGAAATTAATCGCGGCGACACGGTTCTGGTCGAGGGCGTGCGAACTGGCTTCGATGACCATATATTTTGCGCCGGTTTTGAGCATCTGCGCCTGCGATTTTGCTATGGTCAGACAATCAGGGGTGGTGAGCGGAGCAGGCGAGACATCAACACAGTTATCATAGATAACGGTCCCGATTAAGCCGCACTTTTGCCCCGCGGCATGGAAACAGGAGCGGACAAGAAATGTAACAGTGGTTTTGCCCTTGGTTCCCGTGACGGCAAGATTGGTGAGCTTATCAGCAGGGTCGCCATTAGCGGCCTGTGCGAGGGTAGCCAGGGCAAGGGAAGAATCGGGAACGGCGATAAACTGGATTCCCGCTTGCGCGGGAATGACAACGGAAGATGATTGGAAAACGATGAATTTTGCGCCTTTGGCGAGGACTTGCGGAATAAAGTCGTGGCCATCGACATTGGGGCCTTTGACGGCGACGAAAATATCGCCCGGCTCGATGATACGGGAATCATCGCACAGCCGGGGTGAATTGCCTGAACGAACAAGTTTCAACAATTCATCAAAATTCATAGCGTTGGGAGTATTTTAGAATGATAACTTGCCGGATGCAATGAAAGGTTTATACTAATCAAAGAAGATATTCGCAAACTCCAGATAACTTGGAAATACGGGGATGCTTATGAAGACAAAATTTTTCGCGACCGGGCTTATCGTTCTGCAATTAGCGGTTTTGGCGATGGGGCAAACCGATGACGTCGAATACTACGCTGTATTCGTGGATGGGACAAAGGTCGGGCACGCGATACACAGCAGGGTCGTAGCAGGCGAGCGGGTTACAACTACAGAAACTGCCAATATGGCGCTAAATCGAATGGGAAAAACCGTTCTAATGAAGACAAAGGAAATCTGCGTTGAGACGGTAAAAGGAGAGCCGATATTATTTGCCTCCGAACAGGACATGGGCATGGTAACGATGAAAACAGAGGGGACGATAGGCAAAGACGGAACGGTCCGGACGCGGACAACAGGAATAGGCGGAGCCGTGCAGGAAGGCACTATTGTATGGCCTAAGGGCGCGGTAATGGCGGAGGGGCTTCGTCTGATTGAGCTGGAGAAAAAACTGAAAGAAGGCACAAGTTACGATGTAAATGTGTTCAGTCCCGGAATAATGGCGGCCGTCAACACACGAGTGAAAGTCGGGGCAAAGCAGGACATAGATTTATTAGGCAGAGTAGTAAAGCTGACAAAAGTAGAGACCGCGATGAGTATGCCCGGTGCGGGCGATATTGTATCGACCGGTTACGTGGACGAGCAGATGCGGGCAATGAAAAGCATAATGCCGATGGCTGGCATGAACGTGGAAATGGTGGGCTGTGAGAAGGAATTCGCGATGAGCAACAATCAGCCCGCTGAAATAATAGATAAGATGTTTTTGGCAAGTCCGGAGCCGATTGAAGACGCGGGGTCAGCAAAATCTATTACATATTATCTGAAGCCGACCGCTCAAATGACGAATCTCACGATACCGTCAAGCGATAACCAGCAGGTTCAGAAACTCGAAGACGGAACGGTAATAGTGAAAGTAGAACCAGTGAGTATGCCGACGGGCGGGATACTGCCGTATAAGGGGACAGATGTGAACATCGCAGAAATGATAAAGCCAGGCAGATTTGTGCAGAGCGACGACGCGAATATAATCGCCCTTGCGAAACAGGCGGTGGGCGATGCAAAGGATTCGGCCCAAGCGGCGAGACGAATCGAGGATTTCGTATCCAAATACGTAAAGGACATCAGCTTGTCGGTTGGTTATGCCTCGGCGGCAGAGGTAGCGGCGAGCAGGAGAGGCGACTGCACGGAATTCGCGGTCCTGTGCGCGGCGATGTGCCGGGCGGCGGGGATACCGGCAAGAGTAACGGTGGGCGTGGCATACGTGAATGATTTTGAGGGCAAGTCCGGCTTTGGCGGACACGCCTGGACAGAGGCGTATATAGGCGACAAATGGGTCGGGCTTGATTCGGCATTCAAAGCGGGCGCCCTGGGTAAATTCGACGCGGGACATATCGCACTGGCATCGGGCAACGGCGAGCCGGCGAACTTTTTCAATATGGCGACGACATTAGGTAAATTCAAAATTGAAAAAGTTACGGTCGAACCCGGAAAGTGAAGCTGTCACTCGAAACGGATGTCTTCGATAACCAATTGGACAGAGCGGTTGCCGTTGAATGAATCGATTGCGGCGTGGTAGGCAATGTCAAAGCAGTCGTGTTCGAGGAGCTTCTTTTCGAGCGAACCCATCCTAAAGCCGATGCAGCGGATTGAATTGGTGTTGTCGGTAACGGCAAGCTGGAGGTGGTCGGCGTTTGTCCCAACCCTGCGGGGCGGTGAGCAGAGGCGGACGCCTTTTGTGGCAAACAAGGGTTCGGGGTTGCCTTGGCCGAACGGGCCGAGGGTTTGCATTTCGGTAACACTTTCGTAATTGAACTCGGACAATGACGCCAGCGCGTCGATATGGAGCTTGCTGACGCGTTGTTCCTCGGGCAGGTGGTGTTGGGCATAGTTTTCGAGGTCATCGGCGAACTCCCGGATATTTTCGGGCAGGACTGTTACTCCCGCGGCCATTTTATGACCGCCGAAGGTAACGAGGTGTTTTGAGCAGGCGGCGATTCCAGCGAGGATATCGAAACCGGGGACGGAACGAGCGGAACCCTGCGCGGGCGTTGAGCCGGAGTTAATCATAATCGCGGGGCGGAAGAACTTATCGACGATTCTGGAGGCGACAATACCGATGACACCGCTGTGCCAAGAAGAGTCGGCCAGCACGATGGTTTTCCTTTCGGGATTATCGAGGTTTTGTTCGGCAATAAGCTGGCAGGCGTGGTTGTAGATTTTTCGTTCGAACCGCTGACGCTGGGCGTTTTGGCTTTTTAGATACTCGGCGACCTGCGTAGCGTGGGCAAGAGAGGTGGAAGTAAGAAGTTCGACGGCGAGGCGGGCGTGGCCGATTCTGCCGGCGGCGTTGAGCGTAGGGGCGAGGCGAAAGCCGATGTGGTAGCTGTCGAGGCCTTTGCCGGTGAGGTCGGCGGATTCGATGAGCGCCTGCAGGCCGGGTAATTTGGGGTCGGAAAGCAAGCTCAGGCCGAAGCTGGTCAGCGTCCTGTTTTCGCCGCGGAGTTCCATAACATCAGCGATAGTCCCCATCGCCGCCAGGGACGTGGAATTGAGCATGAAGTCACGTATTTCCGGGCTGAGCTTATCGCCGGTTTTGAAAATGTCCGCAACGGCCCAGGCGAGTTTGAAGGCAACGAGAGAGCCGGAAGAGTCGGGGTTGGGATAGGATTTATCGAGCGCCGGATGAACAATGGCAAACGCGGGCGGGAGCGTGTCGGTGAACTGGTGGTGGTCGGAGATAATCAGGTCGAGGCCGAGTTTTTTCGCCAATTCGGCGGCGGCGTGCGCGGTGATTCCGCAATCAACGGTGACAAGAAGCTGCGTGCCTGCTTTGGCGATTGATTCGACAGCGTCGGCTTTGAGGCCGTAGCCCTCGTCGATGCGGTGCGGGATGTAGTAATCGACGTTTGCGCCGAGGAGCGTGAGAATCTGCCATAGGATAGCGACGCCCGTGATGCCATCAACATCATAATCGCCATAGATTGTGATTTTTTGTTTTTGCGTAACGGCCTGTTTAATCCTTTGTGCGGCATCACGAACGCCTGGAAGCAATTCGGGGCTGATGAGGTCGGTTAGTTTGGGTCGCAGGAAAGCGGAACCGGACTGCGGGTCGGTAACGCCCCGGTTTATGAGCAGTTGCGCGAGTAAAGGCGAGACCTTGAGTGATTTGGCGAGCTGGTCTGCGCGCGGGTCGGCAGGCGATATGACCCAGGTTTTGTCCGCGGAGTCAGCACGCCGATGATTTCTACGGAGCGGCTCACTGGCGGATGATTTATTTTGCGTCCGTGCAGAAGTTCGCATTTAGATACAGTCCCGTCTATATTTCACGACTTAATCGCAATGATGACTTACAGGCAGAGTGTAACAGAAAGACGTGTGTTTTTCAAGGATTGTTCAGGCACGCATATAAAGTCCGCCGTTGACGGCTATGTATTCGCCAGTGATGAAGCCTGCGGCTTCGGAGCTTGCGAGAAACAGAATTGCCCCGGCGATATCCTCGGCCGTGCCGTTTCTGCCCAAAGGAGTTTGGTGAATCGTCGCTTTTATTCGCTGTGCGTCGCTGTATCGCTGGTGGAAGCGTGTTACGATGAACCCCGGGACGACGGTATTTACGCGTATGCCGTAGCGGGCAAATTCCTTAGCCATAGCGATTGTTTCGGTGGCGACGGCCGCCTTTGCGCCAGCATAAATACCTGCGCCATCACCGCCGCCGTGATGACCCGCGACGGAACCAACGTTGACAATACAGCCCCTGGACTTTTTCAACCATTTAAGAGCTGCTTGAGTAGCAAAAAATATGGAACGAATATTTGTTTCGTAAATATTATCGTGATACGCGGCGGTCGCTTTTTCGAATGGCTGACGCTCGATAAGGTCGCCGGCGTTGTTGACGAGGATATCCAGCCCCCCCGCCGCTTTGGCAAACCGCTCAACCATTTTGCTGACCTGACTTTGGTTTCTAACATCGGCCTTGAGAAGTATGCCGTCACTGTGCTTTTTCACTTCAGCAAGTGTCTGCTCGCCCCCCTGTTTTGTTCTGAAGTAATGAACCCCGACGAAACAGCCCTGCTTGGCAAATTCAATAGCTGTTGCCTGCCCTATGCCTGAGCTTGAGCCGGTAACGAGAACTTTTTTGCCTTTAAGGTCTTCGTAAATCATATTTCACAACGTGTCTTCATCAATCAAACAAAATTAATTATTTGGTTTTGCAGATTTCGCTTTCGTATCCGGTTCAAAAACCAGCAATAACGACCCCGCCGCCGAAACCCGCTTTTTTGAACGCATCGAGCCGGCTTGTTATTTCCTGCCTGCCCGGACTGTTTGAGTCCCAGTTCCACCGAATAATCGGTTTTACGGACATCGGCGGATTCTTAAAACCTTAATAAAGCTTGTCCGCGGAAAAAACAGGAACAGCAAAAAGAAAAATAAAAATCAATACAGCACATATATTATTTCTCATCATTCTGTCGTTATCACAAATCATTTGTTTTCTTCCTGTTGAATATTAGTAAGTGCCATACCGAACCTGTCTAATTTTTTGTGGCCCTCATCGAACTGAGAATATGCGTTGCGGAGGTGTTTGCCGAGAACGTCCCATGTTCCGGTGAAATCAGCAAAAGAGGCGTTGAGCGTTTTGAGGTTCTGGCGTATTTCCGCTGCCTGCTTTTCGATTTGCAGACCGTGAAGCCCCATCACAACGGTCATCAGATACGCATAAAGCAGATTCGGCGAGACGGGGACAACCTTTTTATCAAGCGAATACTGGAGAATATCCTTCGCGTCGTCAGGGTATTTGATAATCGCCTCGTAATAGACGTTTTCGGCGGGGATATACATAAGGGCAAAATCGAGAGTACCCTCGGCGGGCCTTATGTAACTTGCCGCTATTTTGTCGATGTGTTTGATTACGTCATTATGAAACTGCTTTCGCAGCCGAATCCGCTCATCGTCCTTTTCCGCCTTGAGCAGCATTTTAAAACTCGAAAGCGGAAATTTGGCGTCGATTGGGGCGTTATAGCCGGCCAAATGAATCAGGGCATCGACCTTCTGGCTATCCCTGAAGGAATACTGAAGCTCGAAACTGTCCTTAGGCAAAATTTGCGCAAGCAGATTTTCAAGCGACCATTCGCCGAGACCGCCGCGAAGTTTCGGGCTTGCGAGGATTTCCTGAAGACGCTTCACGTCGTCGCCGACTTTCTGCATCTGCGCGCTGGCGGTAATTAACTGACCGATTTGATTATTAAGTTTGCTGAGCGTGTCCGTTGAAGATTGCAGGCCCTGGGTCAATGTAGATTGACCTTTTTGGAGAGAATCCTGAATGGTGCTTCGGGTGGAATCAGCCGACTTCAAAATGGAATCAAGCTGCTGTTGAAGAGACGTTACAGCAGTTTGCTGCTGGGTGAGCTTATCCCTGTTGGCGGAACTGGTGCTGAACTGGTGAATCAAAACTATCGCCAGCAAAACAGCTACTATAACCAGTAAAATAGTTTCCATAATCAGGCCCTTAATAGAATGAGGGTATTATAGGTTTTTAGAGAGTAGGCGTCAAAGGCAAGGAATTGCCGATTGTCGATTTGCGAATGTCGGTTGCTTACGCGGCGGCAGGTTCGGAACTGTAATGGTCGAAGTTGACGGATATTCTCTTGGAGATACCCTGCGTCTGCATAGTCACGCCGTAAAGCATATCCGTAACGCTCATCGTTCGCTTGGAGTGCGTGATGATGACAAACTGGGATTCCTTCTGGAATTCCCTGACTATGGCGTCGAAGCGTTCGTTGTTGGCCTCATCGAGGGCGGCGTCAACTTCGTCGAGGAAGCAGAACGGGGAGGGTTTTGCCTTGAATACGGAGAACAATAGCGATATGGCGGTCATCGCCTTTTCACCGCCTGATAATAACGAGATGCTGCGGGTTTCCTTTCCGGGGGGCTTGGCGACTATTTCGATGCCGGCATCGAGGACATCAATCTCCGGGGCCGTTTCGAGAACGATGTCGGCCTTGCCGCCGCCGAAGAGCTTGCGGAAAATCTGCTGGAAATGACCGCGAACCAGCTCGAACGTCTCGAGGAACTTTTCCCTGCTGACCTTGTTGAGACGGTTGATTAGCTGCTGGAGCTGGCCCTTGCTCGAATTGAGGTCCTCGACCTGCGTCGAAAGGAAACCGTGCCTCTGTTCGAGGTCCTGCTGCTCCTGAATTGCGTCGAGATTAACGTTGCCAAGCCGCTCGATTTTGCCCCGCAAGTCGGTGATTTCCTCACGCACCTTTTCCCAGTCAACGGCTGCGTCTTTATAATTCTGATAGGATTGCATCAGGTCAAGCTGCAATTCGTCGCGGACACGGGCAATAAGGTCCTGCTGTCTTACATCAAGCTGGCCAAGCTCTATTTTTAGCTCGTTTATCTGCTGTTCGATTTGACTTTGCTGGGCGCGCTTGTCGCGTAGTGTCTGCTCATTGTTCTTTTGCTCTGCAAGCAGGCCTTCGATTTGATTATGCAGTTGAGAACTGCTTTGCTGTTTCTGGTCTTTTTCGCTGAACAACTCAGAGACAGCCGATTCGGTAGCGAGGATGTCGGTCTGGGCAGCAGAGGCCTGGTCGGCACAGCTTTTGATTTCGGATTCGGCAGCCGCAACCGCGCCGGCATTGGCTGCAAGCTGGGTCTGGAGCGACTGGATTGTCGCAATCAGCGACTGGCGATGCTCAGATATCTGGCCAAGTGAGACCTTGAGGTTGGTCAGTTTGTCGGAAAGAGTCTGCTGGCTGCCCTTGAGATTTGAGTAATCACCCTGGAGCTGGCTGATTCGGGCATTACGCTGGTTGTTGACGGTTTCAAGCTCCTCGAGCTTTTGCTTTGACTCGTATTCCTTTTGCACGGATTGCGCTATTTGCTTTTCGAGCTGGTCGATTTCGCCCGTAATTAGGGGCTGTTCCTCGCTGAGCCGTCTTATACTTTCTTCGAGCGCTGCCAGCTTAGAGTTTATCTGTGTCTTTTCGGTATTCGCCTCATAAACAGAGGTGCGAAGGTCTTTGCAGAGCTTTGCAAGATGGTCGCCTGTGCGGACTGATTCGTCAATCTGGCTCTGGAGCGTATCTATTTCACTGGTGATATTGGCAATGGTATCCTGAAGCTGACGAAGCCGGCTTTTTCGGGATATTAACCCCGCTGCCCTGCCGAGAGGGCCAAGCTTGATGAAGCCGTCGCCAGCGGCAAACTCGCCTTTTAGAGTAACGAATTTATAATCAGGCCCAAGCGTTTCAGATAACTGTGCGACTTGAGCGATTGAATCAACGATGAGAGTTTTGCCTAACAAAGCCCAGACAAGAGAGGCGTGTTTGGGCTGGTAATTTACGAACTCAACAAGACGCCCCTTCACGCCCGATATCGCCGAAAAGTCAACAGTATTAACAAACGGCTCAATTTTATCCGCGCTTATGAAATGTACCCGACCATCGAGTTTATCGACGGCGTCTTTACCCGCCAGCAGCTTCTCGGTCGAGGTGATAACGACGGCGTCGGTCTTGTCTTCAAGTGCCGCCTCAACCGCAGCGGCATAATCAATATGCGCGGTAATAATATCCGCGAGAATTCCTTCGACGTAATCGAACTGGGACTGGTTTTCCAGTATTCGCTTTGCCCCCGCCTTGACGCCCTCCCGGCGGTTTTCCATATCCGTAAGAACGGCAAGCTCGCTGGCAAGCGCGCTTCTGGCTTCCTTGCTGTTGGCCAGGCGTTTTTTGTCCGCCTCTGCACGACCGGCGCATGTATCGGATTCCTTACGTTTGGTATCGAGGTTTTTTGTGAGGTCGGCGATAACGGTTTCGATATCGTTCAATCGCGCCTCGCACTGCGCCTTGTCCGTCAGGAGCTTTTCGAGCTCCGCGCCCGCGACCTGGGCACGACCTGCGAGACGGTCTTTTTGAGAAGAAAGATTAGTACGATAGACAGATATGCTTTGAAGCTCGTTATGAAGCTGGGCGGTATGCCGGACAATATCGATTATGCCTGATTTCTCGTCTTCAAGCTCCGCCTCAAGCGAAGAGCACTGGGCATTAATCTCGGCGATTTCCCGGCTAGTTTGCTCGATATCGAGATTGCACTGTTCGAATGATTTTTCATTTTCCTGCTGCTGCGCCTGGTACTTTTCGAGGTCGATTGTGAATTCGCTTTTTTGTGCGACGAGTTGTTGCGCCCTGGCAACTGCGTCGGCCTTTCTCTGCTCAAGCTCTTTGATTCTGGTGCGCAGGAATTCTATCCGCTGCATCTGCTGCTCTATTTTGCTCTGGACGGCCACAAGCGAGTTATCGGTGCAGTTGATGTTGTTCTCCGTATCGATTATCTGCCGGCCTATCTCGCCAAGCAGGGCATCGTGTCTGGCGACCTCGGCGGCGGACACGGCAAAATTCTTCTCCGCTTCATCGAGAGCGGCCTTCTTCTGGGCCGCGGTTTTATAGATTTTGTCGAATTCGGCGAGCGAATAATTGACCTGAAGCTCTTTTAATCGTTGAGTGTACTGGACGTAGCTTCTTGCCTTGCCCGCGGCGAGTTTGACGCTTCTGAGCCGGCTGGCAACTTCGCTGACAATATCAGCGAGGCGAAGGAGATTTTGTTCGGTGCGTTCGAGCTTGCGAATCGCTTCTTCCTTGTGCGCCTTGTATTTGCTGATACCGGCTGCCTCTTCGAATATCACGCGCCTTTCGACGGATGAGGCGGACAGGAGTCGTTCGACCTGCCCCTGTTCGATAATGGAATAAGCCCTGACACCGACGCCGGTATCCATAAATAATTCGCGGACGTCTTTTAGCCGGCAGAGTTTATTATTGATGCGGTATTCGCTGTCACCGCTCTGGTAGATGCGTCGTGTAATCTGGACTTCGTCGGCGTCGATGGGCAGCCGGCCCGACTCGGTGCCGGCGGTATTGGAAAGGAACAAGCTGACTTCCGCGCAGCCGGCGGGTTTTCGGCTGGCGTTGCCGCTGAAAATGACGTCGGTCATTCGTCCGCTGCGCAAACTTTTTGCGCTTTGCTCGCCGAAGACCCACTTCACGGCGTCAACGACGTTGCTCTTGCCGCAGCCGTTGGGGCCGACAATGCCTGTTACCGCCGCTGAAAATACGAATTCCGTCTTGTCTGCGAAGCTTTTGAAGCCGTCGAGGATAACCTTTTCAAGTCGCATTTTATAAATCCTTAAGATTCAGGCACAAGCCGGTATAAGCAAAGGATATCGGAAACCCTCCTGCCCTTGCAAACTTCTGCCGTAAAAACCAGGACACTCAAAACCGTATAGTCCTATAATTTCAAGATTATTATTATTACAAAACCCTACCAGCGAAGCAAACTTAGTCCGATATTTTTTGCCTTCAGTCATAACCTTCAAATCGGGTTCTTCCATTTTTGTTCTAATGTTATCGGTCGAAGAGATGTTATTTCTTTATATTTGGCAGGATTTTTGGGAGCGGGCCGGCATAAAATTCGGCCTGGACGGCGCCGGCATCGACCATTTTCTTAAGTAATCCGACAAGAGTCGAATAGGGGACACCAAGTCCCGGTCCGCCCTTGGCCGTCGGGGTCAACGGCTCCCGGCACAATGTCTCTATGATTTCGGCAAGGTCAAGGGAGCTTTTCAGGTGGATGATTGTATCGGGACGTGTGGGGTGTTTGCGTATTATCATGGCATATTTTTCGCCAGCGGGTACATTTATAGTGATAGTTCCGTCGGGCGTCTCAATAAAGACGTTACTTTGGCAGTATATTGGAGAGCCGAGAAGTGCGACACGGGGCTGGTTTCGCCGAGAGACCAGAATCGCAGGTTTCCCGGTCTGGGTTACCTGGTCAAGATAGAAGCTGTTGGCTATCAGTTTACGAGAGACAGTAACATCTTTGAGGCGAACGAGATTCTCATAGGCAATGAGGCGAATGGCCAAATCATCATCCCGCAGCAGCGATTGAAGCATTGAGGTGACGTCCTGCCCGGCGGAGGTATTGACCAGGGCCTCGATGGCTTCTACACGGTAGGATGATGTTTTATCATTAATAATGTTCCATAGCGCTTCCCTGCCCCTCTGGTCGCCAAGATTGAACATACATCGAGCGGCCCTGAGGCGGACTTCCGGGTCGGAGGAATTAAGCAGAGCAGTAAGTTTCGGTATTGCGGCGTTACCAATGGATTCAAGGGCGATTTCACTTGCGTTTTTATCCTTGGAGCTCGCGAGTTTCTCTATATTGGTGATTATTCTTTTCTCGGCAAGCTCAGGCGAATCCACAAGATACGTGGCCCTGACAAGCTGAATGAATCTGCCTTTTGCCTCCAGATACTTTGTCGGAACTCGCAGCTCGATACTGCCCGGCGCCAGCGCCACGGCAATTTCGTAGCCGAAGCGTTCGTTTATACGATTCCGGATTTGACTGACAACGCGGTAGTCCGGCAGACGAAGGGCAAGATTGATTTTGTACTCTTCAATGACTGAGCCGCCGCCCAAAATGTAGCCGGTCCTCGGATCCTGCGAACCGGAAATTGCGGAATCGATAAATACAGGGCCTTCGGCGGCAGCGAGAGGTTTGATGCTCGTGCCGACCGCACGTGCCTCAAAAAGGTCAACGCCATAGAGCCAGCCGCCTTCGAGAGAAGTCGTTTGGGTGCCGGGTAACGCGGTAACCCTGACGTCAAAGTGCTGGTTTTTTGAGGCAGCGGGCGGAATCATACCTTCGACGATTACGACGGCAGTATCGGGGCTGCTGATAAGGTCATCGACATTAACTCTGGCGCCGGCGAGACGCTGAAGGATGTATTTCTGGAGGTAAGTCCTGACCTGCGCGGGGCATTCGGAAGAACCCGTACCGTTAAGCCCCCCTACCAAACCATAGCCGCTTAATGGTATTGCATCGGAAGCGAATATCTCCGCATACATACCGATGGTGTCGTTTATCGCGTTACTGTCGGCAGCGGCCCTGTTCCTGGCGGTCTGCCTGCCGCAGCCGAATGCAGCCAGAAGCGACATTAAAGTCACACACCATAACGTTTTTCTGAGGTAAATTTTCATAAACAAGGCCTAACTCCTGTGTAATTTGGGTTATCCATGTCGAAGTATACTAACCCGTTTTAAAAAATTCGTCAATGGATTTATCGGCCAATCACCGCCGGATACAGCATTTAATCGCATAATACGCGACAGGCGGCTATGAAGTCCTTAACCCTGAGAAGGTTTGTCTGTGCCTGCCTGTGGTCCGGGGAGGCGAATGCAGGGTCATCGGATTCGGTTCTGGAATCGAAGGCCTGAGTAAAATACCGATGGTACTTTTCGTCGAGCAGGCCGGTTTTCACAAAGGCATCGTTAAATTCGGACACAATTGCCTGCCTTGCGCCGCTCTGAATTTCCTTGGCCAGCAGGGCGGCAGTAGCTGCGTTTAGCATAGCATGATAAGCCCGTCCCATTACCGCTCTATAGAACCCGCCTCCCAGCAGGTACTCCATCTCACGCAGGGCTTCTTCCGCGATGCGAAGGTGTTTTTCCACATCCTGTTTCATAGTATGATTCATTTTCTCCTGCCCGCCTCCCAGCCGCAAGAAAAAAGCCGCTTATTCCCCGACAATCTGACAAACGACCTGACGGCTGCGGGGTCTGGTATCGAAGTCAATAAGGATGATTTGCTGCCAGGTGCCGAGCGTAAGTTTGCCATCGACGATTGGGACGGCCAGTGAAGGACCGAGCAGCGATGCGCGAACATGTGAATGGCCATTGTCGTCGTGCCAGGTCTCCTCGTGCTCATAGCGGCCGTTTGCCGGCGCTATTTTTTCAAAGGCAGCTTTTATGTCATGGTTGACCAGTCCCGGCTCATATTCGGTGGTAGTGATTGCGGCGGTCGAACCGACGACAAAAAGCGTCGCTGTCCCCGCCGAGACGCCTGAATCGGTGACTGCTTTTGCGGCCTGTGGGGTTATATCAAGGACCTCACTATTGCCATTTGTGCTGACCTGGATTTCTCTGGTTACGACCACGGTTTACCCCTTTTTCATTTGAGATGAAACCAGTTATAAGGACTGGCGAAGACAGACCAGCTAAGTACTATCTCTGATATGGTTATGACAGCGACTATAATGCCGACCACAAAGAGCAATGCGGAATCGCACCGTAATTTGGAAAGAATACGGCGCAGGCCGTCAACATAAAGAAATAGAAATGGCAAAATGACGCCTGCAATCAGCCGGCCGGATGTAAAATAGGGCTTATCAACAGAAGGATAAATGCAAGTGCCAAAGTTGTACCGCATAGACATAAACGCAAGAAAAGCAATCGATACGATAACAACAAACAAACTCCCCGCCAGGGCAGTGCGACAAGACCTGTCAGACCTGCCCTTATCAAGAATAAGGGCAAACAGGAAAACACCGGATGAGATTACATAAAACCGGTCCATAAACGCCGAAGCTATTATTCTGGCATGCCAGATAAATTCGCCCCGCCAGAATCTTTTTATCAGCTCGAAAATAAAATGAATAAATCCTGAACGAGTAAGGATGGGGTGATTAAACATTTCGCTTAAAGGTTTAATCGTCCAAGTACGCGACTTTGCCGAGGCGGCCGCCCCGACGGCGTCGCCAAAGAGGATATAATTACGACCGAGCCAGATTGCTATAGGAATAGTTGCGGTAAAGGCGAAGGCAATCAGGGCCGGCAAATATTGCTTAATCTGTTTTTGGCGGTATGCGCGTATAATCTTAATCAGGATAACCAGGGCGGCAAGCGGTATGATGGCGATATTTGACGCCTTGGTGAGGAAGGTTGCGGCAACGAGCATGCCTGCAAACAAATGGTATTTCCATGATTTTTCACTCAAACCGATTTTGAGGAGCATAAAGAACACCGCCGCAAAGACAACCGGAGAAAGAACGTCGCCTGTAATTGCGTAAAAAATATCCTGCGGGAAAAACGCGGCGAGAAGAGGAATAGCGATTCGCTCCTGGAAATTGTCACGAAAGAACCCGCGCGAAAACAGCCAGGACAGCCACACAAAAACAGCCGCAAGAGGAACGTTAAGAAAACGAATCCAATAAAGCAATTCGGTGCCTGTTATCGCAAGCGATTCGCCTAACCGGCACCACAGGCCCGCCAGGAAGTAATATGCCGGCCAAGCCCATGTTTCGAGATTGTATTCATTGGTCATAGAAACAGTTGTTTTTACCAACGCGATGGGAGAATTGTCAATCTGGTAGTTGCAGTACTCACCTGACACGGAGTCAACGATTATTTGGACAGCTTGAGGATCGAACTTTTCAAGCGGTGCAGCAGGCAAATGTCCTTTAGAATATTTAAAAACCACATCAAAATGCGATCGTTCGTCAACGTTATTAAAGAAAGGAAAGGCAGCACTAAAGACAAAGACGCGAATCGCCGCGGCAAGACAAAGCCCGGCGATAATAAGTCGTTCATATCGGAATGAGACCGGGATATCGTCAGCGAACTTAATACCATCGCCGACTGTGGCTGATGAACGTTTGTTCCTTTGTTTTATATGCGCTGCCCTGGTCATTTTGGAAGCATGATAATAGAGATTCGATGAGTGTGCAAGGCGGCTCGCGAATCGAATTGCGTCCGCGAGTTAATCGACGGGAAGCCCGACCCAGGAAAAGCTTTCGAAGGTCTTTTTGTTTTCAGTGATGATTAGCTCGCCAACAACAGCATAGTTAAGGTCAAGCCAACCACGAACATAAATGAAGCCGTTGATAGCGTGGTTTTCGCTTGTTGACAGATTCGTTTCCATCAGCGTGGACGTGCCTGCCGTTACGAAATAGAGCTTTGATGGGTCACCTTTAAGAAAACCTTTCGACGGGTCAATGTTTCCGGTGAAGTTCGCGGCCAGAATGACACGATGAACATCGTTGGGCTGGTCGTATTCGCCATTCCAGATGCCTTTGACCGTGCCATCCGGGTATATCAAAACGTTAATATCACCTCGCGGCTGGCCCCCCTGCTCAACCTGTGCTTTGTAGCGAAGGGCGCCGGTCAACTGGGGCTGCTCTGCGGAGAGTTTGAACTGTGGCGTTTTACCCGGCGGCAGGATGCTCACCTGCTCATTCCAGGGCAAAGACGCGTCGGAATTGCTGAACAAATAGGACGGACCAACAAACATAACAAAGGCCGCAAACGCCGCAACCAGTGTAAAAAATCTTAACCAGATAGGATAAACAAAATGTCTGCTTTGCGTGTTCATATAGCCCATTGAGTTATTATCGCCCGTTTCAGCCCGTGACTTAACTTTGTGAACAAATTGACATTTCACGATTTATGAGCGATAATTGATGTTTGATGTTTGATGTTTGACGCATTAACGCAAAAATTCGGTTCAGTGTTTCGGTCACTGTCGGGCAGAGGAAAAATTACCGAGGCCAACGTATCGGACGCGGTACGCGACGTGCGCAAGGCGCTGCTCGAAGCGGACGTCAACTATCAGGTGGTCAAGCAATTCTGCAAAGACGTTACCCAGGCGGCCCTCGGAGCCGAAGTAATCAAGTCGCTGCACCCCGGACAGGTTTTCGTCAAAATCGTCAACGATGAGCTGACCAAGCTGATGGGGCCAGTGGATACGCAGATTTATTACGTCTCGCCCGGGCCGACGCTGATACTTCTGGCGGGATTGCAGGGCTGCGGCAAAACGACCACCGCCGCGAAGCTGGCAAAATACATTATGGATAAAGGCAAGAAGCCGATGCTTGTTGCCGACGACCTGCAAAGACCTGCCGCTATCGACCAGTTGATTACCCTTGGCCAGCAGTTGAATATCCCGGTTTACAGCGAACAAAGCACGGACGCGGTGAAAGTCGCGAAGAACGCTATTCAGCACGCCAAAACAAGCGGCGCTGACGTTGTGATTTTGGATACGGCCGGCCGGCTGCACATCGATGAAGAAATGATGACGCAGATAAGCGACGTCGCAAAAGCAGTCCAGCCGCACCAGATTTACCTCGTATGCGATTCGATGACCGGACAGGATGCGGTCAATTCCGCGAAGGAATTCAACACCCGCCTCGAATTAGACGGCGTCATCCTGACCAAATTGGACGGCGACGCCAGAGGCGGAGCGGCACTTAGCGTAAAGGCAGTAACCGGCAAACCCATAAAATTCATCGGCATAGGCGAAAAATTAGACAAGCTCGAAGAATTCCACCCCGACAGAATGGCCAGTCGGATACTGGGTATGGGCGATATCGTTACACTGGTCGAGAAGGCACAGGAACACTTCGACGCCGAGGAAGCCGCTAAATTACAGGAAAAGATGGCCGAAGGGAGTTTCGGGTTCGACGATTTCCTCCAGCAGATGCAGGCAATCAAAAAAATGGGGGGAATGAAGGACCTGCTGAAAATGATGCCGGGCGCCTCGGAACTGGGCGATATGGATTTCGACGAGAACGAACTGAAGAAGATGGAGGGGATAGTTTATTCGATGACGCTCCAGGAACGCCAGGACCCGGACGTTATCGATTCGTCGAGGCGCAGGAGAATTGCCGCCGGCTCAGGGACACAGCCGCACGACGTGTCCGGGCTGGTAAAACAATTTGTACGAAGCAGGGATATGCTCAAATCGCTGTCGGGAGGAAAAATGGGCGGGTTGAAGGCGCTGTTTTCGGGCGGCTTTAATCTCGAATCTTTAGGCACGGCGATGGCGGCGGGCAAGAAAATCAAACAACGCTCCAGAAGAAAACAAGTCATAATCCGCAGAGGCAAAAAAATACGGCGTTAATCCAGAACATCTCAATCGACCAGTACCTTGATAAGCTTGCGCAATTTGCAGGCAACGAATACGGCCGAATCGTGCGCGAGCAGTTCAAAGATAACATCGAAATCAGCGAGCTTGGTATGCTGGCAAGCCCCAGTGTTGAGGAGCTGGAGCAATTACGCCGGGCGGTGGCGATTATGACTGCCCAGGAGAAGCAAAACGCCGCGAATCTTACCGATGACCAGGTGCGGAAAATCGCCGACGACGCGAAAGTTGACCCCGCCCTGTTCGCCATTTTCATCAACGGCTACGCCCTTCATGTAAAACGAAGATAACAAGCCATTCGCTACCCCATCTTGGCCATAGTTCTTAGGGGAAAATTTCTTGAAAATAAATAAAATTAAGCTTGACTTTAATAAAGTTAATGTTATATTTGATATTAAGTTGAATATTAGTGAAAGGTTCCAATTATGGCACAGGAAAAACAGACAGGCAATTGGACACAGCTACTGACGGAAGAAGACGTAGGATTTATTAAAAGGTTCACCCTTGCTTCGGGTTCGCTCAAAGAAATGGCGAAAATATACGATATCAGTTATCCGACAATCCGGCTGAGATTGGATCGGCTGATTGAAAAAATCAAGGTTTTCGACGCTTTTGAAAAAGCAAGCGAATTCGAGTTGCTTATCCGCTCATTCTACGCAGAAGGTAAAATCGATACGGCAACATTCAAGACGTTGCTTACAGCCCACAAAAAAGAAATGGAGACCCAAAAATGAGACACATAACACTAATTCTTACCCTGGTAATTCTCACTCAAACCGCTTTTGCCGTGGAAACCCCTTACAAAACCCCTTTGCCAGAGCTTAACAAGCAAAGCAACGCTAATGTCTGGTGGACCGATCGGATGGGTGGGTTAATTGGCGGCATAGCTGGCTCAGTCGTCGGCCTTATGGGTGCCGCCATCGGAACCTTGACTGGCATCGGGATTGCCCGAAAAGTATGTCTATCCTTGCTTGGTGCGATGTTCGTATTTGGCATAACCTCAGAGGCGGCCGGGTTGGCAGCCCTTGCTTTTTCCCAGCCGTATGCGGTTTATTATCCACTTTTGCTTTTGGGTTTGCTTTGTTCGATTCTGCCCGCCGTTCTGTTTCACTCCATCAAACGGCAATACGAACAGAAAGAACTGCGAAAGATGCACGCGATGGATATCAAATAGCCCCCAAATAGCAGAAAAATGGCATTGTCATTTGGGGCTGATTCTGCTATACTTCTAAACTTTACCGGCTAACGTGTCCCGCGGTCAATTTGTATGGCCAATGCGGGAATTGATTATAGGCGTAGTTAAAAGGAGAAGATTATGTCAGTAAAAATCAGGATGTCGCGGCATGGAAGGCGGCACAGGCCGTTTTTCAGAATAAACGTGATTGATACCCACACGCCCCGCGACGGCAGAATTATCGAGAAACTGGGACATTACGACCCCCTCGAAAAAGCAGCCGACAAACAATTAGTACTCGATATTGAACGGGCCAAGTACTGGCTCGATAAAGGCGCGATACCTTCGGATTCGGTATCAGAGATGCTGCTCCGCAAGGGTATCAAGCATAAATACGCGGCTGAAAAGAAGACCCGCCGGGCACTGGCGAGAAAACGGGCAAGGACCGCAGGATTGCCGTTCCTCAAATCGGAATGCAAAACAGAGGAAAAGCCGGCAAAAGGCGCAGAAGGCGCTGCCCCGGCAGCCGAAAAGAAATAACGGCCGGAAGGCTCAGGCGTAAAATAAAATTAAACACCGAACCCCCGGCCAAAAACCGGGGGTTTTCATATCAGGATGCCGACGATGCGAATTGATGTCTTAACACTGTTTCCGGAGATGTTCGAGTCGCCTCTGAATCATTCGATACTCAAACTGGCCAAAGATGCGGGCATCATCGATATCGTCCTGACAAATATCAGGGATTCCTCCAAAGACAAGCACAAAAAGGTTGACGACCGGCCATACGGCGGCGGACCGGGAATGGTGATGATGTGCCAGCCCGTTTTCGATTGCTTTGAAAAGGTCGAAAAATTATCACCTGATAAAGGCCGGGTAATCCTGCTGACACCCCAGGGCAAACCCTTCACGCAGAAATTAGCTGCCGAACTTGCCGGCGAAAAACGGCTCATCCTCGTCGCGGGGCATTACGAAGGATTCGATGAAAGAATCAGGACGGGATTGAACGCCGAGCAAATCTCAATCGGCGATTACGTCCTTTCGGGTGGGGAATTGGCCGCGATGGTCATTATCGACGCGGTTGTCCGTTTGCTGCCCGGTGCGCTGGGCGATGGGGAATCCGCCGAAGATGAGACATTCAGCGAAGCCGCAAACGGCGGCCTGGAGTATCCGCAATATACAAGGCCGGAAGTGTTCCGAGAGATGAAGGTGCCGGATATTCTGCTCTCAGGCCACCACGGCGAAATCGAAAAATGGCGCAGACAGCAATCCTTCGAACGCACCCGCCAAATCCGCCCTGATTTGCTGAAGGATCAATAAAAAGGGAGGCAAAAAGATGGCAGATGGAGGGCAAAACCGTCAATCGGATTCTCAAGAGGGGAACGTCATAACACCCCGCCAAGTTCGAAAGGTCCCCAAGTTCGACCTTATCTTTTCGCTGATAGCACTGGCCTTGATTATTACGGTTGCATTATGCTTCTTTCTATTCGGATTGGACCTCGAACCACTGGCTAGGTTGGTCTTCTGGGGGTTTCCTATTGTCTTCTTCTTTTCAATGCTGTTTGTCCCTCTTTCGCTTGTATTCGGAACATGGAGCATAGTTAAAAAAAGAAATCAGTATACAATCCTGCAAAGAATGACAAGAAAATGTTTACTGATAACGATTTTACTACTAAGTTTATCATATCCGATTTGGTACAACCGTCTGCCTCTCTATGGAGTCAGGGTTCGCGTGGAAATCACTGGAGGTGTTGAAGAGCTGCAAAAATGGGCCGTTCACATACTTGACATGCCAATTTATGAAGTAATCGATAAAGAAGCAGCGAAACATGATAGGTACATCGTTCGCAAAGAATTATATTCATCACAGATGCGCAAAATATCGCCTGGGTGGGTTAGCATAATAACTTATGAGAACGAAGAACCTTACCTGAATATACCCTTAGCGGGAGGTTTTTTCCCTGGGTGGGGAATCAGGATGGGACGCCCAGGTTTTCGCCCTCCTTACAGCGAGAGTGTTTGGTTTTTCCAATGGGCAGACGGCGTTTACGGTTTTGCGTGCCACTAAAAACCTGTTAGGATGAGGCACCAATTTAATTTGTTTTAGAACACAGTAAAGCATAAAATTACATCTGTCGTGGAAACAAACGCTGGGCCGGGAACCCTGTTGAAAAATTCATCATAATGTGAGGTGAAAAATGAAAAGTGAAAACTTGTCGCGGCGAATGATTCTTAAATCCGGACTGGCGGTGCTTGTTGGAGGGTGCGCATTGCAGACAACCCAAAAAGGAGAGGAAAAAATGGCAGCGGCGAAAGGCGGCATACCGGTGGGGCTGCAACTATGGACATTACGAACCGAATGCGCTAAGGATTTCCCCGGGACGATAGCGAAAGTGGCGAAGATGGGCTATAAGGGCGTGGAATTCGCGGGCTTCTACAACTATTCCGCAAAGGACGTCCGCAAAATGTTAGACGACAACAGCCTGCTTTGCAGCGGCTCACATACCGCGATTGATTTGCTCTCGAATGAAAAACTCGCCGCGACCATGGAATACAATCGGACAATCGGCAATAAGTTCGTAGTCGTGCCCTGGCTGGATAGACAGAAACTAACGACCAAAGAGGCCTGGCTAAAGATGGCAGCTACTTTCAATGAGCTGGCAGACAAGACAAGGTCGGAAGGCGTGCACATCGGCTATCATTCACACGTTGGTGACTTCGCCAAAATTGGCGACGAAACGCCTTGGGACATTCTTTTCAGCAACACCTCCAAAGAAGTTTGTATGCAGCTCGACACCGGCAACTGCATGCAGGGCGGCGGCGACCCTGTCGCTATTTTGAAAAAATATCCTGGACGTTCACTTACGATTCACCTTAAGGAATACTCCGCAACCAACAAAAAAGCCCTCATCGGCGAAGGCGATGTAAAGTGGAAAGACATCTTCAAGGTCTGCGAATCAATCGGCGGAACACAATACTATATCATCGAGGAAGAATCCGGTGCGTATCCGCAGCTGGAAGCCGCTGAACAGTCATTGAAAAACTTCAAAAAAGTTCATGGCTAACTAAGCCGCAACAAACAAAAAAACGTAATACGGCGGGGTCTGTTCATCGGCCCCGCCGTTTCAATTTATCCTGAAAAACACGCATACTTTATACCCCCCTGCCTGTATAGGCAATTTGCCAACGGACATACAGCAATTTGCCTATTTTCATACTGCCCACAAAAAAGTAGGGTTTTAGGAAGCAAAGAAATTCTACGCGGCACTGGGTTAGGTTAAAAGTTTAGACCGTGTGGAATTTGAAAAAACGGGCGTAGCTGGACACAAAAACCAGGTGAAGCACCTCCGTTAATATGGCAGTAATGTTGTATATCAAGGGGCGGCGAACCGGTCGTTGACCAAAATACAGCCCAAGGCGCTTGGAGCGCTGATATAAGGGAGAAAAAGATGCCGAACGCCGCCCCAGCTATTAAACTAACCCCACTCCGTAATGGTCTGTAAAATTGCCCCGGTTAATTACTAATGGGGGTATTTTTTAAGAAAAAACGCTTGTTATCACATCAAAACCGGTTATAATGGCTGGCTTTAAGGGCGGGCGTAAATTGCTCGCAGAAAACCCAGCCCTGCTGGTTTTGTTGCAAGTTTAGTAAATATCAGGAGTTACAAAGTGAATACAGCATTACTTGACAAGGTCGAAAGCAAATGCCTGAAGAAGGATATTCCGCATTTTGAAATCGGTGACATAGTTGACGTCCATTGCAGGATAAAAGAAGGCGACAAGGAACGTATCGGCATATTTTCGGGCACGGTAATCGCCCGCAAGGGCCGGGGCATCAACTCGACCTTCACGGTTCGCAGAATCGTGGCCGGCGAAGGCGTCGAAAGAATCTTCCCGCTGCACTCGCCCAATATCACCGATATCAAAGCGACTCGAAGCGGCAAGACCAGAAGAGCAAAGCTCTATTATCTCCGCGAGCGAACGGGCAAGTCAACCAAGCTGGTACAGGAACACAGCGAGCATACTGTGGTCAGCTAATTAATTGCGGATTTTAGATTTCCGCCGTTAGGTGTCCCTTTGGGGAGGATTGCAGATTTTTGTTCGGATTAATCTTCAACAGAAGCAAGCTGCTTTCGGATATTAAGCTGCTCGGCAAATGGGGGGAGCGGCAATGCGAGAAATTCCTTAAACGAAAAGGCCTCAAAACTCTCACGCGCAACTACGCCTGCAAGGCCGGCGAAATCGACCTGATTATGGTGGATAGCGACCGGTCGATTGTCTTTGTCGAGGTCAAAACAAGAGCCGATGAGGAATTTACTCCTACCGAATCGGTAATCACAAAGCCGAAGATGGACAGGATGACAAAAACAGCCCGCTATTTTATCTCAGCCAACGAAATAGAGAATCGACCATACCGCTTCGATATCGTAACCATAACGCTCGGCCAACGCGGCCCAGCCGAATTCCGCCATTACAAAAACGCCTTTGTGCGGTAAAATGGAACAATAAATGACCTTACATTATTAATGAAAGAGAAGCTGCTGGTATTATAAATTTGTATTTATGTTTTTATTAAGACCACGTGACAATAGTTAGGAAAATTAAAATGGCAGACCCCAGGGACAAGAGAGCGGCAGAAATCCAGGATTCTATCCGACAGATTCTTCTTCACGATTGGGATCCATTCTATGTAAAAGAAATTCCAGATATTGAAGATGAATATGATTATTGCATTACACCCGTTTATCGCATTCTGGTGGGGAGCCGTTCCGAAGAGGAACTTATTGATTTTCTATTTTTGGAAAAGCAGGGATCACGCGAGGCGTTACGGCCAATAGCAAAAAAACTTTTAGCACTTAATGTCAAACTATGAACCTGATAGACGCACATTGCCATTTGACGTATGAGCCGTTCGCGGATATCGAGGCGGTTCTCAAGCGAAGTATAGAAGCCGGTGTGACCGGTTGGGTAACTATTGGAACAGATTTGGCGGACAGCCAAAAGGCCGTGGAATTGGCAGGCCGATTTGAAAATATGTTCGCAACAGTGGCTATTCACCCCCACAACGCAAAATCAGCAGACCAGTCAACAATCGCCCAGATTAAAGGACTCGCACGGAGCAAAAAAGTCGTCGCAATCGGCGAAACCGGGCTGGATTTGCATTACGATTTTTCGCCGCCCCGGCAACAGCAGGACAGTTTCGTTCGGCATCTTGAAATCGCGAAGGAACTGAATTTGCCGGTCGTGATTCATTCGCGGGAGGCATTCGATGAGACAATGGAGATTCTTAAGGCACACGAGTCGGGCATGAAGGGCCTGGTTTTTCATTGTTACTCCGGCAATCGCCCCCAGGCAAAAATCGTTTTGGACAAGGGCTGGCATATCTCGCTGACGGGGGTTGTAACATTCAAGAACGCCGAGACAACCCGTGAGGTCGCAAAATATGTCCCACTCGACCGGCTGATGATTGAGACAGACGCCCCCTATTTATCGCCTGAGCCGATGAGGAAACAAAAGGTAAATGAGCCGGCCCTGCTTATCCACACCGCAAAGTTTGTCGCAGCACTGAGAGAAATGGAACTGTCCAAATTTGCCGAGGCGGTTACGGCCACGACAACGCAGTTTTTTTCGCTGCCACCTCTGTCGTAAGTGCCCATAGCTAAAGATGTTACAACGCTTGATTCTTTCCGGAAAATATGGTATAATTAATAAATTACCGAATAGTCCAGGGATGGTGGGATTTTTATGTAATGGGGGCAATGAGGTTGAGGGTGAAATATTTTATTCTTTTATCTCTTGCGGCGGAACTCGTCTTTTCGGCTGTCGCCATCGGTGCGCCTCCTTATACCCCAAGCCAAACCACTCCCAAGGTCGTTATCGAAACGATATTGGGCGATATCACTATTGAGCTTTTTCCGACCCAGGCGCCTGTAACCGTCAATAATTTCCTGCAATACGTCAACAGCGGTTTTTATGACGGCCTTATCATTCATCGCGTAACAAAAGACACAACATTTCAAGTAGTTCAGGGCGGCGGCTATAAGCCGGGCGGTATCTATAAGTCAGACGGTCTTCGCCCGCCTATAATCAACGAAAGCTACAACGGCCTCAAAAACCTGCGCGCAACTGTCGCGATGGCAAGAACAAATGACTCTAATTCTGCAACATCGCAGTTTTACATAAATGTCACGACAAATCCTTTTCTCGACTATCACGACCCTAACAGCGACGGCTTCGGCTATTGCGTCTTCGGACAGGTCATCTCCGGTATGGACATAGTTGACCAGATTCAGCAGTTGCCGATTTTGGACCCTAAGTATGCCGGCGGACTAACAGAGTGCCCTTATTCAGGCAATAATTATGTTTATGTTTACAAACAACAGGTAAGGGTATGCGTATCGCCTTCCGGCAATGACAGCACCGGCCTTGGAAGCCCGGACGCCCCTTTCAAAACAATACAAAAGGCGATTAATGTTGTTAATGAGCCGGGTCACGTTGTGCCGACGCCGGCGACATACACGGGAGTCGGAAACGTGGATTTGGATTTCAATGACAAGGCGATTACCGTTAGGGCGATTGAGCCACACAGTTTTTATACAGTAACAACGACGGTAATCGACTGCCAGGGCAGTTCGGCAAACAAGCACAGGGCATTTAATTTCCACAGAGGCGAAGACGCCAACTCCGTCGTGAAGGGCCTGACGATTATCAACGGCTATCAGACATCAGGCGGAGCAATCTTGTGCCAAAGCAGCGACCCGACAATTAAAAACTGCACTTTCACAAACAATACCGCTTCGAGCTACGGCGGCGGTTTCTTCTGCACCGGCAGTAACCCGACAATTTCAAACTGCACATTCAGTAAAAACACCGCTTTATCGACGGGAGGCGCCATGTGCATCGGAGACGGCAGTAACGCCATTCTGACCAATTCGATACTGTGGAACAATACAGCAACATCAGGAAATGAAGTTGCATTGTACGGCTGGGCAGCAATAGCGGCTATTAATATTTCTTATAGCGATATTAAGGGAGGACAGACAGGATTGTATAAAGCAACCGGTAACCCTGTTATCTGGGGACCGGGAAATCTGGATACTGACCCCTGCTTTATAAATCCCGACAGCAATAACTATAATCTGCAAAGCCGGATATGGCAGTGGGACGATGCGAACGGATGGAGCGAGGGGAAAAATAACAGCTCCTGTATTGACGCTGGCAACCCCGGTTCAGGCCTCGGTAACGAAGGAATCACATCAGCAAATGTTCGGATAAATATGGGAGCAGCGGGCGGAACAGTCAAGGCAAGTATTCCACCCGATGAGTGGAGATTACTCGCCGATATCGATAATGACGGTATAACCAACAACATCGATTTTGCCTGGTTTGCCCAATACTGGCAAGCCAAAGGCAGTGAACTGCCCGCGGACCTTGACCGCAACGGCATCGTCGATATATCCGATTTGCAGTTATTCGCCGACGACTGGGCGCGAATGGGCAATACACGGCTGGCGGACAAGGCCGATTTCAATCTCGATGGTACAGTTAATTTCAGGGATTTCGCCGCATTGGCAGGCGACTGGCAAAAAAGCGTAACCAATAAGACAAGCGACCTCAACGGCAACGGAATAGTCGATATCGACGACCTCGACCTGTTTACGCAGGTCTGGCTGCAATAACGAATACGAATTCCTCCCAAACCCTTGCAGTGGTTTGTTCTGCGGCCTAATATATTCACCAGAATGGAAACGAGAAAACTGCACGAATGGGATTTGTCTTATAAAGAGGCGATTGAGATACAGCGCCAGTTGGCTTCACAAGTGCGTTTTACCGCGATGAAGAAAACGCCAATGATAATCGCGGGGCTGGATTGCGCGTTCAGCAAAGACGGCAAACAGATATTCGCATCGGCGGTGGTGATTGACTTATCCGATTTTTCGATTATCGAGACGGCAACAGCGATACGCAAAGTAGATTTCCCTTACATACCGGGTTTGTTGTCGTTTCGAGAGGCGCCTGCGTGTATTGACGCAATCGAGAAACTAAAAACCACGCCCGATTATTTAATCGTCGATGGTCAGGGTTTTGCGCATCCGCGACGTATGGGAATCGCCTCCCACATAGGTTTGCTAATTGATAAACCAACGATTGGCTGCGCAAAGAGCCGGTTAATAGGGACATTCGACGAACCGGGAAACAAAAAAGGCAGTTTCAGCCCATTGGTTGATGTGGCACGGCCATCTTGGCCGTGTCTTCACAGGCTGGAAGCCCGTGCCACAGAAGAGATTGGCGTGGTTTTACGAACGCGAACCGATGTCAAGCCGGTGTATGTTTCAATAGGGCATAAATGCACGCTTGATGATGCGATAAGTGTTGTTCTGCTATGCACGACAAGGTATCGGCTTCCTGAGCCAAGCCGATTAGCACATCAATTAGTCGGGCAGGCAAAACTCAGTTCGCGTTAGTGTGCGTGAGTAAGATGCAGGATAAGCTCTCGCATATCCGGGTATTTAGCGAGCAATGTTTCCCTGTCGCCAAGTTCAAAATCGGCCTCGTCAAAACCTGGAGCGACGGAACAGCCCATCAGCGAAAACTTCCCGCCGGGCTGGATAAAAGCCCCCTGCCAGGTGCCTTTGGGGACAAGGACCTGAACCTTTTGTTCATTGAAGATATCGTGGCCGAGGGTGACAATTTCGCTTGAGCCGTCGGGATGCAGTTGAAGCATTGTTACGGGGTTGCCCATATAAAAATGGAACATCTCATCGTATTTCAGCCGATGCATCAGCGATACGGTTTTAGCGGTGAGCAGATAAAAAATAACACTGCTGAGATTGCGGTCGCCGGAAAAACCATCAGGCAGAATCTCTTTTTTAAGCACCTCTGCGGCACGGTAGGTTTCAATAAAGAACCCGCCTTCCTGCCGCAACGGCTGCATCTTAAAATGTTTTATTATCTGCTCGGCTGTCATTTCTTCGATATTACTTTTGCGGATTTGATAACGACCACCTCCTCAGGAACATTCTGGAACATTCCATTTGTCCCGGTCTTGACCTTGGCAATCGCATCGACAACATCCATACCCTCTACGACCTGCCCGAAGACGGCGTAGCCGGGATTGCGAGCAGAATAGTCGAGATTGGCGTTGTCAACGTGGTTGATATAAAACTGGGAAGTAGCGCTGTTTGGGTTGTTTAACCTTGCCATCGCGATTGTCCCGCGTTTATTCTTGAGGCCGTTTTTGGCTTCGTTAACAATTGAGGCACGAGTGACCTTTTGCTTCATATCAGGGGTAAAGCCGCCGCCCTGAATCATAAAATTGGGTATGACCCTGTGGAATATCGTCCCGTCGTAGAAGCCATCCCGGACGTATTGCAGGAAATTGGCGGCTGTCACAGGGGCAGCCGTTTCGTTGACCTCAATCACAATAGTACCTTTTGTAGTTTCCAGTTTTACCATCGTTCGACCCTCGTTATTTCTCTTGTCCGCCGGGCAGCCGAACGTAAAAACCATTACAGCCGCCACACCCAACAAATAAACACCTGTGTTCCTGCCATATTTCATATAACACCCCAAAACGTTAATCAACAATAAATAATCATTCCCATTTATGCTGCCGCATAGATTCAAGAATCATAGCAGCGCATTCCATCGCCGCAAGGCCTTCTTCGGCGATGACTTCGGGCCGAAGCGTTTTATCGGCAACGGCCCGCAGAAACGCCTCCTGCTCAAGGCGAAGCGGCTCTCTGTCGTCAACATCGAGGGTTTCGCGGTGCAGAAGGTCCTGCCAGCCGGCGGTAAGCAAAGCGAACGTGCCGCTTTTTTTTAGCTGCCTGATTTTCTCGACAACATCTATATTCGGAGCGGCCTTGATTACCACTCCAGTTTTTTTGAAATAATCGACGCTGAGATACGCCTGCTTGCTGAAAACACGCACTTTGCGTTCGGTTTTCAGAGCTAATCGGGACGCGGTAACATTGGCGACACAGCCATTTTCAAAGACAATCCTGGCATTGCAAATATCCTCATTAGCCGGGTCAATAACGCCTATTCCCACGGCGTCAACCCTGATAACCTTACTCGCGGCAAGCGACAGGATAATATCGATGTCGTGAATCATAATATCAAGCACAACTCCGATATCGGTTGAGCGGAAAGGATATGGGCTTATTCTCGTCGCCTCAATAAACTTCGGCTCGATTTGCAGCCGTTTCATCGCCTGAACAACAGGGTTGCATCGTTCGGAATGACCTACGGCAACAAGACAGCCGGTCTTCCTGGCCAGTTCGACAATATCTCTCGCCTGTCCCACGTCGGCCGCAAGTGGTTTTTCGATAAGGACTGCGATGCCCGCCTCAATCAGCGGCTTTGCCAGCGCAAAATGCTCGCTCGTCGGGGCGGAAATTGTAACCGCGTCAACCTTTCCAATCAGTTCAGTGACATTCTGAGCCGATTCACAGCGGTATTTTTTCGCCAGCCGCTTTGCCTTGTCGGCATCGACATCGACAATGGCAACGAGATTACTCTGGGGCAGCTCTGAGTAAACACGGGTGTGAATTTCGCCCATTTTGCCTGCGCCGACAACAGCGGTTCGCAATTTATCCATATCAATCCTTTTAATGGCCAGGCGAGTATGCTATGGAAAAGGACTCCTGACCCCTTTTTCGCTACCTGAATTTTTCGAGATACCTGCCGTAGCGATGCTCGCTGCTTTTTAGAATGGCATCAACCATATCGCGGACGTTTTCATCAAGACCTTTTTCCTGGGCCATTTCCTTCGCCTTATGCAGCAATGGCTTTTTGTCATCGCGGTAGAGATACTTGTAGGCATCACTGATAGCTTTCTGTTGTTTTTCATTCAGTCCGGCACGTTTAAGACCCCGCTTATTGACGCCTCGAACTTCCGGCGGATAGTGGCCGCTGACAATGAGGAAAGGCGGTACGTCCTTGTTGATTCCTGCCAGCCCCGCGGCGTAGCACCATCTGCCGATAGTAACAAACTGATGCAGCAGAACAACGCCCGAAAGCCAGACGCCGGTCCCGATTTTGCAGTGGCCGCTTATCTGGGTGAAGTTGCTGAAGACGACTTTGTCTTCAATAATACAATCGTGGCCTATATGCACACCAACCATAATCAGGTTGGAACTGCCGATTTTAGTGAGGGCATCGTGGTGCATACTCGGATGAATAGTAACCTGTTCGCGAATTATGTTGTCATCGCCGATTATCAGGCCGCCGATTTTGGCGTCGGGGCCGAGACCGAGTATCTGGGGCTGCCCCCCTATTACGCAATTGGGAAACAGATGATTACGTTTTCCGATACGTACGTTTTTATCAATGACGACATTGGCTTCGAGAATGGTCCCTTCGCCGATTGATGTGCCGCTGCCGACAAAACAGTGAGGCCCGATTACGACGCCGTCCTGTATAATGGCCCCGTCTTCAATAACCGCTGTAGAATGAACCTGTTTCATTTTGGCATCCTGTATTTTTATTTTAATTTTCTATAACTTGTCATTATCCACGAGCATAAACTTGAGCTCGCATTCAGCAACAACCACATCGCCGACTGTCGCCTTGCATTTGCAATGGGCGCTTCGCGTATGGCTTTTCACGGCCTCCGATATGAGAACAAGCTGGTCGCCGGGCACAACGGCTTTGCGAAGCTTGACGCCGTCCATACTGAGAAGAAAGGCCAGCTTGCCTGTGTGCTCAAGCCGCTGGGCGAACATCAGGCCCGATATCTGGGCCAGCGCCTCCACGACAAGAACGCCCGGCATAATGGGCGTGCCGGGGAAATGCCCCTGGAAAAAATGCTCATTATAGGTTACGTTTTTTATGCCTTTTATGAAGCCGTCGCTTTCAAGCTCAATTACCTTGTCGACCAGCAAAAACGGATAACGGTGCGGGAGTATTTTGGTTATCGCACGGATATCGAGCAGGGCGTCGGTGCCGAATCTTGCAGTGCGCTCCTGCCTTTCGGCCGCTTCGTAAAGCTTGTGCGCAAGCTGATGATTCAGCGAATGACCGCTTTTATACGAGACAATCCTGCCCTTGACCGCCCTGCCGACCAGAGAAAGGTCGCCTATGAGGTCAACTATTTTATGCCTGACGCATTCATCGGGAAACCTGTATGAGTTTTTAATCGGACCGTCGGAATCAATAACGAGAATGTCCCTCGGCGTAAGATGTGTCCCCATTCCGTGCGACTGGAACTGCCTGGCTTCGACTTCAAGGAGAAACGTCCTGGCACGGGCAAGATTCTTTTCGAAACTGTCCGGAGTAAGGCGACAACTGTAAATTTGTCTGCCGATTCCGGTGTGCCCGCCGTAGTCAAGGTCGTATGTGATATTCAGAGTATCGTCTGGAAATGGAAGGGCGTATATGGAAGCGTCGCCTGAGGTGATGAAAACAGGCTCCTGGATTGTGAACTCGTGCCGCGGCGCTTCCTGTTCGACAAGGCCCGCCTGACTGAGCAGCCGGAAAAACTCTGCGCTGCTGCAATCGGACGCGGGCAGCTCAGGGGCGTCGATTTCGATGGTAAGATTATCTATTTCAAGGGCGGCGACGGCTGCCAGGCAGTGTTCGACGGTCTCGATGCTGATGGGACCTTTTTTTATGGTGGTTCGGCGGGTTCGTTCGCCGATATTGGGGGCGATTGCCCTGATGCGTACCGGCTCGGCCAAATCGGTACGGACGAAAACCACGCCGGTATCGACCGGGGCAGGGCGAAAAACCACCGACGCCTCTTTGCTGCCAAACAAGCCCTTGCCGCTAAGCGATGTCGGGGTTGCTATAGTCTTTTGCAGTTTCATTTTTTTGTCTTCACCACCAAGACACCATGACAAAAATGTTTCTTTTTTTGTTTTACTTTATTTTTTCTTCGCGGTTTTGCGTCTTCGTGGTTTCAAGTTTATCGACCCTTGCTGATAATTTTTTTAACTGCTCGATGATTGTGGGCAGTCGCAGGATACCGGCTATCGCGCGAAACGCTTCTTTGTGGTCGATCGCGGGCGACCATGCCACTTTCTTACCAGGCGGAATGTTGTTAATCACACCCGCCTGCCCACCGACCATAACACCGGCGCCAATCTCAATATTGTCAGACACTGCCACCTGCCCACCAAGAACAACGCCATCACCGAGCTTACTACTGCCGGCTATACCGGCCTGGCCTACTATTAGGCAGCACCTGCCGATAATGACGTTATGAGCAATTTGAACGAGATTGTCTATTTTTGTCCCGGCGCCGATTCGTGTCTCGCCGAATTTTGCCCTGTCAACGCAGCTATTAGCGCCTATCTCGACATAATCTTCTATAACAACAATACCGTTGTGCGGAATCAGTCGATGAACGCCGTCGATAAAAGAATAACCAAAGCCAACGGAACCAATTGTGGTATTGGCCTGAATAATAACACTATTGCCGATTGTGCAGTTGTGATAAATAACGACGTTGCAGTCGAGCCGCGTG
>JBEKZW010000016.1:0-47938 GCA_049509475.1 Sedimentisphaerales bacterium
TTCTTACGAAATTGGATGCTTCACCTGTTTTGGCAAGCCGTTTTGGCGAGCCGAATGGTCTGGAGTTCGAACATACCAGTTTGTTGGACAAAGGCCGGTTGCGGATGGTTGTCGACAACGACATTGTAACGGTCAGAATGCAGCTCGGCTCATTCATGAAACGCGGGAAGCTCGGTTTCGGCGGGCTGGCTGGGATGGAGGATTGAGTCAGTATTTTTTGAGTTTTTAGGGCCGGTGTTGCATATGAAAATTAAAAGAGCGGGTCTGTAAGCCGAGTTCTGTCTTGGACAGCCATTTATCTGGGCCGGCTGTTACCAGCCGGCTCAAGCGACCTACCCGCCGGTAATGCCCGGGCCGAGCACCGGCTGCTTGGTCTTTCAGGCGGTGGGGTTTACCCTGCCGGAATTGTCACCAATTCCGCGGTGCGCTCTTACCGCACCATTTCACCATTACCTGCCCCGATTGCTCGGGACATCGGCTGTGTATTTTCTGTGGCACTGTCCCGTCCCGATAAATCGGGAGGCGGCTGTTAGCCGTCACCGTGCCCTGTCCTGCTCGGACTTTCCTCCGGCCCCGAAGGGCCAGCGACCGTCCGACCCGCTCTTTTGATTTTCAATGAACTATCGATGGCTGGATATTTTGTGCGTAGCAGCAAAAGAGATTATACCAAAAAGACAATCATTCTGCCCGCTTAATTTCAGAGTGTTTTTTGAAATTCTGGTCGTCGGTATCCGGGAAGTCGCTTCGGAAGTGGACGCCTCGGCTTTCTTTGCGAGCGAGGGCAGATTGTGCGATGAGCAGGCAAACGGTGAGCATATTCTGCAGCTCCCAGCCCTGGGGGGCATCGAAGGCCTTATCCATAACATACCGCTGCCAGAAGTGAATCTGGTCGATGGCCTGTCTCATTTCGGGGGATTTCCTTGTGATGCCGACGTTTCGCCACATAAGGGCTCTCAGGGAGTTTTTGACGTCGGAGGTATCGAGATGTCTTAGCTCAGAGTGCGGGATTTGGTATTTGATTATCGACTGGCCGAAGTTGGCGGTTTTGGGAGCGAGCTGCGTCTGGCCCGCGATTCTGCCGAAGACGAGACCTTCGAGGAGTGAGTTGCTGCCGAGGCGGTTTGCGCCGTGGAGGCCGGTTGAAGTAACCTCGCCGCAGGCGTAGAGATTTTCGATATTTGTTTTCGCGGCGATGTCGGTTTTGACGCCGCCGACCATATAGTGTGCGCTGGGGCGGACGGGTATGAGGTCTTTGCTGATATCGATGTCGAAGCTGTCGCAGAGCTCGCTGATGACGGGGAATCTTTTGGTGAAGTGCTGCTTGTCGAAGTGGCGGATGTCGAGATAGACGTGTGTGGATTTTGTTTTGAGCATTTGTGTGAGGATGGCCCTGCTGACGATGTCTCGCGGGGCCAGTTCTGCGGCGGGGTTGTAGTCCTTCATAAAGGCCCGGCCTTTGGTGTCGCGCAGGACGGCGCCTTCGCCGCGGAGAGTTTCGGTAATCAGCGCTCGTGATGCGCCTGCGATATACAGTGTCGTCGGGTGAAACTGGACGAATTCCAAATCCTGCAGGACTGCGCCGGCGCGATAAGCTATCGCAAGGCCGTCGGCTGTTGCGCAGGAGGGGTTTGTGGTTTCGCGGTAGAGCTGGCCCGCGCCGCCCGTAGCGAGGATTGTGTTGAGCGCCCAGATTATGCGAGTGCCTTTTTCCTTGTGCCAGCCGATGACGCCGAGGCATTTATGATTGTCGGTTAGCAGGTCTATTGAGAAAAAGTTTTCGATTATAGTGATATTTCGCTGTTGTCTTGCCTTTGCGATGAGAGTCTGGGCGATGATTCTGCCTGTTTCGTCGCCGTGGGCGTGGGCGATGCGTGGATGGCTGTGGCCTCCTTCGATAGTGGTTGCGATTTGGCCGTTGACCTGGTCAAATGCGCAGCCCCAGTCGAACAATTGCCGGATAAGCCCGGGTCCCTGGCGAACGACGAGGTCAACGGTTTTTTCATCGCTGAGTCCGCCGCCTGTGCGCATAGTATCAGCGATGTGTGATTCGAATTTGTCCGTTTTGTCGAGGACCGAGGCGATGCCTCCCTGGGCGTGCCAGGTATTGCTGTCCTCGACTGTGCCTTTGGTAACGACGGTAACGGAGCCGTGCTGTGAGGCCTCGATTGCCGCCCGAAGGCCTCCGACGCCTGCCCCGATTACGAGGTAATCGGTTGATTGCTGGTGCGTGGTGACGGAGTCAATATCAACAAGATAGCGTCTGAAGTCCGACTGGAGCATTCAATAACCACCTTTTTTTCAAAGAAGACAAACGTTGGTAAAGTTAAGTTTTTAACGGTTACCTGTATTAAATTCGTTTGGAATTATGGTATTGTAACGATTCTGTAAACGGTAGCAAAGAAGGATTATGCAATGATGGAATTGAATTTATTCGGCTGGGTGGTAGTGGCATCGTGTGCGGTGATGGTTGGTATCAGTAAGACCGGCCTGCCCGGGATGGGAATACTGTTTGTGCCGCTGATGGCGATGGTGATGCCGGCGAGGCAATCGACGGGGGCGGTGCTGGGGATAGTTGCGTTGAAGAAGATGCCGCAAAAAGTATTCGAGATTACGATACAGGTTTTGGCTTTGGCGGCGGGGATTAAGCTGTTAGTGCCGGCGAATTGGTTTGCAAAATTATGGTTTTGACAGGATTATTAGGGATATGATATCAGGACCCCAGAACAATAAGTTTGCGAATGAGCGCAAGCGGATGGTCGAGCACGACCTGAAAAGGCGGGGTATCACCGAGGCGGGGGTAGTTTCGGCGATGAACCGGCTGCCGAGAGAAGAGTTTGTGCCTGAATCGTATGAGTCGCAGGCGTATGATGATTGCCCTTTGCCGATTGGAATGGGGCAGACGATTTCGCAGCCATATATTGTTGCGCTGATGACGCAGGAGCTCCGGCTGAATAATTTCTGCGAGGTGCTTGAGATTGGGACGGGCTGCGGGTATCAGACGGCGATTCTAGCGAAATTAGCGAAGCGGGTTTATACGATGGAGCGTTTTGCGGATTTATCGGCGAGAGCGCAGGCGGTTCTTGGCCGGCTGGGAATCAATAACGTGGAATTTTATGTCGGTGACGGAAGCGCGGGATGGTATCAAAACAAGACATTCGACAGGATTATCGTTACGGCTGCGATGCCTAAGGTGCCGGGGCAATTGATTGACCAGCTTGGCGCGGGCGGGATTATTGTTGCGCCGGTTGGCCAAGGTGGGGTGCAAGAGCTTATCGTGGGGACAAAAAAAGTAGGAAAACTTATTGAGCGAGTGATTTGCGACGTGCGATTTGTCAAACTCGTCGGCAAATATGCGTTCGAGGAATAACATATTGTCACTCCTGCGAAAGCAGGAGTCCAGTAAATGACAAAGAAAGAATGGATTCCCGCTTTCGCGGGAATGACAAAATAAAACGAGAATGGCAGGATAGAAAGGAACAATATGAAACGGGAGGAAATAGAGCAAAAGAAAATAAAGTTGGATGAGATATTGAAAATGGAGGATGCGCGTGTTCGTCTCGAAAAACTTGTAGCATTAGCTAAAGAGGTCGGAGCAAGTGTTACAAGAATGGAGAATGTACAAACCGGGGAAACCCCGGTAATAGGGCCTGCATATCTCTATGAATTACGAAACGTTATTACTGAAGCAGAGATTGTTCATAATATCCAGGAATCACTGCAAACACACGTTATGATTGATATGTGCAACACGGCTGCGAGAAATTGGGAAACAGCGAGGGCTTCCGCGAGAGCCGCACAAATTTCAGTGATAGTGTCACTGTTTGCGATGTTGGCGGCTTGGGTGGCAGTAGTAGTGACTTGGTGGCGTGGTAGATAATGTCATTCCTGCGAAAGCAGGAATCCAGAAAGGATATGGGAGAGTATTTCGTTTACATATTGGCCAGTAAGAGGAATGGAACGCTTTATACGGGTGTTACGAATGATTTAGTTAAAAGAGTTCATGAGCATAAGAATAATCTCATTCCGGGATTTACAAGCAAATATGGCGTTCATAATCTGGTGTATTACGAAAGATATGCTGATATTTACGCTGCTATTGCGAGAGAAAAAAGAATTAAGAAATGGAAACGTGCGTGGAAGATAGAATTGATAGAAAAAACGAATCCTGAATGGCGGGACTTGTATAATGACCTTACTATGTGACTGGATTCCCGCTTGCGCGGGAATGACAGATGAGCACGGGAATGACAAAAGAGCAATATGGATTCCTGCTTTCGCAGGAATGACAAGATAACACGGATATGACAAATGGGTGAAGTAGCCGCAAAAACAGCGGGTGAGATTAAGTTGTCGATGCCGGTGCAGTTTTTGAAGGGGGTGGGGCCGGCAAGGGCAGAAATATTTGCTAAACTGGGGGTGCAGACGGTAGGGGATTTGCTGGAATATTTTCCGCGTGACTGGGTATTTGCGCCGGAGCCGAAAAAAATTGGGCAATTGGAGACAGGTGAGACGGCGGCGATTGTGGGGCTGATTGAGTCAACGGATTTTCAGAATTACCGCAAGCCCGCGATATTTGAGGCGATGGTTAGCGATGAGACGGGGATTTGCCGGATAATATGGTTTAACGGCGGATACCTGCGTGACCAGTTGAGGCCCGGCCAGGCGATTATGGCGTGGGGAAAGGTGGGGGAATACAAGCACCAGTTGCAGTTGACCAATCCGAAGTTTCGTATAATCGATGCAGAGACGCTGGGAAAGAAAAAGGTTCCTGACCCCTTTTTCTTTAATGGGGGAGTGTATCCGGCCAGCGGCGGGCTGAGCAGTATGCAGATTAAGAAAATCATCAGGCCTGTGCTGGATGAACTCGGCGGACTTGTAGGCGAATTCTACGATGATGAATTTCTTAAAAAGGCGGAACTGATAAAACGCAGGGACGCGTTTGGCTGGATACATTTGCCTCCGGATGAGGGTAAACTCGCAAAGGCGAAACGCCGGCTGAAATTCGATGAATTGTTTTTGATGCAATTAGGTCTTGCGCTTCGAAGGCACAGGCACAGTGAATTCGCGTCAGCGGTCGCGATGAAATCCTCCGACGAAATCAACAGGCGGATTCGAAAGCGATTCCCATTTTTACTAACCGAAGACCAGGACAAGACAATCGCTGAAATAACGGCTGATATGCAAAAATCTGTTCCGATGAATCGACTTTTGCAGGGAGACGTCGGCTCCGGCAAGACGGTGGTCGCTCTTTACGCGACGCTATTGGCGGTGGCGAACAAGACACAGGTCGCGATTATGGCGCCGACGGAGATTTTGGCAAACCAGCATTTTATAAGCATCGAAAGGTATCTGCGCAATAGCGACGTGAAACGAGTGCTGATTACGGGCGGACTGACGGGCAAAAACAGGGATGAGGTCCTCAATGAGATAAAAGCGGGCGAGATTGATATTGTTGTCGGGACGGTCGCTCTGCTGGAGAAGGATATCGAGTTCAAAAAACTTGGTCTGGTTGTGATTGATGAGCAGCACAAATTCGGCGTTCACCAGCGTGCGGAATTGCGCAAGGACGGAACGCCTCATTGCCTTGTTATGACCGCTACTCCCATTCCGCGGACTTTGGCGATGACGGTTTTCGGGGATTTGGATGTGTCGATAATTAAACATAGTCCGCCGGGAAGGGGGGCGGTGGTTACGCGATGGGTAGCGCCGGATGACAGACCCAAGGCATACGAATTTATACGCGAGCGATTGAGGGCTGGCAAACAGGCGTATTTTGTATATCCGCGCATAACGGGCGTAGAGGAGGAAGGGGACATAAAAGCGGCGACCGACGGCTGGCGAGAATTGTCGAAGGTGTTCGGCGAATTCAAGGTCGAATTGCTGCACGGGCGGATGAACTCGGCTAAAAAGGAGCAGGTAATGGGGGAGTTTCGCAGGGGTAAAATAAAGGCGCTGGTCGCGACGGTTGTGATAGAGGTCGGAGTGGATATTCCAAACGCGACGATAATGGTTATCGAGGGAGCTGACCGGTTCGGCTTAGCGCAATTGCACCAGTTACGCGGGCGTATCGGCAGGGGGACAGACAAGTCGTTTTGTTTTTTATTCGCAGATAAAGAAACGGAAAACGAGGTGGCGAAAAGCCGGCTGGAAATGATGGAGCGAAGCAACGACGGTTTCGAAATCGCGGAGCATGATTTAAAACTGCGAGGGCCCGGTGAGCTTTTCAGCACACGGCAGCACGGTTTGCCAGATTTGAAAATCGCCAATATCATCGATGATTATGATTTGTTGGTTATGGCTCGACGCTGCGCATTTGAACTCGTTACCCAGGACGCCTTATTGACGGGGCCTACGCACAAAAATATCCGTCAGGCGCTGATAACAAAATTCGGCGACTCATTGGGATTGGCAGATGTTGCATAATCCAATTAAGTTTTGAAGGATTGGTAATGGTTGACCTTTGGGGATGGGATATTGGACGGTTTGTCTGGTTTTGTGCGGCCGGAAAGGCGTTTTTCCCCGGTGTTTGGTTACTCATTTTAGCGGCGGCTATACCTTTATCCAAGCGAGTCTTGGTTGTTAATTTAATCAGATATGCCTGCCTTGTGCTCGGCATTGTATTGGTATTTTTATCTGCGACTCCGCTTAACAAATGGATTTATATGATTTGGGCGGTTTCTTTTCTGGCATTTCTTCTTGTTATTGTCAGACCTCCTCAGGGTGGCAAAAGAGCATATTTGCCAAGGATAGTTTTTGTGTTTATTTGCGTAGCTGCTTTGGCAGTTGAATTGCCATTTCATTTTTGTCAGAAGATGCCGCGAGGTAATTTTAAAAAGCTTTATGTGATAGGTGATTCAGTCAGTGCTGGTATAGGCAGCAAAGGCGAAAGAATATGGCCTGCGATTTTAGGTGAAAAATATGGAGTCGAGGTAACCAATTTATCAGTTGCAGGCGCAACGGTTGGTTCGATATTGCCGCGGGCAGGGAAAGTTGACGACGACAACGCGATTGTTCTGCTTGAAATAGGCGGTAACGATTTATTGTCTCTGACGCCACAGCGAGTGTTTGAGCAAAACCTCAGGTCTCTTTTGCAGAAAGTTGTCAGGCCTAATCGTTCTGTTTTAATGCTGGAGTTGCCGTTGGCTCCGTGGCATATTGGGTATGGGCGCATTCAAAGGGAATTGGCTGCTGAATTTGGAGTTGTGCTAATTCCTAAAAGTTTTCTCGCTGATATATTCGGGACAAAAGGAGCGACGGTTGATTTAGCTCATTTGTCTCCTGATGGCCATAAAATAATGGCAGGGAAAATCGGGTTTCTCTTAGGCAATTAAGTCAGGTCAACAAGAGGTGATACTCTATTTTTACTTTTTTCTGTATTTTCTAAGCAAATCGAGGAGGCTTTGCATATCGTCGGGCAGGGGGATTACTTACCCAGATGTCGGTAGATATCTTTGCGATGAGCTACGCGGACGACAAAAACGACGAATATCTTTTCTCTGATTGTGTAAACTATTCTGTAATTGCCTGAAGATATGCGGTACAGGTTTTCAAAACCCTGTAATTTTTTACAGCCGGGAGGATGCGGATTTTCGGCCAGAGTCCTGATATTGTTGATAATCTGCTTTTGAATGTGTTTATCCTGTTTGCGGATAAACTTCGCGGCGTCTTCGGCCAATTTAACCTGATACACCCGTGATTATAATCCTAATTGTTTTTTAAGAGCTTCAAGGGTAATAAATTTACCTTTTTTGAGGGCTGCTTTGGCCGCCTGAATGTCAATCCGGTCCTCTATTGCCTCAAGCATCTCAAGGTCTTCGATGGGCACAACAGCTACGGCGGGTTTGTTATTCTTCTCGATACAAATGCGCTCGGAGCCGAACATTACGCGGTTGGCTATATTCGTGAAATCCTGTCTTGCCTTTGTCATACTTACGCGAGTCATAATAGTGTCCTTTCCCTCATATAGTATCGCAAATAAAGCCCGGCGGTTCAAGGAAAATATTGAAAAGTTTAGAATATTTTGAAAGTTTATAACTTTTAATGCGATTTCCCGATTTTGCGGTATTGTCGCAGCAAATCGAGGAGGTTTTGCATGTCGTCGGGCAGGGGGGCTTCGAAGGAGACGATTTTTTCGGTTGTGGGGTGCTTGAAGGAGATGGTCCAGGCGTGGAGGGCGCAGCGGGAAATGACGGGGTCTTCGGGGGTCAGTTCAGCGTCTTTTATCTGCCAGGGATAAACGGGTTTGCCGCCGTACATATCATCCGCAACGATTGGGTGCTTGATATGGGCGAGGTGGACGCGAATCTGGTGGGTTCGGCCTGTTTTGGGGGTGAGTTTCAAAAGTGAGAAGCCGCGGAAGCTTTCGAGGACTTCGTAGAAGGTGATTGCCTCTTTGCCGGTTTCGGGGCGGACCGAATATTTGTACCTGAATTTGAGATTGACGCCGAGCGGGGCGTTTATGCGGTCGCGCGTGAGTTCGGGGGTGCCGTGGACGATGGCGATGTAGCTTTTTTCGACGAGCCGGTCGTGGAATTGTCTTGAAATTTTCCATTGCGCGATTTCGTTTTTCGCGAGAATCATAACGCCGGTGGTATTTCTGTCCAAGCGATGAACAATGCCCGGACGAAAATCGCCGAGGGCGAGAGGCAGTTTGGTTTCGTCGGTTTCAGATTCATCTTCTTCGTCTTTATCTTCATCGGTTTCTTCACCGGCGAGGTGGAAGGCGAGGGCGTTGGCGATAGTGCCGCTGGTGTTGCCTCTCGCGGGATGCACAATGATATCGGCGGATTTATTTATGACGATAATATCGTCGTCTTCGTGGAGTATATTGAGCGGTATATCTTCGGGGGGGATTTCTGTTTTGGGCAGTTCGGGCAGGGTGATTTCGATGAGGTCGTCGGGATTTAGTTTCAAGCTTGGTTTTGCCTGTTTGCCGTTGACTTTTACGCCGCCCGCCTTGATGACCTCCTGGAGCATTACCCGGCTGTAGTTGGAAAACCGCCCGTGGAGATATTTATCGAGCCGGCGTTCCTGCAGGGCGCTGCCGACGCGAAGTGTGAGGTCTGTATCCTTATTCGGCATTTCACGAGATAATCAATTCTGGACCGGAGCGTTCGGCTCGCCGACGACCGGAACCTGCATCTGTACCTTTGGTCTCGGCATCGGCTTGAGGACCAGCTTTTCAGTGAAGGAGCTCATCGCAATTAGCCGTTGTTTCGCGGTTGCTGCCGGAACGGTGCCTTCATACGCGGCGCCGGTTGCCACCTCTTGGTACAGTTTTCTCGCTCCGTCAGGATTGCCAAGCTCTTCCTCGCATAAACCCAGGCCGACTTTGGCGATGCCTTCGAGGGATGGATTGGGGCTTCGCTTCAGATATATATCGAGCGCCTTGGTGTAATTTTCTTTCGCTTTGCCTATCTGGGTGGCGAGGTCCTGCTGACTGATAGAGCCGAAACGGAACTGGAGTTCCGTTCGCATGATTTCAGCGCTCTTGATGAGGGCCATCGCAGCGACGGCGTCGTTGGAGGCGGTTTTGGCGACACCGTCGAATCCGTCCGTAAGGTTTAAAAGGGTGAAGGCATTGTCTTCGCCCTTTGTTTGTCTCTGGGCGATATATGCTTTTTGCTGCGGCAGTTGCGACAGCAGCGCAGTCAAATTACCCTGTTCCTCCTTAGCCACTTTCTTTTTATGAAGCGGATACCAGATAGCATATACGACAACGAGAACGACAACAACCGTAACGTAGATTATCATCCTGAGGTTCTGGTTGGCCCAGTCGGGCAGGTTGGCAAGCCACATGGCCAGCTCATTGGTTTTCAGTTCGTGGCGATGTTCGGCCTTCATTGTATTCTCCGTTAAAAATATCTTACAAAACGCATAATTTGGTTGCGAACCTCTAAGTAACAAAAGAGTTATTCTACCAGAGGTCGTTTTATGTTGCAATGGCTGGTTTGGGGGGGTAAGATTAAACTTTAATATTAGAAGCGGATTTCAAGGGTTTTAGATGACTCAGGGTTTGCGGCGATTTAAGACGGTAATACTGGTTTGCACACTTATGAACGCTGCGATTGTTTGCGCAGCAGGTGAAAAATTACAAACACAGGCACCGAAGGGATTAGAGGGAATTTGGGACCCCGCCAGGTATATCAATGTAGATGAGATTAAACCGGGTATGGAGGCATATTGTCTGACGGTTTATAAAGGGACGACGGTCGAAAAATTTAGCCTTGAGGTGCTGGGCGTTGTTCACGATTTTATGCCCGGCAGGGACGCTATATTAGTTCGCGGGACCGATGAGCGGTTTATTCACACTGGGCCTGTCGCGGGGTGCAGCGGCTCGCCTGTTTATATCGATGGCCGGCTGGCGGGGGCGCTGGCGTACGGCACGACATTCAGCAAGGACCCTCTTTACTGGGTTACACTGATTGCGGATATGCTTCGCGTGGGCAGCGTTACTAATCAGGCCGGGGGGGAAGCTTTGAGCGGCGGGCCCGGACTGGCGCTGGATTTTTCCAGGCCTGTTGATTTTACTCAGGTCGAAAAGAAGATTTTATCGCCTCTGTCTTCATCGCGCAGAGAATTGGGGGGCGCATCAGCTTTACCCTGCCCTATAGTTGTTTCGGGGATGCCGGAGTCGGTAACGGGTGATTTGGATGAGTCGCTGCGGCCTTTGGGATTTATGGTTGTGCCCGGCGCGGGCGGGGGCAAAGCGGCAGACGTCTGCGATATTAAGCCGGTTCCAGGCGCGTACCTGGCAGTGCCGCTGGTCACGGGTGATATTACAATTGACGTTATCGGGACCCTTACCGAGGTGAGGGGCGATGAGATTTACGCCTTTGGGCATTCCTTCCTTGGTTATGGGCCGGTGGATTTGCCAATGGCGATGGGCGAGGTGCATACGGTGGCGTCGAATGTGGTGCGGTCATTTAAGGTGGGGACATCGCTGAACATAATAGGCGCGTTGAGAGCGGATGAGTCAGCGGCGGTTCGGGGCAGAATCGGGGCGGAGGCGCGGATGATTCCGCTGACGGTGAGTGTGAGCCGGTATAACGACAGTCAGCCGAGGAAATATAACTGCCGGATTGCCGATAATCGTACGCTGACGCCGCGACTGCTGCGAGCGGTCGTATCAAGCGCGGGGCTTTTTCAGGGCGAGATGCCGCCTGAAAATACGGTTTCTTACAGGGGCACTATCGAAACGGACGGGGCGGGAACCGTGATTTTTGATAATGTCTCGACAGGTGAGGGCTTGAACGAGGCAGTGCGTGACATTATGAGCCCGATCGGTTTGCTGATGAATAATCCCTACAGACAGGTTCGGATAAAATCAATTAACGTGGCCCTGGACATACGCGAAAAGGATATTGCTTCCGCTGTATGGTCTGTCGGGTTGTCCGGCTCCCGCGTCAAACGGGGCGATAATTTGGACGTGGAGGTTGTTACGGAGTCGGTGCGGGCGCAGAAACAAAAATATAATTTCAGTTTTACCGTACCGGAGAACACCCCTGTGGGGGCATATCAGCTGATTATCTGCGGCGGACCCGAATACGAGGAATTTTTGAGGAAGGCAGTCCCGCACAGGTTTGCCACTGAGAATTTCGATACGATGGTTGAGGTGATTAACAGGATTTTGGCGGTAGGCAGGGACGAGCTTCATTGTGTTCTGGTTTTGCCAGCGGGAGGAGTGGCGCTGGAGCAGGCGGAGCTGCCCGAGCTGCCGGCGACAAAGGCGATGGTGCTCGGCGACTCCAGAAGAGCCAATACAATGCAGGCGTTTCCCGGCTGGATTGATAAAAGCGTGCGGACGTCAACGATAATAGTGGATAAGAAGATTATGAATGTTACGGTGGAACAGTGATTAAGAATAAAAAAACAGTGTGCGTTTTAGCGGTGTTGTTCCTGGTATGTTTCCCTGTTTCTCTTTGCAGTGCGGTGACGAGCAAGATTACCCGTCATAACAGCAGCCGGGAATTTCAAAAAGGCGAGACGAACGATGTTGTAATCGGCTCTCGCGGGACCATACAATTAGGCAGGCGTTCGGAGGTCCTTGTTAAGCAGTTCGATGACGTCTGGTCGATCAACAGCATCGTTTCAATCGGGGATACTCTGTACGTGGGGACAAGCCCCAACGGCGGGGTTTACTCATTCGGCGCAGGCGGGCTTAAAAAGATTTACGCGGCGAAACTGACCAAAAGGGAGCACCCCAAAGGCAATAAAGGCCGCGACGCCAATGAGCCGAACGACTCAAATGCCGTTGGGCAGGACAGGCACTTTGCGAATGAGCATATTTTTGCGATGGCGGCGGACGCGTCGGGTTGTCTTTTAGTGGGCATAAGCGGCCAGAGATGTGCGTTATGCCGGCTGGAAGGTGGCGAGCTGAAAATCATTTTTGAGCCGAACGACGCGAATTACATATTTGCGATATCAGTGGATAAGAGCGGGGATATTTATCTTGGAACGGGGCCGAAGGGCAAGATTTATCGGCTCGATTCTTCGGAAAAACACGGCGAGGTTTTGTATGACAGCCCCGACAAGAACATACTTTCGCTTGCGCAGGGGCCTGACGGTTTCATTTGTGCCGGCAGCGACAGTCGCGGGCTTATTTACAGGATAAACCCGAAGACAAAAGAGGCCGTTATTTTATATGACAGTGAGCAGCAGGAAATAACGGCCTTGGTGTTCATGGGTGAGGAGTTGTACGCGGCGGCTACGTCGGCCAACGCGGTTGGGGCCGAGGCGAAATTTGCTGCGCAGGCGCCGCAGGCGGGTCGTCCTGAACAGAAGGAAGAGGAAGGAGAAGGGGACGGGGATGGGGGGGATTCGGACGAGGAGGGCGACAGTGGTTCGACTACGCACACCACAGGCGGTTCGACTGCACACACCACAGGCGGGACAAAACTCCAGATTGCTAATACCAAAGAGTCCGCGGGCGAGCAGCCGGCGGAGCATAAAATGCCTGCGCCGAGGCCGCCAAGGCCTGCCCAGGCGAGTTATATTTACAAGGTGACTAAGGACGGTTTTGTTACGGATATATTCAATGAGTCAGCGGTATTTTTCTGCCTGGCGGCACAGGGTAAGGAGCTTTTGGTTGGAACAGGCAATGACGCCCGGCTTTTTGCCGTGGAGCCGAATTCGGAGGAAAAGGCGATTGTGTTTGAAGACAAGCAGGCGTCGCAGATTACGGCTGTTACCGTTGTCGGCGATAACGCGTATATCGGGATGGCGAATCCTGCCCGGCTGATAAAGCTGGGAAAAGCGTTCGCTCGCGAGGGCGTATATACGTCGGACCTTGTTGACGCGGGGCAGCCGGCAAAATGGGGCAAGCTTCAGATTGAAGCCGACGTGCCGCAGGGATGCAAGGTGCTGATGGCCTGTCGCAGCGGGAATGTAAAAGACGTCAACGACAAAAGTTTTTCAAAATGGACGGAGCCGAAAGAAGTCACCGGCCCTGTGCAGCTTGATTGTCCCGTGAACAGGTTCGCTCAGTATAAACTCGTGCTGCGCGGCAGCGACGGCAAGGTAACCCCGGTGGTGCGTGAAGTCGCGGTGGCGTCTGCGATTCCCAACCTGGCGCCGAGGGTTGAATCGGTGAATGTTACGCGGATGGAAGGGCCGGGCAAAAACGGCAGGTTCAAAATCAGCTACGAGACAAAAGACGATAACGGCGACAAGCTGATTTACAAGATAGATTTCAGAAAGGTCGGCAGAGCCGGCTGGATTCAGATAAAGGACGCGGTCGAAACAGGTTACTTTGAATGGGACGGAAGGACGGTCGAGGACGGCAGATACGAAATAAGGGTTACGGCAAGCGACGAGAGAAGCAATACCCCTGAGACAAAACTGACGGGCAGCAGGGTGAGCGATGAGGTAGTTGTTGATAATACGCCGCCTTCGGTAGTGAAATACAAACTCGAAAAGGCAGGCAAAAAAGTTACAATCAGGTTTACGGTCAATGACGAGCTAAGCGCAATAGGCAAAGTCGAGTACACCGTCGATAGCGACGCCAACTGGATTGGGATTGTGCCGGATGACCTGATTTACGATACGACCAGCGAGGACTTTACGATTCTTGTGGAAAAGCTGTCCGCGGGTCAGCACATTATCGCATTGAAACTTGCCGACGCGGTCGGAAATACAAGCTACAAGACCTACGAGGTTAATATCGAGGACAAATAGAATTGATTATTGATAAGTGATAATTGATGATTGTTCCTAACTGTCATTCCCGCGCAAGCGGGAATCCAGTTCGAGTCGGTTAGTATGAGAAAGTTATGAAATTGTTTGTGTAAATAATCAATAATCAATCATCAATAAACAATGGTTCTATGCGGCACATAGAATATAAAAAGATTATTGAGGAAGTTAAGGAGCTTTGCGTAAAGTCGGCTTACGAGCTGCCTGCCGATGTGCTGTTGGCAATTACCGTGGCGGCGAAAAAGGAATCGAACCCTTTAGCGGCAAAAATTCTTCAGCAATTAATCGAAAACGCACGACTGGCTCTAGAGGAGCGGATACCGCTTTGTCAGGATACAGGGCTTGCGGTTGTTTTCATCGAACAAGGGGCGGACGTGTTTATCGAGTGTCCCGCGGATAAGACAGCGGTCGATGCGATTAACGCTGGCGTTACACAGGGTTACGAAAAAGGTTTCCTGCGTAAAAGCGTCGTCAGCGAGCCGATGCAGCACCGCAAAAATACGGGCAACAATTGCCCGGCGGTCATTCACTGGTCGATAGTGTCTGGCGACAAGCTCAAGATAACTTTTATGGCCAAAGGCGGCGGCTGCGAAAACAAGAGCGCATTTCGAATGTTCAAGCCGACGGCGGCTCAGGATGAAATAACCGATTGGGTGGTTGACGTTGTTAAAAACGCCGGCGCGGACGCCTGCCCGCCTTTTGTTGTCGGCGTGGGTATCGGCGGCAATTTTGAATTGAGTGCTGTATTAAGCAAAAAGGCGCTGGTTCGTAGCATTGCTCAGTCAAACGCTGATGCGTTTTATGCCGGCTTAGAGAAGGATTTACTTGCCAGAGTCAATCGATTGGGAGTTGGCCCGCAGGGATTAGGCGGGGACACGACTGCTTTAGCGGTTTTGATTGAGACCGCACCTTGTCATATCGCATCTCTTCCCGTCGCTGTTAATATCGAGTGCCACAGCCATCGGCACGGCGAAGTGGTCATTTAGATTCACTGCATAGATTGGCGATAGCGACGAATTGTTCCGGGGTGAGGTTGTCGGGTCTGATTTCCGGGTCGATGCCAAGCTGATTGAGAATTTCAGGCCAGTTGAACTCTTCCGCGGGCAAGATGCCCTCGGCACGGGAACGCGCGGGTAAGATGCCCGCGTCACCAATAAGTTTGCAGCAGCTTTTGAGCATTTTGCGGCGGTGCTGCAAAAGTGCGCCTGCGACGCGACTGAGCATTTCGACGCTTCTAATCGTTTTGACTTTTTCGGGGTCGCGGACATATTGCACAAAAGCGGAATTTACCTGCGGCTGGGGCCAGAAGACAGTCGGCTTCAAAGTCCTGATACGTTTTGCTTCACCCGTCGCGGCCAGTAGTATGCTGAGGATTCCGTAATCTTTTATTCCAGGTTGCGAAATCATTCGGTCTGCGACTTCTTTCTGGACGGTAACGAACATCGAATCCGCGATAATCGGGCCGATTACGAGGTTGATAATCAAGGGAGTCGCAGCGATATAGGGCAGATTGGCGACGAGAAGCAATCGCCCGCTGTGAATCGCGCGGGCACGGTTCAATGCGTCGATTACGACGGGTTCGATTTCGAATTTATTTTTAAGAACGTCGGCTGCGATTATTTCGACGTTTGATTTGTCGGCCAGTTGTCCCCTGGCGATACTGGCGAGGGTGGCGTCGATTTCAACCGAGACGCAGAAACCTGCTTTTTCGGCGATGCCGGAAGTTAGTGAGCCGGTACCGGTGCCGACTTCGAGGACAACATCGTTATTATGAATGTTTGCTGTGTCGATGAGCAGACGCATCAGGTTGAGGTCGATGAGGAAGTTCTGGCCGAAGCGTTTATTGGGTCGAACTGCCGCGGAGTCGAGCAGCTCACGGATTTGATGCTTACTTTGCATTGCAAACGTTAATTCTTAATTCTCAATTCTACATTCTTTTTTGTTTGCACCATCTGGATGGCAACCTTTATGGCCTCCATCATACTTGACGGGTCGGCGATGTTTTTGCCGGCGATGTCGAAGGCGGTGCCGTGAGCGGGGGAGGTGCGTATAATCGGGAGACCTATAGTGACATTTACTGCCTTGTCGAAGGCGAGCAGTTTGACGGGTATCATACCCTGGTCGTGATACATCGCGACGACGCCGTCAAATTCGCCCTGGACTGCCCGTAAAAAAAGTGTATCGGCGGGAATAGGCCCGAAGCAGTCGATGCCTTGTCCCTGTGCCATCAGGATTGCGGGCGAAATTATGCGTTGTTCCTCGTCGCCGAACTGGCCGTTTTCGCCTGCGTGAGGGTTGAGCGCCGCGACGCCGATTTTGGGGTTCTCGACGTCGAAGTATTCCTTCAGCGCGGTATTGAGCAGGTCAATCGGCTCAAATACCCGGCCTATTGTGAACTTGTGGCGCACCTCGAATAACGCCTCGTGAATTGTCGCCAGCGCCAGTTTCAGCGGGCCGGCGACGAACATCATCGCCTTGCGCGGCGACTTGCAGAGTTTGGCGAACATCTCGGTATGGCCCGGCCAGTGTGATCCGGCTAATTTCCAGCTTGTCTTGTTTATCGGGGCTGTCACCACCGCGTCGATGATGCCTCTTTGGGCGGCGTCAATCGCGTCGGTGCAGAACTTCAATGACGCAGCGCCAGCCACATCGGTTGGTTCTCTTACCCAGGGCGGCACCGAAAACTCGTCATAGTCGGCAACCACAACCTTATGCGGGTAGTCCCTGCTGATTTTTTCGTGCTGATGCCTGCCCCAGAACGGCTCAATCTCCGCCTTGTCTGCGGCGTAGCGCAACTGCTCATCCATCCCGAAGACGATGAACTTAGCGGCTCGGCGCAGAGCCGGGTCTGCAAGCGCCTTGACGACGACCTCCGGCCCTATACCCGCCGGGTCGCCCATCGTTACGCCTATGACCGGCTCATCGCTTATCGAATTGTGGTTTGTAAGCTGACTCATCTACTCATTATACGGTACTAAAAGCCCTGTTGCTGAAGGTCTTTGATAGTCAAGTTACCTTTGGGCGGGATGTTCTTTTCGAGGTATCTTCTGACCGTCTTGGTTATTATATCAATTTCGATGTTGGTTTCCTGATTTATTTTGGCTTGTCCGAGGGTGGTTTCTTTGAGCGTCTGTGGGATGACCGCGACTGTGAAGCCCTCGGCGTTAAGCTCGGCTATGGTAAGCGAGATGCCATCGACGGCGACGGAACCCTTGGGAATGAGCTGGTCGAGCAGGTCTTTGGGGGCTGCGAAGGTGAATGTTGAAAAATCACCTTTTTTCTCGATTTTTTTTATTGTTGCGGAGCCGTCAACATGTCCTAATACGAAGTGTCCGCCGAATCGGTCGTTGGCACGCGGGGCAAGCTCGATATTGACCTTTGCGCCGGGGGCGAGTTTGCCAAGGGTGGTTTTGGCGAGCGTTTCGCCGCTGACATCGAAGGTCGCTGATGAGCCGGCCAGTTTCGAGACGGTCAGGCAGGAGCCGTTTATAGCGATGCTGTCGCCAGTTTTGGTCTGATTAGCCAGTTGGCCGAGGTCAACAGTAAGCGCAGCGGAACCGCCGCTTCTGGAAAGCGCCTTTACCGTGCAGACCCGCTGTATTAATCCTGTGAACATAGCAATTGACTATTCCGTATTTTCAATTTACGATTCAGGGCAGAATAAATGGTATAGTAAGTTAATTGTAGGCCATCCGGCGTGAATAATCAATCGCCGGGAAGATTTGGAGGTATGTTTGTTATGAATACTGTTTGGCTGAAAATAGTGGCGGCGGTAGTGGCGATTGTGGTCGTACTTGTGCTGTACAACAAGATTGCCAATCATAAATCAGCACCGGAGCAGCCGCAGAAGATGCTTAGTGATACTTTCCGTGAGGATGATAAGCGTTTGCGCGCCGAGCCGAATATAGTCGAGTCAAACGTGCCGGCAGTCGCCGAGCGGCCGAAGTTCAGAGAGCTGACGGAAGAAGAGGATGTCGGGGCCAGCCAATTATTTGAGCTGGCTATAACTTCGCGTAAGGAGGGTCGTCTGCCTGGGATGCACTACGGGGCGATGGTGCAATACTGCCGGCAGATAATTGAAAAATATCCCGGCAGCGAATACGCCTACAAGGCCAAGCGAATGCTGGGGGATATTCCCGAGAGAGACCGCGAGCGGTATCATATTACCCCTGATGAGTTAGACCTCAGCAAATAGATTTCTTTTTTGCGCTTATGGAGGAGCCATAAATGACTAACGCGAATCTTCCGGTGATTTCAGTAACAGCGAAGTGTTTGCCAGAGGCGTGGGAAAAGGCGGTCCTGGCGGTATGGGACAACGGGCTTGATATGAAGACGCAGTATGACAAGCCCGACGACCCGCCGAGCAAGGACGCGACGGTGATGGTGACAGTCGCGGAGCCGTTCAGCGAGCCGAGGATACACAAGAATTTCCCGGGCGGACCTGAAGAGCTTGAGGCGTATCGGCAGGAGGTGGTTGGCGGGATTCACGACCACTGGATAGACCCCGCGGCGGGCAAATGGACATATACATATCACGAGCGCATATTCGCGTATTCGCCGGTTGAAGACATAAGAAACCCGAAGGCCAAAAAGCCATTCAAAAAAGTAAACCAGATTCAGTATATCATCGATTCACTGTCGAAGGTCGCGCACACGCGAAGGGCACAGGCGATAACGTGGATGCCGACTGCTGACCCGGCGACCGATGACCCGCCTTGTTTGCAGCGGATATGGTGCCGCCTGGTAAGCGACGGCAATAACGGCTATGTGCTGAATATGAATACGCACTGGCGAAGCAGGGACCTGTATAAGGCGTGGTTTATGAATGTTTACGCGCTGACGGACCTGCAAAGGACAATCGCCGGCAGGATTTCAGAGAAGATAAACAAGCCCGTCGCCGTCGGCAGATACGTCGATATAAGCGACTCACTTCACATTTACGGCAGCTATTTCAAGGACGTTGTCCGCGAGATAGAAAAGATGAGGGCTACCCCGTTTACCGGACGTGCCTGGGAGAGCACACATCCGGCCTTTATGATGATGACGGAAGACGCCCGCGAAAAGCTCGCCAAAGACCCCGACTGGTTCGCAAAAGCGAAAGATTCAGAGGGCGGATGACGGAAGACAGATGACGGAATGCTGTCTGCGGCTCTCCGTCCTCCGTTTTCTGTCCTCTGTTTTTTTTCATTCAGCGGTTTGGCATTGTCTGCTTTGTTTCCTATAGTTTTAACAGGGATAGCGAATAAAGCGGACAGAGCCACCTCTTAAATGAGGCACAATGGCCGTCCATATATAAAAAATGACGCTTATCCAAGTTATTGTCCTGCCCGCACAATAGTTAGGTGCCTGCCAGGATCGCAAACACGGCGACCTTCGTCCTGTCGGGGAAGCCCGGGGGCCGAAGGTTGGGGGGAGCCATATAAGTTTCTTTCCGAATTGGGGCCTTTGTGTGCCATGCACAGAGGCCTTCTTTATTTGCCGGGGACAGGCAGTTGAACAGGCGAGGGCATTTAATTCCGCATTTTTGCCTTTTGCCTTTTTATTTCCGAAGCGGGCTCGTCGCTTTGCTCCGTGTTTGCTTTCTTATGGCAATCGCCGCACCAAGGCCGAGAAGCAATAAAGTGGCGGGTTCGGGAATTGGCTGCCAGAGAACGGCACGTGTATAATCCCCACTGCTCACATAGCCGATGATGTTTCCGTAACCATCAATTCCAGTAGCATAAGATAAGGTCCCCGACAAGTTAGCAGGCAAGAATTGATGCAGGTCTATAACGCCGTCGCAGCTGCCGTTCCACAGCAGGGCATGAGTATTGCCGTTCGCGGCCGTACCATAACCGACCTGCTGCGTGCCATTGATACCGGCAACGTAAGAGGTGATAAATCCGTCGGGATTTAAATCGACGCAGCTTGAGGCTATCCCTTCCCAGAGCAAGGCGTGGTCTTTTCCCCCTGTTGCCGAACCGGAACCATAACCGGCCTGGTATGCGCCGTTTATTCCGTAGGCATAAGAAGTGGTGAATCCGCCGGGATTCAAATCGACATAGCTTTCAGGTGTCCCTGTCCAGAGCAGGGCGTGAGTATTGCCGTTCGCGGCCGTACCATAACCGACCTGCTGTGAGCCGCTTATTCCACGGCCGTAAGAAGCACTGAATCCGCCGGGATTCAAATCAACGCAGCTTGCGGCGCTGCCGTTCCAGAGCAGGGCGTGTTCGTTGTTGTAGCCCCCGGCTGGACCTTGACCATTGCCGACCTGGTATGTGCCATTGGTTCCGTAGGCATGAGAAGAGAGGAATCCGCTGGGATTCAAATCGACGTAGCTTGCGGCGCTGCCGTTCCAGAGCAAGGCGTGTTCGGGGCTGCCTGCGCCTGTGGCCGGACCATGACCATCGCCGACCTGCTGTGTGCCGCTTATTCCACGGGCATAAGAAACGCTGAATCCGCTGCTGAATCCGCTGGGGTTCAAATCAACGTAGCTTGCAGCGCTGCCGTTCCAGAGCAGGGCGTGAGTACCATGATTTGGGAAAGCTAAACCGCCGCCATTGCCGACCTGCTGTGTGCCGCTGATTCCGCGACCATAAGAAGAGTCGAACAATCCGCCTCCTGGGGTCAAATCGATTGCTGTGTAGGTTATGCCCCAGGCCTGGCTTGTTAAAAGAAGTGCAAGAACAGCGACAGAGAAAAATGCTTTTTTCATTGTCTAATCCTTTCCTCTTTATTGGTTTTCTCTCTCACCTGAAAACGACCTGTATTATACTCTTTTTCGGGGAACAGTCAAGGGAAAACAAGGCAAAATCCGCCATACTAACGGCGGCTAAATCCTGTGGGTTTTAAGCCGATAAATCGCAAGTCAGAAATCAGCGTTTAGCGTGCAGCGGACGGTTCAAACTAACCGAAAGATTGTGGAGTAATGTTGGAGACGGTTGTATAAAGCTGAAAAACTTGAATTTCAAGCGCAGATTTGATATGCTATTGGTAATTGGGCGCAGCGGTGTAGCTGAGCAGGAATTTACAAGGCGAAAATAGAATGGAAGTAAATTACAACGGCTCAAAAGAAGATTTGATTGGCCGCCCCGAGAAATGTGATTATTGTATTTTCGAGGAAATCCTCACTGAAGAGCAGAGAAAGATAAAGGTTCTTGACCAGCCCGTTCCGCAAAGCCATGCCCACAGGGTAAGCATCGAATACGCCTGCGGGAAAAATTACGCCGGCGTTTGCCCCTTTAAATACGCCGCGATGAGGGCTTTTCCTGATGATGCTACAGCATGTCAGTATGGGGCTATCAAGGACTTTATCTGGGATTTAGGCAAGCGCAATCGTAAAAAAACGAGTTATAAGGAAGCGATTCAGGAATGGACTAAAAGCCAGGATTTGGGCAGAGGAATAAAAGAAAGCTATGCACAGAGATTCAGGGAGATATGGAATCTCGGGCTTAGAAAAATAAGCGAAGACAAACAATCAGGAATGAGGCAGAATTTAACTTCTCCTCAGATTTACGAGATAGTGGTCGCAAGCCCCGCGGTTTACGAGTCGGCCCTGACTCTTTTGAAAAAATTAATAGAAGAATCCTGGCAAAGAGATTCTGTTGGCAAAAACAGATAGCTGTTCACTCTCGGCCCTGTTTCGCGAGAAATCAGATAGTTGAGCCCTTCGACAAGCTCACAACAAGCAGGCGAGCAAGCTCCGGCCGGCAGGCTTCCAGAGAAAAATTGGGCTGCCAACAGGCACCCAAAGTCGACAGCCCGGACACATCATTACCCACCCTCTATCAGAATATACGAGGCCAGGCGTAATTATGTGCCTGGGAAAATAAAAAGCGGTTTTGCCTGTCCCTTGCGAAGCCGAGGGACTTTTACCGGCGTCCCGACAGTTTTCGGAGCATACTTCGGATGTCACCAACACCTTTGACCGATACGTAAATCGTAATCGTTGAATACCAGATGAGGCAGGCCAGAGTAATCGTCCCCCAAAACCAGTGGTCTCTGAGCATTGTCATTATTTCATTGATGATATTCATAATGGTCTATTTCTCCCTGGCCTTGTCAGCCGGTTTAAGCAGCGACCCGACGACCATTGCCAGTGCCACAATCACATACGCGGCGATTCCGCAGGTAGTGTCGTTTTTCCTGCACCATTGGGTGAATGGGCCGACCTTCTGGAGGACAAGCGTGGTGGCCGGTATAAGTGCGCCGAAGAATATGGCGGCGGCTGCGCCCCAGCTGTTGGCGCGTTTCCAGTAGCAGCAGGCGATGAGCAGAACGGATATGCTGGACAGATATATTGTCCCCGTGATGCCGAGGTAAGTCCAAAGGTCGCCCTCTATTTTGTACCACAGCCCGTAGATTAAGAGGAACACGCCTATACCTGCGACGATTGCGCGATTCCAGATGAGTCCCTTTTTCTCTGACCACGCCTTTCTGCGAAACGGCGCCATTATATCGTTGTATATTACGCTGCCCCATGTTAGCATATAGGAAGAATCGGTGCTCATATCCGCCGCAAGCATCGCGGCCAGCAGCAGTCCCATTAATCCCGGCGGCACAATCGTCCGGAGCATTCTTGGCATAGCCAGAAGAGTATTGGAGCCGGCCTGGTCGGGCGTAAGTAACGCCAGGGCAGCTATTCCCCATATACCGGGTATGATGAAACGCGCCACGAAAAAAAACGATGTGCTGGTATATACTTTTCTCGCCGCCAGTGAGTTTTTGGCCGCCAGAACACGGGCAATCGAGGGCTGCCAGGTCAGAACTGCAGCGGTGGTCAGCAGGGCGTTGAAAACAACATAGGACCATCCCATATTCTCGTTTCTGAACGGATTAAATCCGCCGCTGCCGTGATGAACCTGCACAGCGTTCACCAGAGCAGTCCAGCCTACCTTGTACAGAATGAGAAATGTTGTGATTATCAGGCCCGCGCTCATCACTATAAATTGAAGAAAATCGGTAACCAGCACCGAGAGCATGCCGCCCAGAATCGTGTAAACAGCCACGCCGATAAGCAGCGCTGTCATCGTCACTTCAAGATATTTCGAGTCGAGGCCGCTTACATTCACGAGGAAGTCGCCGCCTGTGCGGAGGAAGACGCCCATATTCAGCAGTCCCCCAAGGACAATGACGACGCCTGCGGCCCATCGCACGCGCGGGCCGTATTTTTTCTCGAAAAGTTCCGGAATTGTCATCACGCCGGAATCTCGAAGGGGCTTAATGCAGAAGCCGGTGTACCCCACAAGAAACATCGCCATAAACATGAGAATTCCCGGCACGGCCCCCGCGAACCCTTTCTCGAAGCCGTTCTGCGCGGTGTACATACAGGTCACGATACCGAATTCCGTCGCAGCAAGCGAGGCGATGCCGAGATAGACATCCATTTCTCTGCCGGCGACAAGAAAATCCTCGACCTTGCCGACGTATTTGCGCAACATCACCCCCGCGGCCATTGTGGCGAGCAGATACACGCCGACGATACAACCGTCAAGTGATGTGAAATTGCTCATTCGTATTTACTATAATGAGGCAGAGTACCGGTGTAAAGCGGAAAGGGCGCTGGCAGGAACAGTATGAATAAAACGTTAAATCGCAAATCATCAATCAGCGTTCAGCGTGCAGCGTTTAGATTTGCCCTGTCGCGGCCCCCCAAACCAGCCCTTCGACTACGCTCGGGACAGGCGAGGGAATTTGATTCCGCCCCGGCGTTTGAGCCCTTGCAACCTGTGTGGATTCTTATTATCCTTGACTCTATGATTAAGAGAACATGGGTTAGGTCACTCGGCGACAGAATTCTCGCTTGGTAAGTGCAATATGTCTATAGTTTTCATCATATTGATGCTGATGATGGGAGGGACGTTCATATTTATCGCTGCAATTGCACCTTTTTCCTCCAAGCCCCAAAAAGGGTGGAAACGCCTGCTTCGGTTTGTTGGCAGTTTTTTTATTGTCGTGGGAGCTATTGGCTTCTTTGGTTCCGCCATCTCATCTGTTGGTGGGCTTAACTGGCTTCCGAATTCATTTGAGTGGCCCGTTGTTCTTGCTGACGGTGTTATTGAAACAGGAAACAAATTATACGTTGTGCCGCATACTCCTTCAGGAAGAGTGCAACTATATGACTCAGAATGGAAATTTATCAGGGGCTGGCATGTCACTGCTTATGGAGGAATATTCAAACTTATTCCTTCCGGAGAAAATCGTTTTGAAGTGATTACATCCAGAAAGCATATGCGGTATGTGTTCGATACCGACGGCAATAAGTTATCGGAGGCAAGCTATCCACCAGCAGATTATGATTCTTTCCCGAGTGAAGGTGAATGTTTTTTTGTTCCTACCAAACCCTGGCTTGTCGTATTCTGCCACCCATTCGTTTCTGGGGCTGCGTTTTTAGCAGGAATGATAATTCTTGGATTCACGGACAAGACCAATCGACGAAAAAAACAGACCAAACTCTCTAGTAAATAAAATCCCATCCCTCAAGAATACTGCCGTTAAATCACAAATCTGTGCTGTGCGAGACACCAGACGCAAGACCCAAGACGCATGACAACTTCCGATATGCGAAATACGCACGACGGAGGGAAACTTCACCACGATTTGCCGAAATAGCAGGAGTAGTGCCTGTAAAAAAGCCCTATCGACCGCATAGCGATAATTGCGACGACCTGCACAGCCAGGTTCATCGCCAGATTGCCCGCCGTGTTCAATATCGGCAGCGATTCGTATTGTCTGGTATGTGTTTCGATGAAACAGACGGCAGCGAGAAGTCCGACCACGACCATGTAGGGGACAAACGCCCGAACTACGGGGACAAACAGGCGGTCAAAACGAAACAGTTCGGGAAGGTCCGCAAGTACCGCCGCGACCAGTATCGCCATCGGGAACAGGAAGAGTCCGCCGGCAAACAATGCCCGCAGAAACAGGTTAAAAGTTGTTGTTGTGCCCCAGATACTTTCCCATGTTACGCCTTTATCTTTAAAAAACGAGAGGGCGGCGATGAATGGGAGCTGGACGATGAGTACGGCGAACGCGAAGACGAAAATCGGTTTGAATATGTGCCCCAAAAACGTAATGCTTGTCCCCAATTCAATTTCGGGCAGCTTGTCGTGGCCCGCGGCGGTTTCATTGATGATTTGCAGATAGAATCCGAAAAGATAACCCCATGCGGCGATATATATTACAGCCGCCATGCAAAAGATGCTGGTCGAAAAAAACTTGAAGCATACCGCCGCGATAACGAACACAAGCGCCATCAGGTTGTCCTTGTCGAAAAAAATCTTCCAGCTGTCGACGAATACGGCGTGATAAAAACCAGGCAGGGAAAATTCCGGCTCGACTTTTGGCTCGACCTTCTGTGGCATCTGGCCTGATTTCTCGGGAATAATCTGTTTCTGGCCGCAGGTCAGGCACTTCGCGGTTTGGCCGGCGTGCTTGTCGGTGAAGGCGATAAGGGAACCGCATTTGGGACAGTGGAACTGAATCGTCATTTTGTTCTTTAAACCATCTTCATCGCGTCAACGAATGATTTCTGGTCGTTGGCCCATTTTTGCGCCTCGAGCAGGTCTATTTTGTTCTGCTTTACCAGCTGGGCGAGGTGTCTTTCCATCGTCGTCATTTTTTCGTCTGGATTGAGGCGTGTCTTTGTCTGAAGCTGGGAATATATCTGCTCGATTTTGCCCGTCCTTATGAGGTTGGCGCAGGCGTAGTTGTTGTTGTTGAGTATCTCCATCGCGGCGATTCGGCCCGTGGCATCTTTTTTGGGGATTAGTTTCTGACAGAGAATATACGCCAGTCCGAGCGAGAGCTGGTTACGGACTTCGCTTTGTCTGCCTGTCGGGAAGTAATCCAGGACGCGGGTTATCGTCCCTACGGCGTCCCTTGTATGCAGGGTTGAAAATACCAGGTGTCCCGTCTCGGCGGCCATAAGCGTCATCGATATTGTCTCGGCGTCGCGCATCTCGCCCACGAATATTACGTCGGGGTCTTCACGCAGCATTGCTCGCAGGCCGTGGCCGAATGATTTTACGTCCCGCCCGACCTCCCGCTGCGATACCATACTGTGCTTGTTGGGAAGAAGGTACTCGATGGGGTCTTCGAGCGTTATCATCCGGCAGGCCTTTTTCTCGCTGATGCGGTCTATTATGGACGATATCGTCGTTGATTTGCCGGCCCCCGTAATACCCGTCACCAGTACCAGTCCCTGCTTGCAGTCGATGATGTCCTCCCAGACGTTGTTCGGAAAGCCGATTGCCTCGACTTTGGGTATATCCAGCGACAACGCGCGTATGGCGGCGCACATACCGTCATTTTCGCGAAATATGTTTATGCGGAATTGCAGTGACCCGACGCGGTACGAGCAATCGACGTCATAATCCTGATGAAACTTGTGAAGGTTATCTTCGCTTAGCAGCGGATATATGAGCTTTTTGGCGATTTCAGGAGTGACAGGCTGGCCCTTGAGGTATGTTATGTCGCCGTCGATTCGGTAAGCGGGAGGGGCGCCGACCTTGATGTGAAGGTCTGAGACGCGCATCGCTCCTCTTTTCTCAAAATAGGCGAGCAGGTCCTGCATGCTGAGCAGTCCCATAGTTTCGGTGGGGTACACTTTGGTTGTAATGTCGTATACATCAGCCATATTTGCCTCCCGTGATTAAATCACCTTATCATTGCCAATAGTATATCACTTAATTTATCCTTGGGCAAACCGCAATTGATTATTGATTATTGATGGTTGATAATTGGTGCGCGGATACAGATATGACTGATATGACGGCAAAAACCGAAACTCGTATTCCTATGAGCAGGATACAAAAGCTCATCGGCGAAAGGATGCTCGAGAGCAAGCGGACCAAGCCCTGCTACTACATCGGGATAAAGGCCGACACGACGGAGCTTATGGACAGCCGCCACGAGCTCAAAAAGCGGTTCGGTGTCAAAATCGCATCGAATGCCTTTTATATCAGGGCGCTTGGCCTCGCGGTTAAAGAATTCCCCTTAATGGTCGGCTTCTTGCAGGGTGATTCGATAAAAATAACCGATTCGGTCAATGTCGGTTTTGCGGTAAGCGCACCGCACGGGCTGGTTGTGCCCGTGGTCAAGAATGCCGACAAAAAGTCGCTTGCCGAGATTGCCACGCTGGAAAAAGAACTGACCGACAAGGCGAGAAGCAATAAACTCACGCTCGAAGAGATTTCAGGCGAGACAATCGGACTGAGCAACCTTGGTGTTTATGATATTGATTCCTTCATCGGCATTGTCCCGCCTCCCGCGACGACGATTTTGAACGTTGGCAACACACTGCGCACCGTTGTGCCTAAAGATGACCAAATAGTCATTCGTAAGATCACTGATTTAACAATAGCCGTTGATTCGAGGGTTGTTCCCGACCCTTACGCCGCAAAATTCCTCGCCCGTATCGCTGAATTGCTCCAGGGGCCAAAACAACTCATATCGTAGGTGTGGTGCTCAATTTAGTAACTATGAGATTTTTGCGACAATCCAAAATTTTCTGTTTCTCTGATTATTTTTGGCCATTTGGTTCTTCGCCTTCATAGAGAGGTAACCGCATTATATCCTCTTGGGCCTTGAGCGGAAATATTATAGATTTGGCTTGTGCTTCCCTTTGGATTTTATCGGAATCTGCCTGTAATTGATTACTCGGTATTTGCTTTGCGCGTTTTTCCATAGGGGGATTCAATTTTTCGGCTTTCTCGAACTCCACTACCTTTCCAAGCATCTCATCTGGCACATCGGTTTCACATTTTGCGAGAATATCCAAAAACTGACGTGCAAAAAACTGATCGACCTGAATTCGCCTTTTTGTTGTGTGCGCGAATCTTCCGATTACTCTGCAAATGTTCTCTCGCTCTTCGGGTGTTAGGTCCTTAACGAATTCGTAGTCTTCAAGTCTCTTCAAGGCCATAATAAGTGGTTCTAATACGTCTATGGTTACAATATATACATTGTACTCCCCCATGTTGAAGGAGAAATGGTCAATAACATCAACTGTGTTGGACGGGATTACGAGAAATACTTCTTTTCTAACATTTTCTATGCTTGCGTATTTTTTTACCGATTCTGTTTGGCTCTTAATGTAGCTTGGAAAGTTACTCAAATCATCTGTACCGGGACTTTTAGCATCGAATATAATATATTCATCACATATTTGTATGGTGTTGTCAGGATTTCCTTTGAACGGAGGTTTATCTATATACTGTATCACATGCCTTGAGCAAATATTTTTAAGAACTTCCTTCACGTTATCCTGATGTTTAGACCAAGTTTCTTTCATTTCAGCGATTCGAGCTATTTCTTCTCTATGATTTTGTTCACGCTCTTGGTTTCTTTCGTCCTCTATTCTTTTCTGAGTGCTATCAAGTGTTTCTATCTTCTTGTCATAGTCTGCTCGCATTTTCTCTTCTGATTCTTTTAAAACGGCAACATCTTGCGCCAAGGCCGATTTTTCTTGCGACAAGCGTTCGATCTTGTCTTTGACGAGAGCGATTTCTTTCTCTTTATCGGCCAAGTTTTTTGTCCATTGTCGGATAGTTTCATCCCGCGATGCTAACGATTCTTTTAGACGTGTTGCGTCTGCTTGGTCGGTTTTCAAATCTTCCCTTAAATGCACAATCTCGTTCTCAAGTTTTGCGATATTTATTTTTAGACTTTCATTTTCGTGTTGGAGGGCTGCGTCAGAATTTTTAATCTGCTCTAAATCCTGTTGATTTTTGCCAAAGGACTCAATTAGTCGCTGAAATTCTGAGTAGGCATCGTAACCCAAAGATCTGATGGGGTTCCATAGCCACGGTAAAATGCGACCCCAAAAAGTAACGTTCTTTATCTTTTCAAAGAATAAATTTAATTTCTCGAATGCCTCAGACATTGGTATTCCCTCTCGACTATTATTGATGTTCAAAAAAACAAATAAGCGATTATTGTCATTCTCGCGAAAGCGGAAATCCTGCTTGGAGCCCCTGGATTCCGGCTCAAGGCCGGAATGACAAAAAACATCCGTGACTAAAAACCGTTGAGTTTATTATTTAAAGAGCAATAAAAGTCATTCTGATTTTTAAAACGGTTTTTTTCTGATAGAATCGGTCGTCCTTCATATCGGTTTTGCTTCCTGGAGGACTTGCTGTTTGATATACCAGTGCAGGCCCTTTTCGGTAACGATATCAACTTTGCGGCCGAGGAGCTGCTGCAAATCCATCAATAATCCGCCGAGGTCCATCAGCGACCTGCCTTCTTCAAGCTCAACGAGAAAATCAACATCGCTGTCGGGCCGGGCTTCTCCTCGAACGACGGAGCCGAATACCCGCACTTTTCTTGCCCCGTAACGTGAAGCAATCTTCAGGATGTCGTCTCTTTTCTGTTTTAGTATTTGCTCGATACCCATAGTCAACACCATTATATCTGGGTTTCTTTGATTTCGATATTAGCAGTTGGTGTTTGAGCGGGTTGTGCCGATGGTATCTCAATAATTTCCATTGGAGCTTTCTTTACAACCTCTGTGACCTCTGTGTGCTCTGTGGCTAAAATATTTTCTGTGCTCTCCGTGGCTTTTACCTGCATCTGGTTGTGGATGAGTTGGGCGACTTGTTTGTAGTCCTCTGAGCCGTGGCAGGAGGGGTCGTATTCGAAAATTGTTTGGCCATAGCTCGGCGCCTCGGCCAATGTGATATTCCTGCGGACGCTGACGGGCAGAATCTGCGCTTCCGACCAGGCGCAATTTGTATTGCGTGCGGTAGTGAGAAATTTTTCGATGTCGGCCTTGACCTCGTTGGGCAGAGATGCGCGGGCTTCGAACATACAAAGCAAAACCCATTTGACCTTCAAGGCGGGATTGATTCGCTTGTTGACAAGCGTAACAGTCTGGAGCAATTTGCCAAGTCCCTGCAGCGCGAGGAAATGCGGCTGAAGCGGTATCATTATCTCATTGACAGCCGCCAGGGCGTTCAGTGTTAACAGGCCCAGCGACGGTGCACAGTCGATAATTATGTAATCGAATTTGTCATCGAGGCCCGCGAGCGCTTCGCCGAGGATGGTTTCCCTGCCCACGACGCTTACAAGCTCTGATTCGGCGCCGACAAGGTCGATATTCGCGGGGAGAAGCCAGAGATTCGGTCTGACGAGCATAAGTTCCGCTTCGACGCCGGCTGATTGAGTGAGGACGCGGTATGAGCCGGTCTGAATTTCGTCGGGATTGATGCCGAGATGTGTGGTGAGGTGTGCCTGTGGGTCGAGATCAATGACTAAGGTGCGATGACCCATATTGGCCAAAGCTGCGGCGGTGTTGACCACGGTGGTGGTTTTGCCAACGCCTCCTTTTTGATTTAATACCGCAATTTTTCTCATTTCGGGGCCTCCTGTTTTACTTCCTGCATTTTTTTCAGGACGCCGTCGAGTACGCCGTTGACGAAGGAGGGCGATTTGTCCGTACCGAATTTTTTCGCAAGCTCGATTGCCTCGTTAATAGTTACCTTGGGCGGTATGTCACCGCAAAACTTCAAGTGGTAAACCGACAGCCGGAGGATGCTTTTATCAACCTGCGAAAGACGGGACAATTTCCATTTAATCGCCGCGGCGGTTATCAGCTCATCGCAGGCGGGAAGGTTGGCCCATGCGCCTCGTGTCCAGTCTGAGGCGAGTGTGCGAACGTTCAGCTCATCAGGGGCATACTCTCTGAAAAAGTCATCCAAATCAGGAAGCAACGACGGTCCCTGCACGTCGAGTTGAAACAAGGCCTGCATTGCGAGCTGACGGGCTTTTGTCCTCGGGTCCACTTATCGACCTCAGTAAGGTTATTGTTAAAACTATTCTTTAATTGTCAACGGTCGGATTAAAGCTGTTCCATAACGCTGGCCATCTCCATGGCCGTCATAGCGGCATCAGCGCCGGCGTTACCTTTCTTTGCTCCCGCTCTGTCCACTGCCTCTTCGAGCGTGTCGCAGGTCAGCACTCCGAATACGGCCGGTGTTTTTGAATCGTAGTTAATCTGGCCTATGCCTCGAACCACCTGCTGGCATACGGCCTCGTAATGCTGCGTCTGTCCCCGTATCACCGCGCCGAGGCAGAGCACCGCGGCGAACTTGCCGGCTATCGCCAGTTTCTTCGCGGGGATAACAATCTCGCAGGCGCCGGGCACCCACACGACGGTTATCTGCTCTTCTTTTGCCCCGTGACGCTTGAGGCAATCTATCGCACCTGACAGCAGCCGGCCCGTGATGAATTCATTGAACCTGCTGACGACAATGGCGTAATTTCCCTTGCCCGCCGTAAGCTGACCTTTAATCTCTTTCATACTGTTGATTCTCCAAACTCGATACTTGTTTCTCGATACCTGATGCTCGATACCCGAACTATCGTGTATCGAGTCACCACGCATATTATAAGACCATCATCGGCTTCTTTCCATAAAAACAACGGTATTGGCTTAATCATATCAGCAGCCAACGCCGGCCAAATTTGGCTAACCTGTTCAATTATAAGGTGTTATGGGCGATATTTCCAGCAGAATTTTGGCCTTTTGGGCAAAAACCAATGTTAGAAAAAACGCGTTAACTCGGTCTGTTTGGCTGGCGATAAGTTCGGTGGGCAATGTGTATTGGCCCGTGGTTCGCGAACTGATACCTGTTTATTGCGAGACAAGGTGGCTCTATGATTTTTGATGAGCAGCCGTACAGCTCATACGACAGCAGTGAGGAAAAGGCGCAAAGGGCGTTCGAGCTTTACGAGGACGGCAAGATAACGCAGGCCATCTCTGAGCTGGACGAGGCCCTTGAGGTAAATCCCGCAAACTGTTCGCTGCATTTCAACAAGGCGCTTTCGCTTGATTCGCTGAGCAAATTCGAGGACGCGATAGGGGAATACGAGGCGGCCCTGTCGCTTAATCCGTGCGACCTCGAGATACTCAATTCGCTGGCGGTCGATTACACGCGGATAGGGCAATATGACCTCGCCGTTCAGACCTTCGAGCACATCGAGGAATTGGACGCTAATTTCGAGCCGGGCTACTGCAACAGGATAATCGCCTATACGGAGATGGGATTGCACGAGCAGGCCGAGCAGATGTTTTACCTGGCGCAGCAGATAAGTCCTGATTGCGCGCTTTGTTATTACAATATCGGCAACAGCTTGTTTGCGCGGGGACAATACAAAAAGGCGATTCACTGCTGGATGAAGACCGCCGAGCTGGAGCCGTCGCATCCGCAGATTAACTATCACATTGCGCAGGCGCTGTGGGCCGAAGGTGAACTTGAACGCAGCAGGCAGCATTTTCTTAAAGAGCTGCGAATAAGTCCCGGCGACGTTGACGCAATCATCGATTTCGGATTTTTCCTCCTGGAAAGAGGCGAGATAGAGTCGGCGAAGGAGAAATTCCATCGTGCCCTTGAACTGAGGCCCGATACGGCCATGGCGTTGTTTTACCTCGGCGAAATAGCGCTGGATAGCGGGGACAAGGCCAAAGCGATGAAGCTTTACGCTCAGGTGCTGGAAAGAGAGGCGATGCTCGCCGGCCCGCGGTATCGATTGGGGCAGTATGCACTGGAGCTGGGCGAGTTTGAGAAGGCCAAGACCATGCTGGCTTCGGAGATAAAACTGGCGGGCGATAACGCGGATGTGCTTGTGTCGATGGCGTCGATGTTTTTGATTATGGCAGAGAGGGCCGACGGTGAGGAGAGGGATGATGTTCTCGATTATGCCGCGCATTGTCTGCTGCGGGCGCTTGATATCGATTCCGACGATGCCGATGCGCATTATTATCTTGGTCTGGCCAACGCGATGAAAGGCCGGCTTGAGGATTCCGTCGAGTTTTTCGTTCGCGCCCTGGATATAAACCCGCGGCACATTTTGGCTGTTCGTGATTCGGCTGCCGTTTATCTTGCGATGCATAGGCCCCAAGAAGCGACGGAAATTCTCGAAAGAGGCACGCTCGCTGTCGGCGACCACTCGGACCTCAGGGACATTCGCAGCAAGGTCCGCAGGTCTCAAATCACAAAACAGTTGGCCGATCTGTTCGGCCACAAAAAGCATTGATTCTTTCTCATCAGCAATTCCAGACCGCGAATGATGAACATTTGCTGGAGCATACTCGTATCCTTACTAAATAAGAAAAATTAGGAAGGGTAATGCTATGGCAAAAACCAGAAAAATCCGCAAGGTTTTCAGGAGCAAGCCAACAATAGAGGGTGCCGGTGTTCATTTAAAAAGGGCGTTCGGATTCAGCGAGGTAGGGATGTTTGACCCGTTTTTGTTGCTGGATGATTTTCGCTCGGATGTTCCGGAGCATTATATCAGGGGTTTTCCCTGGCACCCGCACCGCGGTATAGAGACAATCACATACGTTCTGAAAGGCGATGTCGAGCACGGTGACAGCATGGGTAATAAGGGTGTTATATCCTCAGGCGATATACAATGGATGACAGCAGGCAGCGGGATTATACATCAGGAAATGCCCAAAGGCGACCCAGATGGTGTCATGTATGGATTTCAGCTATGGGCAAACCTTCCAAAGTCACAAAAAATGATGGACCCGCGATATCGCGATATCAAAAGTAAACAGGTGCCGGAAGTAAAGCTGGATGACGGCACAAAGATAAGGGTTATCTGCGGGAAAGTTAACAGTATACAGGGGCCTGTCCGGGATATAGTAACCGATCCGGAGTATATCGATGTTACTGTTCCTGCCGGCTGCGAATTCATTCATCCCACTCAAAAAGGTCACACGGTTCTCGCTTATGTTATCGACGGGAAAGGATACTTTTGCAAAGAGAAGAAACCGTTTTCTTACGAGGCCGAAGGTGCTAATTATTTCGATATCCAGAGAGAGCCGTTCATCGGCAACGGAACGCTTGTCCTGTTTGAAGATGGCGAACAAATAATGGCGTCAACAGAAGAACAGCCGGTCAGGTTTCTGCTCATCTCAGGCAAACCCCTCGGTGAACCTATTGCCTGGTATGGCCCTATTGTAATGAACACTCAGGAAGAACTGCGCATTGCCTTTGAAGAATTCGACAACGGTACATTTGTAAAACACAAAAAATAGCTGGTTTCACCCCTATTTTGCCGTTCAAATCGGCCTAACAAAAGGTATTATCTTTCACGATAAGGTTTGCCTGTCTTGTAAAGCTCAAGCCGATTCCGGATTTCAAGAGCCGTATTTTCCTGTCCTGCGGCCTTAGCGACGTTTAAAGCTTTTTCGGCGGTCATTATCGCATCTTGAAATTTGCCTACAGCGGCATAAGCGACAGCGAGGGTATCCAGTTTGTCGGCGTCATTATAAGCCGTCATCTCACAGGCGCTCCCGGCGTAACCTATCGCTTTGTTGGCGTCGTTGGCGGATGGGTCGCCTACGGTGGCAAAAAGCCAGGCCAGATTATTGAGTATTTCGGTGTCTTTGAGTTTAAGTTGTTCGGCTTTGGCGCAATTTCGCATTGTCAGGTCGTACTTACCCTGTCGATAATAAGCTATCGCGAGATTTACATATCCTTCTGGCGAATCCTGTTTTTGCTTTATAAGCTCATCAAAACACGCTATGGCCTCGTTAAGATTTCCCAGTTTCAGGTAAACTTTCCCGAGGTCGTTGCGGGCTTCGTAAAACGTCGGGGACAGTCTCGTAACTTTGGTCAGATACTGCGCGGCTTCGTTTAAGCGACCCGCTTTATACAAAGCGATTCCAAAATTTCTTTCTGCGATAATGTTATTTTTAGTAACTTTGAGAGCATATCCGAACAGCGTGAAATCATTCTGCCAGTGCTTGACCTGCATTCTGGTGAGAATGCCCAGGGCAAGCAAAACAATTACAGATGATACGGCAACGAAAATTTTCCTGCGGCCTTTGTCGGCGACAAGCTCTTTGACGCCGAAGACGACAATGATGAGCAGACCCAAAATTGATATGTACATATATCGATTGGCCATCGACTGCGAGCCGGCCTGAACAAGCCCGATCATCGGGACGAGAGTTCCGACATACCACAGCCAGCCGACCAGAAGATACTTTCTGCGGCGGCCTATGTAAATGCAGAAAACTGTTGCCAGGACAAACAGCAAGGCGCAGATAATCACCGAGGCGTCTGTGAGATTTAAGTTAAAATATGGATAAATAACTGCCAGCCCGCTTGGCCAGAGTGCTTTACCGATATACTTTATGTAAGAAAGAAATATGTTGGCGATTCTAAGTTGGAGCGGCGCTATTTCCAGCGATGCAACCACGTTTCCGCTTTGCTGCGAGATTAATGTTGCCACTGCTAGTACAACGGACAACAAAAGCAGAGGTATTTTTTCTGCTATTAATAGTTTGGCTGATATCTTTCGCGGGGTCTGGACATTTGGATTTAAAGGTTTAATGCTGGGGCCCCATTTGAACCTTTCAAGAGGCCAGTAATCCAGTAAAAGCAGAGCAAGAGGAAGCGTTACAACAACTGGTTTGGTCATAATACAAATACCGAAGACCAGAAACAGCAATATATATCGTCCCATACCTGGTCGTTTTGTGTACCAGATATAAACGGATATTGTTAGAAACCAGAACAGTCCGCTTAGCACTGTTTTTCGCTCGGCTGCCCATGCCACTGATTCCACCTGCACCGGGTGCAGCGCGAATACCGCCGCGATGAATGCGCCGGGCCAGATTGCCCCTGTCAAATTGGTGAAAATCCAAAAAACAAGTAGAGCGTTGACAATATGAAACAACAAGCTGATGAGATGATGCCAGGACGCATTCAGCCCAAAAAGCTGGCAATCCAGCATATGGCTTAGCGTAGTAAGAGGATGCCACATATAGGCGTGCGGCTGTGTAATCGCCCAGGTAATGGAATCCGACGTTATCCCCCCGGTTACGGATGGATTTTCGGTTATATAGACATCGTCGTCGTAGTTGACGAAGCCGTTATGCAGCGTTGGCTTATACGCGGCAAATGTGGCTGCCACAAGGCCGATGCAGATGAGCAGTTTCACCCACTTTTCGTGATGTCCCGCATTCACAACATATAACCCGTATTCTTTTTATTTTTTTGTTCCACAGAATGCGACCAGTCCTGCCGCGTGTATCCTGCACAAGACGATTTTCATCATAGGTTCTGCGAGCAGGCAGTCAAGGGAAAAAGCAAGACGGTAGCGATGGTTTGCTTCCAATCGCTGCCGTCTTTGTTTTATCGCAATCTTTGTGCCGCAGGCAATTGTTTATCTGCGGCTGTCTCTTTGCTGGCCTTTGTCTTTGGACGAGTCGCTGTCCCTGGACGTGTCTTTATCGCGTGGAGCGTCATTGCTTTTTGGCGTATGTCCGGCGTCGGTTTTTTGTTCGTTGGCCGGTCGAGATGGCGGGCCGCTACTGAAAATCCCGCCCTGTTTGCCAACTATCGGCGGAGAAGGAATCTTCACCTGCTCCGGCTGGGTCGCTTTTTCATCTCGACGCGAAGAGCCTGAGGCGTTACGCTCAGTTGAAACGGGCGTCTGCCCCTTTTGTTGTGTTGAAACAGGTGTCTGTCCCTGTTGTTGTTGTGCGGGAGACGGCGTAACCGGCTGTTTGCGTTCGGCAGGTGTAGTTACTGTTTCTTTTCGCTCAGTCGGCTGCGTTGCCGAGCCTTTGCGGTCTGATATATTTGACTGGCTCGGTTTATTTTGGGCCGGTGAGGATTCCCATTTGCTTCGCTCCTCCCCGAATTTGCGCAGATCGGTTGCACCGGTTGAAATCTTCTGCCTGGCGTCAGCTTTTATCGGCTCGAACTTCATCGTTGTTTTCTTATCTGCGATGACTTTGTCCATCGTCCTAGCCATCTGGATATCTTTTCGTTTTGCCTCGGGCAATTTTGCCATTCGTTGTTCCATCTCGTTGTACGTTCGTGGCGGGCGCATATCCTTGTTGGCGCGTCTTAACTCATAATCATTTCTTTCGTGATCTTCCCAGCGCGAGTCGCTCCTGCGGTGAAACCATCGGTCATGCTCATAAATAGGGTCATACCAGGAATGGCGACTTTCACACTCGAACCGCGGGAAAATGCCTATGCCGATATAGAAGTCATCGTAGTAATCGCCGAAATAGAAATGGCAGTATCGCGGACAGGTGAACATATTGAACTGAAGTGCGCCGATATCTAAGGCAACGCCAAGCGACAGCGAGAAACCGGGCCGTCCCCAGACATGCCTGGGGATATAAAACGGCGCAAACAAAACGCCTCGATTCCTCAGAGGGTAATCCCAGTTCCCGGCGACGAATACATAACCTCGCGGTGTGCATACATAATGCGACGGTGCCCAAATCCATCCTTCCTGGGCCGTAAGCCAGTAACCGTTTCGCCAGACATACTGGCCCTGATACCAGTACCAGCAGGGCGGTACCCAGATATTGTCGTCGTTTGGCGGAGGTCCCGGCGGTTCCACATCCGCAATTGCCGGCGGGGCGGGCAGATATTCAATCTGCTGAACATTGCTTGTTGCAGCCCAGAAACCGGGAACCCATTCCCAGCCCATGTCTGTTTTGGACCAGTATCCCGGCACCCAGTATCTGCCCGGAGGGGCGGCTCGCCAGCAGCCGCTGACCCAGATGTAGTTGTTGCGTTCAGAGTCCCATGCCCAATAACCCGGAATCCATACGTATTGATCGCCCACGGGCTTATCCGAGGGCGGATTTTCAACTATATTGGCGGGCGGCTGGGTCGGGGCCACCACGCTCGGCTGTGTGTTCAGGTCAACCGGTTCGGCAAAGGCCTCGTGTACCGGGCCTCGAGTCAAAACCTCGGGCTGCTCTTCTGCTGGTGTTGGCGGCGGCTGCGTCGCATCCTCGCCATACAGCGGGCCAATTGCAAAAACCATCATTACAACAAGCACAATCGTAGTTTTCATAAATTTGCCCTTTCATAACTAAACGGACGTATCAATTGCCTCTCATATTCAAGAACGTTTTTCCCGGCAAAGATATTGCAGTAAAAACGACTAACCTGCCGTAACAACAAAATACGATTACAATTATAGAGTGTGCGGGCAGGCCGTCAAGACAAAGTGGATTGCGAGATTATTCAGCGCCGTAGATTAAGGCAGGTAAACCAGCTCGGATTCGTTGAAATCGGCGAATTTGATTGCGAGGAACACATAGCCCGATGATGCTGTAACGCTTGTTTCTTTTATGGTCAGCGTGAAGGAGCAGTCGTTGGCGTCAAAAGTACCGGTGGCGAGACCGCCCTCGTTAACATCAGCGTTTTTGCAGACGAATTTTGTTTTCTTCGCAATGAAACTGCCGGTCGGGATGGTGAATGTCTGCGAGTCAAGATTAACGACGACGTTGACGTCGGCAAGATTTACATCTCTGTTTTCGACTGCTATTGTCGTTTTGATGGACAATTTATCTTTGCCCCGCGTGACTTTGCAACGGTCAATTCTCAAGGTGTTTTTAATTCCCAGCATAAGCTTTATGGGAATAGGTTTGCGTAGGCCGTTGACTATTCTTTCGCCCGCATGGCCGGCGCCGGCGAAATCGCCGATTGTGATTCGCATGGTGACAGGGCAAGACAAACCCGAAAGGTCAATATTTTTGGCGATGAAGGAAAACTTTCCGGTTGCCGGGACATATTTGAAGGATTTTTTGGACCTGTTCTCGGTCAGGGAGTAACTGTATTTGCCTTTTTTGAATGAATTGCCGTCAACGGGGAATATTTTGGTACAGGGCGAACGCATATTATTCGAGTCAACAGTAATGGTAAAGCTGTTGGTGTCATTGAGGTCATCGGCGTTAACGTCCATCACGCCGGATACGGAAACTGTGCCTATATTGTTTTTGCCGGCGGAAACGGTGCATTTCGTAATTGAGACCAAGTAGTGGTCTATGGCAGGATTAACTAATTCGATACCCTGACCATTCACCGGGTCGAGATTGCGGGTGTATTGCTTATTGTTGGCGTCATTCCAGTGTTCGTGAACACCCAAACTTCCGATGGGAGTGCCGTCGTTTTCGGGGTCGTAGTTAATACCCGCCGGCCAGTTATTCGGGTCTGCCGCCTGATGAAGATAATCATCCACCCCATCCATCTGTGGCCAGTAATTGTCGGGATGATTTGCCTGAGTATATTCTGTTTTTAAAAAGTCGAAGCAGACGGATTCGAGGGCGACTTGGTCTTGTGAGGCGAAAATGCTTGATGTGTAGTCGTTGTTAAACGGGGCTGTTACCCATTTCTCTGCCTTTTCAATTGATTCCGGTCCGCCCCAAAGACCATCCACGACATTCAGCACGGTATTGCCGCCAAGGAATTTATGTCCCATCAAATCCACCTGAATCCGGTACAACCCCATCCCAGTTCTGGTTTGATGGATTGTATCGGGACTGACCAGGCCCTCGTGAAGATGATAAGAATCTTTACGGCAGTGTGAGCCGAAATGGTTCTTGGCACAAAGGGTAATGCCGGCTCTGGCGTGACCTTTGAGCGCCGCGATATTAATCATATAATTGGCTTCTGTGATGCAGGTGGGCAGATACTCGGAATATACCGGGTTTGTGTTGCCGTCCCTGTCCTGGTCCTCGTGTAAAATGGTGCCTCTATCGGAAAAATAAAGTTCCGGGGTTGCGCTGGGGACAATCGGGGTTCGCCCCATAGTGCTGGACTGGTGGTCGATATAAATAACATCAGGAAATTCCGCGTGCAGCAGGTCGTATGTGTGTTTAAATAGGTGCGTCAACGGGTCACCGACGGTGATATCCTGCTGGCGCACGCCGTAAACGTTCACTAATTGTCTCAAGAAAGCGAGTATCACCTGCGGTGATGTCTCCGCGATGCCGTAAGAGGTATTTTTTACGATTGAGTAATCGGCCGGGTTAATATTGGACCATGCGGTGCCCCAGCCCCAGGCGCTGGTGAAGTTTACTTTAATCATAATTTTCTGGCCTGGCATATAGCCGGCGTTGCCTCTGCCCTTTGTCTTGTTGAAATTTTTGAACAGGGCGTCCCAGGCGTCCTCGTCTGAATTTTCTCCCGTCAAGCTGCGAATCATTTGCGAGACCATTTTGTCTATCACGACCTGGTTATTGTTTTTGGGGAGGAACCACCCGTCTTCAACGGGGGTATAGGTGTTGGTACAATTTTCATTGGTGGCGTTGGCATCGTGGACCCAGACAACCCTGCCGGGGTAAATTCCTTGTGCTGTGCCCATAGGTGCATTGACCGGCTGCGGCGAGGCCAGAACAATTTTCGGTGCTGTATGGCTCATCGCCATCCAGATGAAGCTGATGCTGAGGGAAATAAACATTATCCCCACGAGGTATTTTGCCCGCAGGAAATTGCGCCTTGCCTTATGAAATGTGACAACTGAGCCGGCCAGCCCCATCAGCCAGATTATGAAACCGGAAGCTAACGGGAATGCCACACGCTGGCAGGGATATGCTGCTCGCGATGGTTTTGGGATTACCCTGATGAGAAACCAGACAAGCGCAGCAAATCCTGCTATTGAAGGCAGCCAGAACAGCCACCTGTGTTTTGCCCGCCCGGCCGTCCCGGGGCAATCTGATGACTCTCTTTTTTTTCTTGAAAAAAGTGTTATCACGCCTGCTCCTGACTAAATCTTCCGGCGATGAATACCAGCATAGAACCGAGTGTGCCCTCATTGTTCTTTCGTATCTTAAATATATCGGCATTTGACAGGATTTTTAATGATTTGGAGGGGTGTTTTTGCCTATTTTGTTTTGAGGATTATAGGCAACGAAAACGGGGTTTTTAGAGCATCTTCCGGCGACCGTAAGCATATCCAGACCCGTAGCCCCTTTTTACCGGACGTCTCGCTTTTTTTATTTTGGCGATGCCCATTCTACGGCGTTACGCATAATTTTGCGGATGTTGGAATCGAAAAAGACGAGATTGGTTTCGTGGCCGGGCTTGAAGTAAAAGACCCCCCACTTAGCGCTTGCGGCCGAGTACCGGCCCGAAAAGATGCATCGCTTAAGATGGGTTGGCATCAAAAAAGATACTTTCAAAAACTCACGCAATGCGTTATTAAAGATAACGAGTCAGATGACCAGATTAAAAAAATTGTTAAGGGATATTTTATGATTATTCGGCATATTGTTCAAGAAATGGGTATGCGGGCAAGGATGTTTAGGGGAATGTTTTGGCTTGTTTTTATTTGCCCGGTTTTGTTTAGTTCCGTGAGCTGTCAAAAACAATACGTGGGCTCCAATATCGGTAAAGGCGGTTTTTGCATTGCGCAAAAAGGTGAGGTCGCGGACATATACGTTAATTTGAGCGATTACCCAGGCGTTATTCGCGCTGGTTCCGACCTGCAGGCGGATATTAATCGCGTCACGGGGCAGACAGCAAAAATAACAAACAAAGAATCCGGTTTGGGGAAAAATACGATAATCATCGGGACGATTGGCAAGAGCAAGGTTATCGACCGGCTGATTAAAGACGGCAAAATCGATGTGAGTGAAGTTGCGGGCAAATGGGAATCGTTTCTCATTGAGGTTGTCCCAAAGCCATTGGCTGGCGTTGAGAATGCCCTTGTTATTGCGGGCAGTGACAAGAGAGGCACAATTTACGGCATATATGACCTGTCGGAACAAATCGGAGTATCGCCGTGGTATTGGTGGGCGGATGTGCCTGTGCAGCATAGCGATGCTCTTTTTGTAAAGGCAGGAAGATGTGTTCAGGGGCCGCCCGCGGTAAAATATCGCGGAATTTTCCTCAATGATGAGGGCTGGGCGCTTACTCCCTGGGTCAAAGAGAAATTCGGCGACTATAACAGTAAATTCTACACCAAGGTTTTCGAGCTTTTACTTCGGCTAAAGGCCAACTATCTCTGGCCGGCGATGTGGAACAATGCCTTCAATGAAGATGACCCGAATAATCCCCGTCTTGCCGACGAATACGGCATCGTGATGGGAAACTCTCATCAGGAGCCGATGCTTCGTGCACAAAAAGAATGGGACAGGCGATACAGCAAAAAATGGAACTATTATACCGATGCCAATACTCTCCAAAATTTCTGGCGCCAAGGCATCAGGCGCAACAAGAGTTATGAAAGCATCATCTCCATCGGGCTTCGCGGGGCTGATGATACACCGATGATTCCAAACGGCTCTGTTGCCGAAAGTATGGCCCTGCTGGAAAAAATTGTGGATGTTCAGCGAAAGATGATAGCAGAGGAGATTAATCCCGATGCGTCCAAAGTGCCGCAGTTATGGTGTCCCTATAAGGAAGTTCAGGAATATTACGAAAAGGGCTTGCGTGTTCCCGACGACGTAACGATGCTGTGGTGTGACGACAACTGGGGCAATATCAGGCGTCTGCCGACTGACCAAGAGCGTAAAAGGTCCGGCGGGGCGGGCATCTATTATCACTTCGATTTCCACGGCGGGCCGCGCTCATACGAATGGCTCAATACCACCCAAATCATCAAGGTCTGGGAGCAGATGAATCTCGCGTATAATTACGGCGCCACGAGAATTTGGATTGTCAACGTGGGCGATTTAAAGCCGATGGAATTTCCCACCGAATTTTTTATGACCTTCGCCTGGGACCCGCAAAAATGGCCGAAGGAGAAAATATCGGAATTTACTCGTCTGTGGGCCCAGCGTGAATTTGGCCCGCAATATGCCGACCAGATTGCTGATATTATGTCCAGGTACACCAAATATAACGCGAGGCGTAAGCCGGAGCTTGTCGATACCAAAACTTTCAGCATTATAAACTACGGGGAAGCGGATAATGTAGTGGCCGATTTTAACGCTATTACAGCCAAAGCCGAACAAATCTATGCCGCTTTACCTGATAACGCCAAAGACGCCTTCTTCCAGCTTGTTCTCTACCCGACAAAGGCCTGCGCCCAGGTTACCGAACTTTATGTTACTGCGGGCAAAAACAAGTTGTACGCTGAGCAAAAACGCGCAAGCACCAACGACCTTGCCGCGAAGGCGAAGGATTTGTTTGAAGCCGATGCCGAACTGTCCCAGTATTACAACCTTAAAATGGCCAATGGTAAATGGAACCATATGATGGATACGTCCCATATCGGCTATACATCATGGAATCCGCCGCCGAAAAATATTATGCCCAAGGTCGAGGAAATCAACCTTCCAGTCGAGCCGAATATGGGCATTGCAGTTGAAGGTTTCAGGGCTTCCTGGCCTGGCTCTTCGGATGAACCGGTTCTGCCGGGATTTAGCGTGTTTGGCGAGCAGCGTCGATATATCGATGTGTTCAATCGCGGGCAGACACCGTTTGAATTCTCGGCCAAACCAAGTGCCGACTGGATTGTCCTTTCTTCAACCAAAGGAACGATTGGAAAAGAAACGCGCCTCTGGGTGAATATCGATTTCAACAAAGCGCCGGCGGGCGACGCTAACGGCACTGTTATGATTTCCGGCCCGGACGCAAAAGAGGTAAACATCAAAATCAGTTCATTTAATCCATCCGAACCCGGCAGAGATTCTTTAAATGGCTTTGTTGAGGCCGATGGGTATGTTTCCATGGAGGCGGAACATTACACGAAGAAAATCGATGCGGGCGAAGTTCGCTGGGAGAAAATAGAGGATTACGGCCGGACTGATTCGGCTATGACGATTTTCCCGGTTACGGCTCAAAGTGTTACGCTGCCCAAGGACTCTCCCTGTCTCGAATATAAAATGTTCCTGTTCCATTCCGGCAATATCAAAGTCGAGACGATTGTCGCTCCCACCTTAAATTTCGTCCCCGACAGAGACCTGCGTTACGCCGTATCGTTCGATGACGAGGCGCCTCAAATCATAACCATTATTCCGAAGAATTATATCGTTGCCTACTCGAATGAGGACTGGCAGGAATCTGTAAGAAATAATGCTCGTATAGTTAAAAGCAATCATTTGCTGGCTGGTGCGGGTTATCATACTTTAAAGGTGTGGATGGTTGACCCGGGCGTTGTGTTAGAGAAAATTATTGTTAATACGGGCGGCGTCAGGCCGAGTTATCTCGGTCCGCCCGAAAGTTATCGTAAATCTTTAGGCAATGAAAAAATCAAAGACCACTGAGAATAATATCGATGGCGCGAGCGCCTTCGCTACGGGGAATTATCGTAATCTGTTTGTAGAAGCTGGCTACTCTCAGAAGGAAGTTACAGAGAAGGTCAATGCTGCTTTTGAGCAGTTGTTTCACGGCGACCCCTGTACGCAGGCGGTTTATTTCCCTGCCGGAAAAAACGCCAGTGGCCCGCTCGCCTATATCTGGGACGTAGGCAATAACGATGTGCGTTCCGAAGGTATGTCCTACGGGATGATGATTGCCGTGCAATTAGACAAAAAAGCCGAGTTCGATGCGATTTGGAACTGGGCAAGAACATATATGTATCACGACTCTGCTAATCATCCCGCACGGGGTTACTTCTCGTGGTCTATGAGAATCGACGGCACGCCAATTGATGAAATGCCCGCGCCGGATGGTGAAGAGTATTTTGCGATGTCACTTTACTTCGCAGCAAACCGCTGGGGCAATGGGGCGGGCATTTACAATTACAAGGCCGAGGCCGACCGGCTCCTGTCTGATATGAAAAATCGCGAAATAATTACAAACCAGACGGTGAACGGACTTAGAATAGTCGGCAATATCTTCGACGATGAACACAAAATGGTCCGGTTTTCACCCGTCATTGAAATCTGCGACCACACAGACCCTTCCTATCATTTACCGGCATTCTACGAGTTATGGGCACTATGGGGCCCCGAACAGGATAGACAATTCTGGGTACAGACCGCTGCCGTAAGCAGGGATTTCTTTTTGAAAACAACCCATCCCGTTACTGGGCTATCTCCCGAATATGCCAATTTCGATGGTTCACCCTGGGTTGACTCCCATAACAGCCAGGCGGTTCATTTCGGCGGTGATGCCTGGCGCACCGCGATGAATTGGTCCATGGACTGGGCGTGGTGGGGCAAGGACGCTCGCCAAAGACAGCTAAGCGACCGTCTGCAGGCGTTTTTTGAGTCAAAAGGATTATCAACTTACGGAAACCAGTTTACTCTTGACGGAAATCAGTTAGGCTCAGACCGCTCGGACGGATTGGTGGCGGCCAATGCCGTCGCCGGCCTGGCGGCAACCAATCCGCGGGCAAAACAATTTGTCGAGGCGTTGTGGAATACGTCTGTCCCAACGGGGCTGTATCGTTACTACGACGGGATGCTTTATATGCTCGCAATGCTTCATTGCAGCAGCGAATTTCGAATCTGGCACCCAAAATAAGCACTAATACAAGGCCATTTGGCTTCGTAAGCGATTTCTGAGAGCCCTAAAAAGGTATAGGAATGCGGAGGATGCTTTTTACCAGCCGGAACCGCGTTTTTTCCCTTGATTTTGCGGATTAGAGGTGTGATTTGCCCCCCAAAAACTTTTTTTTCAAAAAAAGCCAAAAAACTCTTGACTTATCTTTGCTCAAAGTGTAATTTATAAGTAAACGATTACTTAGCGCCTTATAATAGTAAGAGAGTCCGGCGGATTCGCCGGATATTATAGGCCTTGTAATGGAGAAGGGTATGAAAGTGTGTTTACGAGAGGATAGAGCAATTCAGATGACAATTCCGAGGCATGCGCCACACGCGGTCAGACGTTTGTACGCATATCTTACGGACGCAAATATCTCACAAGGTTAAACGGTTGAAAGTCAATAGTTGAAAGTCGAAAAAGTAAAGAGAAGGGTAGTTTAAACATCAACATTTTTTTTTGAAGGAGGAGTAGAATGAGTAGAATATTGCTTACTATTTGCATTTCGCTGCTTCTGGCTTCCACAAGCTATGCGGCGGCGATTTTAGGTAACTGGGAAAACACCAGCGGCGATGGATGGCAGGGCTCAACTGGCGGAACTACTGCACTGCCCAGCACCATTGGTAATGCCTCGTTTGCTCAGTCAACGATTGGTGTTACTAATGGGTCATATTCCCTGGCGATGACTGTAAACGCATCGGGCTACCAGGGGAATATTGTTAAAAAACCAAACTATACGAATTCAGGTGCACCAGATTATAGTGGATATGTTACCATGGCTAATGTTCTGGCCAACACCAAATTCCAGGTTGATGTTACGTATGATAGTGCAAGCTGGTCATCGAGTACGACTTATGCTGGGATATACGAGTTGAGTATGCAGACTCCAGCCTATGGATGGAATGATGTGGGTGGAATGAACGACCACACCGGCAAGAATGGTGTGTTGTTTAGTGATACGCTCAACCCGGGTTATTCAGGAGGTTTACCCATTGTAGATCCGGGCACCGGCCTGCACAGGTGGACAGGAACGTGGACATGGGACTACTCCGCAATATTACCCGGAGGGTCCTACAGCGGCAACCACATGTCAACTGCCGACGGATATATGAATTTTATTTTCGCAATGAACTCCAATGTGTCTGGCGGGACTTACTACTTTGACAATGCGAGACTTACTCCCGAGCCGGCAACAATGGCCCTGCTTGGTCTTGGCGGACTGGCTTTGATTCGCAGGAAACGTTAGTAGAGTAATTTGAACAGAAGTGATTAAGTTGAAAAAGCGCCATCCATTACGGATGGCGCTTTTCTTTTACACTGGTTCGACGTGCCCGCGATATTGTTATTAACTGAAAGTGTAAAAGTTAAAGTTAATACCGTACATATTTAATTTTTGCGCCGTCAATATTTTTTCACGGTGCCGGCCATGGCGAAATTTTTGAGGCCTTTATCGATTTTGTTGCGAATTTGTGTTGGTTTCTTGCAGCTCCGTCATCTTGCCTTGTTCGGCCAGCACTAACGCGAGGTTTCTGCGGGCGGGTTCATAATCCGGTTTTAGCGACAGGGCCTTTCTGAAATTTATCTCTGCTAAGTCAAGGTTGCCTTTTTGGGCGTATATCGAACCCAGATTGTTGTACATCTGGTGCATATCCGGCCAGTTATTTCCTTCCTGCAGCACTTCGGTAAGGCAGCGGATTGCTTCATCGAATTTCTTTTGTGCCAAAAGCGCCGTACAAATGTTTTTTCTTGCGGGCGGATAATCCGGGCAAATACGGACAGCTTCCTTGAGGTGCCGGATTCCTTCCTCATATTGCCCATGCTCGCAAAGATACTCGCCATAGTTGGAGTGCATAATGAAGTTGTCCTCGGTGACGGCAAGTGCCCGCTTGCAAAGCGTAGGGCTGTCCTGCCAGTAACTTACCTGGGCCTGCGTCAATAGCACCATAGCAATCAACGCCGCAGTGGCTGCGGCTGCTGCAAGTGGTTTTGGATGCGATAGTTTCGCAAAAATTTCAGTTGCGCCCCACGCTATTATGATAAAGATGCCTATCGACGGCAGATAGGTGTACCGGTCGGCTATAAGATGCTTACCCACCTGCACCAGCCCAATCACTGGCACCAGCGTTCCGAGATACCACAGAAGGCCAACAACCAGCCAGGGTCTGCCTCGTCCCCATAGCTTCAGAAGCACTATTACTCCAATAACCGCCAGCACCGCAGCATTCATTGTCATACCTTTTGGAAGCGGATATAAAGCCGCCAGGCCTCTTGGATAAAGCATTTTAACTATGTAGTTAAAATAGCATCCCATTGCGCTTATTATCCGGACATACAAGGGCCAGACCGTCAGATTTACAACTGCTCCGCTGTGCTTCTGGACAACAAAGGTGATTACGCCTGAGACCGCTGACAGTAAAAAGAGAGGGATTTTTTCCGCTGCCAGGTACCAGAGGGTTGCCTTTTGATAAGCAGCAGATATGCCTTGCTTTTGGACAGCGGATTCAGAGTAGTTTTCCTGCCACAAAAGTCGGTCTAAAGGCCACCAGTCCAGCAGAAGA
>JBEKZW010000017.1:0-45729 GCA_049509475.1 Sedimentisphaerales bacterium
CTCCGTGCAAAAAACGGACTAAATTGTTTGACTGTGTCTGTCTATATAATATCAAATTGGCCATGGCGCAAGTTTATTATTTACAAAATGTTACACTACCTTTTTGGAAACGGCACTAGGTAGTACCTCTAATACCTGGTCTACGACACACACCTGGACTGCAACCGAGTTAAAGACCGCTTTCAAAATTAAACTGACGGCGACGGTAGCTAATGATGGTATTCCTGGTACACTTAACCCAGACCTTGTACTGGACTGGGTCCCGGTCGGGGTCACCTATGATGTGACATCGACAGTTGTTCCTGCACCGGGTGCAATACTGCTCGGCAGTATCGGCGTAGCTCTTGTCGGCTGGCTGCGCAGACGAAGAATATTGTTATAAGTCACGCAACCTTTTTTCTGTAAATTTTCTTTGGCTGTGTGTGTAAAGCAAGTTCATCGCTTTCCACGCTCATATTCTAATTCGGTGGTCGAAAGAAGCATCTCGATGGCCAAGTAACAGGAGGAAGCAAACCACGCCAATTTCTTCGCCGGGTGCAATGTGGATTTTTGGCCAGCAGCACCTTAATGCCTGTCAATCGACGGCTTTTCCGCTATAATATGCCGTTCAGTATCAGCATCTGTAACTCTGTGTGTGAGACCGAATGTTTGTAGATGAAGCGAAAATCCGGGTAAAGGCGGGCGACGGAGGCAACGGCTGTGTGAGTTTTCGGCGCGAAAAATACGTTCCCAAAGGCGGTCCCGACGGCGGCGACGGCGGCAAAGGCGGCGACCTGATTTTCATAGCGGACCCGAACCTCGATACGCTTTTGGACTTCGCGGGTAAACACGACTGGCTGGCAGAAGATGGAAAACCCGGCTCTGGAAAAAACAAGAGCGGCCTCAACGGCGATGACCTGATAATCCGCGTGCCGCCCGGAACCCAAATTTATGACGCCGACCTGGACCTGCTGCTTAAAGACCTCGACGAACCCGGTATGAAGGTATGTATTTGCCAGGGAGGCAAAGGCGGCAAAGGCAACAGTAGATTCGCGACGTCGATTTACCAGGCGCCAAGGTTTGCTGAGCAAGGCGTTCCGGGCCAGAAAAGGAATCTCCGGCTGGAACTGAAACTCATAGCGGACGTCGGCCTGGTCGGTATGCCAAACGCAGGCAAAAGCACGCTGATTTCCCGCTGCTCGGCGGCAAGACCCAAAATCGCCTCTTACCCGTTCACCACGCTTGAGCCGGTTCTCGGTATCGTGAAATTGACAGGCGAACGCCGATTGGTGATGGCGGATTTACCTGGCCTTATCGAAGGCGCCCACGAAGGAACGGGCCTGGGCTTTGAATTCCTGCGGCATATAGAAAGGACCCGCATTATCATCCACATACTCGATATAATGCCTCCTGACGGCTCCGACCCGGCGAAAAATTATCGTCAAATTCGCAAAGAGCTTGAGCAATACAGCAAAACGCTGGCGGACAAAAAAGAAATCATCGTAGCCAATAAAATCGATCTCGACCCGAAAGGAACAGTGGTAAAAAAATTGCGAAAAGCGTTAGGCCATCGCATTTACCCGATATCCGCCGTAACAGGCGAGGGGATAAAGGATTTGTGCGAGCTGCTCTGGAAAAAGGTCAAACAGACAAAAGTTAAAAGGACAAGCACATAATGAACCTTGTAGCCATAGACATTGGCAATACCAATATAAGCGTGGGGCTGTTTCTCAAGGGTGAGGAGCAGTTCGTAAAATCGCTGCCGGGCGAAGCGACAACGGAACTGACTGAGTTGCTGAAATCGACATGGGAAATGATACCTGTCGCGAAACGCTCAAAAGAAGGCAAACGCGACGGCGTAATTGTCGTCAGCTCCGTCAAGCCCAACTGGACGGATGTCGTGCGCAAAATCGCAAGACAAACCTTAGATGAAAATATACTGCTTGTGGGCAGCGAAATCCCCTTCCCAATCGAACTATCGATAGAACATCCTGAAACAGTAGGAACAGACCGGGCTTTGGCTGCCTCGGCCGCTTACGCAGTCGCAGAACACGCCGTCGCGGTCGCGGATTTCGGCACGGCGGTAACAATCGACCTCGTCGATGACCGCGGCGTTTTTTGCGGCGGGGTAATCTTCCCCGGCTTTGAAATGAGCGCAAACGCCCTGCATAACCATACGGCCCAACTGCCCAAGGTTACGGTAACAAAGCCGAAATGGCCCTTCGGGAAAAACACCCACGACGCGATTAACGCCGGTTTATATTATGCGGCTGTCAGCGCATTGCAGGAAATCGTCAGGCGATACGCCGAAACCCTTGGCGCCTGGCCGCAAACCATCATCACCGGCTCAGGGGCAAAACTTATTAAAGATGACTGCGAGTTTGTCGATAACTACGTGCCAAATTTAGTCATCAAAGGCATAGCGCTGGCTTATCAAAAATATATCGAATCGAAGGAGTAAGCAATTCTCCTATGTCTGTCTTCGCTGCTGTAATGACCGGCAAGGGAACAGGGGCTATCGCCACGATACAGCTTTACGGCAATTCGGCGGCGGATATCCTCAGGCAAATACTCCCTCCACAACCCCAAAAACCCGTCGAATTTACGACAGGCAAAATTTTACTGGCCACTATCCAATCAGGCAATAAAACAATCGACCAGGTAACAATCGGCTGCGAAGCCGATAATACATTCGCCATCAACTGCCACGGCAATCCGCTTATCGTCGAAGAAATTATGCAATTGCTCCGCCAATATGGCGTCGAATTACTGACTTCAGAGCAATTCCTCTGCAAAACCTCAACAGACAATAACACAATCGCTCTCGAAGCCAAACTGACGCTGCCAAAAATTAAGACAATTGAAGGCACACGAATTATACTCAATCAAATCGATTCAGGCCCTGAACCGCCCTGGTTCAGGGCAGGCCTTACGGCCTCTGCAGAAAACTGGCTGCAGAACCCGCTGGAAACAATCGCCGACGAGGCCCAAACAATTCTCGACAAAAGCAAAATTGCCAAACTTATCGTCTTCGGCTGCCGGATAGTCCTCGCAGGCCCGCCCAATACGGGCAAAAGTACGCTGCTGAATCAACTCTGCGGAAGACAAAAAGCGATTGTCGCGGACATAAAAGGCACAACACGCGACTGGGTATCAGCAAATTGCCAAATCGGCTCATTAGCAATTGAACTGATTGATACTGCGGGTCTGGATGACAAAGTCGCATCCGACATTGACAAAGCCGCTCAACAGAAAACGACAGAGCTTATTAATCAGGCGGATATTATTTTGCTGGTCCTCGACAACAGTGAGCCGGTCAACCAAATCGATAAATCCTTCACAGATATACTGGCCAACAAAAAAATGCTGACGGTCCTTAACAAATCAGACCTGCCCTTCGCAGCGCAGCGAAAAAACGGCCTGCCCAGTTTTCTCAAAACAGAAAATATGCCAGACGCAATCAGCATCAGCGCAAAATTCGGTTCGGGAATCGACTACCTTTGCGATGAGATCAAGCAATTGGCTGGTGTTGAAAACTTTGACCCGAACCAGCCGGTTTGTTTCACCGCCCGTCAGGAACAACTTTTGACTCAACTTTCGAAAGCCAAATCAAAAGAAGTTGCTCACACGCTCATCACAGAGTTGTTATCCGGCCCGCTGAACAATGACTATTGCACAAATAATGTCATTGCGAGAAGTCCCGATTAAATCGGGACGAAGAAGCAATCTTGGTACTCATTGAAGCAAGATGAACAAGTACTGGGTTTATATAATGACTAACGCTAACAACACAACACTCTATACGGGTGTTACCAATAACCTCCAAAGGAGAGTACGGGAACACAAAAACGGCATTGGTTCCAAATTTACAAGTAAATATAAAATAACTAAGCTGGTATTTTACGAATCTTTCACACGAATATATGATGCCATAGCCGCAGAGAAACAGGTCAAAGCTGGCTCTCGTGCTAAGAAAATATTACTAATAGAAAGCATCAATCCGGAATGGCGCGACTTGTATGAAAACCCGCCAAAATGAGATTGCTTCGCTACGCTCGCAATGACATATCGCACACACCTTACTGTCATTGCGAGGCTTGCAAAGCAGGCCGTGGCAATCTCTTCCATCAAATACGGTTGTCCAACAGCTAATTCCCTGTATAATCAGCCGATATGACCACAGGCAGCGACAATTTGACGCCGGCGATGAGGCAGTTTCATCAGTTCAAACAGAAGTACCCGGACTGCATACTCTTTTTCCGGATGGGCGACTTCTACGAGACCTTCTACGAGGACGCCAAGACCTGCTCGAAGGTTCTGGGCCTGACGCTAACCAGCAGAGACAAGGGAAGCGATAACCCCGTCCCGCTTGCGGGCGTTCCCTGGCACGCAGTTGATGGTTATCTGCGAAAAATGCTCCAGGCGGGTTACAAAGTCGCCGTATGCGAGCAAATCGAAGACCCCAAAACCGCCAAGGGCTTAGTGAAACGCGACGTTGTTCGGGTTGTTACGCCGGGGACGCTGACCGATGACATTTTGCTGGAAGCGAAACAGGATAATTTTCTGGCGGCGGTCTGGCAGACAAATTCGGTATCTGCGATAAGCTGGGTCGATATTTCAACCGGACATTTCTTCGCCCAGCAATTAGGCGAAGACGAACTGTTAGATGAAATTGTGCGATTGTCCCCTGCAGAGTGTCTCTTGCCCGACAGGCGAGGCGAATTATTCGAGGCACAGGCAAAAAAACTAGCCAAAGGCATTAGTGAATTAACCGGCGCGACGATTACGCAGAGGCCAAGCTGGTATTTCGACCCCTATCAGGCAAAACAACGGCTGCTGAAACATTTCGGCACAGCCACGCTCGAAGGTTTCGGAATCCACGACACCGACGGCGCAGTAATACCGCCAGCGGGCGCTTTAATCGAGTATCTCAACGAAACACAAAAGACCGCGCTGGCGCACATATCGACTGTCAAAAAAATCAGCCGGAAAAAAATCTTGCACATCGATTACACGTCGCTGCAAAGTTTGGAAGTTTTACGAACGATTCGCGGCGAAAGTACAAAGGGGACATTGCTCGACTGCCTTGATTCGACACTTACGCCGATGGGAGGCAGGATGTTTCGCAACTGGCTTTGCAGACCGTTGTGTGATTTATCGGCGATTGAATCACGCCAGGACGCGGTAGCAGAATTGAAAGACAGTGACAATCGGCTGATTGAAGTCCGCAAACTGCTTGGCGATATCGCAGACCCTGAGCGAATCGCCGCACGCATAGCGACCGCGAGGGCACTGCCGCGAGACCTCGTAGCGTTAGCCCGCACTCTGCGGCAGATACCTAAACTGCGAGAGACATTAAGGCAATTCAGCGCCAAACTGCTTGCTGACCTTGCGGGACGGTGCGACAGTATGGATGAATTAGCTGATTTGCTGGATTCGGCAATCGAGCCAAATTGTCCGCTGCGGGTAACCGACGGCGGCGTCATACGCACGGGGTTTAACAAGGAACTCGACGAGCTGCGCTCAATCTCACGCGACGGCCAAACCTGGCTGCAACAATACCAGAAACAGCAAATCGAACGCACGGGCATCGACAAATTAAAGGTCGGCTTCAACCAGGTCTTCGGCTACTATATTGAAATCAGCAGGTCATACGCCGACAAAGTACCGGCTGATTACGTCCGCAAACAGACGGTTACCAACGCCGAAAGATATATCACCGATGAACTGAAAAAATATGAGACACGTGCCCTTGGCGCAGAAGAAAAAGCCCTCGCCCTTGAGCAAAAACTTTTCGAGGAAGTGCGAATTCAGGCGGCACAATATATTCCACGCCTTCAGGAGCTGGCGGACACAATCGCACAGTGCGACTGCCTCGCAGCCCTCGCCCATATCGCCAATCGTCGAGGCTACCTCAGGCCCAGATTGACAACGGATAACGACCTTCTCATACAGGACGGCAAACACCCGGTACTCGCGGAAATGTTAGGCGCGGAATTTGTTCCCAATGATATCTCACTTGGCAACAAAAGCGGCGACGTGATGATAATTACAGGCCCCAATATGAGCGGGAAAAGCACCTATATAAGACAAACCGCGCTGCTGGTCCTTATGGCACAGGCCGGCTCATTTGTCCCCGCAAAGGAAGCAACCATTGGCATCGTTGACCGCATCTTCACCCGCGTCGGCGCATCCGATGAATTAATCAGGGGACAATCAACCTTTATGGTCGAAATGACCGAGACCGCGAACATAATCAACAACGCCACCGCGAAATCCTTAGTCGTCCTCGACGAAGTAGGCAGAGGCACAAGCACCTACGATGGCCTCGCCCTTGCCTGGGCAATCACCGAGCACATCGCCAGCAAAATCAAATGCCGAACGCTCTTCGCCACGCACTATCACGAACTGACCGAACTCTCAGAACTGTTTGCCAATATCAAGAATTGCAATGTGGCCGTGCGTGAATGGATGGACGAGGTGGTATTCCTTCACAAAATTTTGCCGGGCGGCACAGATAAATCCTACGGCATTCACGTAGCAAAATTAGCAGGCATCCCAAAACCAATTCTCGAACGCTCGAAGGAAATTTTAGCCGAACTCGAAACCACATTCCAGAAAGAAGCCGCCGGCTCACACCTTGCCAAAAACAAAACCAAAGAACCCGACGCCGACACCCTCTTCGTCCAGAAACACAAGAGCGTCCTCGACAAACTCGCCTCCGTCGATGTGAATAACCTCACCCCCATCGAAGCGATAAACATTCTCAATCAGATTAGGACCGAAATAAACAAAAAATAGGATAATATAATTCGTATATACTCATGACTCCATCGGAACGAGTGAAATATATAACTGAAATTTCAAGGCGATTAGCTACCGAAGAATATACATTAATAGACCTTACCCTAAAGCAATTCAATCTGCCTTGGACCAATCAATGGAGCGGAAATAAAGAAAGCTATATTGTAGAAATGATAAGCAACTCTCCAGATAGCGTTCTATTAGACCTAGCGCAACATGTAGGCTATAAAGAGATATTTACACAACTAAAAGAACCTACATTCTGGACTCCTGATTATTTTAGACTATTTATAAGCCATGTTTCAGTTATTAAAGATTATGCCACCGCCTTGCAGAACGGCCTTTATAAATATTCCATCTCTGCTTTTGTAGCCCACAAGGATATAGAACCCACAAAAGAATGGCAAAATGAAATAGAGCTCGCTCTTTATACGATGGATGCCATGGTTGCTCTGCTTACTTTGGACTTTCATAAAAGCGTATGGACAGATCAAGAAGTTGGCATCGCTATCGGCAGAAAAGCACTAGTAATCCCGGTACGATACCATATAGACCCGTACGGATTTATTGCAAAACATCAAGCATTAGAAGGAAAAGACTCTGAACAAACAGCGAAAGAAATATTCAACATATTAGCAAAACACAAGCTAACCAAGGAACGAATGTCCCAAATAGTGGTTAATAAATTTTTGTCATCTGGCTCTTTTCAAGATGCCAAAGACAATATGACATTGCTCGAACAATGCGATTATTTTAATGACGAATCATTAAATCGTATCGAAAAAAGCACAGATGCTAATTTTCAAATAGAACATTCGTTTGGAGTACCAGAAAGAATAAGGAATTTAATCCGAAAATTTAGACCACCTGCATAAGGTGAATAATTCTTAAAAAATCTTAAATTTAAAATTTAGCAATCGCAGATTGTCCTGCCAAAACGCCGCTGGACCACGCTATTTGAAGATTATATCCGCCGCAGGGACCGTCAACATCAATAACCTCACCCGCAAAATACAGTCCCGGGCAAACTTTGGATTGCATCGTCGTTGGGTCGATTCCGGCCGTACTCACGCCGCCATTGGTAATTGTTGCTTCCTCAATAGAACGAGCAGCAATAATCGGGACAGGCAGCTTCTTCAATAACTGAATGACTTTTCTTCGCTGCTCTTTTTTCAACTGGCTCGCGGTTGTTTCAGTGATTCCCGCTAAATCGCATATAAGCCCGCCTAATTTTTTCGGAGCCAGCTCAAAGAGAACGTTTGCGATGTTTTTTTTTGAATACTGCGATAACTGGTTTATCAGATATTCTTCGAGTTTGGCCTCATTCATCGCGGGGACAAGGTCAATGGTAACTTCAATCGGCTTTTTGGCGGGCAAATAATCAGTAAGTAATCGGCTTAAATCGAGAACAGCAGGTCCGCCTATGCCATCGTAGGTAAAAATCATCGGGCCATTGACGCTAATCCTTTTTTTATCAATCATCACGGAGATGGTTACGTTATCGCGCGAAATTCCCGCCAACTCGGCGCACCATTTTTCAGTCGTAACAAGCGGCACAAGAGCGGGCTTTGGTTCAACGATTGTATGGCCAAGCGATTTTGCCAATTTGTAACCGTCGCCGGAAGAGCCGGTAGCGGGATAACTTGCCCCGCCCGCGGCGATAATCACTTTTGGGGCCGACGCGATTTCACTTCCGGCGAAAACAGCAAAGCCACCTCCTCGCTTTTCTATTCTATCTACCCCCCTGCCAGATATAAACTGAACACGGAGTTTTTGGCATTGGCCCAGCAAGGCGTATTGAACATTACTTGCGCTTTCGCTCACCGGGAAGACGCAGCCATCTTCATCAACTTTGGTCTCGACTCCGAGCCGGCCGAAAAAATCACGCGTCGCGTCAGGCGAAAATTCGTGCAGACAATGCCTAAGAAACCTTCCCGATTTGCCATACGCGCGAACGAAATCATCGACTGTACCAGTGTGCGTGATATTGCATCGCCCGCCGCCCGTCAAAAGGAGTTTTTGCCCCGCGGCAGCGTTTTTCTCTATCACAACTACCTGAGCGCCTGCCTGCGCAGCGAAAATCGCCGACATCAATCCCGCCGGCCCGGCACCTATTACACAAACGTCTGTTTTCATAATGAGATTGAGTTTAGCCGAGCGGGCCTATTGTGTCAAAGACCACTCTTGCAATTAAGACGGATACGCATAGGATAACAGCAGAAACTATGTCCCTGAAACTAAACAAAAATTTATGTGTAACCGCACTGTTTTTGACGGCCATAACCGCAATTGCCTTTGCCGGCAATAAACCGCAGGACAAGCCGATTTTATACCTCGCGATTGGTGAACCGAATAGCGCTATAGTCAAAGCTAACGAAGTAAACCAGCCTCAAACAAACGGACTAAAAATTGTCATCGCGACGCACGGGTGGATTGAAAGAGAACAATGGCCGAAAGATTTGGCCTTTGATATCAGGGACAAGGTCGATTCAAACGAATGGGTCTGCGGCTGGTTTGACTGGCATCACGAGGCAACGGTCATCAACCCCAGGGATGCTGCACAGTTCGCCCGCGACACAGCCGGCAAAATGCTGGCGGAACAGATTCTCAAAATATCGAAGAACCCGCAGCACGTTCATTTGATAGGGCACTCCTCCGGCTGCTGGGCAATCAGCGAAGCGGCGAAAATTATCGCTAAAAAAACAAATGCTAATATCCACCTGACGTTTCTCGATGCTTATGTCCCCATGGGCTGGGACGCAAACTCACTTGGGGATATACCTGCTGAACCGAACAAAATTGACTGGGCGGACCAGTATCTGACAGATGATATTACCGGCAATGTTACATATTGCCGGCTCGCCCATGCCCATAACGTCGATATCGGAGATATCACCCCCGGTCTTAAAGACCACAGATTCCCGTTTCACTGGTACCCCGCGACCGTCCTCGGCAGATACGCCCCGAAAGATAAATACGCCGGCGAAAAACTTTATTATAAATCCGATGGCATCGAATACGGTTTCGCCCGCTCACTCGAAGCCAGCAAAGATAACTGGGAGGAATCGTTGAAACTCCCCGTCGGCAATGAAGCCGTAAAATTAGCAAAACCAAAAGAACCTTTCGATCCCTTTGGCTGGCTGTTCAAGAAACAATCAAACTGACCCGCAACAGACATTGGCAATTCGGCGGCCTCTTTGTTATAATCCTACCTTTCTGAGATTTTTATAATAACCGAATCCGCCAGAGGCGGACAAGTTACTGAGGACATTATGGCAAAGCTGGCAAAACTGGACGATATAGTATCACTGTGCAAAAGGCGTGGTTTCATATTTCAATCGAGTGAAATCTACGGTGGGCTTGCGAGCTGCTACGATTACGGCCCGCTGGGCGTTGAGCTGAAAAACAACGTCAAGAAGGCCTGGTGGAAGAGCGTCGTCCAGATGCGCGACGATGTCGTTGGACTCGATTGCAGCATCCTTATGCACCCGCTGGTCTGGAAGGCGTCGGGCCACGCAGACCACTTTGCCGACCTCGTCGCCGAATGTAAAAAGTGTAACACAAGGACACGCGTTGACCATTTGAAAGACAAAGCAAACGATTCGGCACAGGAGCATACCGAGCATGTCGCGATTGTCCCCGGCGCAAAACAGGACTTGAGCAAAAAGGTCTGCCCGTCTTGCGGGGCTGTCGGCAATTTCACGGAGCCAATGCCTTTCAAATTAATGTTCGAAACCCAAATGGGCGCAAACGTTGACGATTCAATGACGCTTTACCTGCGCCCCGAAACCGCCCAAGGCATCTTCGCCAATTTCAGGAACGTTCTCGATACCACAAGAGTCAAAATCCCCTTCGGCATCGCCCAAATCGGCAAAAGTTTCCGCAACGAGGTAACGACCAAGGCGTTCATTTTCAGGACGCGCGAATTCGAGCAGGCCGAACTGGAATTTTTCTGCGAGCCGGGGACAGATGACAAATGGTTCGAGCACTGGAAAGAGCAGCGTTTCAACTGGTATCTGAACCTGGGGCTAAAAAAAGATAACCTGCGTTTCCGCGAACACGAAAAAGACGAGCTTGCCCATTATGCCAAGGGCTGCGTCGATGTCGAATATAAATTTCCGTTCGGCTCAGGCGACTGGCAGGAGCTCGAAGGCATCGCCAACCGCACCGATTACGACCTCCGCCAGCACCAAAGAGGAATGAGAACGCTCAACTCCTGGTATGAAACCAAGGGCGACCTGTCGAAGATAAAACTCAAGGAAGAAGCCGAGGATTACCTCAAGGGGCCGTTATCGTATTTTGACGACGAAAAGAAAGCCCGGTATATCCCTTATGTAATTGAACCAAGCGCAGGTATGGACAGGAGCACGCTGGCGTTCCTCGTTGACGCTTATGACGAGGAGGAAGTCCGCGGCGAGACACGAAACGTCCTGCGGTTCTCATCGGCCATCGCGCCGACAAAGGCAGGCATATTCCCGTTGGTCAATAAAGACGGCATGCCTGAAACCGCCCGCAATATCTTCAACGACCTCAAGGGACGCTTCAACTGCATCTACGACGAAAAAGGCGCAATCGGCAGACGTTACCGCAGGCAGGATGAGGCGGGTACGCCTTTCTGTGTCACCGTCGATGGCCAGACCGCGCAGGACCAGACCGTTACCGTCCGCCAGCGCGACTCTATGGAGCAAATCCGCGTCGCCACCGACCAGTTGCGAAGTTACCTGCGCGATAAACTGGATATGTGAAAATGATTCTGGACCGAATCGACAACGCCCGTTTATACGTCGGTCTGCACGCCCGATTCGCAAAGGCGTTCGAGATTCTCACTGATAAAACCCTGTCGCAAAAAGAAGACGGCAAATACGCCGTCGATGGCGATAATATTTATTACACCATCCAGCGATACACAACCAAGCCGTTAAGTGAAGGCAAACTCGAAGCCCACCGCAAATATATCGATATTCAATTCTTATTAGAAGGCCGGGAAATTCTCGGCTACGCACCATTAAAAGGACTCACAACCGCCGAAGTTTACAACCCTCAAAAAGATATCGCCTTTTTCAATACGCCAAAGGAAATCACAAAAGTCATCCTTGAACTGGGCCTGTTTTGTATCCTCTTCCCCGACGACGCCCATCTCCCCTGCCGCCAATTAGCCGGCCCCGAAGAAGTCCTAAAAGTGGTTATCAAAATTCGACTGTAATATAGTAAAAAAACAGGAGGATTAAAAATGGCTGACCAGATAATGGCGGAAGGCAAAGCCAAAAAGCCCGGCCTGTTACGGCGAAGCATGTGGGGAATTTGGGTTATACTGCTTACGGCATTATTGGTTCTCAGTTTCATATTTGCCGCACCATGGAAAGTTATTACCCTTATCGCCATATTTCTCGTCGCCGCGACTATCCTGCCGAGAATTTATCGCAAATGGTTCTGGCTGGCCGTAGGACTCGTGGTTTTATCGTTTATCGTCTGGATTTTCCTGCCCGATGATAATAAGGGCTGGCGGCCATACACATTCGACAAGGAACTCGCCCAGTTACAGGCCAGATACGCGGTCCCCGATTCTGAAAACGCCGCGATTATATATAACCAAATCCTCGCGGACTGGAAACAAAAAGAAGCCAACGAACCAAACCTGCCTGAATGCTGGTACAATCTCGCGTTGAAAGGGCCGTGGTTAAATAAGGACCAACCCGAAATCGCTGCATATATACAATGTCATCGCAACGAAATCGAAGCTCTATTGCGGGCAACAAAAATTGAAAAGTGTTCATTTCCCATTGATTCCAGTTCTTTTACTGATTTTCTTGAAGCAAGAGCAGATTTGCTCATAGCCTCGGGTAATAATGATGCCGCAGAAGGAAATACAAGTGAGGCAGTAGAAAAGTATCTTGCAGCCCTTGAGCTTGGACAACATGTGCGACAGCAACTAGAAAGTAAATTTAATTTTGCTTGTGAAGCCACAGGTTTGGGAGGTATCAATAACATTGTCGTTTTAGGAGACGCAAATGAATTCTATCTCGATAAATTAGAACAAGCCGTATCGGCGATAAGATACGACTGGAATAGTGACTTTTTAGACTCTATTACCCTCGATAAATTACGGCTTAAAAATGAACTTGGCAGTTCTTTTTACGAAGTTAATCCAAAAGGTAACGTCAGATTAATCCGCGGCTCATCCGCTAAATCAGCTAAATCAAGAGAGAACCTGAGAAAAAAACTGGCTGTCTCGACGATAGATAATCCCGAAACTAAAGCAAAATTACAAAAACTAACAACTGAACCTGGGTACTGGCAAAGAAAATTCATAAAGGCGTATCTTCAGTTTTATGTGCCGGCAACTCCTGAAAAACTCGGTAAGCTTGTTGATGCCAGTTTTGAGAAATATTATGCGATGGCTAAACCTGATTTCAAATGGTCAGGAAAGCCAGATAGGGTATCCATATTCCAATTCCAATTCATAATTGATTTTCGCTGGCTTATACAACTACATACGAGCATTAATAAAGAAGTATATTTCAGAATCCATGATCACTATCTTCGTAAATCAGCCGAACAAAGAGGAACGCTGTTGCTAATAGCGATGAGGAGATATAAAAACGCAAACGGACACTGGCCGGATAGTTTGGACGATGTGAAAACGCTTGTCTCTGCGGAAACGTTTATTGACCCTATGAATAATGGTTCTCTTGTCTATAAGCGAACTGATGATGGTTTTACTCTCTATGGCAAAGGTAAAAACGGTATCGATGATGGCGGCAAAGGATATTCAAACGCCGAAGATAAAGGAGAGCCAGATGACTTGATGATTTGGCCAACCAGAAATAAAATACCCAAGCAGCAGGAACAGAAGGCAAATGAATAAAGGAATGGCGAAATGAAAAAACTTTACCTTTCTAATACAGACAAAAAGATTTTCGGGGTTTGCGGCGGGATAGCCGAGACATACGATATCGACCCCACCCTGGTCCGGCTGGTGATTGTATTCCTCACACTCGTGACATTCGTAGTGCCTTTGATAGTAACTTATATTGTCGCCGGCTTTATTATGCCACGTAAGCCATAACCTGGCTACTTGTAGGCCTTCATAAAATCCTGCTGTTTGAGCCATTCAATCAATTCATCAGCCAGTTTGCGGTCTTCGGCAACCCGCGGATGGTTCATCGCCTGGTATTTGAAAGCAAACTACTACGGGTTTCACCCGTAGCATTTTACTTTCGTCTTCATAAAGTTAATTGGATACCAGCATCCTTCAATCTTGTCAACCGCAACTTAAAATATGTGCTTTGCGGCAGGCGTCCTACGGTGTATATTCTATTCCCTGATATAGCCATTGAAAAAGGAATTGATAATGAGCGATAACAGAACACTTATAGTCCAATTAAAAGATTTCGCAGGGCAGCAGGTAACACTGGCCGGCTGGGTATATCAGGCGCGTTCCAGCGGCAAGGTACAGTTTATCATCCTGCGCGACGGCTCTGGCCTTTGCCAGTGCGTCGTAGAAAAAGGCAAAATACCCGACGATGTATTCGACAAGCTCGAACACTTAGGACAGGAATCATCGCTCACAATAACAGGCCTCGTCCGAAAGGAAGACCGCAGCGTCGGCAGTTACGAACTCGCTGTCACAAATGCCGAGGTCATTCACGCCACAACCGATTACCCCATCACGCCAAAAGAGCACGGTATCGATTTCCTCCTGAAACACCGCCACCTGCACCTTCGCTCGCAAAGGCAGTGGTGCATCGGCAAAATCCGCCACACCATCGTCGATGCAATCAGGCGGTTCTTCAATGATAATGGTTTTACCCTTGTCGATACGCCGATACTTATGACTGCTGCCGGCGAGGAAGAACAGTCACTTTTCGAGGTCGATTACTTCGGCAGTCCCCTGTTCCTGACACAAACCGGGCAATTGCACCTCGAATGTGCCGCGGCGGCCTTTGGCAAGGTTTATTGCTTTGGCCCGACGTTCCGCGCCGAAAAAAGCAAGACACGCAGACACCTTACTGAATTCTGGATGGTTGAGCCGGAGGTCGCTTTTATCGATTTGCCAGGCCTGTTGGAACTTGCCGAAAATTTCGTCTCTTACATTGTCGCCCGCGTCCTTGCGGATAACAGGCCCCTGCTTGAAACCTTAGGCGCGGATATCGCGGGCCTCGAAAATATCAAGCCCCCCTTCTACCGGCTGACTTATACTGAAGCGGTCGAAATCCTCAGGGGCGAAAAAACCGTCAAATTTATGGCTGAACAACTCATACAGTTAAACCAGCAAAAACAAACAATTGAAAAAAGAATCGCGGAACTCGAAGCGGAACAGGCAGGTCAAATCAAGCAGTGGAAACGGGATAAAAACGCCGCTGAACTGATTGCCCTGCGAAGCGACCTCGATGAAATCAATATAAAAATCGAAAACAATCCCAAACACGCGAAACTCGCCGCGGAATTCCAGTGGGGTAAAGACCTCGGCGGTTCAGATGAAACAATCATCTCGATGATGCACGACAGGCCCGTCTTCGTAACCCATTACCCCAGAGAGGCAAAGGCGTTCTATATGAAGACCGACCGCGATAACAATAAAGTCGTCCAGAATTTCGATATGCTCGCCCCGAAGGGCTTCGGCGAAATCATCGGCGGCTCCGTCAGGGAAGACGATTACGAAATGCTGCTAAAACGAATCAACGAGATGGGCCTCAAACGCGAAAATTACGACTGGTATCTCGACCTGCGAAAATACGGCTCCGTCCCGCACGGCGGCTTCGGCCTTGGCGTCGAAAGAACCGTCGCCTGGCTCACAGGTGAATCACACATCCGCCAGTGCATCCCCTTCCCGAGAATGATGGACAAGGTTTACATCTAATCAAAAATCGATGGAATCCTGGACGATACAAAAACTGCTGAGCTGGGTCACGGAGTATTTCACCGGCAAGGGCGTTGAGTCGCCGAGGTTGAGCGCGGAATGGCTGTTAAGCTATGCACTCGGCCTCAAACGCATAGAGTTATACACCCAATTCAATAAAGTCGTAGCACAGGAACAACTCTCGCAGCTTCACGAACTGGTAAAACGGGCGGGCGCACATGAACCAATAGCGTATCTGACCGGCAACAAAGAATTCTACTCCCTCGAATTTGAAATCACAAAGGATTGCCTGATTCCCCGCCCCGAGACGGAGCTGCTCGTCGAACGCGCGATTGAATTTTTGCGAACGCGCAGCGGCGAACAATTCATCTGCGACCTTTGCACGGGCTGCGGCTGTGTCGCGGTCGCCATAGCGAGAAATTTCGCCGACTGCCGGATAGTCGCGACTGATATATCCGACGCCGCACTGGCTGTCGCGGGAAAAAACGTCGCAAAACACGGATTGATGAACCGGATAAAACTTTTGCAGGGCGACTTATTCGAGCCGGTCATCGCTGGCCTCGGCCCCGCAAAATTTGACCTGATTGTGTGTAACCCGCCTTACGTCAGCGAGCCGGAGTACGAAAAGTTAGCCCCCAACGTAAAAGATTTCGAGCCGAAGTCCGCCCTCGCCGCAGGCCAGGATGGACTGGACATTATCAAAAGAATAATCGCCGAGACAAGCCGACACTTGAAACCCACGGGGACACTTATGCTCGAAATCGGCAACGAGCAGGGGAACGCGGTTCATAAACTGCTCGAAACCGCCGGCTGCTTTGATACTGTAAAGATAGAGAAGGACTACTCCAATCTTGACCGTTTGGCCGTCGCCGCTACAAAACCCGCTAAATAACAGCTATTTACCTCTGAAACATCATGGGCCTATAAAAAACCGCGTTATTGCCCAAAAAACACACATAAAAAACCACGAAAAACAGAATTTCTGCGGTTTTTTCAATTTTTTTTGCTTCCATAACTCCTTATACACAAAATAGTTATCAGATGTTATGCCGCCCACTGCCCCCGTAAAATGAGAAATTTTGCTTGTTTTCGCAGCCCTATTACTGATAAACTATACACTATGTAAGAGAGTCACATAGTCCGTATGATATGTGCGAGTATAAGAGAAGAGTGGTGACGGTGATATTGAAGGAGAGTGGGTTATGAGCCGATATATTAGTGCAATTCTTTTTTCTACCATTTTGCTATTCGCTACACCAATAGTTAATGCCACAATTACCGATTGGCGTTGCGCTCCTGATGGCGCTATCACGATGAGCTACACAAATCTGACGTTTGACAGTGGGGAGTGGTTCCTCGATATGGATGGCGTACAGTCTGATTATCCGGCGCACCTGGGTGGTTATTTCACGACCAGCGGTCCGCTTGACCCAACCGTTCGTATCCAGGAGGGCATCGACAATGACACAGCCTTCGCCTGGACGGACTACCATATCACCATTGGCATGGATAACAGCACCTTCTCGATTTTTGACCCAGCGGGTCTAGTGATGCCGGCTGGTTGGACCGCGGTAGTCACTGCCCCGGTACCCGGAAATATGCCGAATGGCGGTGGCCCTGGCTATGTAGGGATTATCGACTACTACATGGGCACTGGTGGCTCACCTGTAGCTATTAATGGCTCTGCTGATTTCGGTTTTAAAATATCCTTCACCGGAACCGGAACCACTTCGTTCAGCACGGAGCAGATTCCGACACCTGAGCCGGCTACAATCGGGTTGCTGGGACTTGGTGCGATGGCCTTGCTGAGAAGGCGCAAAGCTTAAGACAAAAGTAGTTGTTTGCAAACAAAAATGGCTCACTCATGAGGGGTGAGCCATTTCTTTTTAATGTTACTCCATTCCAAATCTCGCGGTTATTCTAACCCACGATGTCTCGTATCTCCTCGTAGAACTTCGCGTATTTATCCTTGTCGGCGGTCTTGCGCACCTCAATACCAGCACGCGGATGCTCATTCAATATGCCCGTAATCATATAAGGTATCAGGTAGCCCCATTCGATATCCTTCTGCAAAGGCAACATCTGTTCTTCTATGATTTTCAGGATGGGGCTTAACTTGAACTTCGGGTTCTTCAAAAAGCCGACTAACAATTCGAGAGGACAATTGCCGGGCCCCCTGCCCAAACCGTATAGCGACGCATCAAGGTAATTTGCATTATGAATGATGCCCTCGATTGTATTGGCAAACGCAAGCTGCTGGTTGTTGTGACAGTGCATACCGATTTCCTTGTTTTCAGGCAGATGCTTTCGGAAAAGCTTCACGAGGTATTCAATCTGCTCGCAATACATCGCACCAAAACTGTCAACAACGTAAACCACGTCCACGGGACTGGCCGCAAGCTCATCGAGCGCCTCCACCATATCCGGCTCTATCTCTTTCGATATCGCCATTATATTGACCGTCGTCTCGTATCCGAGGTCGTGGCACCTGTTCACCATTTCAATCGCCTTGTCCATATCCTTGACATACGTGGCGACACGAATCATATGTATAGGGCTTTTGTCAACCGGCGCAAACTGCTGCTCTTTGACGCGGTGCGAATCGACCATAATGCTGAGTTTCATTTTCGATTCTATTCCATCGGTGATTTCTTTTATCTTTTCGTCATCGCAGTATTTCCACGCCCCGAAATCTTTCGGCGGACATAGCTCCCTGCTGCTGCGGTATCCTATCTCCATATAATCTATGCCGCTCGCGGACAGCCCACTGTAAACCTCCCGGACAAACTGGTCCGTGAAACAATGGTCGTTTATCAATCCGCCGTCTCGTATGGTGCAATCCAGCAACTTTATTTTTGGCCTGTACACGTCTACCCTCAATCAATAAAAATTATAGTTTCCCTAATACGTTCTCAACCACGTCTTGTTTTACTTCGACGGCCCACTGTCCTTCCGTGCGGTGGACGTGCCCTATTGTATCAATTAAAACGAATCTTGGCCACTGATTTATCGCCTTTTTGTCGCGTCTTATTATATCAATCAGTGCCGATTTGCTTATATTGGCGGTTTTTTTTACAGGCATGCCCAACCCGACAAGAATCTTTCGGATTCTTTCGAGTCGTTTACCGTCACCCAGCCCCATCTCAATCTCAATCATACCGGCCGCGATGATTCCAATTGCAACCGCCTCCCCGTGCAGCAATTCAAACCCGCTCGCCGATTCTATCGCGTGGCCTATTGTATGCCCGTAATTAAGCATACGCCGCTGATTCCTCTCGGTCGGGTCCGCCTCAACCACCTGCGCCTTGATTCTGCAATTCTGATACGCGACTTTTTCCAGAACATCGGATTGTCTTTGTAAAATAGCGTCGAGATTACTTTCCAGAAACCCAAAATATTTTTCATCCGCTATCAATGCGTGCTTCACCGATTCAACCAGCCCCGCCCTGTATTGCCTGTCGTCGAGCGTCTTGAGCATAGCAACGTCGATATAAACAGCCGATGGATGCCAAAAGCAACCAAAAGCATTTTTGCTAAGCGACGAATCCACGCCCGTCTTACCGCCTATAGCCGAATCCGCCTGCGCAAGCGTCGTAGTCGGAACCTGAACCACCTTCACGCCCCTTTTGAACACCGCAGCCGCGAAGCCCGCTATGTCACCAACCACGCCGCCGCCGAGCGCAATCACAACCGTATCGCGAGCCAGATACGCATTTTCCATCGCTTCGATAATCAAAACAAGAGTATTCATATTCTTTGACATCTCGCCAGGCGGAATAATATAACCGGGGACATTCCTGCCCGAAACAAGTTTGTCGAGATATCCTGCCTTGGCCACATTGGTATCTGTAATAACAAACTTGCCTGCCGCGCCAAATTGCGATTCAATCTTCGGCCAGACAGAACCGAGAAAACCAGTCCCGATTTCTATCCTGTATCCACCCGCATCTGCCGCAGGCACTTTAACAGTTAATTCTTTCATAGGATTCAATAACGTATGATTGACTTGACCTTATAGCCCGCGAGTTTCTTTATTCCCTCAAGTTCCGTCAGCTCAATAAGAAACACCACGCCCTCAATCTTGCCGCCTAACTGTTCAATCAGCTCGCACGATGCCTTTATCGTCCCGCCCGTTGCCAGCAAATCATCTACCATCAAAATCTTCGCCCCCGCAGGAATCGCGTCTTTGTGTATCTCAACCGTGCTTGTCCCGTATTCGAGGTCGTATGCCACACTGACGGTCTTGGAGGGCAACTTGCCTTTCTTGCGAACCGGAATAAATCCGACATTTAACTTTGCCGCTACTGCCGCGCCAAGAATAAATCCCCTCGCCTCCACTCCCACCACATACTGTACACCAGCTCCGACGTAACCTGCCGCCATCGCCTCAATCGCCGCCCTGAATGCATCCGCGTTGCCGAGAAGCGGCGTTATATCACGGAACAAAATCCCCTTCCTCGGCCAGTCCGGCACGTCCCTAATAAACTTTTTCAAATCGATTCTTTCCTTGCCCATAGCAACTCCACTGTTTTTAATGCAGCTTTAGGGTTGAGCAACCCCGAAATAATTGTTTTAGGTTAGCAGCATTAGGCGCAGAACACAAGAGGCATCGATGCCAAATATAGCCCCCCTTATCATCTGATTGGCAACTACATACCAGCTTACTTTTTTGCAAGAGCCGCAGACACCGCCTTTTTGATTTCGTTGCCGCTTAAGCCATAAGTCACAATTTTGCCGTCAGGACCCACCAAAAATATCGATGGGATGCTATAAACACCATAATTCGCCGTTACGCCATCCTTCAAGTTCCATCCGCCGAGGAATAACTGCGTCCAGCGAACGTCTTGGCTCTCGATAAATTTCTTCACCGCCTCTCTATCAAAATCAGCGCTTAAACTTATCATCACAAATCGCTTATCCTGACCGAACGCTTCATAGACCTTTTTGAGATTTGGCATCTCAGCGACACACGGGCCGCACCACGTCGCCCAGAAATCCAGCAGCACGTATTTACCCTTAAAATCAGAAAGCTTCAGTGGTTTTCCATCGAGGGTCTCGACATTGAAATCCGGCGCTGCATCACCGACTTTCAGATTTACAGACGGCTTAAGAACAACTTCGCCCATATCGAATGGCTTATCATCACCACGCGATTTTGCCGGCGGGACAGTAATATGAACATCATCCAATCTAGCGATTTTTTCGCCTTTTCGCTCAACGAAACCTTGCAACACGTATTTTTCTCTCTTTTCCCTCGGCTCAACCATCTCTCCGATGAAAGTCCCGTCAGGATGAAACTCAAAGTCGGCTCTTTCTGCAGACAGTTTAAGCCACTCCCTGCCCAGGTCCGATTCATAAAAATCGAACCACCATTTCATTCTCTTTTCAGGAGTGTCAAATTCTTTTGGCATTTCAGGTTCTTTGATATCATCATACCAACAGGGACTGAACCATTTCTTTTTGCATTGCCAACTGGGCTTGAGCCATCCGTAAAAAGTCGCATTACCATCGGCAGCCAGTCTAAGGATGGTAGAGAGGGACTGGCGGTCAGACACAAGGCCACTGTGACAAGACGCGATATTAATATCGGCAGCCAGTCCAGGAGCTAATTTCAGCCGGCCAACAACTGTCCTTCCCTGGGTTTTGATTTCCACGTTCGTCGTTTTACCCGGCTTTACCCAAATGGGAGGCACAAGAGTAATGGAACTCCGGGACGGGATTTTGCGGTTCTCCCGCAAAATAATACCGACCGGCGGCACGTGTTCAAAAACAAAACGTCCCTGCGAATCAGTCATTGCCTCCCCCTCTATCTGAACACAGCGACTTATATCCATCCTGTTCACATCTGCTGATAATCCCAGCGAATCCTCGTCCATTCTAAGCCAGAGGCGCTGATTAGCCAGTGGTTGCCCCCTGTTCGTTCTGATGCCCTCGATACGCCCCCAGAGCCGCACGACCATTCTTAGATTGTTTACAAGGTCAAAACTATATGCCATACCGAACCCCTTGTCGTTGGCAATGACGAAGACGAGATTCTCTTTTCCCAGCTTGACCGCAAGCCGGCCTTCAGCATTGGTCAGCAGTTGTTCTCCATCACTCTCAATGGTTGTGCCTTTCAGGATGACATTTGAGTCAACGCCAGCGCAAAAAACCGTCTCATTGGGTATAGGCCTGCCGTCCGGAGTTTGTACCTGAATTGTAATCGCTGTAATCGCCCGCTCCGCTTCCACCTGTAAATCTGCAAGCACTGCAACTTCATTTTTTGAAAGCGCACGATTATAAATGCGAACGTCGTCAATCAGACCGTGCCAGCTCGGAAAATGAAAGTGTTTGGTCAATTTGATATTCTCGCCGATACAAACCGGAAAATCATTGGTCGCAATAGGGCCTGTCCGCCCTCTTGAAACATCTAACGTTCCGTCAACGTAGATTCTCATCTTTTTCCCGTCATAGACGCACGCGACGTGATGCCACTGGCCTTCGCTGGCTTCGTTCATCCCGTCAAGACAGTCATTGAGGCCGACTCCGAAGTGAAACACGTTTATCCAAGGATTAATGGACATACACCATGCACTGTCACCCTTGGTTACAATCCCCATCCACTCCGGCGGCGACTGAGATGCTATTGTCCTGTGGTTTGCCTTCGTGTCGCGCTTGGTTACAATCCCCGTCCACCCCTCCGGCACGGAAGCGACCCACGCCGAAATTGTTATCTGGTTTGTAATATCAAAGGCGGGTTCGTTGGCGATTTTTACGTAATCGCCCTTGCGGCTAAATTCAATCGCCCCGCCGATTTCACCGCCCTGCGGACGCCAGACGGGATTTCCGACCAGTGTCCCGTCATTGCCGTTGCCGGAACTGTCAACAGCAGTATTGCCTTCGGTTTCATCAAACTTCCACCAGCCGACAAGATTGCTATCTTTTGCGGCTTGGAGCAATTGAATATTCTTATCTGGCATGGCTGTCTCGGCAAAAATCGCAGGTGTCAGAGAAATGCACACTATAAAAAACAGGATTTGTTTCATAAGATATCCCTTTCCCTTGAGTCGATGCTGTTTTATTCGACATCTCCCATACTTCTCCGCCGTAGGGCTTGGTTTACCCGCCTTTTTTGTGGCGGGCCGCATATTCCGGCCTTAAAGCAGCAGTATATCGTTGAACTGGAAAAATAGACAATGTTTATTCGCGAAAAAATGCCTTCATGACTCTCTCGCGATTAGAACATCATCTCGCAGCGGTTCCGCATTTGAAATCAGAAATGAAAAATTCTCTGCCTGCCCTGAGCAGGCGTAGCGAGTCGAAGGGTGGCTGATTAAAAATAAATTCTATGCGTTCTCTGTGGTAAATAAACCGACTACAGCTCTTCCATAAGCTCGTAAAGCTTCGTCAGTGCCTCGTGCTGAATCTGGCGGATTCGCTCGCGGGTCAAACCGAGCTTTTCGCCGATTTCCTTGAACCCCATAGGCGGATTGCCGTCAAGCCCATAATGCAGCCGGAGAACCTCCGCGTCTCTCGGGTCCATCTGCCCCAAAAAACCAACTGCCTTGGCCTTTTCCTCATCTTCAACCATCTCATCTTCGGGCCTGTCAACACACCGGCTGCTGATGTTGTCGTCGAATATCTGGTTCTCCTCGCCCGTTTCCGGCTGCTGATTGTCCTTTACCGAGCCAAGCACTTTAACCGTCTCGTCGATAACCTTCGCCTTCTTCGCAGACATCCCCATCACGTCCGCCATTTCCTCGACGGTGGGCTTTCTGCCCAGCTTGTTCTCTACTTCCGCCATCGCGTGACGCCACTGGTTAATCAGCCCTATCATATAGCCGGGTACATGAACAGGCCGAACATCTCCCAGTTGTGCGCTCTTTATGCCCTGCTTTATCCACCACGCCGCGTATGTGCTGAATCGCGTCCCGCGATTCGGGTCAAAATAATCGACCGCCCTTATCAGCCCGAGATTGCCTTCCTCAATCAAATCGCCCAGTGACATATTCCCCCTGTTGGCGTATTTCTTGGCGATATTTACTACTAATCGAAGATTGCTGCGAACGAGCAGGTCGCGTGCCTCGGGGTCATTCTGCTCGGTGACCCGCAAAGCCAGCTCGTGTTCTTCCTGAGCTGAAAGAAGGGTCGCCTCGTCTATTTCCTGCAGATAATCTTTTATTGTTACGTCAAAAGCCATATTTGCCTCCGCCCTTATGCCGTTATTATTACTAACAACAATACACGAAATACCGGCTCATTTATCGACACATATTCCCCGCCGGTTTACCTGAAAAATGATGCGGCTGGGCCTTTTATCCCTCAGCAACCGGCCCAACAAACGCCATATTATCGGCTCCAAAATAATAAAGTTTACCTCTAATCTTCTTGCAAAAATGGCCTGTTAGATGTAAAGTCAGGGGAGATTTATCCGAACGAGTTTTCCAGATTTTGGTTTGCAAAAGAGAAGCATCGTAGTGTGTTTCCTTAAGTTTTTTTAAAATAATCGTATGGAGAGGTGACCGAGTGGCTGAAGGTAACGGTTTGCTAAACCGTCGTGGGGGGTAAACCCCCACCCCGGGTTCGAATCCCGGCCTCTCCGTTAGTGCTGCTTCTTTGAAACAGCGGGATGAGAACACGCCTGCCGCGAAGCAGCAGAGAAGAGTTCGACACCCCTTAGGGAGCCGCGAAGCGAATCCCGCTCTCTCCGTTTTTTAATATATCAGAACCGATAAACGGTTATTCAGATAGGCTCTTAGTATCGAATGGAGAAACAGACGGCTACACCATGGTCGAACGGAACAACCTCCATATCAACTGATCCATCCTCCGGAAGATTCATAAAGGCGTCATGAATGAAGGCCGTCAAAAAGTGTCCCAAGGCAGCGCCGGCAAGGACATCCGAAGGAAAGTGTTTATTGCCCTCGACCCTAGCCCAGGCTACACCGCTTGCCATAGTAATATTACCGACCTGCAAGGTGGTGCGCAGCCCATCCGACATATCAATCGAGTCAAGGTTACGGTTAGACAAGGTGGCTCCGGCAAAAGCCCCTGATGCGTGTCCGGAAGGAAAGCTCTGGTTGTTGGAGCGATCTGGCCGCTCACGCCCGGTAGTGTCCTTTAGTACAGATGTAGAAAGTGCGGTGACTCCAAATGCGGCACCCTCCACACCCAGACCCTTGGCTTTGCCGGCGGACCACTGTTCGTTACTATCTCCGCTGGGGGTAGCCAGCGCCGTTATGACAGTCTCGCCTATGATGGGATACAGCAGGTAATCAGAGGCGTCCTCGGCTCCCTTCTGAGAGCCAAAGACAGGCGTACGCTCGGTTGCCCAATGAGAGACTTTGTGGTCCCAATTATCGATGGTGAAGACTAAAGCACCGGCGGCAGGAATATATGTCTGCGGGTCCAACAAGGCCTTCCGAGCGGCCTTGGCAAGCCGGTCGCCATCCGGCCATTTCACATCATCGCCCCAGCCCTTCTGGCCCTCAGATGCCGTACACCCCCCTAAGAAGATCGCTGCGAGGACTGTGTAAAAAAGTTTTCCGTAATTACGCGGAACTTCATTTGGTTCTAAATTTGAATCTGAAGTGCATAACATATACTTTACCCCCAAGACTTCCGTAAGGGTCCAATATTTCAAACTTTCTCGCGGTCGATTATTTACCATCACTTTATCAAGCTCAGATTCGATGTCAAGCTAAAAATCCATCCCACAGTCGGATAGATAGAAAAACAAGAAACCATACAAGAAAAACTTTTGCGAATTGTAACCACTTGTGCTTATTGAAGTTAACTATATGATTACGACATTTTGCCAAACCGTCGTAGGGGGTAAACCTCTACCGCGGGTTCGAATCCCCTTAGGGAGCCACGCAGCGAATCCCGCCCTCTCCGTTCTTTCGTGAGGAAGGTCAGCTTCGGGTTAGTTTTTACATATGACCCGCAAATTCGACCATTACAAAACCGCAATCTACCACCTCATTATCAGGACTCGGCAGCACCTTGCGGTAATCGTCATAAAGTCTTTTTGTGGTGATGAGCACTACTTTGTTGTGTTTCGAATTTTCTCTGACGAAATCAGAAAATTTTTCAACCGCGATTAATTTATGCTCTTGGCCATTATAACTCAATCCGTAAGCAAATTCACCGGCTCTACCCAGCAGATAAATATTATCACGCCTATATACCCAACAGACTGCAGGCATTAAATAATTGTCGGAAACAAGAATGCTGTCGGGGCGAATTCGACCTGAGTTTTGCAGAAGAAAATTCTCGGGCATTTTAGCGGTCTTGAACTTATCAGGTATAACAAAATGAACACAGAAAAGCACCATTAAGGGAGCAAGACAGCAATAAATAAGTTGCTTATTCATTATTTTTTGGCGTCCTGCGAACACCAGAAACGCTGCATAAGCCAGCAAAGCGATTACTAAAAGCACCCACTTCCATGTTTCGCCGGTGTTATAGATTTTAATAATTGCAACAGGACCCATCTGAGCAAAAACCATAGCGAACGCGACCATGAGTATTATTATCGCAGATATGTACAGATTAACAGTAAATGCTTTTTCCTTACCCGGCAAAACATACCATTTTAGAAATCCCATAACGATGAGAATAGCAAATGGCGGAAAACAGGGCAGTATATAAGTGGCAAGCTTGCCTCCGCTGGCAGAAAAGAATAAGAAAGGGAAAAGCAGCCAGCAAACCGTGAAGCGGATGAATGGGTCCTTGAATTTAACGGTCTTCAGGCCTGAGAATGCATTGGGCAACCACGTGCTCCAGGGCAAAGCCCCTGCCAGAATCACGGGGATGAAATACCAAAAAGGACCGGGATGTTGCCCGCCCTCGGCGTTGAGGAATCTCTGGATGTGCTCATGCCAGAAAAAAAAATGCCAGAAATCCCTCTCCCGCAAATGTACTGCCAGGCACCATGGTAACGCAACCAGCACCGCCACAATAAGAGGCACCCACCAGATTCTCAGCAATTCTTTCCATCGACGTTCCCAGAGCAGGAAAGCAATAATCACCACGACAGGGAGAACAAAGGCGATAAAACCCTTGGTAAGAAAGGCCAGCCCGCAGCACATGCCTGCCAGAACAAGAAACACGCTCTTTTTATGAAGTGATGCACTTTCTTGCCAGGCAAAAAAGAAAAACACAAAGGTTGCAGTTACAAACATTGAAAACACACTGTCCAGGACACAGAAGGTTCCAATCACGAAAATTTCAAAGCACGTCAGAAAAGCTGCCGCAGTGAGCAAAGCCGCAGGCCCTCCACCACCAAATTTGCGAACCATGAAGAAAACAAGCAAAGCCGAAATCCCGGTAGCCAGCGCGGACGGCAAACGAATCGCAAATGCATTTTCCCCAAATAGAGATATTGCGGCTGTGTTGAGCCAATAGCCCAAGACGGGCTTTTCAAAATACCGCATACCATCAATTTTGGGAACAATCCAGCCACCTGTCGCCAACATTTCACGCGATATCTCCGCATAACGCGTTTCATCCGGTATGACCAAGGGGCGAACGCCAAGAGGCACGATATAAACTATAGTGAATAACAATATGATACTTGTCGCAGCCGATTTCACGGTTATGATAATTCTCCGATAACAGCTTCCGCACTTTCTGAAGTATTTCTGAACATCTCGATACAGGCAAATACTACATAATTATCTCCGCCGATTTTGCCGCTGGCAAGAAGTTTTACATGCTGCGCCACATCTTTTGGCAAGTCTGCGAAATCTTCTTCCCTGCTAATAAAAAATACCGAAACTCTGTAACTTAAAATAGCCTCCGGAGACTTGATAAACTGTGGTTTTACGGGTTTATCCAGATTAACCATGAATTTAATCGCCTCTTTGTCAGCGCCTATTTTGTAAAAAACGAGGTCGCCTTGATTTTGCTTTTGCAGCGTTTCTACTTTTTCCACAAAAGGTCTCGTGCCATCAAGGTCACAAGCAATCGGTTCCTCAATACACACAGTGATAATGACCAATGTTACTGCTCCGATAGTCGTTAACACCAAGTCCCGCCACGGTCCTTCTTTAAATCTGGCATTGACACGCCATACCACTGCCGTCAGAACAGCCATTAGAAATATAGTGACCAAATAATAACCAGCAAGTACTGAGGGAAATTGTTTGCCGTAGCTCCGCATTACAAAAGCAGTTATTTGTGAGCCAAAAACCCAGACGACAAGGGCGAAAATCCCGGTTCCTGCAGGAAACCACCGGCAGAATCCCAAAAATATTTCTTTAAGACCGGATAAAATGCCTTTTTGCAATGGGGCGATAAATATATAGGAGGCGAGCAATGCCGCAGCTGGCACTATCGGCACGATGTATCGCATTTTTTTGGTGCTGGGTATTGACATTCCTAAAAGAATCACAAACATCCACAAAATCAGATATCCCAAAAATCTGTAATCGGCGTTTTCTCGCCTGAGGATTTTTTTATACAGTGAGATGGCAACAATGACCGCAATAGGATACGCTACCGCATACCTTACAAAACTGTCTGTCCAGTAATAACCGATCCAATGCCGGGCGGGTTCACTCATGCGCCCAGCCATCTGCATTTTCCAAACATGTTCCGCAAAAACCGCTCCTCCCTGATAAGCGGCAGCAACCAATAGCCCCTTGAAGCAAAGGAGAAATAAAACTGATGATGTAAACGCCATTAAGACAAACAGCTTGAAATCCCTGTTGAAAAGATAATAAGCGCACACAACAGCGGCTGGAATAACGATTCCTATCGGGCCGCGGAATGCGAAGCTTGCTATCCATACCAGAGGAATAAGCCATAATCGCTTTTTCCTGCCGTAAACATTCGCTGAATACGCCAGATAAAAGCCCAGAGCCGTTGCCAGACTGACATATTGGTCAGGAGTAAGACTACGCGAACGGCTTAAGAACTCATGGGTAAATAACGCAATCGGCACAGCAAACAAGCCCCATTGCCGTGAGTGTATTGCGCCAATCCAATAGATAACTACAAGAATCAAGGCCGAAACGACAGCTGCCGGTAATACGGCGGAAAACGGCGTAACCTTGCCAAACGGCACAGAAGCGAGGTAAATCATAAAGGTTGATGTACCCGGATAATCCGGGTAGGGCTGGTCGTAAGTGGTGGGGAAAAAGCTCGGGCCATTCCGCAGCATCTCCTGCGCGAACATCGCAAAGCGACAGTCAAAACCAATAATCTCCGGCCTCAGGCTGACGGTGAAAATGACAAGACCTGTCACAAAAATCAAAATAGAATCTCTATTTGACATAGGTTTATTTTGCCTCCTGATACGCAACCCAGCCCTCGCGGCCCGGATTTTTTTTTGCAACGATAACCGCACTGCCATACGATACGGACTCGGCAAGTAAATCTCCGAGAGGCACGAATAAAACGCCCTTTGCCTTTGCCATCTCTATAAATCTGCCGAACAAATCTCCGCAGGAAATGCCTTCCACCTCGGCATGAATAGTTAAGACATTTAGTTTGTTCGGAACAATCATCGATAACAGATGTTCATTATAATTGTTATGTGTAATACCTTTGCGTCCCACTAATTCATCGTATGTGGGCAAGGTAACGGGAATTTGAGGTTGAGATAATTTCTTCCCATCAACGAGCGGATAGAAAATATTTTCACCCCGGCAATCACTATTGTAAGCAAAGGGAAATTTTTCCTTTTCAAGCAGAACGAGATTATTGCACTTCCAGCCGGGGACGGCAGAACATGCAGGCGGACTGCCGAGAATCTGCGTGAGGAGTGTTACACCTTTACTTATCGATTGATAGATTGATTCACAATCCATCGAATCGATATGCGCCTGCCAGGCCTGGTGGTCCCAGGCGTGCAGTCCTATTTCATGGCCGGCATCTGCGGCGGCACGTATAACATCTCCAAGTTTCTTACCAATAATCGGGCCGGGCCAGAAGGTTCCCTTGAACACAATGTCCCAGCCATAAAGCGATACAGCTTTGGTTCGCAGCATTTTCAACAGGAAGGTTGGGCGAATCAGCCGCCACAGGTGACGGCCCATATTGTCAGGCCCTGCAGAAAAGAAAAACGAGGCCTTTATAGAGTGCTTAGCAAGCAATCGACAAAGGTTGGGGACTCCGTACTTTGTCCCCCTGAAGGTATCAACATCTATCCTTAGACCAACTTTCATGTACGGTTATACAATGAATTTTTCCTTTTTTTCTTGTTATTTGCCGGTATAGAAAGGATAGTTCGTGTTTTTTTGACAGCTGCCTCGGACACGACCGGACTCTGTTTTTTATTTACGCTTTCGTTCGCATACGGGACATGTCCTTCCTTGAAGATTCCCTGCAGAAAGAAATCAAGTGTATTTTTTACAGATTGCTCCATCTCTACCTTAGGAGTCCAATCGAGGAGTTTTTTAGCGTTTTTGATGCTGGGTCTTCTATACTGCACATCCTGGTAACCAGTGCCATAGTAAGAGCCGCTTTCAATTTCTTTTAAACCGGCAAACGACGGAAATTTAGAGCGCAACGGGTGCTCGTCGAATTTCGCCAATAACAATTCGGCCAAAGCCCGGATACTCAGCTCATTGTGGGGGTTGCCGATGTTTATGATTTGCCCATTACAAACATCATCTTTGTTTTCGATAATTCTATAGAGCGCCTCGATGCCGTCCGAAACATCGGTAAAACATCGCTTTTGTTTCCCGCCGTCAATCAGTAAAATCGGCGTGCCTTCAACAAGGTTCAGAATGAGCTGAGTGATAACACGTGAACTGCCAATGCGCGCCGAATCCAGACTATCAAGTCGAGGGCCAATCCAATTGAACGGGCGAAACAGAGTAAACTTCAGGCCCTGCTTTTGCCCGTACGCCCAGATAACTCTGTCAAGAAGCTGTTTACAACAGGAATATATCCAGCGCTGCATGCGTATAGGCCCGAGGACCAGTTTTGATGTATCTTCATTAAACTCCGGCTCATCGCACATGCCGTAAACTTCCGAAGTCGAGGGGAAAATAACCCGTTTTTGATATTTCGCACAATAACGAATAACACGGAGATTCTCCTCGAAATCCAGCTCAAATACCTTCAGGGGATTCCGGGTATATTCAACAGGCGTGGCAATCGCTACCAGGGGCAATATGATATCGCATTTTTTGACATGATATTCAATCCATTCCCGATGTATGGAGATGTCTCCTTCCTCGAAGTGAAATCCGGGTCTGTCCTGAAGATGCTGGATGTAACCGGAATTCAAATCCATCCCATGAACATCGTATTTTCCGCTCTCCAGCAGCCGCTCGCTCAGGGCGCTTCCGATGAAACCATTGACTCCCAAAATCAACACTTTTTTCTTTCTTTTGCTCTGAATTCGTTTACTGGAGTTTGAACCAAACTTCATACCCTCCACGAGATTAAGCTCCCTGGCAAGCTGCGTGCCGCCCAGATAAACTCCGCCTTCCAATTGACCGAAATCCACCTTCACGGTGTTGAGCCCACAGGCGATAATCAAGGGGTCGATGGATATAACAGTGCCGGGCACAGCAGCTTTTTTTGTATTCAAGGTCTCGGAAACTGCCCAGAAAAAACACTTACGGTCACCAATGTAGCTAAACGCACCGGGGTATGGACGTGTTACGGCCCTGACAAGATTGCGTACTTCAGTTGAACTTTTATCCCATTTAATTTCACCATCCGCAGGCCTGCGTCCCCCGTAGTAACTGGCCTGAGTATTGTCCTGAGGTTTTCGTGGCGCTTTGCCTTTTTTGATAAGCGGAAGTATTTCATTCAGCATCTCATAAGCAGCGTCTTTGGTTTTCTTGTGCAGGGTCAAAGCCGTGTCGTCATCGCTGATGACAATACGTTTTTGGCAGACAATATCGCCCTCATCGGGCTGGGGGGTCATATAATGAAGAGTAACGCCTGTCTGCTTTTCTCCGTTGACCAGCACCCAGTTGACCGGACACCTGCCCCGATATTTCGGCAGCAGCGACCCATGCAGATTGAGACAACCTGCCGAGGGTATATCGAGGATGGGCTGCTTAACCATATTACGATAGTAGAATGAGAAGATGATATCAGGTTTCATCTCCTGTATTTTATGTACCCATAAAGGATGATTGATGTCCTCCGGCGCATAAACAGGAATATCTCTGCCCGCCGCCAATTCCGCCACTGAGTCAAACCAGATATTCTCGCCGGGGTCTTCCTTATGTGTAAAAACTGCGGCAATCTCAAAGCCGCTGCGAAGCAAAGCTTCAATGCCGACGCATCCGATATTGTGATAACCCAATACTATAGCTCTCATACCGTCAACTCCGATCTTGTTTTGTTTGGGACTGTCGCTGCGGCTGCCGGTTTTCTGCCGACAACCTCCTGCACAAAGTAGCGGGGCCTGGCCCGCACATCATGATAAATCCGTCCGATATACTCGCCGAGCAATCCCATTCCAACAAACTGGGCGCCGACAAAAACAAACAGGACGGCAAATAACGTGAAGACGCCCTGAGCGGCCCATTCCGCACCATAAATGAATCTCATAATCAGAAGGAATATGCCGAAACCTATTCCCGCCACCGAGATAACTCCGCCCAAGACACTCAGAAGGCGAAGCGGAAACGTTGTCATACTGGTCAAGAGGTCAAATTGCAGATTAATTAACCGCCAGAGGCTGTATTTGGAATCGCCATCGGAGCGAACGGCGTGCTGCACGTCAATTTCAGTTGTGCTCGACGCAAAACTATTGGCCAAAACCGGTATGAAAGTGCTTCGCTCCTCGCATTGCAACATTGCTTTAACGATGGGTTTGCGGTACGCCCGTAACATACACCCATAGTCATGCATAACTACGCCGGTGGCTTTTTGCGCCGCCTTGTTAACAATCCAGGAAGCGACCCTGCGAAAGATAGTATCCTGTCTTGACGCCCGAACGCTTCCGACAACATCATAACCCTGCTCTATCTTCTGGACCAGCCTGGGAATTTCTTCCGGCGGATTTTGCAGGTCGGCATCAAGCGTGACTATAATATCTCCCCTCGCTTCGGCAAATCCAGCCATCACCGCTGCGTGCTGGCCGTAATTACGGTTCAGCAATACACCTATTACCAGGCCGTCATTTTCCCGGGCGGCAGCGGTAATTTGCCGTGTCGAACCATCCTTACTGCCGTCATCAACCAGGATTATTTCGTAAGGACGCCCCATACTACGGCAGGTCGCCAGACAGCGTTTCAAGAGCTTATCCAAGTTTTCTATTTCATTGAAAACCGGTATAACAACCGATAATGAAGAGCTCATTTCTTACCTCCTGCTGCGTTGATTTTTGTTTTACTCTTCAAGGTTTCTTTTATCGCATCTATTACATCATCGGCATCATCCTGGGTCATATCCGGAAAGAGAGGCAGCGAACAGATTCGGTCCGAATTCCATTCCGTATTCGGCAGCGCCCCGCGTTGCACACCTGGAAAATCACGATAATATTTTTGCAGATGTACTGCGCGAAAATGCAGGCCTGTCCCGATATTACGCTGCTTCAGCTCTCTCATAAATTCGTCCCGGGTTAATCCCGCCTTTTTTGTGTCCAGCCGCATGATGAACAGATGCCAGCAGTGGCGAATCAGATAAGCGGGGTCGCTTAGAGGCAGCACTTCTTCTATTTCACTTAATCGCTGCCTGTAATACACCGCCAAATCCGTCCTCTTCTGGTTTATCTCATTTATACGCTGCAATTGTTTAATACCCAGGGCCGCCAGGACATCGGGCATATTGTATTTGTAACCCGGCTCCTGAACCTCTGCCTGGGGGGTGCGGCCCTGCGTGAAACGGTCGAACGCATCCACACCCAGACCGTGAAACTTCAATCGCTGTATCCGCTTCAACAGCTCATCATTGTCGCTGCAAAACATCCCGCCCTCGCCGGTTGTGATATTTTTAATAGGGTGGAAGGAAAAGATTGCCGTACCCTGACTGCCAATCATCTCGCCTTTGTAACAGGTTCCCAAAGCATGGGCTGCGTCTTCTAAAACGGTAATTCCTTTGTCTGCGGCCAGTTGGCGAATCGAACCTATGTCTGCGGCAGCGCCCGCGAAGTGCACCGGAATAATCAGACGGGTCCGGCCGGTAATGCACTGCTTTACGGTTTGCGGAGTCACCATCAATGTATCCCTGTCGATATCTGCAAAGACAGGAGTGGCGCCGGCCAGAACGATAAGGTTCACGGTGGAAACCCACGTCATTGAAGGGGTAATGACTTCGTCGCCGGGACCAATATCATATGCTTTGAGAGCAATATGCATCCCAGCCGTTGCAGATGTTACTGCGACGGCCCCCCTGCATCCTACATATTCACGGAAATTATTCTCGAATTCCGCAGCCTTTGGACCCGTTGTTATCCAGCCCGAGCGCAAAACCTCCACAACAGCGGCAATGTCGCTTTCAATAATAGACGGTCGTGAAAAAGGCAAAAAATTAGTGCGCACCGGTTTTACCCTCCTCACTCACGGAAACATAATCGGTAGAGGTCTCGCTGGCACGGACAACCCACGCTCGCCACTTTTCCCCTCGCGACGAAGCAGAATCCCAAGGCTCCGTACTCTCCGCAATATCCGGCTGCTTCTGTAAAATCCACCCGTAATCAAGGGGGACTTTTTGTTTGTCTCTATCTTGCATAATCACCAGTTTGGGTGTTTTGCCGGACAAGAAACTATTCCAGTCTGAGGCGGTTTTCAAAACTGGTATCTGCTCCTTCTTGTTCAGGTAAAAAAGCATCGCCGCGTTGTTCTTGGGAAAGATTCCAACGCTGCTTGCAGATAAACCGTTTGCCTGAGCTTTCAGTTCCCGAATAAAAAGACGCTCGGGTCTAAAAGTGTCTATTATTGGTCGCTGCCAGGTGAAAAAACCTCCGAAAAGAATGACAGCCGCGGTAATCGAGCCCGTCAGCAACTGAACATCTTTTGGAAAATCGGCTTTTTTCTGCATTATCCTTTCGGCCATTTTATACCCGAAAAATGCCGCCACGGCTATAATAATCCCGGGCAGCCAAAGCTTTGTGAAAAAGTCGAAACGGGTTTTCATTTTCATATACAGCAATATAAAGGGTACGGCTGCCTGGGCTATGATTAGCCCAACGCAAAAGGCGATTTGTATTTTTATGCCCCAGTTTCGCGGCGAGACGACGCTCTGATGAACCGTATCACTCAGGAAGACCGCCATTAACAAAGCGCATAAAGGGACAATAGGCAGTATATAATACTCTCGCCGGGAACCTGACAGCACAAAAAACAAAAAGACCAGGCCAATAGCTGCTATTAACCATTGTGTTTTTTGGCCGAGGTTCTTCCATGCCAGCAACAGTCCTGCCAGGCCCGCCACAAAAATCGGCGCCCACGGCAAAACGAGCATCGGGACACCGTAAAAGTATATGTAGAAGGGATTTTTATGGTCAATCGGCTTAAAGTAACGTTGAATGTTTTCCTGAAATACCAGGGCAAGTCCGCTGGACTTATAATCCCCAGGTGTGGTGATTGTCGCGTAGATAAAAGGGCATAAATAAACCGCGAGTGAGACGCCGAACGCCAAAATATGCGATGGCCTGAATAATGCTTTCCATCGTTTTTCCATAACCAAATCCGGCGCAATAGCGATAATCGGGACAACTACAGCGGTAAGACCTTTTGTCAAGGCGCCGAGAAAGGCGATTAAATAGAATATCAGAAACGTTGTAAAATTGAGTTTGTCCCGTCTTACCCAATACCACAAAATACAAAGAGTAACCGCGGCAAGATTTTCTGTATCTGCGGCTGCTGTCCGGGACCAGAAGACAACTCCGTAACTGGTCAGCATAAGCCAGCCCGCCAGCAAACCGACTTTAGCAGACCATATTCGCCTTCCAATAAGGACTGTGGCATAGATGCTGATGAGGCCGAAAAATGCGCTTGGCAATCGTATAACCCATTCGTTAAGAACACCCGTCATCGCGGAAATGCCCGTTATAAACCAGTAGGTCAGCAACGGCTTGTCAAAATACGGCTCAGCTCCAATTCTGGGGTGAAAAAAGTCGCCCGTCAAAAGCATTTGGCGGGAGACCTCCGCCCATCGCCCCTCCGAACCCCAAAGCCCACAACTGCCCAGTGACCAGAATAGAAGAACGGACGCAGTCAACAGAAGCAATAAATCTGCTCCCCAATTCCTCCAAATTAATCCGCTCTTATCCCTAAACATCGCTATTTCCGGCTATATTCCTGCATTTTACACAATTTTTGCACCCATATACGGCGAAAACAAGATGATATTCATTACTTTGACCTTTCTAAGCAAATCTTATTAGATTCGAATATTCGGCTACCATAAATCAGGAAGGTTTAACAGGTTAGAGTATAACCGCCCGAACCTGACAAATTCAAGAAAATTCGGGGAAATTAAAAGGTTATGCATGAGGTTATAGTTTAAGTAGTTATAAATCCGCCATTTCCGTTAAATTTACTACATGGCTGTAAATGCTGTTAAACAAAGAGGTTAAAAAAACCGTGCCAGAGAGTAATGTGTTACACGTTCTCAGTTGTCCTTGCTACGGTCATTTTTCTACCCGGCTGCATTACCGAAAACTTCTTGTTGCTGAAGGTACTGCCCGCCGACAGCAATGGCTAAAGGCTCTCTGTACATCGTTTGATTTGTATCGTTGCTCTTGGCATCAATTATTTGCACCAATAAAGCACCGGTAACATAATCATTCGGCACAACAACCGCGCTTACCCACTCACTGCCGGTCATTATTTGCTGCTGCGATAACGACATATCAAATTGTTCGTGGAGCTGTCATGGGCAAGTTTGGGCTCTTGCTTACTCTCAAGCTCGGGGACAATGCGTTGAGCCAGTACTTTGCCCAATTCGACACCCCACTGGTCAAACGAGTCAATGTTCCAAATGACGCCCTGTGTAAAAACACAATGTTCGTATAGAGAAATAAGCTTGCCGAGAGTTTCGGGGGTGAGACTTTCAGCAAGAATTGTGTTCGACGGCCGATTGCCCTCAAAAACCCGGTGCGGCACGAGCCAGTCCGGTGTGCCCTCTGACTTTACTTGTTCGGCAGTCTTGCCGAAGGCCAGCGCCTCTGCCTGCGCAAAAACATTTGCCATAAGCATGTCGTGATGTCTGCCAAGCGGATTAAGCGACCTGCTAAACGCGATAAAATCACAGGGAACCAGCCGCGTCCCCTGATGAATCAACTGATAGAAAGAGTGCTGGCCGTTTGTACCCGGCTCGCCCCAGTAGATGGGACTGGTCTGATAGTCAACCTTCGTCCCATCGAGCGTAATATATTTGCCGTTGCTCTCCATCGTCAACTGCTGCAAATAAGCTGGAAATCGTTTGAGATACTGCTCGTATGGCAAGACTGCGACAGTATGAGCACCGAAGAAATCGGTGTACCAGATGGTCAGCAAGGCCATAAGCACCGGTAAATTGCGCTCGAATGGAGTTGTACGGAAATGTTCATCCATCTGATGAAAACCATCCAGCATTGCACGAAAATTATCGGGACCGACGGCGAGCATCGTCGAGAGACCAATCGCCGATTCCATTGAATACCGTCCGCCAACCCAATCCCAGAACTCGAACATATTAGCGGTATCTATGCCGAATTTTGCTACTTCCTTCGCATTGGTCGATACCGCAACAAAATGCTTTGCTACCGACTTCTCGTCGCCGCCGAATCCCTTAAGTAACCACTCGCGAGCGGTGTGAGCGTTTGTCATTGTCTCTAATGTCGTAAATGTCTTCGAAGAGACGATAAAGAGGGTCTGGGCACAGTCGATGTCACCAACCGCCTCCGCAAAATCAGTGCCGTCGATATTGGAAACAAACCGAAAAACCCTGCTGCGGTCGCTGTAATGCCTCAGCGATTCGTATGCCATCACCGGACCGAGGTCGGAACCTCCGATGCCGATATTGATTATGTTGCGAATAGGCTTGCCGGTATGACCTTTCCACTCGCCGCTTCGAACACGATTGCAGAAATCAGTCATCTTATCAAGAACAGAATGCACCTTCGGCACTACGTTCTCACCATCTATAAAAATTTCTGCCCCTTTTGGGGCGCGTAATGCCGTGTGCAGGACAGCTCGATTTTCCGTAATATTTATCTTCTCCCCACGGAACATCGCATCAATCCGCTCCCGGAGGCCAGACTCCTCAGCAAGTTGAATAAGCAATTTGAGGGTCTCATCGGTAACGCGATTCTTTGAGTAATCAAGATAAATACCCAGAGCCTCGACTGCCAGGCGTTCGCCGCGTTTCGGGTCATCCGCAAAAAGCTTACGCAAATGCACTTCGCATATTTGCTTATAATGAGCTTTGAGGGTCTTCCATGCCGCACGTTTGGTCAGCGGCGCAATGTGTAATGTCATACTTGATTTCCTCTGGCCTTTCTTATGTCAATTGATTTTCTCAAGGGCGGCGCTCTTAGAATTTATTACCGCCATCAATCCATTCCATGATTCAGCAAAGGACTCGCCCCCTTCTGCCTGGAGTTGAGCCGCTAATGTGTCAACATCGATACCCGCTTCGGCGAATTTTGTCAATACCTCTTAACGGTCGCTTAGTTTGTAATATTTCACGCCGAGGCAGCGAGTGTATTGTTCACAATCTGCTGAGCTTCATCAACAATGGCATTCAGGTGCGACTGGTCATTGAAACTTTCAGCATAAATTTTGTAAATATTTTCCGTACCAGATGGCCGTGCCGCAAACCAGCCGCTTGCTGCCACGACCTTTAAGCCCCCTATCGGTGCTCCATTACCCGGAGCAGACGTCAATTTTGCTGTTATAGGTTCGCCGACAAGTTTCGACTCTTTGACATCCTCCGGCGACAGCTTCTGCAGTTTTGCTTTTTGCTCAGGCGTCGCCGGCGTATCTATTCGTGTGTAGTAAGGTGCGCCGAACTCAGCAGTAAGCTCGCGGTAATGCTCGCCCGGCTCCTTGCCCGTACGAGCAGTAATCTCGGCTGCCAATAGAGCCATAATCAGGCCGTCTTTGTCGGTCGTCCACACTGTTCCATCCTGCCGTAAGAAACTTGCGCCGGCGCTCTCTTCGCCGCCGAAGCAGCAAGAACCGTCGAACAGCCCCGGTGTAAACCACTTAAAACCCACCGGAACCTCGAACAACCTGCGGCCAAGCTTTTGTACCACCCGGTCTATCATACTGCTGCTCACCAGCGTCTTGCCGACGACAGAGTTTGCAGACCAGTTGGGACGATGCGTGAGCAGATAGCGAATGGCCACGGCCAAATAATGATTGGGATTCATCAAACCCGCTGAAGGCGTAACTATCCCGTGCCTATCTGCGTCCGGGTCGTTGGCGAAGGCAAGCTGATACTGGTTCTTGAGTTTGACGAGCCTTGCCATTGCGTATGGGCTGGAGCAATCCATGCGTATTTTGCCGTCGTGGTCAACCGTCATAAACGAAAAGGTCGGATCAACTTTCGCATTTACGACAACAATGTTAAGTTTGTAGTTTGAATTTATCGATCCCCAGTATGGCCCGGATGCGCCGCCGAGCGGGTCCACACCCAGCTTAAGGTTGGCTGCGATTATGGCGTTCATATCGACGACGCTGGGCAAATCTTTTACGTAAGGCCCGACGAAATCTTCCTGATGTGTGCTTGCGGATTTTATAGCCGACGAAAAGGGCATACGCTTTACATCAACGTTATTCTTTCGCAGCAATTCGTTGGCGCGGTTCTGAATCCACCGCGTCACGTCGCTGTCAGCCGGACCACCATTGGTAGGATTGTACTTCAAACCGCCGTCCTCCGGAGGGTTGTGCGACGGTGTAATCACAATCCCGTCAGTAAGATGCCCTCTACGGCCGCGATTATAGGTAAGAATAAACCAAGATATAACCGGTGTCGGCGTTACGCCATCATTTCGTTGTATTACAGTCTCCACATTATTAGCCGCCAAAACCTCCAGGGCAGTTCGCTGGGCCGGCCCTGACAAAGCGTGAGTGTCCTTCCCCATATACAGCGGGCCATTGGTGCTCTGGCTAAATCTATAGTCACAGATAGCCTGCGTTATTGCCAGGATATGGGCCTCGGTGAATGTACCGGATAGTGACGAGCCGCGGTGTCCGCTGGTGCTAAAGCTTACCAGTTGATTAGCATCTTCCGTATCAGGTCGACGCTCATAATATTCCCGCTCCAGGCGGGCTACGTCCACCAGTATTTCAGGGGGAGCCGCTTTGCCTGCGAGAGCAGAAAGCGACTTATTTGTTTTTTGTTCCATATTTATCAATATACTCACAATAATATTTTCAGTATTTCTATGGTACGATATTTCGGCGCGCCAGTGTCACCTGGTCGTCATATTTCTTTTTGTTTCATCCTCGATGCCTTTGTTTCCGTCGGTTTCCTGGACATAAATAGCTCCTTCTTTCAGATGTCGCGACTGAGTTTCTTAATCGTGTATAAACTGTTTTTTCTTCGACCAGACATTATCCAACTCATGATCGGCTGCATGCCTGCTGCCTGATTCCGTATAACACCCCCATGGGGCTTCCGATCAGGGCACCGGACAGGGCCTGGCCTTCCAGATTTCGGCGGCGTACTCGGCAATGGTACGGTCGCTTGAAAATTTTCCCGAGCCGGCCGCATTCAGGATGGCTTTGCCTGCCTATTTCTGCCGGTCGGCATACAGCTCACACAGCCACTGGTCCGCTTCAAGATAAGACTTAAGGTCAGCCAAATGCATGTAATGGTCACCTCACGTCAGAAGCATGTCCCGCAATGGAGCAAACACTCCCGGCTCAGAGCGGCTGAAATGGTCAGAAAATATCAAGTCCAATGCCTCGCTTGTTTCCGCATCGTTATCATAATGCCATTGCGGATTATACCAACTGCGGCTGTCGGCCACCTGCTGGGCCGTCAGATCGTATGCCCCGCCATTAGCATGTTCATCCTGCGTTGTCAGAATCCTGTAGAAATAACCATGATACAGAAGCAACATACCATCAACCACGTTGACTGTGTCTACGTCCACCACACTGCACTGGCGACCATTACAACGACTCCGGGTATGTTCTGATGACTATCAGTCAGGACTGCACAACGCTGTTTCACAACAGATTGCCTATACTTATTAGATAATGCCTCGCCTGTATGGTTGTCTAAGCTATAAAAGGGATAGACTAATGTCAAGGATAAACGGGCAGGGCGAAGGCGCGTGTCAGGAATATGCTTGAGACATTTTTCGATGACAACGTGCAGTCATGGCGGCTTCTGCCTGATAGCACTTACAAACGTATATCCCCTCGCGGCAGGAAGATACGTGCTCAGGAGAAGCTCTATCAAGACGCCGTTAATGCCATATCAGCGGCCCGGCATATAAAAACGAGGTTTCGACCATTAAGCCGGCCGGAAAAATAATGATTTTGATATTCGCTTCCGAAAGCTGTCTAATCATAAAACAGAATAGTTCCGGTAATATCGGTAATTTTCTGAAATAGACACCTCTTGTGAAACGTCCGAACTAAACGGTAGCAACGGTTGTCGCTCACCCTATTTACAGCTTTGGATGCCTTACGAATTCCGTCGATACAGAGCATACAACCGGCAAAACACGTAAAGCTTATGCGTTTTGACAGGCCAATATAGCAGTTACGGGACTTCTATTAGAGAACCCTTTTTTGTATAATGAAGGCATATACAATCCGGGCCTTGGAAGGCCAATCCGGACGAGGTACAGGTGATGGACAAACGTCAGCCGACATTTGCGGTTTGCGCTGTAACTGCCATTGTCTTGACAATGGTCGTGGGGTGCAGCCCTGATTTTCATAAGGCCGACGCCGATAAAGAGGTTTACAAAATCATCGATTCCAAATGGCGGGACAACTTCGGTCAAAAAGCCAACTATGTCATTTCCGACGCAAACACCATATCCACCCCCAACGACGTGAATGTTGCCAAAGCCCCGATTTTTGAAGAGCCTCTCACGCTGGCGCAGGCAGTCGCCATAGCCACAAAATATAACCGGGACTATCAAACCCAAAAAGAAAATCTCTACCTGTCGGCACTATCGCTAACCGGAGAACGGTATAAATACGCCCTCAAGTGGTTCGGAACTATCGATTACGAATACTCAAAAAATGGTGAAAATCCTGAAAATCAAACTATCAAATCAGAAGCTGGTGTTTCAAAAACCTTCCTGACACCGGAAGGAATTCTGCTCAATTCCAGTTTGGCAATCGACTGGGTACGTTTTTTAACAGGTGCCCCCCGCACCACGCTGGGTTCAGTCCTGAGCGGCACATTTGACGTCCCCCTGCTTGGCAGCGGCGGCGGTAAAGTCGCATGGGAGAGCCTGACACAGGCGGAGCGGAATGTATTATACCAGATACGCACATTCAACCGATATCGCCAGACTTTTGTAGTCGATATTATTAGCAATTATTACGGCGTCCTGCAGCAAAAAGATAGTGTTAACAACGCATATAGCAACTGGAAAAGCAGCATAGAATACAGAAAACAGGCGGAGCTGGAGGCCAAAACAGGCCGCACGCCCGCTTACCAGGTTGACCAGGCCAGGCAGCGGGAATTAAGCGCCTATGACAGCTATGTGACAAACCTTCAGAGTTACGAACAATTTCTCGATGCATTCAAAGTCAGATTGACACTGCCGGTTAACGCTACGCTGGAGCTCGACCAGAATGAACTGATAGCATTGAGGAATGTCGCAACAGGCGAGCCGAATGTTACAGTCGATGCGGCAATCAATATAGCGATTCTCTGCCGGCTGGATTTAGTCAATTCTTACGACAGCGTTGAAGACGCTCAACGTAAAGTCAAACTTGCTTCCGAAGGGCTCGGGGTCCAATTAAATCTCACTGGCAGTGCCAACGTCAATTCAGAACCCGACAAAAACTTCGATAACCTTCAATTCCACAAGGGAAATTACACATTTGGTGCATCCGCTGATTTGCCGTTTGACAGGAAAAATCAGCGAAATGCCTATCGACAGGCATTAATAACATTAGAACAACAACAACGAGAATACAGTAATGATCTGGATTTGGTTATGCTGGGCGTCCGTCAGGCATATCGGCAATACATGGCGACAGCGGAACAATACATAACTCAGAAAAAGAGTTTAGCTTTGGCCGAAGACAGAGTAAAAAATATGCCGGTGCTTCTAAAATCAGGCAGGGCACAAACGAGAGACCTGCTCGATGCCCAGGACGCCCTGCTGCAGGCACAAAACAGCCTCACTTCCGCGCTGATAGGGCATACAATAGCAAAATTAAATTTCTTCCGAGACGTCGGCATTTTGCAGGTAAAGCCGGACGGTATGTGGACACAATCCAAAACAGAAGTATCCAGGAATCAGACAAATGAACGAGAACAAAGCAAGCAATCTTCCGAAGACAACTTATAAACAGGCCTGGTGGCGGAGCAAATGGTTTATCGCCGCCGGTTTAGTTATCGTTATTATAGCGGCGCTGGTTATGACACTGGCCGCGAATAAAACCTCTACGCCAGCACCCTCCAAAACCCTAAGCACCTTCGTCGCGCGCCGAGACAACCTCACTGTTACCGTCACCGAAAGCGGTAGTATTAAGGCACAAAAATCCATCGACCTCAAATCCGAAGTCGAAGGCCGGGCAACAATCATAAATATCGTTCCGGAAGGTTCGTATGTCACTCCCGAAGACGTATGTAACGGCAAAGTCCTCGTTGAGCTTGATTCGGGCGACCTAAAAGAACAGCTAACCCAGCGTCAAATTGATTTCACCACCGCAGATGCAAGCTACGCACAGGCAAAAGAGGCCTACGACATACAGGTCAAACAAAACGAAAGCGATATAACAGCGGCGGAGCTTAAAGTCAGGTTCGCCCTTCTGGACTTCCAGAAATATCTCGGTGATACGCTCGCAAATCATATCATCGAAACCATCAAGGAAGCAAACGACCCTAATGTTGATATTATGGACCTTATCAATATCGATGAAATAATCCGGGACGCAAACAAGCTCGGAGGCCAGAGTTTACAGGATATCGACAGCTGGAATGATAAAATCAAACTGGCGTCCGCTAATTTCGCAAACGCAAAATACCAGCTCGAAGGAACACAGGAGCTTTTTGACGCGAATTATGTCGCTAAAATCGAAGTGGACCGCGACACGCTTTCAAAAGACAGTTATGAAATACAGCAGAAAGAGGCGGAGGTCTCGCTCAATCTCTGTAAGATTTATGATTTTCCAAAACAGGCCCAGACACTTTTAAGCGCTTACTTCGAGTCAAAACGCAACCTTGAACGCACTTATGCCAGGGCGCGTTCTCAACTTGCGCAGGCCAAGGCCGCGCTTGAAAGTGCAAAGGCCCGGCTCGACCTTCTGGCAGACCGTCTCGACAAAAGTAAAAAGCAATTTGCCGCATGCACTATGAAAGCGCCTGCCCCGGGCTTAGTCGTCTATGGCTCAAGCATGGACACTATGAGCAGATACCGCGGCGCTGGTCTTATCGCGCCGGGCGAGCAGGTTTTCCAGCGGCAGACAATTATCACGCTGCCCGATACTTCTTCAATGATGGCCGAAATAGCCGTCCACGAGTCATCCGTAGATAAAATCAAGCCGGGGCAGAAAGCAACTATCGTTATGGATGCTTTTCCCGACCAGACATTCAACGGCGAGGTCATCAAAGTTTCTTCCCTGCCCGACCAGCAGAGAAACTGGCTCAGTCCCGACATCAAGGTCTATACAACACAGGTCAGTATCGAAGGCAAGCACAATTTCCTCAAGCCCGGAATGTCCGCCCGCGTCGAAATTTTCGTCGATTATGCACCCAACGCCCTGATTGTACCTGTTCAGGTCGTCGCGAACAGAAGCGGCAAAAAAGTATGTTTTGCTGTAAACGGCGGCAAAAGCGTTGAAAGAGAGGTCAAGACAGGCCTATTCAACGATACCTGGGTCCAGATTCTCGAAGGCCTCAACGAAGGCGATGAAGTTACGCTTAATCCGCCCAGAATCACCGAGACAAAAAAAGAGTCAGAAAAACAACTGGCCGATAAATTCCAAAGAAACGGACAGCAACCACAGATGGCAATGGCCCAGGCGACCGACGACCAGCCGCAAACATCAGAGCCCAACAGGGCCGGCCGAAGAAGACAGGGTATGCCAATGGGTATGACGGGGCCACAGGGTATGTCAGGGCCGCCGGGTATGCCGCCTGACTTCAACCAGCTTGATGACGCGACCAAAGAAAAAATAAAGCAATTCCGGGAAAGAGCCGCCAGAGGCGAAATGCCCGACCTTAACCAGATGGACGAACAGCAACGCGAAAAATTCAGACAATCCAGAAATCGTACGAGGCAGCAAAACGATGGACAACCTTCCAGCCAGGAACCTTGATTTTACCGCTGATGGCTCCATCCTTGTTTTTGACAAACTCTGCAAAAACTACCAGCTTGGCGCCGTCGAGCTTAAAGTGCTGCGGGAAATCGACCTTGTCGTAAAGAAAGGCGACTACCTTGCCGTGATGGGGCCCAGCGGCTCAGGTAAATCCACGCTTCTAAATCTTATTGGATGCTTAGACAGGCCGTCCAGCGGGAAATACTACCTCGGCGGCCACGATGTTGCCACCCTCGACGACAACGAGCTTTCCGCCATACGCGGCAGGCACATCGGATTTGTCTTCCAGTCATTCAACCTGATTTCGCAACTTAACGTTCTGGAAAATATCGAGGTCCCGATGTTCTATCAGGGTATGTCTGAACATCAAAGCAAAGTCAGGGCAATAGAGCTGGCTGAAATGGTGGGACTGGGCGACCGCGTCCACCACAGACCATCGGAATTAAGCGGCGGCCAGCAGCAGCGAGTCGCCATCGCAAGGTCGCTCGCCAACGACCCCTTGATTATTCTCGCGGATGAACCCACCGGAAACCTCGACAGCCAAAGCGGCAGGGACATCCTTAATATACTCGATATGCTTTACCAGCAGGGAAAAACTCTCATCATTATCACGCACGATGAGGATATCGCCAAACATTCACAAAGAGAAATACGCCTGTTCGACGGGCGAATAGACAAACAATGGTATAACCGCTGATATATGTTCTTATATAGAACCAAACGAACGCTGAA
>JBEKZW010000018.1:0-41353 GCA_049509475.1 Sedimentisphaerales bacterium
TATTATTGCCCGTGTCGGCCAGGGCATTGTCAGCGCAATTGGTTCGGCAGGAACTTATAAAGATGTTCTGGAACATCCAGACCGAATTTCGCGGAAAGTCTTAGAAAGTGGTCTCGATGCTCAAACGGCATTCGAAATTGTCTCTATCGATATCGCTGACGTAAGCGTTGCCGGCGTAAGCACTAAAGACAAGGAGGTATCGAACGTCGGAGCCATGCTGGAAACCGAAAGAGCTGAAGCAGACAAGCGAATGCGCCAGGCCGAAGCGGAAGGTCGTCGCGCTATGGCCGTCGCCCGCGAGCAGGAGATGAGGGCGCTGGTGGTTGAGAATGAAGCGAAAGTCCCGCTTGCGATGGCAGAAGCTTTCATCAAGGGCAATCTCGGAATAATGGATTATTACCGGATGAAAAATATAAGCGCGGATACGTCGATGAGGGACTCGATTTCAAAGGTTGACAAGAAGTAAAAAAGATTAAGAGATGATGAGTGACTGGTTAAACAAAATGTTGGGCAGCGACCAAACAGAAAATTTCGGCAAGCTTGTGCCGCTGATTATAATTTTTATAATCTGGGTTGTCGGCGCGATTTCGAAGGCGGCTCAAAAGGGCAAGAAGGGGGCTGAAACTAAGATAGAGCCGCCTGAAGAGGGCGAAGAGCATAGTTTCGACGACCTGGCCAGGAAAATCAGGCAGCGTTACGCGGAGGCCAAAGAACAGGCGGAAAAAAACAGGGATGTCCAGCAAGGGGTAAATGAACAATTTCAGTCCCCTGCCAGGACGCCTCAGCCGAAACCGCCGCCACAACGCAGGCCTGAGCCAATACCGGCTAAAAAACCTGTAGCTCCCCCTGCATACGCCCAGGAAGGGCCAACCCTCAAGGTTGTAAAAGGTTTGGGAAAGCCGGATGTGGGCACTCCCGTAACAGTTGAGAAGCCGATTCTGGAAAAGGTCGAGCCGAGGTTGCAAAAGGTTGAGGGGATCACTTCAGATGTGCCCATGGTTTCAACTGAGACCGAAATAGCCCATAAGGAGCATCCTTATCTTGCGGAACTGGTGGCGCAATACGCGACAAAGGATGGTTTCCGCAAGGCGATTCTGAATTACGAGATACTCGGCCCGCCGATAGCATTGCGCGATTAAACCATTTATTGCTGTCATGCGGAAATAAACCTGTCCCTGAATACGCAATATCGAACGTCTCATAATATATGTTATGTTTCATTCAGGTATTTAAGGTTGTTTAGGCGGATTTGGCAGGATTGGCTGAATAACGCGGTTTATGGGGTTTATTCGGTTTGGCAACTGGCGAGAGGAACCAGATTATCCCATGTCGAGCAAGCCGGGTCGAGCAGGCCGAGGTTTTGCAAAACGATTGAGATATTGACGACGGCATCGGCGGAGGCAAGGGTTTCGTGAAGCCATTGTTCGAGGTCGAGCAGCGAGGAGGCGAATTTGATTTTGTCGCAATACAACAGGGCGACACGATAATGGAGGTCGAGCGTATCGGCCTGGAGGCAGTTGGGCGGGGTCAGAGTTTCGAGGGCAAGTGCCGTTTCGTCGGTTTCATAGAGGCAGACGGCGAGCTTGTTCCTGGCGGCGGCGAAGGTCGGGTTTAGCTGGAGCGCCCTTTGAAATAATTCCGCTGCCTGGGTAATACGTCCTATACTCATCAGTAACACGCCGAGACGATAATGCAATTCGGGGTTTTGCGGACGAAGCTGAAGCATGTTCCTCTGGGCATCCAATATGGAATCAATGGGGTGCAACTTGATATCCGCAGATGGCAAATGACACTGGAGACAAGCGGCCTGGGCGAACAGTATAGGCCCGTTGGTGTCGATGGTTGAGGCAAGGGAAAGCGAAACGAGGGCTTCAGATGTTTTATTGCTGAATTTCTGGGCGGCAGCGAGACCCAGGTAGGCGTCAACAAGGTGGTCATTAACAAGGGCGGCTTGCATAAATTGAATCGCTGCGGAGGCGGGTTTGCCGAGCCGCATATAGTGAGAGCCGAGTCTGATATTAGCGTCGAGGAAGTGCGGGCATACGGCAACGGTGTGATTGTAATATTCGAGCGCCTGGTCGTCCTGGCCGAGCGAAGCTAATACAGAGGCACGTCTTAACAGCAAATCCGGCCTGTCCGGGTACTGTTCGAGGGTAGCTTCGATAAGGTCAATCGCGCTATTCGGGTCCCCTGCCTCAATAAGCGAATCAATCTCGTCGTTTTCGGGCGAGAAATTGTCGGGCTGTATAAGAATAGCGTTTGAGAATGTATCTGAGGCAAGCTCGTATTGCGAGACGGCTATATAAAGATGCGCAAGCGTAAGCAGAATTGAGAGGTCATCTGGATATTCGGCGGCAAGTTGCCTGTACTCGGCAATGGTCTTTTCGATTTGACCGTTTTTGAAGTAAATCGCGGCGAGTCGCTGACGCGGGAACCGAAGATGATTTTTGAATTTAAGGCAGTCCTGGTAAAAAGCAATTGCGTCGGCTTCGCGGCCAAGCCGTTCGCAGCAATGACCGAGGGCGTAGAGCGCGGTAATATTCCGGGGACATTTGGAATAAACCGAGTTGAGCCGGCCAAAGGCGTCGTTGAGCCGGCTGTCGGCCAGGGCAATTGCGGCGGCGGCAAGACTGGCATAATGAGAACGGGGATGTGCTGAACGATATTCGTCAAGGCAACGCTTAAGAACCGATGGTTTCCTCGCGTTTGCCAAACCGACTAATCCTTCGAGCATCTGCGCATGTGCCGGGTCTGATTTGGCTATTGATTCCGCGGACTGACGAAGACAATGCCATATAAGGTCGGTGATTTCGACCTCGATGCCGCTACCCAAAATGCCTAGTAACTGACCCATAAATGGTCTTTGTCTCTAATGGGAAGCCATCCCCCTCGATAAGCCCGGTCTTTGTTTATACAGACCAGATGGCTGGAACCTCCGTCCACAGTGATTATCGGCTCGGCGGCGGTGGGCGGTTAGTGAGGTTAAAGGAAATTGGCGGGCGGGGAGAATATTTATGCGTCAGGGTGTCGGCTGTAACGACTATCACACCTGCGGCAGAAAAACAGACGGTTTGTTTTGGGACGTTGCCCCCTGCCGATATTTCGGCACATTACAAGTACCCTGCCAGGTCAGTCAAGCCGGCTTGACTGGGTTTGTTTTTCGATTTCGGCCAGATACGCCAGCGTGCGCTCGAGCTTGTCGGTAAGGTGCTTGAGCTTGAGCATCGTTTTGACGCGGGTGAGCATCTCGATTTTGTTGACAGGTTTGGAGACGAAGTCGTCTGTGCCGCAATCGACGCCCCGCTGCATATCGCCGAATTCATTGAGGGCGGTAACCATTATCACGGGGATATGGGCGGTCGAAGGGTCATTTTTCACTCTTCGGCAGACCTCAAAACCGCTCATTTTCGGCATCATAATGTCGAGCAGGATGAGGTCGGGCTTGTCCTTTTTCACGATATCGAGGGCTTCGGGGCCGTCGCAGGCGGAGATTGTCCGGCAGTCGATATCCTCAAGATAGGCCTCGAGCAGTTCGAGGTTTTCACGGTTATCGTCAACAACGAGGATAACGGGTGTTTTGGCTGACTGGTTGTCGAATTTTTTCTTTGTCATAGTAAGTAACTCCGCTGGATTAAAAGTTTATTTGCCAAGTGCTTTTAGTATCGCCCCGCAAAACGCCGGGAGGTCATCCGGTTTTCTTGAGGTAATCAGGTTGCCATCTACAACACATTCCTCATCGACGTATTTTGCGCCAGCGTTTTTGACGTCATCTCTCAGCGCCATAAAACAGGTTGCGGTTTTGCCCTTAAGGATTTTGGTGCTGCACAAAAGCCACGCCCCGTGACATATAGCGGCGATAATTTTGCCGGCGTTGACCATATCATTGGCGAATTTAATCATATCGTCGCTTCTTCTCATAAAATCGGGTGCGAACCCGCCCGGGACAACCATACAGGAGTAGTCCTCAATTTTGGTGTTTCTGGCGGCCACTGTTGACCTGCAGGGATAGCCCTCTTTCGAGGGGTAATCCTTATTTGCCTCAGCGGCGACAAAATCACACTCAAAGCCGGCCTCTTTGAGCCGGTAGTAAGGATACCAGATTTCGGTAACCTGGTACTGTTCGGCAACCATTATGGCGACTTTTTTGGACTTTGGCATATTCGTCATTCCTTAACTGAGGAACTATGCGACTCGATAAACTGGCGGATTTCCGGACGAAGATATATGCTCTCAGTATCAACGAGCTTCGCTACGGCTTCCGCGGCGGCGGAGGCAACCTCAATAGAGGAGCCCTGTGTATCGAGAAAGAACAAGTGCCTGCCGCTGACGGTGCATAACCCCCCTGCCCCGCCGGCAAGGGGTTCCCGGCGAATCTCGACGCCATTGGCCTCGAGCAGTATCACAAGCTCTTCAAGTATTCTCTGTTCGTTCATTACAGACCCAAGACACAAGACTCAAGAAAGAACCCTGAACAGGTCGATATTACTATCTGTAGCATTTTCGAAAATTTTACAGCAGAGGAATGGCGTTGACAAGTATTATCGCAAAACGCAAAGCTGTGCACGGCCAACTGGTACAGCAGCAGCGTCGCAATGAGACGCTCGAAAAGGACATGGTGCAGCTCGAGGCGTTGGCGAATCTCGGCTCGGCGACGGCGATGATAGCCCACGAAATCAATAACCTCCTTACCCCCCTTACCAACTACGCGGAGTTGTCGCTTAAGCACACAGACGACAGAGAGTTGGCGGAGCGCACCCTTCGCAGGACCGCCAAAAACTGCTGGCAGGCGGGAAAGGTAATGGAAAGTATCCTCTCGCTGGCCAAAGCCGGCTGCGGAGAAAAAGTTTCGACCCCCCTGCTGCCGATGGTCAACGCCGTATTCGATTGTCTTTGCAGGGACTTCTCAAAAGACGGCATAACGGTTGAAATTCTGGTCAGCCCTGATTTGCAGGTTTACGCGTCGCCTGTTCAGTTGCAGCAGGCGATTATGAACCTCGTATTGAATGCGCGTGAGGCGATGCTCCCTCACGGCGGGAAATTGACTATCTCCGCCCAGGCGAACAGCGATGGTACTCTAATAAAAATCAGCGACACGGGCTGCGGGATAGAGCAATCGGAGATAAGCAGGGTCTTCGATACGTTTTTCACTACAAAGCACAAAAGAATCGCCAGCTCAGCCAGCGGTGAGCCTGGTCGAACAGGCTCCGGCCTCGGCCTTGCGCTTTGCAAAAAAGTCATCGACGCTCACGGCGGAACGATAACCGTCGATTCCCACCCCGGCAAAGGCACAACATTTACGATTCATTTGCCATTAAAGTAGCTTGCCGTCGGGGACCCAATAAATCGGCAATCGGCAATTGCTTAATCACCTTGCCGAAAAAGTAATTGTTGCTTTTTAACTGTCATTCCCGCAAAAGCAGGAATCCAGAAAATGGATTCTGATTTGTGATTCTTTTCCTAAGACTCAAAATAGCCCAACTTTTTATAAAACTCTTTATGTTTTTCGGGAATGCCTTTAAAATTCTTTGCCTTAAATTTAGGTGGTATGTTTTTAAGCAAATCAGGAAAACCAGTGAATGGAATGATGTCTATGGGGAATCCATTGTCCAAACCTTCTTGAATCCTCTTGACCATGTAATCCCAAACTTCTTCTCTAAGGGCAAAATATTGGATTTCACTTGCTATGTACTCCCATGCCTTGTCATCAAAAGATTTCTGTGTTTGCAAGAAGTTTATTTCATCAAAAATGGTTAAGGAGCGATTAAGTAACTCTTCATCTTCACTGTTTTTCCAGTTGATGGAATCTTTGCTACGAATCCTATCATAAAATTTAAATAGGTCACCCTCTCCAAAAGTACCATATATTTTCTTTATCATTTCCATTCTTTTTTCTAATTTTTGGTTTCGAAGTGTTGCTATCCAATATCCTATTACAGTAACTCCGGCAATTGTTGCCCATGGTGCCAAGGAGCGACCAAAATAATCCAAATATAGCCCTAGTTCGTATAAATACTTTAGGGTAACGTTAATTATATCCATCATGAACTCCTGCTTTTTGTCAGTCCGGCTACGTTCCTCTACGCCGTGACAGGTATTATCCTCACGATTGTCGTCAAAAGCAAGGGGAATTACTGATAGCGTTTAGCGGACAGCGTATAGTAAAAAACAGCGGAATCTGCGCAATCAGCGTCTAATACAGTGTCTATCCATACCATTGTTTTACGAAGGCTAAGAGTTCTTCGCTCGTTTTTGCGGAAACGAGGGCTTTCTGTGCTTTTCTGCGCAGGGGATGAAGTTTGCAATAGGCAATCGCGAATTTCCGGAAATACATGAGGGCATTTTTGCGTCCGTATATCTCGCAAAACAGACGAAAATGTTTTGAGATTACCTGTCCCTGCTCGCCAAGTGTCGGGGGAATGAAATCATTTCCCGCGCGAAGCTGGCTGAAAATCCAAGGATTACCGATTGCGCCGCGGGCAATTACCGCACCATCTACGCCGGAGTTTTTCATATTATTTTTAATTGTATCAGCGGAAAATAAATCTCCGCTGCCGAAAATTATCGTGCGGGGAAATCGCTTTTTAACCTCTGACAAAAACTCCCAATCAGCCGAGCCGGTAAATCTCTGGCAAACAGAACGGGGATGCACTATTAACGCATCGACGTTTCCGGCCACAGCCCCGGAACAGATATTCCAGAAATTATCATACGACTTATTATCGAAACTCGTCCGCAATTTAATAGTTACCGGGCAATCGACGGACTCTTTTACAGCGTTATAGATTTCTATCGCTTTGTCGGGTTCATTGAGAAGAAAGCCCCCTCTCTTTCGGCGAATAACTTTTGGCGCGGGACAGGCAAAATTCAGGTCTATTAAATCATAACCTGCCTTCCATACCACCTTAGCGGCTTTTGCCATTATTTGGGGCTCCTCGCCTAAAAGCTGGGCCCCTATCGGATGCTCATCATCGCCGGGTTTGAATGACGGGTCATTAAAGACCCGCGGATGGAGAACGCTTTTGGCGAGCATTACGCCGGCAAATACAAGAGGCGCCCCGCAGTCACGCGCAATTGCCCGCATGGCGTAATCGCTGTAGCCGCTGAGCGACGCCTGAAAAAAGGGAACATCAAGAATTATATTGCCGATTTTCAGCATTAATCATCAGATTCTTTGGTTTTCGGCTGGTCAATCATCGCGATTCGTCTATTATGGCTTTGACAATATCGTTAATGGCCTGCCGGCTTTTGCCGTTTGTATTGTTGGTGATTATGGAAAATACGCGGTCGCCTGCTACAGTAGTGCAGACGCCGGACAGCGATTTTACGCCTCCGATATAACCGGTCTTCGCGAAGACTTTGCCTCTGTATTTCGGCTCTTCGAACCATTTACCTGCCGTGCCTTCTTCCCCCCCTACCGCCAGGGTATCCTTAAATTTCTGCCACTCTGGTTTTTTATAAACGTCCAGGAGAACAGCCGTAAGGATGTTTGCGCTGAGACGATTATTTTTACTCAATCCGCAGCCGTCGTCGATAACAAACTGGTCAGCCGATATCCCCAGTGAAAGAAGGTAATCCGATACGAATTGCCTGCCCTGTGCCCATGTGCCGCCTTTGCCGGACGGCTGGCGGTAAGCGGCGATTGTTTTGAGCAGCGATTCCGCGGCGACCTCCAAACTGTCTTTGTTGCAGCGGTCAAAAACATCCCATATAGGCGTACGATAAACGGCTAAGAGTTTGAACTGCTCCTGCGGCAGTATTTCTCTTTCGACAAGTTGTCCCCTGACGGCGACGCCTGAGCGACTAAGCTCTTCGGCAAGCAGGAAGCCGAAGAAAGCCGGAGGACGGTCGATTGTAACGCGGAACGGCTCACATTTTTTGTGGCAGGCGCCGGCGACGGTGATGATGTTCGAGCCGGATGGTCTTGCGCCCCAGGCAGTATCGGGCGGTTTGAGAGCTACCTTGCAGTTATTGATTACCTTTACATAGCTGGTAGCCGGGTCGATGGTCAACTCGACTTTTGACCCAACCGTTTCGGCGGTAATCTCGATGCAATTGTCGTTGTAATTAAGCCCCGCGACCTCGGCGGCATACCATTTATTAAGCTCTTTTTTCGGCCAGTTCGGCTGAACGAGTTCGTTGTCGAAAACGGTGCTGTCAATTATTACATCGGATAACATTGTTATATTATTTCGCCGGAGAGTTCCCGCGATATCCTTGAGCACCCAGGTAGCATCAAGGTTGTTTTTTTGCAAAGTGAGCTTGTCGCCGAGAAGCGGGTCGCCGCTGCCTACGACCCCGATTGAATCGCCAATCAGGCCGACGCCCGTCAGGTAAGTAAAATCCGGGCCGAGGTAATGTAACGCTGCGGCGGTTGTGACAAGCTTCATATTCGAAGCGGGCGTCATAGGCGCAGAGGCATCGTGACTGTAAATGACGGCACCGGTGGCGGGATTGACAATCTTCACCGCGATGCGCACATTGCCCTGCGTCTGCGAGGCGACAATTGTCTCGACTTTACCCGCCAGGTCGGCTTTGCTTATGCCGGCTGATACGCAAACAAGAACACAACAAACCAATAATTTTTTCAAACCCGTTTTCATAAGCGGTTGTTAATATCAGAACGCCAACCCAATATCAAGGGCGATTTTCCAAATACCCCTGTAGAAATATCATCTCCGTAAGCGGCGTTTTTTACATGCAGTCAGCGAGGGAAAGAATATCTGAAAATCAGTTTTGTTGTGAGGTTTTCTGCAGTAAAGCCGTTGTTTGGCTTTTTTGTTGTTCCTCAGTAAGTTTTTGTTGACTTTTGGCGGCAAAACTGCAAAATGACCCGCTTTAAGCGTAACAGATTAAATAGAACCAATTGACAATTTTAGACCCCCCTAAGAACAAGGAGAAGCGGTATGGGCAACGAGAAGAAATCGATGACATCTCTTATGACGGAAGACAGAAAATTTCCGCCGCCGGCGTCAATCGCGGCCAAAGCGTACATCGGCAGTATGAAACAATACCAGCAGATGTGGGAGCAATCCATCAATGAACCCGACAAGTTCTGGCTCGAACAGGCCAAATCGCTCACCTGGTTCAAAAATCCTACGAAAGCCCTCGAATATACCTGGGATACGGAGAGACGCAAAATCGAGCATACATGGTTCGCCGATGGTCAATTAAACGTTTCTTATAACTGCTTAGACAGGCATTTGAAAACAGCCACCGCGAAAAAGACAGCGATTATATGGCAGGGTGAAGATGATAAAGCGGTCAGGAAATACACTTATGAGCAGATGCACAAAGAGGTCTGCAAGTTCGCCAACGTGCTGAAATCCAAAGGCGTAAAGAAAGGCGACCGCGTCGCGATATACCTTCCTATGGTCCCGGAACTGCCGATTGCGATGCTGGCCTGCTCCAGAATCGGCGCGATTCACTCGATAGTATTCGGCGGCTTCAGCGCCGACTCGCTCAAAGACAGGATTAACGATTCGAAATGCAAACTGCTCATAACGAGCAACGTCTCGATGCGTTCCGGCAAGCATATAAAGCTCAAAGAAATCGCCGATGCTGCTCTTGCGAATACGCCGAGCATCGAAGGCGTAATAGTGGTAAAGGTTGGCGAAGAGCCCTGCAATATGAAGGCGGGCAGGGACACATGGTTTACCGACGAAATGGCAAAAGCCAAAGACGTTTGCGAACCCGAGAAAATGAACGCCGAAGACCCCCTGTTCATTCTTTACACCTCCGGCTCAACGGGCAAACCAAAGGGCGTGGTGCATACGACAGCCGGATACCTGCTGCACGCGGCGATGAGCCATAAATTAATTTTTGACGTCCATGATAACGACATTTTCTGGTGCACCGCCGATATCGGCTGGGTAACGGGCCACACTTATATCGTTTACGGCCCCCTCGCCAACGGCGCGACCAGTTTGATGTTCGAAGGCGTGCCCACCTATCCGGACGCGGGACGATTCTGGCAGGTCTGCGACAAATTCGGCGTAACCATTTTCTACACCGCCCCCACTGCTATCCGTTCCCTGATGCGGCTCGGCGAAGAATGGCCCGCCAAATACAAGCTCGATACCCTAAGAATCCTCGGCTCCGTCGGCGAACCCATCAATCCCGAGGCATGGATTTGGTATTATGAGAAAATTGGACACAGTAAATGCCCAATTGTTGATACATGGTGGCAGACGGAAACGGGCAGCATACTGATAACCCCCCTGCCGGGGGCGCATACGATAAAGCCGGGAAGTGCGTGCAAACCGTTCTTCGGCGTTGACCCCGTGATTCTGCGCGACGACGGGAGCATCTGCGCGGTGAACGAGGGCGGAAAACTTTGTATCCGCAAGCCGTGGCCTGGGATGATGAGGACGATGTGGGGAGACCACGACAGATTCGTTGACACGTATTTTACGATGTTCCCTGATTTGTATTTCACAGGCGACGGCTGCCGGAAGGACCAGGATGGGGATTATTGGCTTATGGGCAGAATCGACGACGTTGTAAACGTGTCGGGGCATCGCATAGGCACGGCTGAAGTCGAAAGCGCATTAGTAAGCCACGAAAAGGTCGCCGAAGCCGCGGTAACGCCCGTTCCGCACGATATAAAAGGACAGGGGCTGTATGCCTTCGTAACGCTCAAGGAAGGCATCCCGGAAACCGAAGAGCTGAAAAAAGAGCTGCTTCTGCACGTCCGCAAGGAGATTGGCCCCATTGCGGTGCCCGAGGCAATCCAGTTCGCTCACGGCCTGCCCAAGACGCGTTCGGGCAAGATTATGCGGAGAATTCTGCGAAAGATAGCGGAAGGCGATGTATCGAACCTCGGCGATATCACGACGCTGGCAGACCCGACCGTTGTGGAATCGCTGGTAAAAGGACGAGGCAAATAATTGCCGATTTCATGTCACTCCTGCGACACGGAGCGAAGCGACGAGCCCGTTTCGGAAAGCAGGAGTCCAGAAAACATCTATGATTGACTGGATTCCCGCTTCCGCGGGAATGACAAAAGGAAATTTAATTTTAGGGAAAGGAAGAGAATATGGATTTAGGGATAACTACACACATAGAGATTAAAGACAAGACGGGGAATCCTGCGCCGCTGGGGCTTCTGGGATTCGGAATGACAACGGTCCTGCTGAACCTTCACAACGCCGGGTTTTTCGGGCTGGGAAGTATGATTCTGGCGATGGGCATATTTTACGGCGGACTCGCCCAGATTATCGCAGGCATTATGGAATGGAAGAAAGGCAACACGTTCGCGACGACGGCGTTCTGCTCTTACGGCCTCTTTTGGCTGTCTTTGGTCTGGTTGTTAGTCGGCCAAAAGCTGGGATGGGCTGAAAAAACGGAAGATGAAGCGATGGCGGCGTATTTATTTATTTGGGGTCTGTTTACGTTTGTAATGTTCATTGGCACTTTGAAACTCAATCGGGCTTTGCAAGTGGTGTTTTTGTCACTGGCGATTTTGTTTTGGATGCTCGCACTAAAGGACCTTAACGGCAGCGCAGCATTAGGCACAGCCGCCGGCTATGAAGGCATATTCTGCGGCTTCTCGGCCATTTACACCGGCCTTGCCCAGGTCTTGAACGAATGCTACGGCAAAGTAGTTCTGCCTCTTGGGCCGGTGAAAAAGTAACCATTGACTTTTTACCACTAAGACCCGAAGGCACAAAGATAATTCTTAGTGTCTTAGTGCCTTTGTGGTAAGAATTCTTGCTTTTATTGCCGGTTTGAAGATATACTGCCACAAGAACGACGGAAGGAATATTTTTTGTATTGGAATGGAAATAGATTTGGTGGCACAGGAGTTCCAGAAAGTTAAAAAGACTTAAATTGGTTGGTGTCCATAGTCTCATAACGAAAGCGAAAAAGGTCAAATTATAATGAGGAAAAATAATGAGTATGAAAGAAAATAAGGAAGAACCAATCATTGAAGAGATTCCAAGTGAAATCGAAGACTCACAGACCAGTGAAGTTGCTTACGACATAGTTACATATCCGGCAGATTTTACACTTGAAGGTCTGATTTCGAAGTATAGGAGTGGGGATATTATTATACCAGGATTTCAAAGAAAATTTGTTTGGAATATCAATCAAGCCAGCAGATTGGTCGAATCATTTCTCCTCGGGCTGCCTGTTCCTTCGATCTTTTTCTATTTGGAACCTAAAACCCAGAAACATTTGGTAATAGACGGACAACAGAGAGTTCTATCAATTTATTATTTTATGGAAGGTTATTTCGGTGAAGCAAAAAAGGGTAAACGAATCTTATTTAAATTAAAGGGTCTTAACGAGAATAGTCCATATTTAGAAAAAACCTATCAAGATATTAAGGATACAAATGAAGCATCTTATAGACGATTGAATGATTCTGTACTTCGTGCATTTATAGTTAAACAATTAAGGCCGGAGGGCCATGCAAGTATATATGAGATTTTTGAACGACTAAATACAGGAGGAAGCCAATTAGTTGGTCAAGAGATTCGCAACTGTATCTATCACGGCCTCTTTAATGATTTACTTGGAAAGCTCAATACAAACGAAAAGTGGCGTCTTGTATTTGGCAAAAAGGAAAGCGACAAAAGACAAAGGGATGTAGAACTAATTTTGCGCTTTTTTGCCCTTTATTATGAAGGGAGAAATTATTTTAAACCCATGAAAGCGTTCCTTTCAAAATTTATGGATAGCAATAAAGGAGGGCAACGCTTCTCAATAAATCAATGCAAGAATTTATTTGAGAAAACAATAAACAATATATATACCCAACTCGGCACGAAGCCTTTTCATATCAAAGCAGGATTGAATGCTGCAATGTTCGATTCTGTATCTGTTGCGTTTGCAAAACATAGCGATTCTATACCCGCGGGTATCAACAAGAGATATAAATCCCTCCAAAAAGACAAATTTATGAACAAGCTAATTAGTAGCGCTACTACCGATCTTGATGTTGTAACCAAACGACTCTTAAGAGCCGAAAAAAAACTTTTCAAATAACTTAATATGCCATATGAAAGAATTGAATACGCAATAAAAGTCTGCGTAGAATATCTGAATAAATGTGATAAGACATCTCCGGACCTCCCTGAGATTGAGTCGCGTATAGTCTCAGGACTCGTTGTTTTGATTGTCTCAGAGTATGAAGAACGAATTGAAAATACATTCATCAAACGGGCTGAACAATGTGGGGATAATGCCGTTAGTACTTATATCAGAAACATACTTGCCGAGAAGTTCCGTAGCCCAGATATAGGTAAAATCACAGAGACACTGGGGCGTTTTGGGGGCACCTTTAAGGAATCTTTCTCCAAAACAGTTCTCAACACAGAATCCCATGCGGCTTGGGACAATATCATGCGAGCACGTCATGCTGTAGTTCATAAAAAAGGAACTCTAAACCTGACCTTAAGAGAATTGGAGGGTGACTATCCTAAGACTAAGTATGTAATATCTCAACTCGAAGCTGTTCTACTAGGTTGAGAAGAAAATTTTGGACAGCAACCGTTTTTTCCGCCCATCGCTTCGCGATAAAATTAACTCCGGCCCCAATACTGACACAAACATAACGTATGACCCGGCAATAAAGTTGCCGGGCTAAACATAGGCGGGGTAAACCCCGCAATGCGCTGCCTGCCGGCGTCGGCTAAACCTGTTTTTTCGAGATTACCTATATTGCCAAAAAAATCTGGCGATTCTCTAACTATTTTTTTATTCCTTGCGGCGTAAGGACTTACGGATTTTTGAATAAAACAAAATGTTTTGTAAGTGCTTAAAACGCCCGTAATTTCACCTTATATATAGAGGGCGCGAAGCAGGATGCTTCGCGTGAGAGTAGATATTGGAGCAGTTAAACAGGTGGCAAGAGGTAGCGGAGGCCCGCAAGGTAGCAAGCCCCGGGAGGGCAAGGCATCAGGAACAGAAGTTCCACGATTCGGGCCTTGAAATAGAGGCAAAAACTGAAAATCCTAATACCTAAGCACTAAATCCTAAATAAATACGAATTACCAAAATCTGAAATCCTAAACGGGGCATTCGGCCAAGCTCAGTCGAAACCTTGTCGCCGTTCGTTTGGATAATTTGGTGATTAGTGTTTGAGATTTGTTTAGAGTTTAGGATTTAGAGTTTAGAATTTATTACCGGAGTGTGGGACTATGTCTTCGAAACTAACAATAACGATACCCTTTTGGCTCGACTTTATTTTCACCTGTCCCCTTCTCGCCTTTCGCCTGCTCCGTTTCGGCTACACATATCGGCGGATTTACTTGGGCGAAGGCATATTCACCATTGTCGACCTGTCGGCTTTCTACCAGCTTAATCATTTCCAATGGTACGCAGAAGGACAGGACCAGCACATCTATGCCGTCAGGAACATTATAAAACCTTATTGTAAAACAACGACTATGCGTCTGAGCAGGGAAATTATGAACGCTCCGCAGGGCCTTCTTGTTGACCATAGAAATAACGATACATTAGACAACCGCAGGGCGAATCTGAGATTAGCAACGCACTCACAAAATCGTATTAACAGCCGAAGGGATAAATCAAGGACATCGTCAAGGTTTATTGGCGTTTGCTTGGAGAAAGGCCGGGATAAATGGCTTTCCTACATCAACTATGATGGCAAAAGAATCCATTTGGGCAGGTTCGAATCGGAAATAGAAGCAGCGAAGGCGTATGACGCGGCGGCGAAGAAATACCATGGGGAGTTCGCGCGTCTTAACTTTCCGCAAGAAACAACTTCACCACAAAGACACTAAGTCACTAAGTTATTTGTTTTTAAAAAACCGTATTAAAAACTCTTTTGTGTTCCTTGGTGACTTTGTGACTTAGTGGCTATAACCCGTGGAGCGGGAAAAGGGTCGATTTGAGGGTATCAAGAGTTGCGGTGAGGGCGGGCATAACGGAATCACGCTGCTGGGCGTTGACGGGAAGCTCTCTATCGCGCAGGCCCCCCTGCCATTCGGTGGTCTGGAGCATAATTCCGCCCAGGAGCATATTGGCGTCAAGCTCACCATCCGCCCCGCACAGCGCTGACCAGCCGAGCGCCCAGGCGCGAACGGTATTCTCGACGTTGTAGCCGCCTCCTCCGGTCATAAGGATGGGTTTTCCGAAGGCGAGCAACTGATGAATTATGTCCGAGTAAACGTTGTTTGTCAGGCGAAGATTCGCAAGCGGGTCGCCTGCGAGGGCATCAGCGCCAAGCTCAAAAACAAAAACGTCGGGTTTGAATGCGTGGATTAGAGGCAGGACGACGGTTTTGATTGCGAGCATATAGGCCTCGTCGTAAGTGCCTATGGGGAGAGGGATATTGACGCAGTAGCCCTTACCAATGCCCTTGCCTATTTCGTTTTCGAAGCCGGTGCCGGGGAAAAGTGTTTTGGGGTTCTGATGGAGCGAAATAGTCATAACGTCGGAGCGGTTGTAGAAAAAGGCAGCGACGCCGTCGCCGCAATGAACATCGACGTCGAGGTAGAGGACTTTTTTACCCTGCTCGGCGAGGACCTCGCAGCCAAGGGCAACGTCGTTTATGTAGCAAAAGCCGGCAGCAAACTCGGGGTGGGCGTGGTGAAAGCCGCCTGAGGGATTGAACGCGACACCGACTTTGCCGTCGAGGATAAGCTGGGCCGCTGTAATGGTAGCCCCTACCGCCAGGACGGCGTATTCATATACCCCCTTGAAGACGGGGCAATCGGAGGTGCCAAGCCCCATATTGAGGGTATTGTAATCCCATTGGCCCTTTGAGGCGTTCTGGAGGCTGTGCAGATAGCGGGCGGTGTGGAATTTTTTGAGGATGATTCTGTCGGCCGGCTCGGGGGGGACTTCGATTCTGTCCGGAGCGGCGAGGAGTCCCATCGAATTTACGATGTCGCGCGTTCTTTTTGCGCGTATGGTGTTGAAAGGATGTCCCGGCGGGTACGAAATCTCTTCGAGCTTTGGGGAATAAATGAAGGCAGCGGGTTTTGTGGTCACAACGGCCCCTCTTTATTTATCGGTCAGGTTATAAGATATGTTATAAACCTCTCCGTCAAAGGTGGTGTTAACCTTGAAGCCGGAGTTATGGAATATGGAGAGCATAGCTTTGTTTCCCGGCAGAACCCTGGCGAAAAAGTGTTTAACGCCCCGCTGCTTGGCAATTTTGGTGATATAATCCAGAAGATATGTACCCATGCCTTTCTGCTGCCATTCATCGTGGACGATGAAGGCGACTTCAGCCGACTGGGTTTTGGGGTCGAGGAAATACTGCGCCATAGCGACAATATGTTCGTCGCCTGAAGGGCCGGGAACGACGCCGACTATGGCGATATCCTGCTGATAGTTGATATTGGTGAGCTGCTGGACATCCTTGTGCGGGAAGGTCATCGTATGGGTCATATATCTTGTCTGGACGGATTTTTCGCTCAGTGAGTAGAGCATTTCAGCCAGCTCGTGCTCGTCGTTCGGCTTGACGGGCCTGAAGAATATTTCAGTGCCGTCGCGGAGGGTGTCGTATCGCTCAAGCTCAGCGGGATATCGAACCTTGTCCCAGTCAAGGTCAATCTGGTCGGCGTAGATATAGCCGTGCGCCTTGGCGGCCTGCATAAGCCCGCTCCTGAATTTGGGATGCGCGATATTGATGAGGTCGAGGATTCTTTCGCGGATGGATTTGCCGTGGAGGTAGGCGATGCCGTATTCGGTAACGACGTAATGGACGTCGCCGCGCGTAGTGACGACGCCTGCGCCTTCAGAGAGATGGGGGACGATTCTGCTGACCTGGCCGGACAGTGCCGTAGAGGGCATAGCGATAATGGCTTTGCCTCCCCTGCTGCGGGCCGCGCCTCGCACAAAGTCAATCTGGCCGCCGATGCCGCTGTAGAAGCGATAGCCGAGGGAATCGGAGCAGACCTGTCCTGTGAGGTCGATTTCGAGGCCGACGTTGATAGCGACCATTTTTTCGTGCTGGCTGATTAAATGAGAATCGTTGACATATTCGGTTGGGTAGAATTCAAAGAACGGGTTGTTGTTGATGTAATCGTAAAGTCGTTTGGTGCCCATACAGAAACTGGCGACGACTTTGCCGTGGTTGACGGTTTTTTTGGCGCAGGTAATCGCGCCGCATTCGATAAGGTCGATAATCCAGTCGCTGAACATTTCGGTGTGTATGCCGAGGTCTTTTTTGTCTTTGAGGTATTCGGCGAGCGTCTGCGGGATTCGGCCTATGCCGCATTCGATGGTTGAGCCGTCTTCGACGAGGCGTGCGATGTTCTCGCCGATGCGACACATAACGTCGTCTGTTTCAGGAACGACGATTTCAAAAACATCCTCATCAAAGGGGACGAGGCAGTCGATGTTGTTGACGTGGATAAAGGAGTCGCCGAATGTCCTGGGCATACGCGAATTGACCTGGGCGATAACGTATTTGGCATTGGCGGTGGCGGATTTTACGATATCGACCGAAACGCCGAGAGAGCACAGGCCGTTGACGTCCGGAGGCGTAACCGTAATAAGAGCGACGTCGAGGGGAATTCTGCCGCTTTCGAATTCATTGGGGATTTCGGAAAGGAATATCGGGGTGTAATCGCCTATGCCCTTGTTGAGGGCGTCGCGGACGTTGTCGGAGATGAAGAATGAGTTCATTTTGAATTTTTCACGGTATTTCTCGGTCGCGTACGGCGCCGGGCCCATAGTGAGCAGGTGAATTATATGAGCATCGTAGATGCGCGAGGAATGCTCAACCAGCGAGGCGACGAGATGCTGCGGCTGCGCACAGGCGGAACCTATGAAAATATAATCGCCGGACTTGATGACCTTCATGGCCTCGATGGCCGGGGCGATTTTTGATTTGAATTTTTCTTTCCAGTCGAAATCAACCATAATAATTTTCCCAAGTTAAGCTTTTTCCACCCTTATCCTGGCATCGACGGCGACGGGGGTAGTGCCCTGCGGGCCGACCATAAAGGGATTGATGTCCATTTCCTGTATTTCGGGGAATTCCGTAACGAGCTGCGAGAGACGCTGGAGCCCTTCGGCGACGGCGTCGATATCAACGCCCTGCTGTCCTCTTGCGCCGATGAGCATTTTATAAGTTCGTGTGCCGACGAGCATTTTTTTCGCTTCTTCGGCCGTCAGCGGCGCAAGATAGAAGGAGACATCCTGCATAACCTCGACCATAGTGCCGCCCATTCCGAACATCATAAGCGGGCCAAAGTGCGGGTCGCGATGCATACCGAGTATAAGCTCTTTGCCGCGAGAGCACATTGTCTGGACGAGAACGCCGAGTATTTTGGCGTTTGGGACTTTTTTGGGGACTCTGAACATCATCAGGTCGAAGGCATCCATAACTTCCTGAGGTGTTTCGAGGCCGACCCTGACGCCGCCGACGTCTGATTTGTGAATGATGTCGGGCGACCATATTTTGAGGACCACCGGATAACCGAGCTGTTCTGCAATGTTGACGGCCTGCTCAGCGGTATTGGCGACAGCGTCCTTTGGGGTCACAAAGCCGTATGCCTCGAGAATTTCCTTTGACTCGGCTTCGCCAATCTGACTGACTCCCTGGCGGAGGTGTCTTTCGATAACGGTTTCGGCTTTGTGGCGATTGACGGAGAACATTTTGACGACGCGTTTGGGTGTTGCTTTCCAGCGGACATATTCATTCATTACTTTGATGGTCAGGGCCGCTGATTCCGGGGAATCGTATTGCGGTATTTTGTTCTCTCTGAGAATAATGTTGCCCCTGGCGACTTTTTGAGCGCCGAGGAAACACGCGAAGACTGGCTTGTCCGATTTCTTCTTCACAACACGAACAATAGCTTCGGCGGTCCCCGCGGCGTCTGTCATCACCTGAGGCGTGAGAAGTATGAGAACGGAATTGACGTTCGGGTCATCGAGGGCAACATCGAGGGCGAATTCGTAGCGGTCAGGCAATGCGTCGCCGAGAACATCAATGGGGTTGTGGAAATTTGCAGCGGCGGGAAGTTTTTCGGCGAGACGCTTTTTTGTCTGGTCAGTGAACTTCGCGAAGGTGAGATTAAGCTTTTCAATAGCGTCGGCGGCCATAATGCCTGCGCCGCCCGCGTTGGTTATTACGGCGACGGAGTTTCCCTTTGGCAGCGGCTGACAGCCAAAGCCCTGTGCGAAATCGAACTGTGCCTTGAGCGACAGGCAGCGAATAACGCCTGCCCTGGCGAAGACGGCTTCGTAGGCGGTTTCACTGCCGGCCAGGGAGCCGGTATGAGAAGAAGCTGCTTTTGCGCCCGCGGCGGTGACGCCCGCCTTCATAAGCAGGATTGGTTTTTTATGGGATATTCTCTCCGCGTGATTTACAAATGTGTTTCCGTCGGTGATGTTTTCGAGATAGCCGGCGATGACTTTGGTATCTTTATCTTCGGCAAGAGCGTCGATAATATCCAGCTCATCGACGTCTGCCTTATTTCCGATGCTGACGAGTTTGCTGAAGCCGATACCGTTAGAGTTGGCCATATCGAGGATAGCGGCCAAAAGTGCGCCGGATTGAGACAGATAGCCGGTCGAGCCGACAGCCGGAAGCGTTCCGCCAAAGCTGGCATTGAGCTTTTTGGCGGGAACGATGAGTCCGAGGCAGTTGGGACCAATGACGCGTATGCCTGCCTGCTTGGCAATCTGGATGACCTGTTGTTCGAGCTTGCGGCCTTCCTCGCCGACTTCTTTGAAGCCGGCAGTGATTATAATCACTGCTTTGACGCCAAGATTGGCGCACTGCTGCATTACCTGCGCGACGAACTTTGCGGGGACGACTATTACGACAAGGTCCGGCACCTGGCCAATGGAAGGCACGTCGGGATAACACTTGAGATTCTCGACTGAATCGGCCTGAGGATTGACCGGGAAAATTTTGCCTGGAAAGCCGGCGTCGAGCATCGACCTTAGAATTTCGTAGCCAACCTTGCCCTTTTGCCGTGAAGCACCAACAATAGCAACTGATTTCGGATTAAAAAAATTATCAAGCATAACAATCCTAACTACCTTTCAAGACCCCATCCGCTGCTGCCGAGCAGGCGAAATGTTCAGCAGAGCAACATTCAAGAAGGCGGTGATTGTATCTGATTGGCGAGCTAATTGCAAAAGAAAAATGCGGTGATTTGTAAATGTGAGGGAGTATATAATGGGCTGGATGAGAAAGGTTGAACCGCTGAGATTTGTGATACAACGGCACGATAGAGACGGGGAACGGCCGCATTGGGATTTGATGCTGGAGTCGGGCGGAATTCTGGAAACTTACCGGCTGGCTTTGCCTCCTGAAAGATGGAGAAAAGAGGCGATAGATGCGGTGAAGATATTCGACCATCCGCTTAAATTTTTGAGCTACGAGGGCAGCGTAAACAAAGGCAAAGGCCGGGTGAAGATAGCCGATTGCGGCACATACCATCTAATCCAGAGCGGCGAAAATCAAAAGCGGATTTCGTTTAAGGGTAAAAAGCTACATGGGGAATTTCTACTCAGCAGGATTAAAGAGAATAGATGGGAGCTAACCGGCGTTTGAGGGGTTTTGGGCGATATTGAGAACGGCATCGATGTATTTTGATGCGGCGGCTTTATCTTTGGCTTCGGCAATGATGCGGACAATCGGTTCGGTGTTGCTTGAACGGATGTGAATCCATGCTTCGGGGAAATCGAAACGGAAGCCGTCCGCGGAGTCAATCCTGGCGTTGGGGAACAGTTTTCCGACCTCGCCGAGAATGAATTTTACTTTTTCCCTGTCGGCGGGAAATTTTTGCTTGGTCATATAGTAGCGTGGAATTTCGCCGACGAGCTGACTAACGGTTTTGCCTGTTTCGGCGAGCAGTTGAAGAACAAACGCCATAGCTACGAGCGAGTCGCGGATGGGGCCTATGCGGAGGTCGATGACGCCGCCGTTGCCTTCGCCGCCGATAACGCAGTTATTTTTTATCATCGCGGAGGCGACGTTTGCTTCGCCTACGGGTGTACGGATGACTCGCCCCCCTGCTGCCTGAGCTATATCGTCAATCATACGGGAAGTTGAGAGGTTGGCGGCTGCATTGCCGGTTTGCTTGCTGAAGATAAGTTTTGCGGCGAGTGCCAGGGTATATTCCTCGCCGATGTATGTGCCTGTCTCATCGACAATTGCGAGGCGGTCGGCGTCGGGGTCCTGCGCGAAACCTATATCGGCATGCGCGTTTTTTACGGCGTCGCAAAGGGAAACAAGATTTTCAGCTGTCGGTTCCGGCGGATGTGCGAATAATCCGGTAGGCTCGGTATTCACGGGAGTGATTTTACAGCCGAGAACCGTCAGGAGTTTTACGCCCGGTCGCCCCCCTGCCCCATTCACGCTGTCGAGAACGACTTTGAATTGTTTTTTTGCGATTGCCTTCTGGTCAACAATGCGGAGGACCTTTGCGATATGAATATCGTCGGCCTGGTTATTTGCGGAGACAACACCAGGCTTTAACGAATCGGCGGAGATGAAATCCCTGTTAAGGAAGCGGCTTTTAATCTGTTCGGCTACATCGGGAGGCGGTGCCATTGCGTTATCGAGCAGGAGTTTGATGCCGTTATAGGGGAGCGGATTGTGCGAGGCGGTGGTGACAATACCTCCTGCACAGGCAAGGTGCTTAACCATAATGCCGACGGTTGGTGTGGTGACAATACCGAGGTCGATTACGTCAATACCTGCGGCGGTCAAGCCGGACGTAACGGCAGAAGCCAGTGATTGTCCGCTTGGCCGAGAGTCCCGACCCATACAAACGGTCAATTTATCCGCGCCGGCAGATTTTGAGCGGAGGAATGAGCCAAAAGCGCGGCCATAATCGGCAGCGACTTGCGGGGTGAGGTTTTCGCCGACAATACCTCTTAAACCACTAACGGTAATAATCAGTTCGCCGGCCATTTACACACCCGTTGAATCGCTGCCGATTCGTATTTCATTTCCATGTCTGTAAAATCAGTCAAGCTTGCAAACATGGATTTCATTAACAAAGTCGAGCTTGCTGAGGTCTTTGATTGTGTCATCGTCAGGCTCTTTATCGAGCGATACAGCCAGGACGGCTTTCTGCTGGTCGAGTTTCTGACCGACGCCCATAGTGGCGATATTGATTTTGTGCTTGCCCAACACCGTGCCAAGATGGCCGATAACGCCGGGACGGTCTTCGTTGAAAATAATCACGACCGAGCCCTGCGGCGTAATCTCGGCGTTGAAGCCGTCGATTTCGATGATACGCAGCAGTTTTTCACCAAAGACCGAGCCGGTAATGGTGCGAGTAGCCTTGTCGGTGACAACTTTCGCGGAAAAACTGGAAGCGACATCTTTGGGCGTCGGGTTTTTGGTTTCGTCGATACTTATCCCCCGTTCCTTGGCCAGCACCGGTGTATTTACCAGATTCAGCGGCATCTCAAAATGTTTCTGGAGCAGGCCGATGGCAAAATTGAGCGTTACAGCCTGGAGAGGCATCTCCGCGATAGCTCCGCGATATTCGACCTGGACCTGTTTGATTACCCCCGGAGCAAGAGTGCTTAGAACGGAGCCTATGCGCCGGGCAAGCTCGGCATACTTCAAAACCAGCGGCGGGACAGCCCCGGCAGTCGAAGGAGCGTTGAGGGCGTTCCTGATGGAATCGCCTCGCAAAGCGTTCACGAGGATTTGAGCGGCTTCGACCGCAACCTCGATTTGGGCCTCTTCGGTGCTTGCACCGAGGTGAGGCGTAACAAGGCAGGCGGGATAATCTTTGAACTTCGTATTTTCCGGCGGCTCTTTGGGAAATACGTCGAGGGCTGCACCGGCGATGCGTTTTTCCGCCAGAGCCGTGTAAAGAGCGTCTTCATTGATGATGCCGCCGCGTGCGCAGTTGACTAAGCGAACGGTCGGCTTCATCATTTTAAACTGCTCGGTGTTAATCATATTGAGCGTCTGCTCGTTCTTTGGGACGTGGACGGTGATGTAATCCGCCTCTTTGAAGATTCTTTCGAGATTGTCTGTGATTTCGACGCCCAGCTTTTCGGCTTCCGGCGGAACGGCAAGCGGGTCATAGCCGAGAATCTTCATATCGAAACCGTTGGCCATTTTGGCGACGGCCATACCAATCCTGCCCAGGCCTATTATGCCGAGCGTTTTATTATTGAGCTGGTTACCCTCGTATTGTTTTCTGTCCCAGGCGCCTCCCTTAAGTGAATTGCAGGCAGGGACAATGTGCCTGCTCATCGCAAGCATTAGTGCCATAGTATGCTCGGCTGCGCTTAGGGTGTTGCCGCCGGGCGTATTCATAACCAGGACGCCCTTGCGTGTCGCCTCTTTTACGTCAACGTTATCGATACCGACGCCTGCGCGGGCGACGGCCTTGAATCTGCCGGGGTTGGCAAGTACCTTGGCGGTAACTTTCGTTGCGCTGCGGATAATCAGGCCGTCGTAGCTGCCGATTATACCTGCCAATTCGTCTTCGCTTATACCGGTCTTGACGGTTACTTCGACGTCGGACATTGTTTTAAGCAGGTTGATGCCCTCCTTTGCGAGTTTGTCTGTAATTAGAACCTTTATCATTGAGTCATCCTTTATAAAAAAGTTTCAGATAAAAATAAGTTTATGAGTTTCACCACCCTGAAGCGGTTCGTTCATCCGATATTTTGAAACCGGCCTTGGGACAATTATAAAGATATCTTGTAACACAGTGAGCGGCGGCGACAGAGAGACGCACCATGGCGGCATCCCGGCCCCGCCGCTCTGACTCGAAACCGACTCCAATCAGCCTTGATTGTTCGGTTGTCGGCCAGAGTTTTTCGCCTGATGAGACGCTGTAAAGAGATGCCTGCGCGTCGAGCGAGCCGCTGACGTATCCGCCTTCGGATATGTTGCTAATTTTGCAATCGACTATTGTAACGACCAGAACGAGATTAGCGTCGAGTTGGCGTCCGACCTGTGTCGGCAAAAGGGTATAAAAATCGGGCGTATTTGCCCGCAAATCGGCGAGCAATTTATAATCGATTATCTGCGCCGGCTTCATCCTGGCCTTTTCCTGGAGCATTTTATCAATCGTATCGGTCAGGTAAAACCGCAGGTTGGCATACGCGCTGAAAGAAGCGGGCTGGTCAACGAAGATGAGAATTTTCTGGGTTTTATTTTTGGAGAGGTCATATTCAGCCGAGCCCTCTACCTCTTCGGAGGAAGTCGGGGTACCGATGACGCCGATAATTCCAGGGGAACATCCGGCGTAAAACAGTACCACCGGCAGGCCCGCGCAAACCAATAGGGCCTGCCAAAACGAGCGTATGATACCAGATTTTTCCTTTTTCGGTTTCACTTTACCCCAGCGTCTTAATTGCCGCTGTTCTGTGCTATTGCCCTGGCGAGGGTTAAAGCCCAGCCGGCGGCAAAAATCAATAACAACGCGGCGAAAATGTATCGCAGTTTCAGCGACACAAGCCGCCGCTCAATTGGTGATGAATATACCCCAAATACAGCGACAATAAAAGCAAAAAATGCGATTACAGCCGATATACAGCACAAAAATCCCGCGGCGGGCTGGGTGGAAAAAGCGTCGATGATATGCCCGTGAGAAAAAGCTATGACGGCCGTGGTCATACCGCAGGTCGGGCAAGGCAGGTTGTAACGCTGCTTAAAACCGCAGGGAAAAGGATATAGAGTGAAATGAAATTGCCCCATCAGCCAGCCAAGTGAAAAACCGCCCGCGATGACAAGAAAGATACCGGCCGCAATCAGCCGCTGATTGGCGGTCGCGCGAGAAAAAAACTTCTTTGAGATTGGTTGTTGGTCTGATTCCATAAGGGCGTTACAATACCGGCGCTTTGATATTACGTCAAGGTTCAGTGTCATTCCCGCGGAAGCGGGAATCCAGTTTTTGAAAATCTGGATTCCGGGTCAAGCCCGGAATGACAGGTATCGAAAAGTAACATAGGATAAGAAAGGCGTATATGGCATTAGAGCAGAAAGATTTGAGCAGGATGCTGGAAACCGCGGAGGTTGCGGCCCGGCTGGCGGGTCAAAGGGCAATGGAGGAATCGGGCTATATCAAGGTGTCGGTCAAAGGCCCGGACCAGCTCGTAACACAAGCGGACACGATTTGCCAGCAAATCATCATCGACCGGATAAAGGAAACATATCCTGATGATGGATTTATCGGCGAGGAAGGCCCGAAAGGCGAGATGCTCAAACAGCCGCCGAGGGGCAGCAAAAAGGTCTGGTGGGTAATCGACCCGATAGACGGAACGACCAACTTCGCAAAAGGAATGCTGCTGTTTACGGTTTCCGTGGCGGCGATATACGAAGGTGAGCCGGTGGTGGGAGTGATTTATGAGCCGGCGACGGATTCGATGTTCACGGCCGTACAAGGCGGCGAGGCCCGACTCAATAACAGACGAATCAGCGCCGGCGATGACGGCTTCGACAACTTCTCCAGTATCGGCACCGACAGTTTCTTCGATAACGGCGTGCCAAAATGGGTAATCGCGTTTATGGAAAAGGCGAGGTCCCGAACATTAGGCAGTTCGTGTCTGCAATTAGCGTATCTGGCAAAGGGCAGTTTGATTGGGGTAGTATTCGTCAGGCCGAAAATCTGGGACGTCGCCGCGGGGGTATTGATAGCCGAATCCGCCGGCGCAATCGTCAGCGATTGGTATGGTAATAAGCTTTTCCCGATGAACCTCGACAATTACGCGGGCGAAGAACTCGCAACGGTCGGGGCAAATAAAAAGGTTTACTCAGAGATGCTGGCAATACTAAAGTGATTGCCAATTGCCGAAGCGACAAATTTCGGATTTCGGATTGCAGATTGCGGATTTGTATTCGGAGTCGATGGGGAATTTAATCAATTGCAGATTTGGAGTTGGAAAGGATTTATAAATGACACCCGAAGAATTGAAACACAGAACAAAGGCATTCGGACTTTCCGTAATTAAGCTTGTTGACCAGCTTCCGCGAACTCGTTCGGCTAATACAATTGGAAATCAATTAGTTAATTGTGCGACATCGGTCGGGGCCAACTATCGTGCGGCCTGTCGCGCCAGGTCAAAAGCGGAGTTTGCAGCTAAATTGGGAATCGTCGAAGAAGAAGCGGATGAATCCGTTTACTGGATTGAAATGTTGATTGAAGCGGGAATGGTGGCACAAGAGCGTATTTCAGGAATGCTGCGTGAGGCAAACGAACTTGTCGCAATAGTCGTAGCTTCACTGAATACCGTTAAGAAATCGCGGTAGTTCAACAATTTAAAATCCGCAATCCGAAATCTGCAATCCGCAATGGATTACCTTGGGTCTGGCACCTGCTGTATCGCAATCACCTTTACTTTTCCCGTATAGCCCCCTGCTGTTGGCGTAACGCCGCTTCTATCGAAAATGGCGATGACGCGTTTTTGCGGGCCGTCAGCGCCGATGCGGACGAGGATATAGGCCGTAAAGACGTCGCTGCGAACGGTTACAAGATTGCTGATGCGGTCGAAAATAACGTCCCGTTCCTCTAAGGCGTCACCCACGCCATCCGTCGGCGTCATCAAAGTAGTGGGAATCGCACTACCATTGCCTATGTAATAACCCATCCTGCCCAAAATGTTGGTGTCAATGCTGACGTTCATAAGTTCGCCGATATTTCTAAAACCATAGGGGCCTGAACGGCCTGAATAGTCAAAACCGTCTGGCCCTGTTGTCTTATCACGGTAGGCAACGATTGAGCGGGCAAGGTCATAATTCGGGGTATGGTAAGATAGCCAGGGCAATTGCGCCAGGACAAACCACGGCGCGGTATTGATATTGACTCTGCCTTTGATTCGGGTCTCGATTCCACAAGGATCGATAGTGTGCAGTGTCGGGTCCATCACGGTCAGGTAATTGAAAAGATTCTGGAGGTTTGGCTCAGCGAGATTGAGACGAACATCCGCTTCTGTATTATTCGGCCCGGTAATATAGGCATCTGTTCGGAAGAGCTGGCCAATTTCGCCGATATTTGTAAACGGCTTATTCGCCGGATGTGCCTGAATAAGCGCTCCTCCGGTTGTGAAGTTATTCATCCCGCCAAGAGTAGGTGAAGGGGACATTGTCGGGGACCATACTTTTCTTATGCACCTGTGAGGGGTTATATCTCTTTCAAAACTGTGTGTTGCGTCGCCAACTGTATTCGGCTTCAGCCAGCCATTTGCATCGGCATCGGGCACCGTAACCCAATCAACTGTAAGCCAGAAACCATTTACGTTCCGCTGGAGATATATGGTGGTATTACTGCCGAAATTTATGTCGGCAAACTCCTGCGGCACGCGGTTTGGTTCAGGGAAGCTGTTTGGCCCGGGAAGCTCATTAAAATTTACTGAGATAGGTGCTTGCGGATCGATATTTGTTAGTACATGGAAACGTCTTGAGCCGGACCAAGATATTGGCGCAGTATAAACTGCCCCACCGAACTCTTTATCCGTAGTAACGATTTGCCAACCGTTTGGCTCGTCATCTTCCCAATAGGGTTTGAAAAGTTCTATCGCAAAAGAACGGAATATATTATTTGGATTGTTGCTGTCCGGCTGATAAAAATTCTCGGCAATTTCTGAAATGTAAATGCAGGGCGTCTCAAAACCATAATAATTTTTGCCGTTATCGGTATCTTGGAAGAAGGTAACATTTGAATCTACGTCAAGGTAATCGATGAGATTTACGGCAATCTGGTTCGCGTCATATATATTCGGGTCGAGGGCTGCGCGGAGGGTATTGCGAACTATATTTATGTCAGGGACAGAAGAAACTGTGTTGATATTGAACATTTTAATGCCTGCGGGATTGATAATCCGGTCCATATTATAAGTCGTGGCGAGATGGCGATAAGCATAATTAACATCAAAAGCCGTATCTGGAGAAGCATTAATAAACCACTTGTCAAGTTCTCCGGAATCCGCTGGTCTTCTTAAGTTAGATGTCGTTCGCAATTCCCACCAAGGGAGAACCTCTGCGCGGGTATCGATGTCCTCTTGATTGACGAGGAATCTATAACGAAGTTCAAGCTCGTCGGAGATATCAAAGGGTGTATAAGCGCCATTAGGAAGACCGTGTTGCCAGGTAACATTATTCTCATAATTGGCAAGACCAGAAGGGTTTCTCGCCAGGAGAAGGACATTCTCAGCAGCGGGATTATAGGGGAACAACGGATTATTCGGCCGCCAGGACAGGGCCATAAGGTTGATATCCGACTGACTTGAGCCAACGGAGGCGGCTGGGTTAAATATGTCACCGGTGTTTATATTGAGCATGCCGCCGTTGTCGATGATGCGAACCGCGGCGTAAATGGGTTTTCCCTTGCTTGAGTTTACGTCCGGGATAACAACCCAAATCGAATCGCTCACGCCATCACCGTCGGCATCTGCGAAATTGCCGGAGGCAACGGAGGGTTGATACTCGGGAATAATGTTAGCCGGAATATCTCGCGAGGCCGGCGAGGACCAAAATGCGTTATAAAGATCCGTTACGTGCCTCCATCGATAGCCGGCGCCGGAATTATATGGCTCAAGACAGGCCAGCCACGAATCAATGTTGGAACATGGGTCTGGGTAATCGTAATATTCTTGTGGGACACAAGGGTCGCCTGGAACATTGCTCGCAAGCACCTGTGAAATTTTCGCGACTACTGAATCTACGGCTAATTTGAGGCTTTCGTTATCACCGACGGCTGAGGTGGCCACCGAATCGACGCGGGAAGACAGTAGAAACAGAATGCCGAGCATTGCCAGCAGGGTTGTAAGAACAATGGCGAGAATAATAGCCGAACCCCGGCGTTCCGCCGCAAATTTCGGATTTCGGATTTCGGATTTCGGATTTTTAATTGTCTTCCTTGTCATATCAGTCACCGAGATAAACGATATGGGTAAATGTTTGGCCATCCTTGAACACGCCTCTCGAATCGTAAAGCGTGAAGGTAAATTTCAATGCAACCGGGTAAAAGCCGGGTGTGCCGGTAAAATAGGGACCTGCGACATTGTTGGGAGTAAACCAGCCGGATACCGAAGGAGCGGCAACGTTGAAACACACACCGAATGCTGGTGCAGACAAACCGTTGACATTCATCATCTTAATAAAGTCGCTGTCGGTAATGTCGCCACTGCCATCAGGGTCGTTCGATGGCCACCAGTAAACATATCTGTTTGGCGGCACTGATGTATCCAAATGATAATAACCCCATTGAACGGAAAAATTGCCGACCTTCTGGGCCATCAGCAAATGCAGAGTGCTGGCGTCCGTAAGATTTACATCAGGACGGTTATTGCTGTAATAAGCGTCGGTGCCGAAACAGCCGGTAATTATATTGTTTACGTTTGTGCTGCTCTGCGTCGCGGCCTGCCACTGCGAAAGCGAATTCGTATCGTGCTCCAACCAGTTGTTTTGGATGGGGTCCACAAAGAGGGAACCACTACTGTCGAAAGTGGGAAACTGCACATACTGCGAGCCGGAACTTGGATTGGCAATAAAAAGGTGCTGGCGCCTCGATAAAATACGGTTGGCCGGTATGAGATTGTAGGGGTCATTAAATAGATTACTAAGCGGGTCTATGCTTCGGGCCTGACTATAGTAGATGCGCGCCAGATTAGACACAACCGGACTTCCGGAAGGTTGAGGGACTATGTACCCACTATAAGGGCCCGGACTTGTGTTTACGTTATAGATTTGCGTGGACTGGAAATCGCCGTCGGCGAAAAACATAATCTGGTCGAAGCGATTATTATTGGGATCAATTTGAAACCATATAAACAGCGGGGCATCTTTGCGCAGGCCCCTGAAGTCGTTGTTTAATTGGTCGGTGATTGCGCGGAATTTTTGCATAATCTCGGCCTGGGCGGCAGCGATGCGATATGAGCTGATACTGGTCTTGAATACGTTGCCGGCAAAGAGAATGACCACCGCCATTATACCAATGGCGACGACAAGCTCGACGAGGGTGAAACCGAATCGTGGCCCGTGGCTCGTGACTCGTGACTCGTATTTAGTATTTCGTATCTCGTTCATAAGCAAAATCAGAACCGCATAGTTTTTTGATAGACGCCGATACATGGATAACGGCCGCTGCTAACCGGCGGCGAAGTAACCCAGACTAAGGTAGAAGCAGGCGCCACTGGCAATGTGCCAATCCAGTCTTTATCCAGCCGAATCACATTGGGGTAAGCGTAATATCTTTCGAAGACGCGATACATCCGGCCGGAGCCAGTGTCCACAATGGTGTACCCGCCGTTGATAAAGCTCGTTTCATCGATGCCGTCGCCTGGAACCAGGTCGTTAATCATAAGCTCATCCAGCCTGCCGCTCGGCGAGGCGGAAACGCTGACGGAAATCAGCGTCGGGTAGTTACTTGTCGTAAGTGTCGGATCGGAATCTGACGTGCGGACCCGGTATAGCGAAGACGTACCTGCTTTTCTAAAAACAAAAACCATAACCTCGTTGGGATCGAGTTTGTTGTAAAGAAATGACCACCAGTATTTTTTAGAATAGGGGTCGGTTGTCGGCGTAGGCGTAGAAGGATATGATAGTTCAGTTACACCAATACCGTTAAAATCGGGCTGAATCACAGGCCAAAGTATTTGTAATTTAGCAAAGGCCTCGTCGGCGACGACCGGAGCGATGGTGCGCTCGGTGGCCACAGTCGTAAAATAAACACTTACGGGAAAAGCGCTGGCGATAAACATCATCCCCACGGCTAATATCCCGACGGCAATAAGGACCTCCGTGAGGGAAAAACCGTGTCTCGTCGCTCGCGACTCGTCGCTCGTTATTTGATGTTCAAAGTTCATTCTCTGTCTTCTGTCCTCAGTCCTCTGTCTTCCGGTCTATATTCATTTTTCGTTTACAATCGTCCCTGTATATGGGTTGATATAAATCCGTTTCAACTGACTGAGATAATTCGTCCAGCGATGATTTACGTCGGTCTGCTTTAACTTCTTTGTGTCGTAAATGACAAAATTATTTCGGCTTGGTTCAGGGCCTATGCCAAGGTCCGGATTACTACCTGAGCCGTAGTAGTCATCCTGATAGAACATAGCCAGCCCGGCATCGACTTTCCACTTTTTATTGAAGATGTCATCGTTGCTGTTAAATGGAGCAAAGCTGGGGATATCACCAATGCTGTCTCGATTTCTAACTCTGACACCGTGGATTACAAGTTTACCGGTAGGCGAGAATATGATTGAAAATGTGGTGGTATCGCTGACTTCGGTGTAGGTGTCAATAAGGCTATCGCCGCCTACATCTATACTATATTGAGGGCTGGAATTGGCGGGATTTTGCTCGTTACGGTCGGAGCCAAGAATTATTGTCAAATCCATTACACCAATTGAGTCGGGCAGTTTAACCGGCTGAATACCTGCTACAGCATGGAACCCAAATCCCCATGTGCCCGGCATATTCGGGTCCTGAACAATGAAAATTATATATTGCGATTCATTGAGCGGGTCGGGGTTATTGGGGTCGTAGCGTTTTTGGAAACGGATGCCGGCGTAGCGCTGCTCTTTGGCGGCAATGGCGCGTGCGCTGGCCATCGCGGAGCTGATTATCGACTTTGCGCCGCTTTCTGATTCAAAAGAATTGAGGAGCATATTCGCCAAGGGGATAGTCAGGCCGACCATTAACGCGGCTATCCCGACGACAACCGTCATCTCAACAAGTGTCACACCTTTTCTTTTTGCCGCAGAGTTTTTTGGCCACAGAGCACACAGAGGACACAGAGAAATGGATTTAACAACAGTGTAAATCTGTGTTAATCCGTGTCTAATACTAACAGTATTTATCTGTGTCTTATTTTTCATTTCACTTCACGTTCGATATATCATCAGCCGTATCAAATTTCCCGTCCGGCCCGGCGGATGTTATTACAGGGAAAGTCCGCTTGGCAGAGTCCCTGTAGTCCTTGTAAGGTATTAATGTGCCAGTGTAATCGTTATAATCAGGATAGTAGTCGTATCGCAGTGTTTTTCCCCAGGGGTCGATTATTCTCGTGAAAGGATTCGTCATAGTCATTGTTGCGGATGTAATGGTGATAGTAATATCTGTAACTTTATCGATGCCCTTGTTTGTCAGCAGCGACTTGTCTATTTTCTCAAGAGTCGTCCGGCAATCGGGGACCTGGCTCAGGATGTAATACAATGCCTCAGACCCCGAATAAGATGGGTCGTGCTGTGCCACTGGCGAAATGGTTATATTAGGCGGATCGAGTGAATTAGATGAATATAAAGCGTTGTGAAGTGTATCCCTGAGATTATATGTAAAGGCACTCGTCATAGGGTCATAGCCATTACAATCGAGGGGGAAAGTCAAACCGGCATAGTCAGTACTTTTGTATTCGTATCTGAAGTCGCGGAACTGCTCCAAGGCGTTGCCGATGATTGCGATGGTGCTGCGGCAGAGCCGTTCCTTGCGCTGGTCGTCGATACGTTTGGTGACGCCGACGACCATCGAGACAAGTATGGCGATAATCGCCACCACCATAAGCATCTCGATGAGCGTGAAGCCGGATTTGAGCGAGCCGGGTTTCATCTTTTATTCCTCAAAGGCGAAAGCGGCTTTAGAAGTTAAGGATATCGTCGTTTGTCCCAAACTCGTGGTCCGCTCCCGCGGAAATCAATATGAAAGTATCGGGTCTGTTCGGCCAAGAGCCATTTGAAGTAGAAGGAACCCTTGTGTCCATAATCTTGTATTCAGGGTAACAGAAATACATAACGTTAGTAGAAAGAGTATGAGCTTTGGTCGCATTAGGCAGAATGCCAAGATTAATCAAATCTATGTTGTCCGTATATTTATACATGCTGGTTGGCCACTTCCTAGGCAGACAAGTGAATGTCTTGTAACTTGTGTCCGCTTTGTAATAGAGAATGGGCGTCCCCGCGGTAGCGGTTGCATTTTGTGTGCCGTGGGGAATCGTCAGCTTTTTGACGCCGAAGACGTCGCAGATGACGTAATTTGGCACTGTTGAATTAAAGACCGCCGCAAAATTTGTGTTTGTGGCGGAGTTGTAAAGTCCGTCGTTAGCTGCTGCGTTGCTTGTGCCGAGTCGAAAGACGGGCGTCTTTGCGACATCGAGATAAGGCCCTTTTCTTTCTCTAAGTGTCCTGGTGGGGTCAGGGTCAGCCCTGCACGGGTCATAGGTACTAATGCCGCTTGAGGCATCCAAACCATCCCGCCGCCAGGCGGTTTTGGGATGAAAACCAGCGAGGTCCCAGCCGAGAAGGGCCTCTGTGAGTTTCTGGCCGCCGTTGTAAGGAAGACCTGTAGTAGTATTAAGGCCTTCAAATTCGCCTGAAGGCGGATAATCGCCGTAATCCTGCTTGAAGGCCTCCAGCGCCATACTGATTGTCGCAAACTGCGCCTTCTGTGCGGTCTCCTTGGACTTTGTGCGAACCATACTAATGGAAGGCAGGAGGAGGCCCAGCAACAGGGCGATGATTATTACGCTTGTGAGCAGTTCAACGAGTGTAAACGCCTTGCGATTATTCATTTTACATTGTCCTTAATTTATTACCAGCCATATAAAGAGCCGGTTTGGTGCCAGGAATTAGCGAGTATTGCGAAATCAGCAAAGTCCACAACGCCGTCCTTGTTTAGGTCTGCCCTGACACAGGGCCCGCCGTCGCCAAGCCAGTTCTCCGAGAACACAAGGATATCACCATAATCAACTATGCCGTCATCATTGAGGTCTGCATCTAACAGATTGCTCTCTGGGGGCTGGGTAGGACTGAGGTTGCCGGTTGCCCCCCAGAAGTTCGCGAATACGGCAAAGTCAGCAAAATTAGTGGCGCCGTCGCCGGTCAAATCAGTGGCGCCTCCTTTAAGCCAGCCGTTCGCGAAAATAACGAGGTCGTTTATATCAACAACGCAGTCGCCCGTAAAATCACCGGGCGATGAGCAGCCGCTGAACCTGATATTGTCCCACTGTGCAACATACTGATCAAAAGCATGGGTTGCTATATCAACTCGCAACTGCAGTGATAAAAGATGATTATTTTCGTCTTTGAGGTTTTCGTTTACATCTATTGAGATTTCGCCTTCGAACTGGCCGCCGGAAAACGTGAGGCCGTCCGAATTCCAGACCTCATTACCATCTATAAGCACGCGCGCCGTAACTATATCCGGGAGCCAGCCATTATTGGCAGAAAAATAAGCATCAAAAACAACCTGCTGAACGTTCTTTAGATAAACTGATTGCGAAATCGTAATGGCGTCATTTTGCTGAAACGAAGCCGTATAGGTATATAGTGTTAAGGAGTATGTGCCGTCTGTTTTCCAGTCGTCGAGGACATAAGCCGAAAATTTGGACGGATTATAATTCACGTCGCACCAGTATCTGGGCCTTGCATTCGCTGTCACTTGATAAATAGGGCCGTCCATTTCAAAGCTCCCGTTTCTTACCACGCCTGCACAGGCCGGCGTTACACACCAAACCAGGCAGACAAACCAAATACAACAAAAACCTTTCATCACCACTCCTCGCTGAGTTTTTTTAATCGCCAAAATTATAAATGTCGTCTTTTGTGCCGTATTCCCCGTCAAAACCCGCCGACATCAGGATATACGAGTCGGCCCTGACAGGCCTGTCGCCTGTGGTAACCATGGGGTCACGGGTAATGTCGTAGAACTTTTTGGGACAATCCGTAATAGTTACGCCTGTGTCCGTCGTGCCGCCTGACGCCAGCGGATGGACGTAAATGTTGTTCCAGGGCAATCCCATATCAATAAGGTCCTGGTTGTCCAAAAAGTTGTATACATAGTTACCCGCAGTGTTGTTGGTGCGCATAACCGTAGCTGAGTCAGTCGGCCATGGGTGTTTCATTTTTGTCGAATCCGCCTTATAGTAGAGAATCGGCATACCGATTTTTTTGCCCGTGGTTTTGTTCGTAGCGCGATTATAGGAATCGCATAAGACATAAGTGCAGGGGTCAAAACCGGCGTGGTTAGTAAAGCCGGCGGTACTGATGGCTGTATCACTGTAGATGTCTTTAATAAGACAGGGGTTTGCTTTATCAAGCTGAAGGTACATCTTTCGGGACCTGACGTTGTTGTCATAGGTTGTCGCATCGGGGTAATTTAAGGCCGGGTATGGCATATCCGGAGAAGGTCCTGTGAGATCCGCATGGCCGAATCCGGTGCGTCTGAAGCGGGACAGGGGATTAAAACCCTTGAGGTCCTGACCTAACAGCGCCTCGGTCAGTTTCATCGCGCCGCAATAGTTCTGGGGCGTGGCCTGGTCGTCCATCGCGTCGGAATTCGGGTAGCCGTCGAACTCGGCGCTGAACAAATCAAGCGCGATGGCAATACTGTGGAACTGCGCCTTTTGCTTGACGTCCAACGAGTATCGCCTGACGCGATTCAGCGAAGGGACAAGCAGGCCGATAAGGATAATAATGATGCTCATCACCGTGAGAAGCTCAATAATGGTGAAGCCGTGCCCGCTGTGCTGGTTGCTGCTAAGCCGTTTCATTTGTCTTCTCCTTTAATATTCGATATGACGCCGGTTATTAGTTTTTGGTTTTATCAGCCAACATCGAGAGTGGTAATAATTTTCACCATCGGTGCGAACACCGACATAACGATAGTCAGCACGATGCCGCCGAGGCCGACAATCATTACCGGTTCGAGCAGGTGCATCATCGAAGCAACGAGCACGTCAACCTGCTCGTCGTAATTGTCGGCGATTTTCAAAAGCATTTTATCCAAATCTCCCGTTTCTTCGCCTACGGCCACCATGTTCGAAACTATCAGGTCAACCGTTTTGGACTGCTTCAGCGGCGTCGCGAAGGTATCGCCCTGCCGGATGGAGTTCTGAACGTTGAGAAGCATTCTGGCAAACACTTCGTTTCCAGCTGTTTCGCTGGTAACATTAATCGCGTCGAGGATGGGGACGCCCGCCCCGATGAGAGTGCCCAGCGTTCTGGTCCATCGTGTGACGGCAACTTTTCGCGTCAACTGACCCATAACCGGCATCCGGATTCTGATGCTGTCGAGGACGAATCGCCCGACGCGGAACCGGCGGATAATACGGGTCAGGAAAATGAAAGCAAACGGCACGCCTACTATGACGGCCCAGCCGTAGTCATTCGCAAGCCATTGCGCTATCTTGAGCACGGTTTGCGTCACCATGGGCATTTGCCCTTCTCCAAGCATCTCTCTCAATACGGATTCGAATTTGGGGATGATAAATATCATCAGCAGCATAAGCATCGTAAGGGCCGCGCTAAGAACCACTATCGGGTAAATCATCGCGCCCTTGACGCGGGATTTTATCTTCTGGGATTTTTCCATAAAGTCGGCCACGCGGGACAAAATCAGGTCAAGAACGCCGCCTGTCTCGCCGGCGGCAACCATACCCACCATCAGGCGGTCGAAACATCGGGGAAACCGGCTCAACGCCTCAGACAAAGTTGCGCCTCCCTCGATTTCGTCGGCGACATAACCGATGATACGCTTGAAGGTGCCTGCCTTTTGCTGCTCCTCAAGAATTCGCAGCGACCTCAGGATAGGCAGACCCGCGTCCTGCAGCGTGGACAACTGTCTGGCGAACTGGGTTATGTATTTTATTTTGACCTTGCCGCCCGCCCCCCGCCTCTTTTTAGGTTTTGCGATGGCCCCGGCGGCAGCGCCGGCTTTCTTCCCGGCACCAGCGGACAATACCTTTGTGGGGAAATACCCCATATTCCGTATTTTGCTGACTGCCTCCTTCTGGCTTAACGCCTCGATTTCATTTTTTATCGCGACCCCCTGAGAATCGAGCGCTTCATATTTGAAGAGCGGCATAAATACCTCCTGCGAATATCTGGTTCATAAATTACTCGCTTTCCGCCATTGTTTCTTTTACGACCTCGTCGATTGTCGTCACGCCGTTATAAATCGCCGACAGGCCGGCCTCGCGAAGCAATCTCATGCCGGCCTTCTGGCTGGCGGTCCGAAGAACGTTTGTCGAGGCATGGTTCATAATCAGTTCGCATATCTCGTCGTTGAACGTCATTATTTCAAAAAGACCTATTCGGCCTTTGTACCCGGTATTGTTGCACCTGCTGCAGCCGGCGCCGTAATAGAACGACTTACCCTTGACCTCATCCGGCGCAAGACCAAGTTCCATAAGCTGGCTTTCCGTCGGCTGGAACGGCGTCTTGCATTGCTCGCATATTTTTCTCACCAACCGCTGCGCGACAATGCCTTCGATGGTCGCTGTAAGAAGGAATGGCTCAATACCAAGGTCCAAAAGTCGGGCGATGGAACTCGGCGCGTCGTTAGTATGCAGCGTCGTAAAAACGATGTGACCGGTCAGTGACGCTTGCGCGGCGATTTCCGCCGTTTCAAGGTCGCGGATTTCGCCGACCATCACAACGTCGGGGTCCTGGCGAAGAATGGAACGCAGACATTTCGCAAAAGTCACCCCGATGTCCGGCTTCATCTGCACCTGAATGATGCCGTCAATATCGTATTCAATCGGGTCCTCGGTAGTGATTACCTTGGTCTCGATGTCATTAAGCTCGCTTAGAGCCGCGTAGAGTGTCGTGGTCTTGCCGGAACCCGTCGGGCCGGTAACAATTATGATGCCGTTGGGCTTGTGAATAAGCTGGCGAATAACAGCCAGGTTATCCGCCCCAAGACCGAGTTTCTCAAGGTCTAATTGCATCTGGCTGCGGTCAAGGATACGAAGCACGACGCTTTCACCGAACATCGTGGGCAGAACACTTACGCGGAGGTCAACGGGATTGCCCTGCACGGTAAGAGAAATTCGGCCGTCCTGGGGCAGCCGCCGCTCCGCGATATCGAGGTTGGCCATAACTTTTATTCTGGAGCTAAGCGCAGCGGCGATATGTTTGGGCGGAGGAACCATCTCATAAAGGACGCCATCGATTCGGTATCGCATCTTATATTCGTTTTCAAACGGCTCAAAGTGCACGTCAGATGCCTTGTCCCTGATGGCCTGCATCAGCACCAGGTTAAGAAGTTTTTTGACCGGGTTCGATTCCGACAACTCTTTCAGCTCATCGAGGTCAATGCTCTGGTTTCGCCCCTCGAATTCCGCAAGGAAGCCGTCTTCCTGAATCTCAGTGATAAGCTCGTTTATTCCCTCTCCCTCATCCTTCTGTTGATAGTATTTTGTAATAGCCGCATCAAGCGCCTTCGAGTCAACAATTTTCGCGGTCACTTTCAGACCGAGCAATGTACTCAAGTCGTCTGTGGCGCGGAAACTGTCCGCCTTGTCAACCGCTACCACTAATTCATTTGTGTCCGCCTTGAATTCAATAGGCAAAACGCGATATGTTTTGGCCATCTGGGACGAGAGTTTTTCCAGGGCGCTGGGCGGAACCTCCATTTCGCCGAGATTTACAAATTCCATTCCTCGCTGGGCAGCCAGAGCAATATGCAACTGCCTCTCATCTACAAGGCCAAGCTCAACGAAAATTTCCCCTATCGGGACGGCCTTATGTCCTTCTTGTTGTCTCTTTTTCTGGATTTCGAGGCACTGGTGAATTTTTTCGCGGGTTAGAAATCCCATCTTCATAAGTACTCGGCCAATGGGTCTGCCTCGTAATTGTTCTATTGGCGGCATCTTTTCCATAAACTCATTCCTTACTTGTGTCTTGCCAACACCTTCTATTATAAGCTCATAATTTGTGTTCTGTCAAGGAATTAGCAATTGGACATACGGTTAATGAGACTTTTTGAGTCCCATAAACTTTGTCTTTGTCCTAAAAATCACATCTCGCAAACCTAATTTATGCCTCTTGCCTCGCTCAAAATAACCCAATTAACGGGTGCGCCCTCCATGAAATTGCCGTCGGCTATGTTATATATTACAAAACCGCCGTAAAACCATAAACCACAAGATATTATGTTCGCAGGATAGGCCCAAGATCCTCTTCTTCTTCCGGAGGTCTCTCGTGCGGCTTGAGGGTCTTGAGGCGTGCCATTGCCTTATCATGTAACGCACCGGGCGCCCGTGCCTTATCAAGCATTTCAGCCATCACAATCTTACCCGATTCATATAGTTGCCACAAATGGTCATCGAGAAGCTGCATACCAAGTTTTCTGCCGGTCTGGATGCTGGAATCAATACGATAGGTCTTGTTTTCGCGGATAAGATTCGCAATAGCAGGCGTCACTACCAGAAATTCATAAGCCGCAATTCGGCCTTTGCCCGTTGATAACGGACAAAGTGCCTGACTCAGAACGGCAATCAGGTTACTGCTTAACTGAATGCGGATTTGCTCCTGTTGGTTAACAGGAAATACGTCAATAATTCTGGTGATGGTACCTGCGGCGCTGGTTGTGTGGAGGGTACTGAAAACCAAGTGTCCAGTTTCCGCCGCGCGAACAGCGGCCTCGATTGTCTCAAGGTCTCGCAATTCACCGACGAGGATTACGTCGGGGTCCTGTCTTAAAACGCGACGAAGCGCCTCGGAAAAACTGGGGACATCTATTCCAACTTCGCGTTGGTTAATGATGGACTTTTTGTGGTTGTGGTAGTATTCGATAGGTTCTTCCACGGTAACGATATGGCGGTCAATAGTTTCATTGATGTAATTGACCATCGTCGCCAGCGTGGTTGTTTTACCGCTTCCGGTCGGCCCTGTAACAAGAAAAAGCCCCCTCGGTCTGCGGCAAAGAGCGGCACATATCTTCGGCAGACCAATTTCATCGAAACTCAAAATCTTGGATGGAATCAGACGCAGAACGATGCCGACGTTGCCTTTCTGTTTAAACACGGAGACACGGAATCGGCACTGCTCGCCATACGCAAAACCGAAGTCGGTACCGCCTTCTTCCTGAAATTCCTGCTGGTTTCGTTCAGGGGTGATGCTCTTCATCAGGGCAAAGGTGTCGTCCGGCTCAAGAACTTTTGTTTCCAGCGAGCGCAGCCGGCCATCTATCCTCAAAACAGGCGGTCGGCCGACAGCGATATGAATGTCTGAGCCACCCATAGTGACACAGGCCTGAAGCAGGCGGTCAATATTTACTGTTGCCATTTAACAATTCCTCAAAAAAATACGGATATATCAAGTGACCACGCCCTCCATCTGTGCTATAGATGCGATTTCCGAAGGCGTGGTAACTCCTTTAAATATCTTGAGTTTGCCGTCTTCCATAAGGGTCCTCATGCCGCCGGCAATACAGGCCTTTCGCAGTTCGCCGATAGGCGCCTTAGAGAACGCCAGCTCCCTGATTTCATTATTAAGTTCGACCATTTCAAATATGCCTTTACGCCCTTTATAACCTATTCCACTGCACTGGCTGCAACCTGCACCCTTGTAAATCGAATTCGTCTTCAGGTCCTCTGGCGTAATATTGAGCAGGCGAAGGTACTGGGGGTCTGGGTCCTTATCGACGGTTTTGCAGTTCTTGCATATTACCCGAACCAGTCGCTGGGCCATAATGGCCTGAATTGAGCTTGCGACAAGGAACGGTTTAACGCCCATATCGACCAGACGCGTTATAGCGCTTGGGGCATCGTTGGTGTGAAGTGTGCTAAAGACGAGGTGACCGGTAAGTGCGGCCTGGATTGCGACGTCAGCGACGATGCCATCACGAATTTCACCGACGAGAATTATGTTCGGCGCTTGTCTTAGCATTGCCCTTAGGATTTTATCGAATGACAGGCCGATGTCCTCCCTGACCTGACACTGGTTCATCCCTGCGAAGCTGTATTCAATGGGGTCTTCAGCGGTAATGATTTTCTTGTCGGGCTTGTTCAACTCCTGCAAAGCGGCGTAGAGCGTTGTTGTTTTACCGCTGCCGGTAGGCCCTGTTACAAGGAATATGCCATTGGGCCTTCTTATGATTTTCTGGAAACGGTCGTAATCGTCCGATTCGAAGCCGAGTGCCTTAATGCCGATATTTACCGCGTCGGGGCGCAGAATACGAAGCACGACGCTTTCGCCGTGATTGCCAGGCAGTGCGGATACACGAAAGTCAACGTCCTGGTTGCCTATGGTGCGTTTTATACGACCGTCCTGCGGAATACGTTTTTCGGCGATGTTCATGCCGGAAAGAATCTTGAGGCGCGTCATTAGCGGCGCCTGCATATTCTTGGGAATGTTATCCTTTTCGAAGCAAACACCGTCGAGCCGATACCTGACTCGCACCCTGTCGGCCATCGGTTCAATGTGAATATCGCTTGCTCGCATGTTAACGGCCGTATCGATTATAAGATTGACTAATCGCACAACAGGGCCGTCATCGCCAGCGGCATGGCCTGCCTTGAGGACTTCCGCCTGTAACTCGTGCCCTGCCTCGGCAAGTTCGGCGGCAGTGGCATCGATGCTGTGCCTGAGCCGGTCGGATTCCTCTGCCCTGCTCTGGTCGAGCGAATCGGTAACAAAATTGCGGATTTTCGAAGGATTGGCCACATAGCAGTCAAGCTCCTTGTTCGTGCGGAACCTGACGGAGTCCATCGCGTCGATG